>NZ_CP104398.1:0-669294 GCF_025311495.1 Limosilactobacillus oris | reverse complement strand
AAGGACGGCCACCATTGGTCGTCCAAAAATTCTAGTGCATACGCTGCAAAGTATAGGTCGGGTTATTGGTCTTTGTTTCCCAGTCCTTGACCCGGTCTGCTGCCATATTAGCTGCAATCTTAGTTTCAAGCGGCAATCCCTTTGGCGACCCGTTCTTCATACCATCAACGATAGTTTGCATTGAAGCCTTGAAACGTTTCAGGAACTCAATTTCGTTGTCGTATGTCAGGCCATCAATTCGCCAACCCTTAGCCTTAACAACGGCTTCAAACGCTTTGAGAAGCGGCAAGTTGTCCTTGTACTTGTCAAGGTAGCCTTGAAGCTCGTCTTTGGATAGGTCGTTATAATTGGCAAGCTGGTTGACGTTGGCTAATTGGTCCGCCGTAACATCGCCATGATAGCGGCCGTTAATCTGGCTTCGCTTTTCCGCAATTGCCTTGTCTAGCTGCTGTTGGGCTTGCTGGCAAAGGTAATCAATTTGACCGGCTGCCGTTTGAGTGTCCTTCTGGTCCTGTAAAGTAGGGTCGATGTATGTTTTATGATTTTCTTTAATTTTCCTATCTAAGCCTTGATAAATATTGCCTGCCTTATCTGCTAGTTGTGCGATGTCCTGCATTGTTAATGTATAATCCATAGTTATATACTTCCTTTCCAATTCTATAAATTTATTAGAGTTGATTGTTGTTAATCCTAAGTAGCAAACGTCATCACGGTTTATTAAAATCCCTCCTGCCCGTGATATAATATAGGTATCAACAGTTCATGAACGGCGGCTAATTAGAGCCGTCTTTTTTTTGTTTACTTCATTACCCGCAAATCTATAACTAACTCATCGCCAAATTGAGCAGTTGCCAGATACAATAAATTAGCGAATTCAATTAATGCTTTCTGTGAATGGTTTCCAAACGGTGTAGTTGTTATTAAAAGCTGTTGGCAAATAGTTTTAACGGGATAACCTTTTACATAACGACCGTATAAAATAGGTTGTCCATACTTTTCTGTTAACGAATTAATTACTTTGATAACAATATCTACTAATTGCCGATAGGTCACATGATTAATAAACCGTTTATCTGGTTCAGTGCTACCACGTTGGGGTAGCCCAGTAATAGCAGGGGATGACAGTAGATTTTCATAATCAGAGTAGCGACGCCATTTCTGAAAGTCTGTTTCTAAAAAGTGGCGTGCTTTATTTATGGTCGCCTGGCGGTCTAAGTTTTTCGGCAGTTCAAAATCAAAAATAACGTTCATCCCCCTAATAAAAATGTCAGGTTTTGACAGGTTCACTATTGCGGAGTAGTTGCTAATTCAGTCATCATAAATCACCATTGCAGAATAATATGCATCGTCCTCGGAAACTGATAGCTGGTACTTAATATCAACTACCGTCTTGCCCTTGATAAAGTCATTAATTTGCTGTTCTAGTTTTTCAGGAAATTCAGTAACAAATTTTCGCTCTCTTGAGCTGTAAAAATTATTTGCTTCAAAGAATTTAACTTTAGCCATTTTAATTACCTCCTAATGTAAATTGGACTATTCCAGTCCAGTGTTTCGCTACTGTTGCTTACCTTAGCGGCCAGGTGCTTTAATTCCTTAATGCGGCTATTGATGGCTGCTAGGTATTCCTTATTACTGCTGTACGGCACGCCGTCCAAATAGCGTTCTACGCCAGGTATATAACGGGTGTATGGTTGTCCGTATTCGTTCATTATCATGTTTAGTCACTCCTTTATGCTAACCCCCTGTGACAGCTCCTGTTTAGTACGCCAATATCAACCCTGTTAGCTGTCACATGGTGGGGTACTTTGCACGGTTTAACACGGTAAAGCACGGCTAACCGTGTATGCTTTGAGCCCTTGGCACGTAAGGCGCTAGCAGTGGTTTAACACGGTAACACACTTCTTTTCTTAAAAGAATATATATTTATATATGGTTCCTGTTCCTCTGTGTACTCTGAAAAAAGTCTTTGAGAGAAAAATAACCGTGTACCGTGTATAATGTCACTTAATCCCTTGGGGCTGTAAGTGCTAGGGCCTACACGCTTAACCGTTCCAGCCGTGTTATTTAATCAGTACCGTGTTAAGCGCTATGTCGTTTGTACCCTTTGCGTCGCTTTCCAAATAATTTGCAATTGTCGCTTTTATTCCAATTCTCGTTATTATCAAATACCATCGAAATCTTAGCAGTTAGCGGGTTCCGTCCGCCCCGTGCAATTTCTCGGCCGTTCTGTTCAAACACGACTTCCAGTAACTCGGTATTAGTAAACTGTGGCAGCTTATGCAGCTGGTCCGGCTCAAATAGAATATAATCACTTGTCTTGTTCTCACCAGTGCCAGTTACAACTCGTTTACCATATTCACCGTGTTCCCTATATCGTTTCCAATACTGTTGCCGCTGGTAAATGCTGAAACTGTCCCAATCATCAGGTACCAGTAATTCGCTGTATTCCAGCATTAAATCGGCTTGCAGGTCGGCGGCCATTGCCTTAGATTGCTTATCGTGGGCCACTCGTTCCAGCTTGTCCGGTAACTTCAAGGCGTGCCCCTGTTCAAACAGCACTTTGGCTTCCGCTAGGATTTGCAAGATGTCAGCATTGTTATAGTCACCCGGTGCCGGCATAGGCTTCCTGGCCCTACTTTTCTCGCAATGAATGGGGTAAAAACGTCGGTTACCGGTTAAGTCGTGTAGATATTCCGACCGGTTCACGGTTCCGATAAACATATTCTTGCGGGGATGATATTCCCGAATCCGCCCATAGGGGGAACGAAAATTATCACTTGTGGCCGAAATAAACGCCTTGGTTCGGTCCAAGCTGGTATTAGTCATGGCTTCTAGTTCGCCAATTTCGACCACCCAAGCACTATGAATTTTAATAAGGTCGTCCTTATCAGCGCCCATTGTCCTTAAACTGTCCTCAAAATATGGTGGTGAACATAGCAGGCTAACCAGCGTACTTTTTCCGATACCCTGTTTACCATCAAGAATCGGCATAATGTCACACTTAATTCCGGGCCGGTATACTCTGGCAACCAGGCCCACCAGCCATGTTTCAGTAACAGCCTTTACATATTCGTTATTGTCAGCCCCTAAGTAATCAATGAAAAAGTTAGCCGCCCGTTGTTGTCCGTCCCATTGCACCGTTTCGATACGTTGTTTAATGGGATTAAATGGATGGCCCTTAGCAGCTAACAGCAAGCCATCCGTTACCGCCTTATCAGTAGGTATCATCCGATAATAGCGTTCAATATCAGTTGCCAGGTTGGCTATTAGGTCATCATCAATCGAAACGAAACCCGCTTGGGTGCTTTTTCTATACTCTGCCTCTTCGGTGAAGCTGTTGTATCTGAATAAGTCTTGGTAATGGGGGTCATGCTCAAAGATTAGCCGGACGTTCTCCCGTGAATTGGGTTTGATAACCCCTTTATCAGTTTTCAGCATTCCTTGCTTTGCCGCTTTAATCGAACTCATGGTATTAGTCATCCCCAACAGGGTGCTATCAACAGCTTTTAGGATAGTCATCATCCGATAGTTAGAATTCTTTTCGTCTAGCTGGCTGGCTAATTTAGTGGCCTGCTCTCGTGCTTTTTGGTTGGTTTCATCCCCATACGCCTTGTTAATATCGGCGGTGATTTTATTAGCCAGCTCATGGGCCGTGTCTTTCTTGACGTATTGCAGCGCCAAAGAATTGATGGCGGCCCATTCGGCTTTTTCTGTGGCGCTCTGTTTATCTTTCTCTTCACTCATTCAATTAATACCTCCTCATATATCGTTCTAACTGCTGGCGTTTGTGGTCGATGGCTTGCTTTATAGTCCGTTGGCCGTAAGTCCCGCCGCCGTCCATTCGGTTCCACTTGGGACGGTACAGATTAGTTTGCTTGAATACCTCATCAATTAATCGGCTGTCGTAATCACCGGTTACCTGGCGGACCCAATAGGCCAGCATATTGCAGCAAGCCATATCTTGGGCCGATGGGTCGTAATTGATTAGCTGGCCGTTCTCATCGGGGAATTGCTTCCCGGTGACGTTGGTACTCTCAATAGGTAAATCAGCCGTCAGCCACCAATTAAATCGCTTGGCGTCCGTACTTTGCATAATGGAATCAATGACGGCCACCCCCGTATCACTTAACACCCCATGTGATAGCTCTGTATTGCTGAAATCACTGTTACCAGTCTGGCCCGGTGGTGCATACTCGCCAAACAATAATTGGTGTAATTGCTGCCACATGGGTTGGCTGATAGTGCTGATTTTAAGTGGTAAGTCATCATCTAGGGCTTTACCAGTCAAGGCGACCAGCCGGCCACTGGTGTACAGCTCTCGGCCGTGCTGCTTGGTGCTGAATTGCTCTACGGTGTCATCAACCTTGAAAATGAAGTGCAATCCTAACCCCGACTGGCTGACCTCGCAATAGGTATCACCTAATAGGTCCAGCAGCTGGTTAACTAAGCCGTCCTGGTCTGGGCTGTAATCGTCGATTTCATTGGGGATGTTGTCTAGGTCTAGGAAACACCAGCCGCCGCCAGCCATGAATCCCGGCCCACCATAATTCATCACTCTGGCCCGCTCGGGATTAGCTTGGGCAAATGTGTAAGTGTTTAGTGCTTGTTGATAGGTTCCCCACGTACTTGGTCCCACACTTGACGCCAGGCCCCGACACTTAGGACTGTTCAGGTCATGGGGGACTTTCTTACGCTTATGGGTGTCGTCTGGGTGCTGCGGGTCATCATGATAGAACCAGGCACACCAGCGGCGTTCTTGCTTCATTGCTTCCGGGAAGTCCATTACTCGGCCCCCTCTACATATTTTTGATAAGCATCTTCCAACTTGTCGGCCTGGTCCTCAGTCGTGGACTTTAGGCACCGTAACAAGGCTTTAATAGCTTGATGGTCCCTTACTAATTCATAAACTGCCGTTGACGTTTTAGAATCATCCGGGTACTCGTCACCAATTAACGGGTCTAAAATATAAGCAAGGGTATCATCTAAGGAAGCTAGCAACCCGGCTTGGGTTTCGTTCGTAGTTTGAATATCACTTAAATCAAAATCTAAATCATTCTTCATTCTTAAACACCAATCCTTTAATTTAATTGCTAGGCTTGGTAAAATATGGGTATAGCGTGAAATTCAAAAAACTTCACTTGTCAGCGTATACCAAACACCACTCGCCAAAGTTTCGTTTGATATATGCTTTTTTTGTACCCTCATTTATCTAGCCCTTTAGTTCTGTTCTGCTGATTACTTGCGCCCGTTTAGTCATCATCTGAATTTGTGACGTTAGCGGGGCCAACGCTTGCTGCCGTTCTTGGTCGTTGGTAATGATGAAGTAGCCATTACCGGGTTTCTGGTTCGTGGCCCCAATTGGTTGATGGTGGACCACAATCAAGCGGTAGATAATGGCCCGGACCTTGCGCCCATTCCAGCCGGTCAGTTTCACTAACTCACGCAATGGGCGGGGATGACTAACCCCATGTGGCAGCAGCTGTAATAATTGTTGTTCTTCCTGGTCTAATTTCATTTACATACCTCCAATAAATTCGCTGATGATAGAACATAGCAGGGCGGCCAGTGGAACGAATGTCGCCAGATAAGCCCATCCCCGTTCACTGGGGGCCGTGTTCCAGTATGACAATATGCGATGGTCAATTGTTGCTAATAGTTTCATAGTTATGTCCTCCAGTCACTTCACGCCGGCAAGCTGTGACTTACTTTTCTAGTTGCTTCATGAATTCATCTAAACTATCCCGCTTGTACCGCTTTACTCCATCAATTTTGATTACAGGAATGTGATATTCACGGTCCCACTTATTAAAAGTGCTTGGCGCAATATGAAGATACTTACAGGCTTCTTGCTGTGTTAAAAACGGCGGGAAGCTATTTTTATTGGTTACTTCCTTTACCGCTGAATCAATAGCCGCCGTCACCATGTTTAGGGTGGCTGCCTTGAGTTCCGGCGGTAGTTGTAAATCAATGTCCACGTAATTCATCCCCTTAATCCTGTTTAGCTGTCACACGGTGGGCAGCCATGAACTCGTCAATGTCAGACTTTGCAATGCGCTTGGACTTCCCAATTAGAATAGTTGGCAAGCCATTCTTTAGGTACTTATCAAAGGTTGCTTTTGACTTGATACCCATGTACTGCATAGCCTGCTTATAACTGAAATATGCTGTCATTTGCTCTCACTCCTAAAACGAAACTTTTTTGAACATGAATTCAAAAATAAAAAGAGGCTATTAACTGAACTTTTTTGAACCTCGTTGACTACATAATAAAAGTATTTTATACTCAAGTCAATATAAAAATTGAACTTTTTTGAATGCTACTAGGGGGCGATGTCGTTTGCCACAAAATAAGGAATTAGGTGACCGAATTAAACAAATAAGATTAAGATTAGGAAAAAGCCAGGAAGAATTCGGCCAACTATTTAACCCGCCTGCGCCTAAAAGCGCCGTTTCAAGGTGGGAACATGGTGGAAGTCCTAATAAGAGAAGACTCAAAAGAATCGCCGAATTAGGTAATGTTTCAGTTACCTATTTAATGGGAATATCCAAATTACCTACTGATTATAAAAGTCGAAACCTTACAGAATTGCTCGATAGTTTTACGATAGTGGAGAATTATATTAATGAATTAAGAGAATTAGCAGTATCGGACGGTGACGTGCAGCAACACCTTAAAGAACCCGTTTTGGTTTCTACGGTGGGGGATTTCTATGGGTTATCACTAGACGCTCTAGCGTATTTTAAAGATGATTTAGCTAAGGCGAGCTTGGATTTTGTCCATTCTCACCAAAAACAAAATGGCGCAAATAAATAACTCTGCTTGGGGATGGCCCTAAGTTGAACTTAGCCCGTTCTGCTGATATAGCTAGTTAGATAGCTGAATATAGTTTCTAAATACCTGCGAAATATATAGAACCAGTACCCTAAAACAGGGTACTGACCTGCGTACTTGATTTCAGTACGAAGCGCCCTAATCCTTGGAGGAGTAGCGAAATGCGACACCTGCCAAAACAGTACCGTAGGGAACCCAAGTCGGTAAATCGCCGAATCAGGTTAAGCAGTGGGGGCGTCCAAAACAGATACCCCTTTACAACCTGTGATAGCTCTCTGTTGAGCTGTCACATGGTGTTATTCAAGCATACATAATCATGGGGTTGCTCCCTTATCGGCTATTACTTCCAGTCCAAAACGCCGGCAAGCTGTGCGACAGGAGGTAATACAATGAGTTATGCAAGAAAAGCTAATAAGGGTTACTACGGATATGCCAGTTACCAAGATAACGATGGCAATTGGCACCAGAAGTCAGCAGGGTGTTTCAAGTTAAAGCGGGAAGCACTAGCGGCAGCCGATGAGTTAGAAACTAAATTGGGCCAAGTTAATCTTGACTTGAAAGACGTAACGCTAGCTGAATACTTCCAACACTGGTTCAAACTGTATAAAGCCAACAAGGCCCAAAGTGCTAGTGCTCGGAATCAGTATCGAATCATGTTAAAAATGATTAACGAGTATTGGAAAGATACCCGGCTGCGTGATATTAAACGGTCAGACTACCAAGCCTTTATTAACTGGTATGGTGCTGACCATGCTTATAAGTCAGTCAGCAAGTTAAATGGTGCCATTAGGACAGCGGTTAGTTATGCGATTGATGATGATGTCATTACTAAGGACTTTACCCATAACGTCACGGTGACTTATAACCGTGATAAAAAAGTTAAAGTCCAGTATTTAACTAATGATGAGTTAGCCACCCTTAAAACTGCTGTGTTAGCTAAGCTGAACCGGTATAATACAAGCCGTTACATGATATTAACGGCGATTTACACGGGGATGAGAAAAAGTGAAGTCCAGGCGTTAACATGGAAAGATGTTGACTTCTTGCATTCCACCATCCGGGTAAATAAATCCTGGGACGAAAAGAAAAAGGCCTTTAAGTCCACTAAAACGGAATCAAGCAACCGGACCATCAAGGTTAACCGGCAACTGCTGAATCATTTAGCAGACTTAAAAGCCAATAACAGCGTTATGGTGTTTCAGAATGTGCTAGGAACCATCCCCACCAGTAACGCCCTAAATAAATGTCTACGCTCTATTATGGTGTCATGTGGTATTGAAAAGCAAGGGTTTCATTTCCACTCACTGCGTCACGTCCATGTGGCCTACTTGTTAGGGCAGGGCGTGGATATTTACGCCATATCAAAACGACTAGGCCACTCTAATATCACTGTGACGCTTAACACTTACTCATATTTGATTGATGAGTACAAGGCAAAAAACGACACGCTTATCATTGACAAGCTGGCCCAACTTTAAACGACAAACTCACGACAAAAACGGCGTTAAGCCTTGATATATCAAGGGGTTGTTGTCCCCGTGCGGGTGATTTTTTTATAATTAGTATCTAAAGAAGGTTGATGTGCATCGATTTGTGCATCGACCTTTTTTGTTTTGTGAATTTTTTAGAACAGAGAGCAAGACTAGCCAGCGATTTTGTTCCAGTGGCAGGCAGTATAACGATAGATACTGAAACTTATATGTGGTACTAAAAGTCAACTATTAGGTGTTCTATTGATTTAGTTGTAGTTGACCTCATCGAAAGTTAAAGGTGATAGTAACATAGCAATTCCCGTTAGCTCTTCTGACTAGAGAGCCATTAAAAACATTAATAGTATTGGCGAATAATGTTGTACGGGTTACATAGAGATTAAAGTTAATAAAATTACAACAGTAATAAATATAGTTAATCACGTCACAAGGTTGGCTTTAAAGGGTTGAAAAAAACGTTATATTATTATAAATGTCAATTGATGTGAGCGCTTTCTAGAAGCGATGCAAACTGAAGCAAAGTTAGATTAGGAAGTGGTTATTCTTATGGCTGATAAAAAGAAAATGACGGTTGTTCAGCTAACTATTATCACTGCGGTTAACATGATGGGATCTGGAATTATTATGCTACCATCAAAACTAGCACAGGTTGGTACAATGTCCGTTATTTTTTGGTTAGTCACCCTAACAGGAGTGCTATGCTTAGCATATGTCTTTGTTCGTTGTGGAATGTTTACTAAAAATACTAAAGATGGAATGGGCGGATATGCTCAGTATGCCTTTGGTATGGATGGCAATATGATGGCTAATTATACTTATGCTTTTTCATTAGTAATTGCCAATACCGCAATTGCTGTTTCAACAGTTGGTTATGGTGAGATGGTGTTCGGTATTACTTTATCTCCGGTTAAAGTTGCTATCGCAACAATGATTGTTTTAGCTATTGCCACTGTTGCAAACTTCTGGGGTGCGCGAGTAACAGGCCAGTTAGGGTCACTCACGGTTTGGGGGGTTATTATCCCCGTGCTATTTTTATGTGTTGGTGGTTGGTTTTGGTTCCATGGTCATACCTATGTTAATTCGTGGAATCCGCACCATTACAGTTTCTTTAAAGGAGTTAGTGATTCAATTCCAATTACGCTCTGGGCTTTTCACTGGGAAGCAACGAGCTTTTCGGCTGGAACTTAACAAGTAGCAACAACAAAAAGCGCTGGTAACCAACGTTTTCAGGAACGTGGGTGCTAGCGCTTTTGAATTTGTAAGACCTTTTTTCCTGGTTACCACGGAAAGTTCTGTAAACGGTCCGCTTCCGTAATCTGGCGCACGACCCGGCCGGGGTTGCCAACGACCAGCGAATTGGCCGGGACATCTTTGGTGACGACCGTCCCGGCCCCAATCACGCTGCCGGCGCCGATGGTAACTCCGCCCAAGACGGTCACGTTACCGCCGAGCCAGCAGTTGTCTTCAATCGTAATCGGGGCGCCAAATTCGTAATCCAACAGCTGGCCGTCGACTTCGCGCAAATTGCGTTGTTGGTACCTTAAGGGGTGCTTGGCGGTCAAGAGGCTGACGTTAGGGCCCAGCATCACGTTGTCGCCGATCGTCACCGGGCAGGTGTCCAGGACGGTCAGGTTAAGGTTGGCGTAAAAATTATCGCCGATGGTGGTGAAGCGCCCGTAGTCAAACTGGATCGGCCCTTGCAGGTAGATATTTTGCCCGTGAGCGCCCAGCAATTCCGCGAGAATGGCCGCCCGCTGTTCGGTCTGATCGTCGTAGGTCAGATTGTAATCGTGGCTGAGCCGGTGGCCTTGGCGCGCATAGCGGTTTAATTCCGCTGTGGCGGGGGTGTAGGGTTTGCCCTCCAGCATGTTACGGGTGTTGAGTTCCATTTTCGATTCCTCCTCAAATCACATTCCCCCCTTATTTTACCGGAAACGCTTACATAAATAAAGTAAAAAAGCAACGGGGCCTGCCCGCCGCTGCTAACAGCGCCTAGTTCACATCCAGCACTTCTGGTCCGTCTTGACGCCCGACAATCACTTGGTCGACCCGGTTTAAGAACAGCCCGTGTTCGACCACCCCGACCGTGTGGATCAGGTCTTCGGCCAGCGCCTTTGGATCGGCGATTTCGCCTACCTTTAAGTCAATGATGAAGTTCTTTTCGTCGGTCCGGTACTTGGCGCCATCGTCCGTTAACCGCCAGGCCGGGTGGTAACCTTGCTTGGCGAAGTAGTTAAAGACGTGTTGGGCCCCAAACGGAATTACTTCCACCGGCACGCCGAAGTTCCCGATCCGCTTGACCAGTTTAGATTCGTCGACGATCCAAATCCGCTTGGTCGAAGCGTTGTTGACGATCTTTTCCCAGAGCAGGGCGCCTCCGCCCCCCTTGATGCCATTAAAGTCCGTGTCAATTTCATCGGCCCCATCGATGCACAGGTCGATGTGGTCGACTTCATCGATGTCCTTGATCGTGATGCCCAGGCTTTGGGCTTGGGCCGTCGTCCGGTTGGAAGTCGTGACCCTGATTACGTTCAGGCCCTCTTCTTGGACCCGCTTGCCTAAAGCATCCACCATGTAGCGCACCGTCGAACCGGTCCCCAAGCCGACAATCATACCATCTTCGATAAACTTGACGGCAGCCTGGCCGACCAAGGCCTTTAATTCATTTTGATTCATTCTCATTTCACCTCAAACTTAGTTTTGCTCTTCAGGGGCGAGGAGCCGCCGGTATTCCGGGTGCTTTTGAAAACTCATTTTGGCATACGGGCACATTAATTTAACCGTCAGCCCCGCTTGATCCGCGTAATCGACAAAGGCGGCCATTAGCTTACCGGCGATCCCTTGGCCGCGGTAAGCCGGATTGACAAAGCCCCGCTCTAAGACAACCCGCTTGGCGGCAGCGTCGACAAAGGGGTAATCAATTTGGCCGATTAAGGTGCCGTTGGTCTCCGTTGCGACCAGTTTTTCTGCGGCAATCGTATCGTCAACTTTGCCAAGAGTTACACAATTTCTATAAAGAAAACAACACAAAGGAATATCAAAAGCGCTTATTCTTGCGGAAGTATTTCCCAGAGCAGACTATGAGCGCAATCGATGCTGATACAGAAATGCTTCATAACAATGTCCAATTGATTAAACTTAAAGATGTTGTAGGCCACACTGCAGTTGAAGGAGCGCTCCCATATCCACCTGGTATTTTCTGTGTTGTCCCTGGTGAAAAATGGTCCGAGACAGCTCAAAAGTATTTCATGATTTTGCTGAAGGGAATCAATGCCTTTCCAGGATTTGCTCCTGAAATTCAAGGGGTTTACTTTAAGAAAGAGAATGGTAAAACTGTTGCTTATTGTGAAGTACTTGACGATAAGACGGAAGCTAAATATAGCGATAAATAGGGATAAGCAGAGCGGGCACTTGAAAGAAAGTGAAATAAATTTGAATAATTAAACCGTTAAGGTATGGTTTTGGCATTTTGCTGGGGCCATACCTTTTTTAGGCCTTGAAATTTTAAAACTATCTCAATGTCAATTTCTAGATTTGATTAATGATATACCGTATTGGACATTAACAACTAGAATTCTTATAAATTCTTTGTGAAATTCGATTAAATTTAGCGGTGATATCAAGGTAGATAAGGCTTAATATCGTGTTTTAAATTTCACAAGTTGTGTGATTAATAAACGATTAGTAGTTTCTCATTGAAAAATAAGTTAAAAATTACACAGAATAAATAAAACGCTTACTAACGTTGGTACCATAGTAAATTGGCTGATTATAGCAATCAAACATTTTTTATGAATGTGAATAAAATCTTTTACTTTTTAGATAATAGTGAATGAAAGCGTACTCAAAAGAAAAGGGAGGTTTTCGAGTATGAGTATGACAATTGCTGTTATTAAGGAACAAAAGGAAGGTGAAGGCCGGGTTGCTGCCACTCCTCACAATGTTGAGGAAATGGTTAAAGCCGGTAACACCGTTCTCGTAGAAACAAATGCCGGTGCTGGTTCAGGCTTCGACGATGCTGAATACGAGAAGGCTGGAGCCAAGATTGTTTCACACGAAGACGGCTGGAAGGCTGATTTGGTAATCAAGGTTAAGGAACCAGATGCCGAAGAATACAAGTACTTCCGTAAGGGGCAAGTTGTTTGGGGCTTCCAACACCTTGCATCTTCCAAGCCAACTGTAGAGGCAATGATGAAGGCTGGCACTACCGCTATTGGTGCTGAAACTATTGTTAAGGATGGTAAGCTGGAATTGCTTTCTGCGATGAGTCACATTGCAGGGCGCCGTTCCGTAATCATGGGTGCTTACTATCTGGAAGCTCAGCACGGTGGTGAAGGGATTCTCTTACCAGGAACCGCTGAAGTACCAGCTGGCAACGTTGTTATCTTTGGTGGTGGTAATGCCGCTATTGCTGCTGCTGACTTAGCACTTGGTATGAACTGCTCAGTTGTAATTATTGAAAAGAACCCAGAGCGGATTAAGGAACTTGAAAAGCAGTATGCAGGCAAGAACCTTCGGGTTGTTGAATCTAATGAAGAAAACCTTGCTAAGGAAATCAAGGATGCAGACCTGTTTATTTCAACTATTCTTATTCCAGGTGCCCGTCCACCGAAGTTGGTTAAGGAATACATGGTTAAGTCAATGAAGAAGGGCAGTGTTATTGCTGACGTTGCCATTGACCAAGGTGGTACTGTTGAAACCATTGACCACCCAACTACCATTGATGACCCAGTATTTACTAAGTATGGCGTAATTCATTACGCTGTTCCTAACCAACCAGGTGCTGTTCCACGTACTGCCACGATGGCACTGGCTGCTGGTAACTTGGACTACCTTCTGGAAATCGCTGACAAGGGTATTGATGAGGCAATTAAGTCTGATGAATCCTTGAAGAGTGGGGTCAACGTTTACGAAGGTAAGGTTACTAACAAGGGCTTGGCAGATTCTCTTGACCTGCCTTACACTGAGTTGGATCTTTAATTTTAGCTTGGTTGTCGCTTCGGTTTACTAATTTTGGAGGTTAGTATTATGGCTACAAACGATGTTGTCGCACAGACAGAAGACATTTTAAACATTAAGGATATTGAAGACGCCAAGGCTACTATCAGTAAATATGCTCGGAAAACACCTCTTATTCAATCAATGTTCTTAAGCCGTCAGGTTGCAGATGCTAATGTATTCCTGAAGCTGGAAAACATGCAATTAACCGGTTCATTTAAGTTCCGTGGAGCTAACAACCGGATGCAACACTTATCAAAGGAAGAAGCAGAACGTGGGGTTATTACTGCTTCTGCCGGTAACCACGCACAAGGGGTTGCATTGAGTGGTAAGCTCTTGGGCATCGACACGACTGTTGTTATGCCAGATGAAGCACCAATGATGAAGCGGGCTGCTACTGCTGGTTACGGTGCTGAAGTTGATATTCACGGGGCTACCTTCGATGACGCACACGAATGGATGTTTGAACGTGCTAAGAAGGAAGGAAAGACTATTGTTGACCCATTTAACGACAAGTACGTTATGGCGGGTCAAGGTACTATTGGTCTTGAAATTCTCGATGACCTGTGGAATGTTGACACTGTCTTAGTTCCAGTTGGTGGTGGTGGATTAATGGCAGGGATTGTTACTGCTCTGAAGTCCTTCAACCCTGGTATTCACGTTGTTGGTGTTCAATCTGAAAATGTTCACGGTATGGCTGAATCCGTTAACAAGGGTAAGCTGACTTACCACCACGACGACTTTACTCTGGCTGATGGTACTGATGTTGCTATGCCTGGTTCATTGACCTTCCCAATTGTTGACAAGTTAGTTGATGAAATCGTTCTTGTTAATGAAAAAGAAATTGCACAAGCAATGAAGGATCTCTTGCAACGTACTAAGATTGTTGCTGAAGGTGCCGGTGCATTGCCAACCGCTGCTCTTGAAGCTCACAAGGTTGATGACAAGTACATCAAGGGTAAGAATGTTGTTGGCCTTGTTTCTGGTGGTAATGTCGACCTTGACCGGGTATCACATATTATTGATGAATTCCTCAAGCCAACTAACAAGAGTATTGGTTAATAGTAATTAATAATTGCTAATCTAAAATTTACGGTCATAATATTAGGCGCCAATATTATAATAGATGTTGGCGTCTATTTTGGTAAGCGATGTTAAACGGTATTAGAGTATGAGCTAAACATTGATAACTGCAGTAGGTGTTATTCTACTAATACCGTTTTGCACTTATTCGCCATATTATTTAATAATAAAATGTGAGGTGTAAATGCAATGGCAAAGAATAATGATGAGCACATGAAAAAGTCTTTAGGCTTTGGTGCTACGTTATCAACTGTTGCTGGTACAATTATTGGTACTGGGGTGTTCTTTAAGGCATCCGCGGTAACCACGGCGACCATGTCCATTAGTCTGGCATTATTTGCGTGGTTCCTTGGGGGAATTATTAATATGTGTGCCGGGTTAACGGCCGCTGAAGTAGCAGCTGCATTCCCGGAAACTGGGGGGATCGTTAAGTACATCGAAGAACCTTTTGGTAAATTCTGGGGATTTTTAACTGGCTGGGCTTACGGTATTGTTTATATGCCTGCCAATGTTGCGGCGATTGCAATCGCATTTGGAACCCAATTTGCAGGACTGTTCCATTTAGCAGATTCATGGATTGTTCCAGTCGGAATGATTACCGCACTCTCAGTTGCCTTGCTTAACTTTATTAGTGCTAAGTGTGGTGGCTGGGTAAGTTCTGTAACTTTGGTCATTAAGTTGTTGCCACTGGCGGCAATTGTTATTCTAGGATTCTTGCACCCAGGTGGAGTTGATTTTCGGCTCTTCCCAATCGAAGCTGGTCCACACCGTGCACTCTGGGCTGCGTTAGGGACAGCTTTACTAGCAACTATGTTCGCCTACGATGGTTGGATTCACGTTGGAACCTTAGCTGGTGAAATGAAGAATCCACAAAAGGATTTACCGAAGGCGATTGCAGTTGGGCTGTTGATTGTTATCACGGTTTATCTGCTGGTCAACGCTGTTTTCTACTACGTTGTTCCTGTTAACCAAGTTGCTGGTAACTTGAATGTTTCCATGGCTGTTGCTGATAAGATTTTTGGTGGTGTCGGCGGTAAGATCGTTACTATTGGTATTTTGGTATCAGTTTATGGCGGAATGAACGGTTACACCATGACTGGGATGCGTGTTCCATATGTTATGGGACAGGAAAAAACGTTACCATTCAGCAATTTCTTTGCAAAATTGAACAAGGCTGGTGTCCCATGGGCTTCAGGACTTGTTCAGTACATCATTGCCTGCTTGATGATGCTTTCTGGTCAGTTTGACGCTATTACTAATATGCTGATTTTTGTCATTTGGTTCTTCTACTGCATGGTATTTATCGGTGTTATGAAGATGCGGAAGACACGCCCAGATTTGAAGCGTCCTTACAAGGTACCGCTTTATCCAGTAATTCCACTGATTGCTTTAGTTGGTGGTGCATTTATCCTGATTAGTACGCTGATTCAACAGTTTACGACGACTGCAATCGGGATTGTAATTACGCTGATTGGTGTACCTATCTACTTCTACATGCAAAAGAAGAATGCAAAGGTTGAACATTAAGTCCTTAAGGTGGGGATAATTATGAATTCGAAAGTTCAAGTATTAACAGTCGCAGGAAACGATTGTGATGGTAGTGCCGGAATGCCGGCTGATCTGCATGCCTTTTTCATTTCAGGAGTTTATGGAATGGGGATTTTAACGGCGGCAGTTGCTGGAAACTCATATGAAATTTCAGATCAAGTACTAATGCCGACTGAATTTATTGATCATCAGTTTGCTGCTTTGAAAAAGGATTTCAAGATTGCGGCTACCAAAACTGGAATGTTAGGCACAAGCGCAGTTATCAGATGCTTTCATCGAAACTTTGCCCCAGAAAGTTTTGGTAAATTGGTTGTCGATCCAGTTATCATCACTAAGCACGGTAACTTCCTACTTGATAATGAAGCCTATGATGACTTTGTTAAACTGATTATTCCGATGGCGGATGTAATTACTCCCAACGCCTTCGAAGCACAGACTCTAAGCGGTGTGGAAATCGAATCACGGGAGTCAATGATGACATCAGCTAAGCGTCTTCAGGAACTGGGCGCAAAAAACGTAATCGTCAAAGGAAAGCATGAAAATCCTACTCAAGAGAAAGTTGAGGATTTAGTGCTTAAAGCTGATGGTAGTTACCAATGGTTATCGATGCCCTATGTAAGTACAGAAAGACTAAATGGAACTGGCGATGTCTTTTCAGCAGTTATTACTGCTGAAATCGCTAAAGGTAATGATTTATTTACCGCAGCGGAAATAGCTAAAAATGTTGTTTATGATTCAATCTCCAAACCAATTATTGTTGGTCATCGTCATGGTCCAATTAATCTTTGGAACGCGCATAGCAAATAACAGGTTGATTCGTTACGTAAATTAGTGCTTTATTAAAAGACGAGTTCCTTCAGCTGGATTAAACTACCAGGGTTACTTGATTGCTTTTTGAATTTCACGATGACTGACTACTGAAGTAATTGCAGTAGTTTCAGACATTATATTACTTGCCATTTGGACAGTGACTTAAAAGTATTTATAGAAACAATTTCTTTACGCAACAGAAGCAGTTGATATTCTGAACAGTGAGTAAAGTTTTTGCTATCCATAAATGCTTTTTTTATAGTCTGAGTAAACGTAATTATCGAAAGGAGTCTAATTTGGTATGAAAGACGACATACCGAAAAAGAAAAAAACTTTAGGATTATTTGATTTATCAATTTTAGGAATCGGTGCCATTATCGGCACGGGAATCTTAGTTTTAACCGGAATTGTAGCGGCACAAGATTCGGGACCAGCAGTTACTTTATCATTTCTAATTGCCGCTGTTGCTAGCGGGCTAATTGGTTTATGTTATGCAGAGCTGGCCACCAGTTTGCCTAACTCAGGGAGTGCCTTTTTCTATGCTTGGGTTTCCGTTGGTAACTTCGCGGCCTTTTTAGCAGGATGGACATTAATTGGCGTCTACATTACTACTACTGCGACAGTGGCAAATGGCTGGACCGGTTATTTTAGTTCTTTCCTTGGAGAATTAAACGTTAAACTACCACAAAGCATGCTGGCAGCCCCTAGCAATGGTGGAATTATAAATCTTCCAGCAGTTTTAATGGTATTATTAATTACTTTTGTGCTAACTAGGGGCACTAGTCAGAGCAAAATTGTTAATAATATCTTGGTCGGGGTTAAATTAACCATTATTTTGTTATTTATTATCATTAGTTTTCGTGATATAAATTTAGCCAATTATCGACCATTTTTCCCGTATGGCGTTAGTGGAGTTTTTGGAGGTGCTTCAGCAGTATTTTTTTCCTTTTTAGGCTTTGATGCTTTAGCAACCTCAGCAGAAGATGCTAAAAATGTGAACAAAACGTTACCACGAGCTATCTTGATTTCGTTATCATTGTCTACGTTACTTTATATTGTAGTCGGCTTAGTTATGACAGGTGTTGTCAAATATAAATACCTTAATGTTTCTGAAGCAATGTCTTACGTTCTGTTAACCAAAGGGCATACTTTTATTGCAGAAATAGTATCATTTGGTGCAATATTGGGGATTATGGCAGTAGTGTTTGCGTTTATCTATGCTGGATCAAACATTATTAAATCAATGGGTCGTAACCAGTTTTTACCTAGTAAACTGGCGCAAGTTAACCAAGCAACCTACAGTCCAAATCGAGCTATTTGGCTAGTCGGTGGTTTGGCAGCAATCTTAGCAGGGGAATTTGATTTGCATTATCTGGCATTGATTGCCAATGTTGGTTCATTATTAGTATTTCTACTAATTTCAGTAATTGCTATTGTCATGCGCAAAAAGTCACCAGAGTTGGAGCGTCCCTTTAAGATCCCTGGTGGAGCAACAATTCCAACGCTATCAGTACTTATTTGTCTGATTTTGCTAGTAAATATTTCAGTAACAGCTTGGATGAGCTATGTTATTTGGATAGCAGTAGGTTTGATTATCTATATGTTATATACAAAAAAGTACGCTCAGGTATTTGATAAATAAATGTTATTATGATTCCGTAATGCAAAGAGAAATGCAAATAAGCCTTCAAGTTTGTTCGAACTTGAAGGCTTATTTTGCATTGTACGTCACGGTTTTCTTTCGCTAATTCCTTTACTTCTCATATTCCCCGGTAACCCGGTTGGCCTTTTGAACCTGGTTAGTAGCTGGGTTGAACTTGTACATCCCGTCAAGGTGAGAGATGTTTGGGTCGCCATTACTGTCCCGCACCTCTACTTGGTATTCGCCTTGCGCATTTGCTGGGCTGATCATGTACTGGGTTCCCCGAGCGTTGTCCACACCGCTTGCCTTGATAAACTGGTTGACAATGTCTGATTCCGGATCATTAGTGTACGCATCTGCCTGTCCAGCATAGCTTGCTTTGGTGTTGACACTAGCTACCTGACTATTACTGGTAGTCTGTGAACTTACACTAGCAACGCTTGGCTGAACGGCACGATTCTCACTGGCTGCCTTGGCGCTGCTGGAGTTGGCTGCCTTTTTACTGGAGGATTGTGCAAGTTTAGTAGTTTGGGGGTGGTTAACCTTTGAACTCGGTGCAGCACTATTATTAGCGCAACCTGCTAACCCCAATGCCATCAAAGCGACTAATGAACCACTGATAATTTTTTTCTTCATTGTAATCATGATTACAACCCCCAATTCTCTCAGTTATTATTGTTTAGAATTTGAACTGATAGTTAATTAATAATTTCTTTACACGTATATTGTAATACTTTTGAAACAATTATGTAATATTTTAGTCACGTTATTTTAAAATTCTTGCTTTTTTCGCCAAAGGGAGTAAACTACATAATCGTTAAGTACCTAACGATTATGTACCAAACTAATAAGGAGGATGGACGTGGAAATAACGGATGACCAATTCTTTAAGCAGCTTTACTGCGTCATTGGCGAACTTCACCAGATCGCGCAAACCCAGCTTGCAAAACAGGCCACCTTTCGCGGACAGGGACGCCTGATTTTTCTGCTTGCTAATAACGAGGGGGTCTCGCAGCGGGAACTCGCGACCTTGGCCCGTGTCAAACCGGGGTCGATTAGCGAAGTCCTTGAGCGGCTTGAAAAGGACCAGCTCGTTGAACGGTGGCGTGACCAGCAGGACCGTCGAATTGTCCGCGTAAAGCTAACCGCAAAGGGGCAACAAATGCACCTAAAGAACTTGCAGGCCCGGCAAGAGTTCAAGCGACAACTCCTGCGAAACGTTTCGGCAACGGAACGGGTGGCCTTTGTCCAGGTCTTGCAAAAAATTTATCGTGAAATGACAACCCACTATGGCGAACTAATGCCGAAACACTGCAAGGATGGTGAAAAAGATTGATTAAAATTGCAAGAAAGAACCTCGTCGGCTGGGCGACCACCTTAGCGGTACTTTTCCTGCTGATTCAAGTAGCGTGTGATCTCTACCTGCCGACCGTAACCTCTGAACTGGTGGATAAGGGGATCATGCAACGCAACTTTGCCTATATTTGGAAAGACGGCATTTATATGTTAGTGGTCGCGGCAATCGGCCTTGCAGCCGCGGCAGGGAATGTTTATTTTGCTGCTACTCAGGCAATGCAGGTGGGTGAAAAACTTCGCCAGCAAATCTTCCACCGAATTTTACGCTTCTCCAGTAAGGAAATTAACCAGTTTGGTGATTCCTCGCTGATAACTCGTTCCACTAACGATATTGTTCAAATTCAAAACGTCATGGTCCAGGTCCTCCGAATGATGCTCCAATCGCCAATCATGCTGGTGGCGGCCTGTGTCCTGGCCTATATCCGAGAACCACGGTTGACCCGGGTCTTCTTAATCAGCCTACCGATTTTGGCAGTTGTCGTGCTGGTGGTAATGTACTTGGCAGTGCCGCTCTTCAAGAGTATTCAAAAGAAGACCGACCGGATTAACCTGGTCTTCCGAGAAGGGCTCACTGGAGTCCGGGTCATCCGGGCCTTTCGCGAGGAGCACCGGGAACAGGCTCGTTTCCAAGCGGCCAACGAGGATTACACCCAGACTGGAATCAAAGCATTTACACTGGTCTCCTTCCTTTTCCCGGTCATGACCCTGATTCTCAGCCTGACCAACGTTGGAATTATTTTGCTTGGTAGTCACTTGATTGCGGGGATGACCATGCAAGTCGGTAATCTGATTGCCTTTTTGACCTACGCAACCCAAATTATGATCAGCTTTATGATGCTTTCGATGATCTTCGTCTTTGTTCCACGGGCATCAGCATCGGCTGCACGGGTCAACGCCGTTCTTGAAGAACCGATTTCAGTTGCTGACGTTCCTGCCGACCAGCAAGTGCAAATTCCCGCTGGGCAACCGGCAAGTCTGAGCTTCGACCACGTTGACTTCCGCTATGAGGGTGCCGAAAAGCTAGCCTTACACGACTTGAACTTTCGGGTGAAGGCGGGGCAAACCCTGGCGATTATTGGCGGTACTGGCTCCGGGAAGTCAACCCTGGTTAACCTGATTCCCCGACTGTTTGACATTGAAAGCGGCAAGATTAAGGTCGATGGCCAGCTAATTAAGCGGTTAAGCCAACACGACCTGCATAACGCAATCTCAATCACTCAGCAAAAGGCGGTTCTCTTTTCAGGCACGATTCGTTCCAACTTGCAGTTCGGCAACGAAAAAGCCACTGATGAACAGATGTGGCACGCCCTGGAAGTCGCTCAGGCGGCGGACTTTGTCAAAGAAGCAGGAGGCCTGGACACACCGGTTGAACAGGACGGAAGCAACTTTTCTGGTGGTCAGCGGCAAAGGCTCGCTATTGCCCGAACGCTAATTAAGCCTGCTTCCATTTACATCTTTGATGATTCCTTCTCCGCGCTGGATTTCAAAACGGACGCCAAACTGCGCTTAGCACTGCGCGATGATCCACAGATTCAGCGGGCGGTAACGGTAATCGTTGCCCAGCGGGTCTCGACGGTTGCCGACGCCGACCTGATCCTCGTATTAGATGAAGGGGAGGTCGTCGGTCAGGGCACCCACGATGAATTGCGGGCGGAAAATAAGACTTACCAGCAGATTGTTGAATCGCAAATTCAGAAAGGGGATGAGGAACGTGCATCGCGGACCCAAAAAGATTAGCAAGGCCAAAAATTTCTGGCCCACGACCCGGCGTCTGATTGTCTACCTGCGCCCGTGGAAAGTCGGCGTGGTCCTCTCAATTATTCTCGCCATCACCTCCGTTATCCTGTCGATTATTGCACCGAAAATCTTAGGGGAAGCCACGACCGTCATCTATAACGGGGTCATGAAGGGTTACCATGAGATGCGAATGGGGCAGCATTTAACCAGTTTGCCGATTGACTTTCACCGGATTTTGCAAATCGGGATTATTGTAATCCTCCTCTACGTCTTTTCCGGTCTCTTTAGCTTTGCCCAGCAGGTTATCATGACCCGAATTTCACAGCGGGTGGTCTACAAGCTACGGCAGGACCTCAAGCAGAAACTCAGCCGGGTACCGGTGAAATTTTACGATAGCCACAGCAATGGGGATATCATGAGCCGGATGGTCAACGATATGGATAACATTGCCGGGACCCTCCAACAGAGCCTGATTCAGATCTTAACAAGTGTCATTACCTTTGTCGGGGTGTTAATTTTAATGCTGTCCATTAGCTGGCAGCTGACCCTGGTGGCCTTTGTAATGATTCCGCTCAGCTTAGTGGTCGTCGCCTTTGTTGCCCCGACCGCCCAACGACTCTTTAGCCGCCAGCAGGCAGCTTTAGGGAAGATTAACGGACAAGTGGAGGAAACCTATGCGGGGCACACAATCGTCCGAACCTTTAATAAGGAGCATGATGAGGAAGAAAAGTTTGCCCAGAAGAACCATGATTACTACCGGGCTGCCTGGCGGGCGCAGTTCTTCTCCATCCTGATTTTTCCTTTGATGAACTTTATTCGAAACCTTGGCTATCTTCTCGTGGCCGTTGGTGGGGCGCTGGCAGTCATCCGCGGGCAGATTACCCTTGGTAACGTCCAGGCATTTCTGCAATATACTAACCAGTTTTCACAACCGATTACCCAAATTGCCAACTTGAGCAGTACCATTCAGCAAACCGTGGCGTCAGCGGAGCGAATCTTTGAGGTACTCGACGCCGAGGAGATGGATAACCAGCTGGTTGCCAGCCAGCCACTGAGCGGCCAGCCTGTTCCCAAGATTGAATTTAAGGACGTCCGCTTCTCCTATAACGACGAGCCGCTGATTGAGGACTTTAACCTACGGGCACAGACCAACCACATGGTGGCGATCGTCGGCCCGACCGGAGCAGGGAAGACGACAATCATCAACCTGCTGGAACGCTTCTATGAGGTCCAAGGGGGCCATATCTACCTTGATGGCCGGGACATCCGGTCCATGACCAGGGATGACCTGCGTAAGCACATTGGGATGGTCCTCCAAGACACCTGGCTGTTTACTGGCACCATCTTTGAGAACATCAAATACGGTCGTGAGGATGCAACCGCTGAAGAGGTATATCGGGCTGCCAAGATGGCCTATGCCGACAGTTTTATTCGGGAGCTGCCGGATGGCTACCAGACCGTGCTAAACGAGTCGGCCTCCAATATTTCACAGGGCCAGCGGCAGCTGCTGACAATTGCCCGAGCATTCCTTGCAAACCCCGAAATCCTGATTTTGGATGAGGCCACCAGTTCGGTCGATACCCGGACGGAAGCACTGATCCAGACGGCGATGAATGATTTGCAGAAGAATCGGACGAGCTTTGTGGTTGCCCACCGCCTGTCGACCATTCGCAACGCCGAACAGATTGTGGTGGTAAACCACGGGCACATCATTGAGACCGGGAACCACGACCAATTGATGACCAAAAACGGCTTTTATGCTGACCTTTACAATAGTCAGTTCCTTGGTAATAATATTTAGTAAAAGCAGTATGGGGAGAACAGTAAAACGGGCCTGCCTAGTTTGCTGTCTCCTTCCCATCGCCGCACAGCTAGCATGTCAGGGCGGGTGCCGACTCATCAGCACTTGAACTGCTGGCCAGCGACAACGCTGTTACATTACTATACTTAAAAAACAGATAAGAGGCTGGGAAAAGTCCTAGCCTCTATTTTAGAAGGGAATAACTATGAAGCATTTTACCAAAACGGTGGCCCAACTGAACGCACTGGCTGATGACGGGATTGTTCCCGGAATCAACTACCTGCTTTTTCAGGGCCAAGAGAGTATTCGGGAAACCAGGGGGTTCGCCCAGACGCGGCCCGTTCCCGAAATATTGAAACCGGACATGCAGTATGACCTCGCCTCCCTCACTAAGGTGCTAGGGACAGTGCCGGTGATTATGATGCTGGTCCAGGAGGGGAAAATTGGAATTGATGACCCGGTTCAGAAGTACCTGCCCGAATTTGGGGATGCCCGGCCAACAATCCGTCACCTGTTAACCCATACTTCCGGAATTAGCGGCTATATCCCGCACCGTGACCAGCTGAGTCCGCAGGAGTTGAAACGGGCCTTCCTTAGTCAGCAACGGGTGGATAGTTCGTTTAACCGCCAGATTCGCTACGCTGACGTTAATTTTCTGTACCTCGGTTGGATTATCGAGGCGGTCTGCCGCCAGCCAGTTCAAAACGTGATTACGGAGCGGGTCTTGCGTCCGCTGAGGCTGGCTGGAGCGACCTTCCACCCGGCTATCGACCGGTGCGTCCCTACCGAAGTTCAACCCGGCCGGGGGCTAATTCGCGGGACTGTCCACGATCCCAAGGCCTTTGTTTTAGGCGCGCACTGTGGCTGTGCGGGCCTGTTTGCAAGCATGGCGGACCTGGAACGATTCAGCCGCGCCTTGATTGAAACCAACCTGGCGGGATTGCTGACGTCGAAGACCGTTGATTGCCTCTTCCGTGATCAAACGCCGCTTTCTGGCCCCCACAGTCGGTCTTTTGGCTGGAAACTGCTGCATTCGCGTGCATCTGACCGCCACCTGTTAATCAGCCATACTGGTTTTACGGGAACCTGGCTGATTCTGGATCGGCAGACCGACCAGGGAATGATCGTCCTCACCAACCGGGTGCACCCTACCGCGAAGAACCAGGCCTACCTTGACCGTCGGGACCGCATCTTTGCAAGCTACTTGGCGGAAATGCAAATGGCCTAATTTTTATTCACCACTGTTAAAATCATAAGCAGCTGGTAGCGGGAACTGCTGGCCGTTGACAAGCATTAGTGAAGTGTTTATCATATTTAATAAATTATCTTTAGCATGAATAAAAAAGCTCAAGCCAAGGAGGGGGAGCTGATATGGACCGCAAAGAGCGCCGTCGCTTTATTGCACAGTTAGTTAATGAGAGAAAAATCGAAACCCAGGATGAGCTGCTGCAGCTGCTTACCGACGCCGGAATTGAAACCACACAGGCGACGATTTCGCGTGATATCCATACCTTGAATATCGTCAAGTCCAGCGATGCCAATGGTCATACCTACTACGTCCAACTGCAAAAGGATCCGGCACATAACTATGACCGTCTTTATCTAGGTATCCGTAATAACGTGCGGACGATTGAAACGGTTCAGTTTATCAACGTGGTCAAAACGGAGCTGAACTCGAGTTATGCGACTATTTTAGCCGGGATGTTCGACGAGTTGGACGTGCCGGAGGTAATCGGCACCCTGGCAGGGAACGATACACTGATTCTAATCAGTAAGACCCCGGAGGACGCTCAGAAGGTATACCAGCTGATCATGGACCATATGAATGGTTAAGTGAATAATATTAAAGCGGCCCCGAGAATCACTCTCGAGGCCGCTTGTCATTTTAAAATGTTGGTTTGATTTGTAAGGACTTGGCAGCTGTCAAATCTGCTTCCGGGTACTTATTCTGCAGGGCCGTCAGCAGGAGGTGCTTGGCAATTTCACCGTTCCGGGTCAGGATTGGTCCGTGAAAGTAGGAACAGTAAACTTCCTTATAGATCGCACCTTCCGTTCCGTCCTCACCGTTATTGCCGTTACCAGTGACCACGGTGCCCAGCGGCCGCTCGCCCTCTCCAAGGAAGGTCCGGCCGTTATGGTTCTCGAAGCCATGGTACTCTTGTCCATTCTCCTCATTTTTTATGGTGATATCACCGATGAAACGGTGGTGATCCTGGCTAAGCGTGTAGTGGTCCAGTAAGCCCAAGCCGGGAATCTTTTCGCCATTGGCACCGATGTAATAGTGGCCCAACAGTTGGTAGCCACCACAGATTGCTAGGAGGGGCTTATTGTCATCAATGAACTTCTTGATTGCCGCCCGTTTCTGGGGGAGGTCTTTAGCAACCACGACCTGCTCGTAGTCCTGGCCGCCACCAAACAGGGCGAGGTCGAAGTGGTCAGGATCAAAGAGATCATCAATGCTGATGACCTGGACGTCAATGTCGGCGTCCATCTGCTGGGCGTAGTAACGTAAGGCGATAATGTTGCCCACATCGCTGTACGTATTCAGCAGGTTGCCGTAGAGGTGGGCAAGACGTAAGTGGTACTTTGCCATTAGTCCATCCCTCCTTTGATATACTTTTGCTCGGCTAACAGTTTTCGTAGCTGGAGAACCGCCGTATAGGTTGCCAGAAGGTAAACCCGTTTTGTCGGCATTTCCTTGATTTTCTGGACCACCTGTTCCAGGTTCGGTTCTTCCCAGAGCTTAGTCACCCCGGCCATTTCCAGGCGGGTACTAATATCCCGGTACCGTTCGCCACCTGTTAGGTACTGGCGGACGTCTGACTGAGCGAACTGCTCAAAATTGCCGTCCCAAATCCAGCTGGTGTCGATTCCGTCGGCGTAGTGCGCGTTGAGGAGGAAGCCCAGGCTGAATGGTTCGTGGTCGGTAGCAATCATGTTGAGAACCTGGTTGAGGCCCACCGGGTTCTTAACCAAAACCAAGTTAACCTCCTTGCCGTCAATGTCAATCACTTCCTGGCGGCCAAAGACCCGTTCACCACGCTCAAAGGCTTCCTTGATTTGCTGGGGGCTGACGCCAAACTGCCGGCCGACGGCATAGGCCGCAAGGGCGTTATAAATGTTATAAAGGCCACCGACGTTGATGGTGTACTCGTGACCGTCAATTTCAAAGGTTGAGCTAGTGGGGGTCAGTTCAGTAAGCTTGGTTACCGCGTAGGTTAATTGTGGCCGGTGAAAACCACAGTGGGGACAGAAGTAGTCCCCCAAACCGGCGTATGTCCGCAGGTGGTAGCGGAGGATGTGCTGACACTTTGGACAGAGTAGTCCATCAGTATTAGCCGGAGCATCAAAGGCATCCCGGTGTTCATGGGCAAAACCGTAGTAGACAACTGGGTTTGGCAAGTCGCGGCTGTGAAAGAGCTGTTCGTCACCATTAATGATCACGGTCGCCTGGGGTGCCCGCTGTACCCCCGCCAGGATTTTGTCGTAGGTGGTGTAGGTTTCACCGTAACGGTCCATCTGGTCACGAAAAATGTTGGTAAAGACGAAGGCCACCGGTTTAATAAACTGGGTCACCTTCACCACGTTGGCCTCGTCAACCTCGAGGATTGCGAGCCCCTTTCGGTGGGGGCGGGGGGCCGTAATAAAGGTCGTAACGATTCCCTGCTCCATGTTAGAGCCGGTCGGGTTGGTTAAAACCTGTTCATACTTTGTGCGCAGAACCCGGGTACTTAAGGCTGTGGTGAGGGTCTTGCCGTTAGTTCCGGTAACGATAATCAGGTCGTAGCGTTTGCTAAAACTGTTTAGAATATGTGGATCAATCAGTAAAGTTAGTTGACCAGGCAGTGAACTGCCTCCATTGCGAAAGCGGTGCAGGAACCAGTAGCTGGACCGGCCGACCGTTTCGGCAATTGTACTGCGAATAGACATTAAATTAACTCCTTTCTACCCCCAAAGGAAATAATGATTCCTTATTTTAACCTTATTGTTCGAAAAATAAAAGTGATTAAGTTAGAATGGGGCACGGGATGAGGGAAGTATTTAAAAGCCCCGGTCTTTCAGATATAATGAAATTACTATGCGAAAAAAGGAGCAAGTAGACGTGGCACAGCTATTTTTCAAATACGGTGCAATGAATTCGGGGAAGTCCATTGACATCCTCAAGGTTGCCCATAACTATGAGGAACAGGGCAAGCCGGTAGTATTGATGACCAGTGGGGTCGATAACCGCTCTGGGCAAGGGATTATCGCCAGCCGAATTGGCCTGAAACGCCGGGTGCAGCCGGTCATGGATGACACTAATATTTATAATTATGTTAAGAATATTGACCACCACGTTTATTGCGTGTTGATTGATGAAGCCCAGTTCTTAAAAAAGGCGCATATCTTACAGCTAATCAGGATTGTGGATGACCTCAACATTCCCGTGATGGCGTTTGGCCTCAAGAATGACTTCCGCAATGAGCTTTTTGAGGGTTCCAAGTACCTCTTGATTTACGCTGATAAGATTGAGGAAATGAAAACGATTTGCTGGTTCTGCCCGCACAAGGCGACGATGAACCTGCGGATCCATGATGGCAAGCCAGTCTACGAGGGTGAGCAGGTCCAGATTGGCGGCAATGAGTCCTACTATCCGGTCTGCCGTAAGCACTACTTTCACCCAGTATTAGAGAAGAAAGAGGAGGATTAACCAATGGAAATTTCAGAAATCTTCGATAAACTCCAGGCAGTTGCTGACCGGTACGACGAGCTAAACGAACTGATCAGCGACCCAGAGGTGATCGCGGATTCCCAACGCTTCATGAAGTTATCAAAGGAAGAGGGGAGCCTGCGTGAAACCGTTGAAAAGTATAACGAATATAAGCAGGTTACCCAGACCATCAAGGATGATGAGGAAATGCTGCGGGAGACTGACGACCCGGACCTGGCGGCGATGACGAAGGACGAATTGGCGGAATCCAAGGACCGGCAAGAACAATTGGAAAAGGAACTGGAGGTCCTGCTGATTCCTAAGGATCCGAATGATGATAAGAACATCATCATGGAAATCCGTGGAGCTGCCGGTGGGGACGAAGCCAGCCTCTTTGCGGCCGACCTCTATAATATGTACCTTCACTACGCGGAAAAGCAGGGCTGGAAAGTCGAAGTGGTCGATAAAAACGAGACCGAAGTCGGCGGCTTTAAGGAAATCGCCCTGATGATTACCGGGAATAATGTCTACTCCAAGTTGAAGTTTGAAAACGGCGCGCACCGGGTCCAGCGGGTGCCGGTAACTGAGTCCGCCGGCCGGGTTCACACCTCCACTGCAACCGTCGGGGTGATGCCAGAAGCTGAGGACGTGGATGTGGATATTGATCCAAAGGACATCCGGGTCGATGTTTACCGTTCTAGTGGTGCCGGTGGTCAGCACGTCAACAAGACCTCGTCCGCGGTCCGGATGACCCACTTGCCAACTGGAATCGTGGTCGCCATGCAAGACGAGCGGTCCCAGCAGCAAAACCGGGCCAAGGCGATGCGGATTTTGAAGTCACGGGTCTATGACTACTACCAGCAAAAGGAACAGAGCGCTTACGATGAACAGCGGAAGAACGCAATCGGGACGGGGGACCGTTCCGAACGGATCCGGACTTATAACTACCCGCAAAACCGGGTAACTGACCACCGGATTGGCCTGACCCTCAACAAGCTGGATAAGATCATGGCGGGGGAATTAGATGAAATTATCGAGGCCCTGATCGTGGCAGACCAGACCGAAAAGCTGGAGCAGCTGCGGAATGAATAGCCAGCCCTGGACATACTTTGCCGCCCAGCGGTGGGCAGCAAGACAGCTGGCGGCGAGTGAGGTTGACCCGCATGCACCGCAGTTTTTACTAGAACAGCGGCATGGCTGGGACACCACCCACTTGTTACTGCATAACCGGGACGTAATGCCGGCTGCGGAGGTCGAATGGTTCCAGGCGGCAGTTGGCCAGCTGCTCAACCATGTTCCGGCCCAGTATATCGTTGGGCAGACAACGTTTTATGGGCGCCAATTCAAGGTCACACCAGCTGTTCTGGTGCCGGAAGCAGAGACGGCCGAACTGGTCGACTGGGTCCTCACGAGCCAGCCCGCCGACCGTCAGCTACGCGTGCTAGATTTGGGGACCGGTAGCGGGGTAATCGGGATTACCCTTGCCTTGGAACGCCCCCGCTGGTCGGTAACGTTGAGCGATATTTCATCGGTAGCCCTGGCGGTGGCCCGGGAAAATGTTCGACAGCACCAGTTGTCGTTGCCGCTGGTGGAGAGCGACCTCTTTGCGAACTTGGCAGGTCAGCGCTATGACCTGATTGTGACTAACCCGCCCTACATTGACCCTGCCGACACGGCGGTGATGGACCAGGCAGTGCTGGACCACGAACCGCCAATTGCCCTCTTTGCTGATGAACACGGTTTAGGCTTTTACCGCCGGCTCTTTGAGCTTGCTGGCAACTACCTGCGGCCGGGCGGGCAGCTCTTTGGTGAGACAGGTTATGACCAAGAAAAGAGTATTCAAGCACTGTTGAAGCAGTGCGATCAACAGGCCCAGCTGGCAGTACGCCATGATGTGGCCGGTAAAATGAGGATGATACACGCATGGGATTTTTCTGGCACAGGAGGAAATTAGTAAGAATGAATACCAAGATTTATCAGCTAAACCAAATTGACGAAGCCGCTGCCGCCATTCAGCGGGGGGAGCTGGTAGCCTTTCCGACGGAGACGGTTTACGGCTTAGGTGCTGACGCCACGAACGAGCCAGCGGTAAAGAATGTTTACCTGGCTAAGGGACGGCCAAGCGACAACCCGCTGATTGTCCACGTAAATTCGGTGGCGATGGTGGAAAAGTACGCGGCAGAAATTCCGGCCAACGCCCGCAAACTGATGGCCGCGTTTTGGCCCGGTTCCTTGACGATTATTCTGAAAATCAAGAAGGGCGCACTCTCCAAGACGGTGACCGGCGGATTGTCTACGGTCGCCTTCCGCTTCCCGGATAACCAGCCGACGCTCGACCTGATTGGCAAAGCAGGTGTCCCGATTGTGGGCCCGTCAGCTAATACTTCGGGCAAACCGAGCCCGACGACCGCCCAGCATGTCTACCATGATTTGAATGGTAAGATCACTGGAATCTTGGATGATGGACCGACCCGGGTTGGGGTAGAATCGACGGTCTTGGATATGTCCACTGCGACCCCGGTAATTTTACGGCCGGGTGCCGTTACCAAGCAGGACATCGAAGGAGTAATCGGGTCAATCGACCTCAACCACCACAAAGTTGGCAAAAATGAAACGCCGAAAGCTCCCGGAATGAAGTACAAGCACTACGCCCCGAGCGCACAGGTTTACATTGTTGACGAGGGGACCGACTGGGCTCAAGTTGCCAAGTGGGTGGCCCAACAGCCGTTTGACGTTGGGGTGATGGCTGAGGAACGAATTCTTCAGCAACTGACCCTGCCGATGAATGCCGTCCAGTTCTCGTTGGGAACCGGTGTTGAAGACGCCAGTGCCCGCCTGTTTGACGGCTTGCGGGGGTTTGATGACCAGCCGAATGTCAAGGCAATCGTCACAGAGGCCTTTACCGCGAAGAACCTGGGCCGGGCCTACATGAACCGGCTCAATAAGTCGGCCGGTGGGGTTCACTTTGACCCGGCGCAAGTAAAATAATGAGCAAAGAAACGAAAAAATCTGGTGAGGAGCTAACAACTTCTCATTTTTTTTGGTAAAATAGTGGAGAAATTCAAAGGAGTGTTTTTGGCATGGGTAAATTCGAAGTTATGGATCACCCACTGATCCAGCATAAGTTGACGATGATTCGTGATAAGAACGTCGGAACAAAATTTTTCCGGGAAACGGTGAAGGAAATCTCAACCTTGATGGCGTACGAGGTGGCACGGGACATGCCGCTCAAAGACGTTGAGGTCGAGACACCAATTGCCAAGACCACTAAGAAGGAACTAGCCGGGAAAAAGGTTGCCATTATTCCAATCCTCCGGGCCGGGCTCGGCATGGTTGATGGGATGACGGACCTGATTCCGGCAGCTAAGATTGGCTTTATTGGAATGTACCGGGATGAAAAGACGCTCAAACCGCATGAGTACTTTGTCAAGCTGCCTAACGATATTACTGAGCGGCAGCTGTTCATCGTTGACCCGATGCTGGCAACCGGTGGTTCTGCCATGATGGCCATTGAAGCTCTGAAGAAGCGGGGCTGCCAGGAGAAGAACATGAAGTTTGCCTGCCTGGTAGCTGCACCTGAAGGGGTCAAGGCGGTTCGGGAAGCCTACCCTGACGTGGATATTTACGCCGCGGGCCTGGATGACCACCTCAATGCTGATGGCTATATTGTTCCAGGATTAGGGGATGCCGGTGACCGGCTCTTCGGAACCAAGTAGATTGTTCAATGTGAAAGAAAGCAACCGTTACGAAAAGGTAAAACTTACGGACGGTTGCTTTTTTATTATTCAGAAAAGGGTACAATGACAATTAGTTTGAAATGAAGGGGATGCCCAAGATGTTAGAGCACTACTGGCCGCGGGGGCGGCTAGTTTTACTGCTGGTCCTGATCATAGCAGGGGTGGCGGCCTTATTCTTTACCAGCCATAACCAGCAATTTTACAAGCGGCCGATTGCCCGGGTAGAACGGGTTCAGACTGGAGCGGTTCGCCGGACCAGTGACCAGTTTCAAAACGTCGACCACCAACACCAGCAGACCTTGACGGTGCGGCTCCTGAACACGGCGGAGCGCGGCCAGCGATTAACGGTTACCAATACTTATAGTGATTCACAGCCAATGGACCTTCACTACCACCGGGGGGACCAGCTTTTTTTGAACCAGCTGAAAAAGCACCATGGTCACCTGAGTGCTAACGTCGCGGGCTATAAGCGTGACGGGGTCACTGTCTTTCTTTTTTGGCTGGTCTGCCTGCTCCTGCTAATGATGATGGGGAGCGCGGGAGCCCTGGCCCTGGTCAGCGTCCTGGTCAATACGCTGCTCTTTATCCTGGCAATTATAATTGACCTGAAAAATAACGGTGAGCACGTCATGTTGATTTTCGGGAGCCTGGCAGTTATTTTTACCGTGGTCAGCCTCCTGCTAATTCTAGGACCGACCAAAAAAATGCTGGCAACCACAGCGGCGACGATTATCGGTACCTTTACCGCCTTAGGGGTGAGCCTGCTAGTCTTCGCCTGGACCCACGAGCGGGGAATCTACTATGAATCGATGCAGTACGTGACCCAGGTTCCACGGCCGCTCTTCCTGGCGGAAACCTTACTGGGCTCTCTGGGGGCAGTAATGGATGAATCCAGTGACATTATTGCCACCCTCTTTGAGCTGAAGCAGCTCAACCCGACGGTCTCACGGCTTCAGCTTTTCCTGTCGGGACGCAGCGTCGGGAAGTCAATTATGGGACCGTTGGTGAACGTGCTCTTCCTGATTTTTATGGCGGAAACCTTTACCTCCAGCCTGCTCTACATAAAAAATGGTAATTCATGGGGCTACACCTTCGCGATGAACATGAGCCTGGGAACCGTTCAGAGTTTAGTGAGCGGGATTGGGATTGTCTTGGCCGTGCCATTAGTTAGCGGCTTTGGAGCACTTTTACTAGGGAGGCGGGCGACGAAATGAGTACGATTACAGCTTTAGGGTTAGTACTGCTGGTATTGATGGTGCTGGTAGGGGGCAAGCAGGGGTGGACGGCCTTCTTGAGCCTCTTGCTAAACTTTGGCTTCCTTTACTTTGCAATTATCTTGATTGCTTTTCACGTGCCGCCGCTCTTCGTGACGGTGACGACCGGGATTATTATCCTCGCGGTAACGATCTTTATGGGGGAAGACGACTTGCGGACGACGGTGACGGCCTTTTACGCTTCGCTCATCGTGACCGTGGTCCTGATCCTTCTGATCTTCCTCGTTGAACACTGGGCCCTGGTCCAGGGATTTGGAACTGAGGACAGCGATGACCTGGAGGGGATGTCGATTTTGATTGGCATTAGCTACTTCAAGGTGCTGATTACGGTAACGACCCTCAGCACGCTGGGGGCGATTGCTGAAGCGGCGATGGCGATTGCGGCAGGTCTAACGGAGATTCTCACAAACCACCCGGATGTCAGCGACCAGCAGCTGCTGCGGAGTGGGATGTCGATTGGCCGTCAAATTATCGGGACTACGCTCAACACCTTGTTTTTCGGCTTCTTTGGCGGCTTTTTGGCCCTCTTCATCTGGTTTGCCGGTTTGCACTATTCGCTGGGGACGATTATGAATAATAAAATTTTCGTAGCCGAGATGATAGAAGTCCTAGTTTCCTTTATCGGGGTCCTGCTGACGGTCCCCACGACGGCCTGGATAATGACCAAGCGGCGCGGAAAAGTCACCCCGGAGTAAAAGCGGAAACCTAGCCATCCCCGTGAAGGTTCGAAGACCAACACCCCCAATCAGCTTGCCGCCGATTGGGGTGTTTTACTTTCCTGTCTTTCAACCCCGCAGCTCGTCACGGGAATCTCTCTAGGATCGGCCGGGTTTGACTTCCTAACTGGGTTAAATCCTGATAATGGAACGGATTAAAATTCAGTTAGTATGATTAATAAACTAATTCCAAAAAGCGCCGAAACAACATCGAAAGCGCGTCATGACGCGGCCAAACAGTTAATCAGATTTGTCCTATTTGTCTAATGTTTTTTGAAATTTACGGCAAATAATGATATATTAACTATCGTAACTTGGGCTAATTCGTTTTCTTTGCGACGTTTTCCAATTTACAGCCAAATTATTGTTATAAGGAAAGAGGTGGAATATGAATGGGCGGTGATGCTTTAACTTTTAAGCTTTTCGGACTCACGTTCAATACAACGAACATTGTTTCTGGACTGATTATCTACGCAATCGTGTTCTTCACTCTTTACGGGATGTCACGAAAGATCAAAATGAAGCCGACCGGTGCGCAAAACGTTTTTGAATGGCTGGTTGACTTTACCAACGGGATTGTCCGGAGCCAGATGCCGGCATCAGAACAGGGCCATTACAGTTTCTTTGCCTTCGTTCTCTTTGTCTTCATCTTCTTCGCTAACCAATTCGGTCTGATCTTCCAGTTTCACTGGAACGGTGCGGAAGTGCTTAGAAGTCCAACGGCGGACCCTGTTGTCACGTTAACGTTTTCACTGATGGTAATGGCCTTGGCCCACTTTGCCGGTGTGGCGCACAACGGTCTGGGTGGCTATTTGAAGGGCTACACGAAGCCATTCTTGCTGATGATGCCGGTTAACATCATTGAAGACTTTGCGAACTTCTTGACGCTGGGTCTCCGTATCTTTGGTAACATTTTTGCCGGTGAACTATTAATGAGTTTAATTGCCAACATGGCCTTTTCACATGGCGCATTGACAATTATCCCCGGATTGCTGTTGGAACTTGCATGGCAAGGTTTCTCGGTATTCATTGGTTCAATCCAGGCATATGTCTTTGTAACATTAACGACGGTTTATATTTCTCGGAAGGTTTCCGAATAATAATCTCTAAGGAGGAATTTTAAAATGGCATTAGGTGCAATTGCTGCAGGACTCGCTGCTATGGGTGCCGCTATCGGTGGTGGTATTGGTGATGGTATCTTAATCGGTCACACTGTTGACAGTATCGCTCGTCAACCAGAATTACAAAGTCGTTTACAAGCAACGATGTTCATCGGTGTTGGTTTGATTGAAGCCATGCCAATCATCGCGATCGTTATCGGCTTCCTTGTTATGAACAAGTAATTATTGCAATCACTTATTTTTTATTTAGACAAGGAGGTGTCAATAGATGTTTGTGAACAATGTGTTAGCTGAATCAAACAGTTTATACGTTGGTGACCTGATTTTCTACATTGTCACCTTCATTATCCTGATGTTGCTGGTCAAGCACTTCGCTTGGGGCCCAGTTACTGACATGATGAAGAAGCGGGCTGACAAGATTGCCAGTGATATCGACAATGCTGCCAAGTCCCGCGAGAGTGCGGAAAAGATGGCCGCTAAGCGCCAAGCAGAACTGCAAAATTCACGTCAAGAAGCTGCTGACATTGTCAACAATGCCAAGAAGTCAGCTGAAACACAACGAGCACAAATTGTTGAGGCAGCACAAAACGATGCTCAAGCACTGAAGCAACAAGCGCAGCAAGATGCTGAACAAGCACGGCGTGACGCGTTGAATGGTGCTAAGGATGACGTTGCAAACTTATCTATTGAGATTGCTTCCAAACTCATCCAAAAAGAATTAAAGGCAGACGATCAAAAAGAATTGATCGACTCCTACATCGAAGGGTTGGTAGATCATGAGTCTTGATAAGAAGACGGTCGCCCGCCGCTATGCCCGGGCACTGTTTGAATTGGTCGATGCAGACAACGAAATCGATCAGACTTATCAAGAATTGATTGCTTTACGCCAAGTCTTTGAGGACAACGAGGGGTTAGAGGGCGCCTTAGCGGGTGTTCAGATGTCCTTCGCCGATAAAAAAGCCCTGGTCAATGCTTTGCAAGAGGGAGCTTCCCAGTACGTGCAAAACCTGATTCAGATGCTTTTTGATTACGGCCGCATTGATTGCCTGGTCGCAATTATTGATGAGTTTGAACGGCGGTATGACCAGCGTAACAAGCGGATGCATGCCGACGTTGTTACAGCGATCCAACTCGATAAACAACAACGGGACCAGCTCGCGGATAACCTGGCCAAGCGTTTCGGCGCGAACGAGGTTGTCTTAAACGAGCATGTCGATCCTGCAATTTTAGGTGGGGTTATCGTCCACGCGGATCATAAGACGCTTGACGGTAGTCTCAGCTCAAAGATTAAGCAAATTCGTCGTTTACTAGTTAGATAATTTAGATCTTTTGTTAAAGAGGTGAGACCTTTATGAGCATTAAAACTGAGGAAATCAGTTCACTCATCAAGAAACAGCTTGCCAACTACCAAAACCAAGTTTCCGTTGAAGAAACTGGGACGGTAACCTACGTTGGTGATGGTGTTGCTCGTGCTGACGGCTTGGAAAACGTCATGGCTGGTGAGTTGCTCGAATTTAGCAACGGTGTTTACGGGATGGCCCAAAACCTCGAAAGTAATGATGTTGGTATCGTTATTTTAGGTGACTTCAGCGGCATTCGTGAAGGTGACACTGTTAAACGGACGGGTCGAATCATGGAAGTGCCCGTCGGTGATGAATTACTGGGACGGGTTGTTGATCCCCTTGGTCGTCCAATTGACGGCCTGGGTGAAATCAAGACGACCAAGACGCGTCCAATTGAACGGAAGGCTCCAGGGGTTATGGAGCGGAAGAGTGTTAGCGTTCCTCTGCAAACCGGGATTAAGGTGATTGATGCCTTGGTTCCAATTGGTCGGGGTCAGCGTGAGTTGATCATTGGTGACCGGAAGACCGGGAAGACCGCGATTGCTCTTGATACAATCATTAACCAGAAGGACCAGGACGTAATTTGTATTTACGTTGCCATTGGGCAGAAGGAATCAACTGTCCGGGCGAACGTAGAAACCCTGCGTCGTTACGGTGCCTTGGATTACACGATCGTTGTTTCCGCTAGTGCATCTAACCCAGCACCAATGCTGTACATTGCGCCATATGCCGGTGCAGCGATGGGTGAGGAGTTCATGTTCGGCGGCAAGGATGTCCTGATTATTTATGATGACCTTTCCAAGCAGGCCGATGCCTACCGTGAACTTTCCCTGATTTTGCGGCGGCCACCAGGTCGTGAAGCCTACCCAGGTGATATCTTCTACACCCACTCACGGTTGCTGGAACGGGCTGCCCGCTTGTCAGATGACCTTGGCGGTGGTTCAATGACTGCCCTGCCAATTATTCAGACCCAAGCGGGGGACGTTTCTGCTTACATTCCAACGAACGTTATTTCCATCACCGATGGTCAGATTTTCTTGGATTCCGACGAATTCTACGCCGGTCAGCGGCCAGCCATTGATGCCGGGACTTCCGTTTCCCGGGTTGGTGGTGACGCCCAAGTAAAGGCAATGAAGAAGGTTGCCGGGACCCTGCGTTTGGATATCGCTTCCTACAACGAATTGGCATCCTTTGCCCAGTTCGGTTCTGACCTGGATGAAGCGACCCAGGCTAAGCTGGCCCGTGGTCAACGGACGATGGAAGTCCTGAAGCAGGGCCTGCACGAACCACAAACGGTTAGTCAACAGGTTGTAACCCTGTTTGCCCTGTCACACGGGTTCATTGATAAGATTCCGTTGGCGGACGTTCAGCGTTACGAAAGCGAATTAGCTGCGTACATGCACGCCAATCACCAGGACCTTTACGACAGTATTCAAAAGACCGGGAAGTTGCCAGAAGGCGATGACCTGCTGAACGCGGTAGCTGACTTCACCAAGTCCTTCCAGACCAGTGATGACCAGCAAAAAGCTGCTGAAAAGTAATGTTGATTAATACTAGTCGAAAGGACGGTGAGATTTAGTGCCAGCTTCACTTGCTGCAGTTAAACATAAAATTGAGTCGACACGGAGTACCCGGCAGATCACCTCTGCCATGCAGATGGTCTCAACTGCCAAACTGAATCAAATTCAACACCATACTCAAACCTACGAAGTCTATGCGGAGAAGGTTAAGCAGATGTTGGCTGATCTGGTTAAATCTCACAGTGCCACATCTGCCGCCTCTCAGGACGATGTTTACGCTGCACTATTTAAAAAGCGTCCAGTAAAGAAGACTGGAATCTTTGTGGTCACCTCAGACCGGGGCTTGGTAGGGAGCTATAACAGTAACATTATCAAGCAAACCCTGGCACTGATGGATGAACACAAGCTGAACAAGGACAACACCGTTTTTCTGACGATTGGTAAAACCGGGACGGAATTCTTCAAGAAGCGCGGAATGAACATCATTTACCAGTACACCGGAGTGACCGATGTGCCGACGTTCCGCAAAGCCTTGCCGATTGTCCGGACCGCAGTCCAAATGTACAATGACCAAGTATTTGATGAAATGTATCTGGTTTACAGTCACTACGTTAACCGGATTTCATCCAAGGTGATTGCACACAAGGTTTTACCGATTACCGAAGACTCCCTGCTGGATGCGGCAGGCAACCTGCCAGATAAGAAGTCCGCACTGGATAACAGTGACGTTACTTCTGCCCACGTCTCAGCTGAATACGAGTTTGAACCGTCAGATACGGTGATTGTTTCTGCACTGGTTGCCCAGTATGCAGAAAGCTTGATTTATGGTGCACTGCTGGATGCCAAGACATCCGAGCATTCCTCAAGTGCGAATGCAATGCGTTCCGCTACTGATAATGCTGATGACATTATTTCAACGCTGGAATTGCAGTATAACCGTGCACGGCAAGCAGCCATCACCACCGAAATTACCGAAATTACCGGTGGGATGACTGCCCAAGAATAATATTTCTAACGTAGGAGGAAACAACATGAGTTCTGGTAAAGTTGTACAAGTTATCGGACCTGTTGTCGATGTTGAATTCCCCTTAGACGAAAAACTTCCTGAAATTAATGACGCGTTAAAGATCAAGGAAAGTGATGACAAGACCTTAACGACTGAAGTTGCCCTGGAATTGGGTGACGGTGTCGTGCGGACGATTGCCATGGACGGAACCGATGGTCTGCAACGGGGCATGGAAGTAGAAAACACTGGCGCATCAATTAGTGTGCCAGTTGGTGATGATACTCTGGGACGAGTATTTAACGTCTTAGGTGAACCAGTTGACAATGGACCGGAATTTGGCCCTGATGCAAAGCGGATGCCTATTCACCGTGACGCACCAAAATACGACGAATTAAACAACAACACGGAAATCCTGGAAACCGGGATCAAGGTTATTGACCTGCTGGCTCCATATGTTCGTGGTGGTAAGATTGGTCTGTTCGGTGGTGCCGGTGTTGGTAAGACCGTTTTGATTCAGGAATTGATTCACAATATTGCCCAAGGCCACAATGGTATTTCTGTCTTCACGGGTGTTGGTGAACGGACCCGTGAAGGTAACGATATGTACTACGAAATGAAGGCCTCCGGGGTTCTGGAAAAGACGGCCATGGTTTATGGTCAGATGAACGAACCGCCTGGTGCCCGGATGCGGGTTGCCCTGACTGGTTTGACGATTGCGGAATACTTCCGTGATGTGAAGGGCCAAGACGTGCTCTTGTTCATCGATAACATTTTCCGGTTTACCCAAGCCGGTTCAGAAGTTTCTGCCCTCCTGGGGCGGATTCCTTCTGCCGTTGGTTACCAACCAACGCTGGCTACTGAAATGGGACAGTTGCAGGAACGGATTACTTCTACTAAGAAGGGGTCCATTACGTCAATCCAGGCCGTTTACGTGCCTGCCGATGACTACACCGACCCAGCTCCTGCAACGACTTTCGCCCACTTGGACGCTACGACCAACCTGGAACGGCGGCTGACCCAAATCGGGATTTACCCAGCCGTGGATCCACTTGAATCAACCTCAACTGCGCTGACTCCAGAAATCGTTGGTAAGGAACATTACGAAGTTGCCACCCAGGTTCAACACGTTCTTCAACGGTACCATGAATTGCAAGACATCATCTCTATCTTGGGGATGGATGAATTGTCCGATGAAGAAAAGACGATTGTTGCCCGGGCACGGCGGATTCAAAACTTCCTTTCCCAGAGTTTCAGTGTCGCTGAACAGTTCACGGGGACTCCCGGTAAGTACGTTCCATTAAAGGATACTGTTAAGGGCTTCAAGGCCATTCTTGATGGTAAGTATGATGACCTGCCAGAAGAAGCATTCCGGCTGGTCGGAACGATTGATGATGCTGTCGAAAAAGCAAAGAAATTAAAGGCAGACGCTGACACAGACGACGCAAACAACTAAGGAGGGATAACGGATGGCTGATAGTAAATTTAAGGTCACGATTATTACTCCTGATGGCACCGTCTACAACAATGACGAGGCGACGATGATTGTCATGAACACCGCTGGTGGGCAAATGGGAATCATGGCGAACCACGTGCCATTGCTTGCTTCTCTGGAAATCAGTGTTGTTCGGATTAAGCATGCTGAAGGCGAAGACGAAGTCGCTGCAGTCAACGGCGGGATCATCCAGTTTGATGGTCACGAGGCGTTGATTGCCGCGGATAGTGCTGAATTGCCCGAACGAATTGATGTCGAACGAGCCCAAAGTGCGAAGGAACGGTCAGAAGAAGCCATTAAGGAAGCCAAGGCTCGCCATGATAGTGACGAACTGGCGCGGGCGGAAGTCCACCTTAAACGGGCAATTAACCGTTTGAACGCATCAAAGTACAGCAATAAAGAATAATTGGCTATCTTGATTAGTCATGGTAGGGGCGTGCCGGCTCCTAGCAAAACAAAGCAGCTGCTAAGTGTTTACTTAACGGCCGCTTTTTTTGTGCTCTTAAAGGATGGCGGCTTTTAATAAAAAGTTAAACTTTGGCGGGAAGGGCCTATTTTCCCTGCCCATATGCTATCATACAATTTAGTTTATTCTATAAAGAAGGCGATCAAGTGCAGATGACGGGGATCCACGCTCTATTGGAAATTATTGTGCAATTTATTTTTATCTGGCTGGCATTTACGGCAATCCAAGGCTTTCATGTTGAACGGCTGTTTAAGCGGCCGCCGCGAACGCTGCCGTTAGCGATTGTGCTATTGTCAACTGCAATTGGCTTCCTGTGTGCCAACTTCTTTTTAGGGATCTTAACGGCAATTGGTAACCTGACTTACTTGGTTCGCTGAGGGGGACGGAGGAGAAAATGGAAAAGATAATTATTAAGGGTGGCCGACCGTTACGGGGGAAGGTCACCGTTGAGGGCTCAAAAAATGCTGTATTGCCGCTGCAAGCGGCGGCAATCCTGGCGGTCCAGGGAACCGTCACCTTAAATCACGTTCCTCCGGTCACCGATGTCCGGCTGATGAACCGCCTGCTTCGTTTCCTCAACCTCAAGACGGCTTACGGGGAAAAGCAGCGCCAACTGGTCATCAACGGGAGTGTCCCCCTGTCCTCGGAAGCCCCGTTTGAATACGTTAACCAGATGCGGGCGTCGCTGTTGGTAATGGGACCACTATTGGCTCGGACCGGGCAGGTCCGGATTGCTTTGCCGGGGGGCTGTTCGATCGGTGCGCGGCCAATTGATCTCCACCTGGCGGGGTTGCGCAAACTCGGGGCCACCATCAAGCAGGATGCTGGCTTTATTGATGCTCGCTGTGACCACCTGGTAGGCTCCCGGATTATCCTCGACTTTCCTAGTGTGGGGGCGACGGAAAACCTGATGATGGCGGCAACGATGGCCGAGGGAATTACGACCATTGAAAACGCCGCTTGTGAACCGGAAATCGTGGAATTGGCTAACCTGCTTAATAAGATGGGCGGCCGGGTGCACGGAGCTGGGAGCAAGGTTATTCGGGTTCAGGGAGTCTACTACCTCCACGGTGCGGAATATACGGTCGCACCAGACCGGATTGAGGCGGGGACCTGGATGCTGGCTGCGGCGGTAACCAATGGTGACATTATCGTGCAAAACGCGGCTGCTGCCTACAACACCTCTTTGATTGCTAAGCTGGAAGAAATGGGTGTGACGGTGATTAAGCAGGAAGACGGTATCCGCGTCTTGGGAACGTCTGTCCTGATTCCAGCAAATGTTAAGGCAATGCCCTATCCGGGGTTTCCAACCGATTTGCAGCCACAAATGACCGTTCTCCAGTTGCTGGCAAACGGTACCAGTACAATGGAAGAACACGTCTTTGAGCAGCGCTTTAACCACTTAGAAGAGTTGCGCCGGATGAACGCGGACTTCCAAATCGCGGGCTCAGTTGCAATCCTTGACGGCCCGACCCACTTTAGCGGGGCGGAGGTGGCCGCGACGGACCTCCGTGCTGGAGCAGCCTTAGTCCTGGCCGGTTTAGCGGCGACGGGAATTACCCAGGTGCGCAATCCCCAGTGTCTGGACCGGGGCTACTACGATTTTTATCAGAAACTTCACCAGCTGGGTGCCCAGATTGACCGGTTAGATGTTAAAGAGAAGTTTAAAATCAAGCCAGAACAGCCGCGTCAGGAAAACAAGGGCAGTGAGCCGGAGTAAATTTGTGGTATAATACCAACGATATTGTCAATCTAGTTGCCTGGCAGCTATTGCCAGGGAGTAACATCAAGTTAAAGCACAAAGGAGATAAGTTGAATGGCTAAAGATATTGGAATTGATTTGGGGACGGCCAACGTTCTGATTTATGTACAGGGCAAGGGCATTGTCTTGAACGAACCATCCGTTGTCGCAATTGACACCCAGACCAATAAAGTACTAGCGGTCGGCTCAGAAGCGTACCGGATGGTGGGGCGGACTCCCAGCAACATTCGGGCAATTCGCCCGCTCAAGAACGGGGTCATTTCAGACTTTGACGTTACCCAGGAGATGCTTTCCTACTTTATCGGCAAGTTGAGTGTTAAGGGGTTCATGTCGAAGCCGAATATCATGATCTGTGCACCAACTAATATTACTGAAATCGAACGGAAGGCGATTATCCAAGCGGCTGAGCAGTCTGGTGGCGGCAAGGTCTACCTGGAATACGAGCCGAAAGTAGCGGCCATCGGTGCTGGTTTGGATATCTTCAAGCCGCGCGGCAGCATGGTCATCGATATGGGTGGGGGAACCAGTGACATTGCCATCCTTTCCTTGGGGGACATTGTGGCTAGTCAATCCATCCGTCTCGCCGGGGACAAGATGAACAGCGACATCGCTGCCTACATCAAGGACAAGCATGGTCTGGTAATCGGTGAGCACACCGCCGAAAACATCAAGATGGAAATCGGGACGGCCCTGCAGGTCGACGACCCTAAGGAAATGGATGTTCGTGGCCGGGACGTTGCCAGTGGAATGCCAAAGCAGATTACCGTTAACCAAAACGAAATCGAAGAAGCCCTCCACGATACCCTCGACCAGATTATCACGGCTACGATCAACGTTTTGGAAACCATTCCGCCTGAGCTGGCGAGTGACATCATTGACCGGGGAATCGTCCTCACTGGGGGAACCTCGCTCCTAAACGGACTTGACCAGCTCTTCAGCTCCCGCCTCAAGGTTCCGGTAGTCGTTTCCCAGGACCCACTGGATAACGTTGCCAAGGGGGCCGGCGAGATGCTGGAACGGATGCAAAAGACTGATAGCAAAAAGAAGTAACGTGAATGGTTCACTTACTATGTAACCTCGTCCGCTGGTACCAACGAGGAGTTTCGGCGCGCCGCCCATACCGGGTCTGCCGGTTCTCCCCTACGTGTTCCCAGTATATGATAGAGGCCTTGAAGCGCTTTGGCCTCAAGGGACTATTACTGGGCATTGCCCGGCTCTTGCGGTGTCAACCGTTTTTCCGGGGTGGCTATGACCCCGTGCCGGAACACTTTACGTTTCAGCGGCAGCATTAATGAAAAGGTGAAAAAGTGGCAAAGAAAGATAAAAAGATTGAAGTAAGCGTTAAGGACATTGAACGACACAACCAACCGGTCCAGCAGATTTTCATTGGCCGGCGGCTGATTGGGGAGGTCGTTACCGCCAATGAACGGTTTAAGGCCGTCTTGGTGGCCGACCAGAGTGAATTCAACGTCCGCTCACAAGAAGAGGGCCTGGAAATGGTCCTACAGCAATACCATCTCCACCAGCGGTAGGTTAATGGTCGCAAGTTTTCTTGTGAAAAAATCTGGCATAAAGGAGTTAGGTAATGCAACATTCGCAAAATGATGAGGAAAGTCGACTTGACTGGGGAATTATTTTCTGTGTGCTTATGCTCGCCTTGATTGGCCTAGCGTCGATTTACGTGGCGGCGGTTCACGACCAGCAGCCGACCAGTGTCGCCCGGCAGGTAATTACTCAACTGGTCTGGTACATCATCGGGACCATCCTGGTGGTGGTCATTATGCAGTTTGACTCGGAGCAGCTCTGGAAACTGGCACCGATTGTCTACTGGTTCAGTATTTTTCTGATGTTTGCGATCCTGGTATTTTATAGCCGGTCGTACTACGTTAATACCGGGGCCAAGAGCTGGTTCGCTATCGGGCCGTTTACTTTCCAGCCGTCGGAAATTATGAAGCCAGCCTACATCCTGATGATGGGGCGGGTCATTACAACTCATAATAACCGTTATCCTGTCCACACCGTCCAATCCGATTGGCGCTTGATTGGGACAATGTTCCTGTGGCTCCTGCCGGTCCTGATCTCCCTTCACTTTCAAAATGACTTTGGGACCGCGCTGGTGTTCTGTGCTATCTTTGCGGGGATGATTCTGGTCTCTGGGGTAACCTGGCGAATCTTAGCCCCGGCAATTATTGGGGTGAGCGCGGTTGGTGGCGCCGTACTGGCGATGGTTACCAGTACGGTCGGTCGGACTATTTTGGAGCACATTGGCTTCCAAGCCTACCAGTTTGACCGGGTCGACACCTGGCTGCACCCGGAACAGGATACGACCAACCAGGGTTACCAGCTGTGGCAGAGTATCAAGGCCGTTGGTTCCGGTGGAATTACCGGGACGGGCTTTAACAATTCCAAGGTGTACGTGCCGGTGCGGGAATCCGACATGATTTTCTCGGTGATTGGGGAAAACTTCGGCTTTATCGGCGGGGTTTTACTGATCCTGATTTACCTGCTGCTGATTTACTTGATGATCCGGGTAACCTTTGATACGAAGAACGAATTCTACGCCTATATCTCAACCGGGGTCATTATGATGATCCTCTTCCACGTTTTTGAAAACATCGGGATGAACATCGGTTTACTGCCATTGACCGGGATCCCGCTGCCCTTCATCAGTGCAGGGGGGTCATCATTGATCGGTAACCTGATTGGGATCGGAATGGTGATGTCGATGCGGTACCACCACCGTTCCTATATGTTTAGCAGCAACCAGGAATTTAGATAAGGAGATTGCACAATGGCAACAAAGAATACGTATTTTTGGACGAAGCAGCAGGCTGATGGGACGACCCGGGTGGGCTTAAACGACCAGGGGCGCGATGACCTGGGAGAAGTTAGCTTTATCGACCTGCCGGCAGCCGGCACGGAGCTAGAAGTCGGGGGAAAGTTTATTTCTGTAGAAGCTGAAAAGGCGGTTACCGACTTGGAAAGCCCAGTTGCGGGGACAATCGTTGCCGTCAACGAAAAGCTGGCTGACCAGCCGGAAGACCTTTCTAGCAGTGACGACCAGCAAAACTGGATCGTGACGGTGAAGTAACCAGTCTTGAAGTAAAAACTCTGAGATTCCTGTCCAGGAATTTTGGAGTTTTTTTACCGCCAGTTATATTACAGCTTGGTCTGGAACCTGTTTCATGCTATACTAATGGTTCGAGGAAATCGGTTTGAAGTTATAATAATATTTAATTAAGGTGGTATTTCAAATGACAAAGAAATTACGTGTTGCTTTATTGTTTGGTGGCAATTCATCTGAACATGATGTTTCTAAACGGTCAGCACATAATATTTATGATGCCATGGACAAGGACAAGTATGATGTCAGCCTTTTTATGTTCACTAAGGATGGCATCCTGCTGGATAATGCCTACTCTCAACGAATCTTTGATGGGGAACCCGAAGATCAGGTGGTAGCGGATGCTTACCGGCACATGGACCTCGACCAGCCGCTGGCCCCAATTATGGCGCTGAACGAGCTGGAAGCGGTCGACTTCTTCTACCCGGTTATTCACGGGAATCTGGGGGAAGATGGGACAATCCAGGGTCTGTTCAAACTGCTGAAGAAGCCTTACGTCGGGTCCGGAATTTCTGCCAGTGCCCTTTCCTTTGACAAGGACCTGACCAAGAAGATGTTAAACGAGGCTGGAATCAGGAATACCCCGTACGTCCTGCTGACACCGGAAAATCAGGCCGAATATTCCTGGGGACGGTTAGAGGAAGAACTCGGCAACCTGATCTTTATCAAGCCAGCTCGGCAAGGATCGTCGGTGGGGATTCACCGGGTAACGAACGCTGAGGAGTACGCCGCGGCGCTTAAAGATGCCTTCAAGTATGACTTTAAGGTTTTGGCAGAGAAGGGGCTTGACCGGCCGCAGGAAATTGAAATTTCTATTTTAGGCAATGAGCACCCGGTAGCTTCTAAGCTGGGGGCCGTTCGGGTACCGGAAAGCGATCCTTTCTATGACTACGAAAACAAGTTTGTCGATGCCAGCGGCGTGGTCTTTGAACTGCCGGTGAAGTTACCGCAGTACTTGACTGACGAAATTACGGAGATGGCGTTGAAGGCGTACCGGGTTCTGGGGATGAAGGGACTCTCACGGATTGACTTCCTGGTTGATTCTAACAACATTCCATACCTGAGCGAGCCGAACACCCTGCCTGGCTTTACCAACATCAGCCTCTACCCGCAGATGTGGGAAGTTTCTGGCATTTCGTATTCAGAACTGATTGACCGCCTGATTGAACTTGGTTTAGCAGAGTTTAAACGAAACAGTCAAATTAAATATGATTTCCGTGAATTAGGAACGGAGCATGTTGGTCAAAAGAAATACAACGACTAACCCATAAGTTGTCTTTTTAGTCAAGATACTAATGCTGATTTGACAAAACGGTTAATAGTTATAAAATAAAAAATGGCTTGCTTACCCTTTTACAGTTAGTAGTTGAAAAGCGGACAAGCGTTTTTTGCGGAAATTATTACAACTAGTGCTATAATAATCAGTAAAGTAATAGCAGAACAACTATGTTTAGTGGATTAAAAGGACAATAAAAATAATAATTAATCGAGGATGGTAACCAATGAGACTACGTGGAGATGTGTTAAAACAAATTCGCCGCAAGAGGGGGTTATCGCAGACGGCATTAGCTGAAGGGATTTGTACCCAAGCGACGATTAGTTTAATGGAGAAACAGAACCGGTTGCCCAAGATGGATATTTTGACGGCGATTTGCGAACGTCTCAACATTCAACCGGACCGGATCGTGGAAAATGAAGTGAGTGGCGTTAACGATACCTTTAACCAGATTATCGACGCCTTGACAGACCAAGAGTATGACTTGGCAAAGCAACTCATTTCAAAGATTAGCATTAAAAGTTTGAATAGCGACTTTGATAAGCAACGGTACTACTACCTGCTCGGGATGGTGCAGATTAGTCAGGACCAGATTGATGATGCGATTTTCAACTTTGAACTTGTTTTAACTCAATTTGCGACGACCAGCGCCAACATTTACCTGGCAATGACCACGGCGGGGATGGCCTTGGCCTACCTGAAACGGGATGACCATGAACGGGCTGTTCGTTTGACTGACCGGGCAGTTAAGCTAATTGACAACAAGAAGTTGATTGGGAGTCTGCACCAGTGGGCTTCAATTAACTGCAAGATTGCCGAGCTCTACTGGCGCTTAGGTGAGCCTGAAAAGGCGTTGGCAAGTGCCCAACGGGGAATTCAGCTCTGCCGGGACCGGGACTCGCTCTTTATCCTTGATCAATTATACCTGTACGTTGGCCGGGCCTACATCGCCATGGGTGAAAAGGAGAAGGCCAAGCAGGCACTTGAAGTAGCGAAGAGCCTTAGCATTGCCCGTCACGGGAAGATTAACGAAGAACACATTATTGAAGAACTTGCCAAATTAGATTAACCATGAAAAAGCCAGGAGATGAATTTGAAGTGCCCTACAATTGTTAGACAAGAAATCTAATGATTGTGGGGTACTTTTTATATGGTCAAATACAAACCTGAATTAAAGGCGCAAATTGTTAATGAATACCTATCAACTTCGCAAAGTACTTATGTTTTAAGTGACAAATATCAAATTAGTAGGCGTCGAATAGCTGAATGGATTCAAAGGTATCGGTTGAACGGGATTGATGCCTTTAAACCTCACCGACATAAGCGAACCTTTACCACTGATTTCAAATTAAGTGTGATAGACTACTACCAAACTCATGAGGATTCAATGGCTGAAGTAGCGGCTCGTTTTGATGTCTTACCAGCACAAATTTCTGTATGGTGCTCACAATTTGAACGGGTCGGGATTACAGCTTTGAAGCCTCACCCGAAAGGTAGGCTGTCTAAAATGAAACATACTAAAAAGTAGGCACGTCAACTCGCTAATAAAAGTGAGTTAGAACGGTTAAAAGAAGAACTAGCGAAGAAGAACCGTGAACTCTATGATACCAAACTGGAGCGCGATATCTTAAAAAAATCGCTGTCCCTGTTCGGACCCTCAAAGCCAGGCAGAAAACCCAAATAGTGGATCCGATCAGGGACGATTAAGCATCACTACCTAAGAAACAGCGCTATAAGATTGGCGACCTGCTTAAAGCAACGGAACTAGCTAAGGCAACCTATCACGATGAACGGAAACGCATCGCTAATCGTCATGATAAATATCGTGAAGTGAAGAAAGTAATTCTTCAAATCGCTCAACAGTTTCAAATCCGAGGGCGTTGGACAGCGGGCTATCGTCGCATTCAAGCAGAATGGACAAACTTAAATTACATTTGGGTGATACAATTCGGAAGTTAATGCGTGAATTAGACATACAAGTAAGCTTATACAATCGCCATCGGAATGGTAAATATTCATCATATCATGGCACTGTTGGTCAGGTTGCAGACAATAAATTAAAGCAAGAGTTCAATGAAGTTTGGCCTTACCAGGTTATTCATACTGATGTGACGCAGGTTCGTTTAGCCAATCATCAATGGGCTTATATCTCGGTAATGATTGACGAAGCGAGTCAAGAGATTCTGGCCTTTCAGATTAACACCAGACCCAGTAAAGATTTGATTATGCGAACTCTGACAGAATTAATCGACCATTTACCTGATGATGCCCAACCAATTATCCATTCAGATCAAGGCTGGCATTACCAGTTAGCTTACTATACCCAAAAGTTAGTGGATCATCGGTTTATTCAAAGAATGTCACGGAAAGGAAACTGCTTGGATAACGCTCCGATAGAAAGTTCCTTTCACTTATTTAAGACGGAATTACTGGCTGGCTTTCCACCATGTAAGGATATTACAGAACTAACTGAACTTTCCCAGAAGTATGTTCAGTACTTTAACAACGTCAGAACGACCTTAAAAACAAAAGGTATGACTCCGGTTGAGTACCGAAATCATACCTTAGCAGCTTAATATTTCAATTTTGCCTAACTTTTGTCTTGCACTTCACAGTTATGTAAGTACCATATCGTATTCATTCCAAAGTATAGACGTAAAATAATATTCAATCAATATGGCAGATTGTAAAATTTAAGTTGAACATTTAAGTGGACAGAAAAACCCATCAAGGTCTTTAATGGTGTTACCTCAACATTCCATTAGAAAGAAGGACCTTGATGGGCACCACTATTTTATCATTCCAGCACCGCGTTGTCATTGAAACGCTTCATAATGAAGGACGTTCTTTGCGATACATCGCTAACTACTTAGGCTTTAGTAAGACCACCATCTTTAACGAACTTCACCGGCTAAATAGTGAGTACCAGGCTGAGCTAGCGCAAACTGACTTTGAACAAAAGGTTAGTCAACGGAGGCGGAAGTCTTCGCTCACTAAAAACCTTAAACACTTGGTCGAGGAAAGGATTCAAGTCCAGAAGTGGTCCCCTGAACAAGTTGCCCATGTGGTGGGGATTGCCTACAAGACGGTTTATAACTGGATTGATCAAAAATGGCTTGATGTGCAGTTATCTGATTTGCCTGATCATGGAATACGTCGCCATCGCGCTAAAGAAAAGCGTGGTACATTCAGTCACGGCCGCTCAATTGAGGAGCGTCCTCATAAAATCGAAACTCGCCAGGAATTTGGCCACTTTGAAGCTGACACCGTGCTTTCTGGCAAGCGTAAAGGTCAAGCTGTGGCTACTTTTGTGGAGCGTAAGAGTCGCCTGACAATTGTTAAACGGCTCCATGGCCGCGACAGTCAGTCCATGACTCAAGCCGTAGTTGAACTAGCTAGTCAACTTCAAGACAAGCTCAAGACGCTTACCGTGGATCATGGTAAAGAGTTCGCTAACTATCAGACAATTGAACGGCAAACTGGTACTCCGGTTTATTTTGCCCATGCTTATTCACCACATGAACGCGGTAGTAATGAGAATCGTAACCGAGTTTTGCGACGATTTATTCCCAAGGGACAAGCTATTGAAGAGCTGAGCGATCGCCAGCTGGTTCAAATCAATTGGTATCTGAATTTCCGGCCACTTAAATGTCTTAACTGGCGCACACCAATCGAGATCTTCCTGCTTAATTTACGTCATTAAATTCGTTCAAGTTATTTCTTGCAATCTGCCATATCGAAAAGATCTCAGAGATTACATCAAACTATTGTGCAACTATAAAGGTGTAGCAATTATAGAAGGGCATATGATGCCTGATCACGTACACTTACTAGTAAGTATCCCACCAAAGTTGAGTGTTTCGCAGTTCATGGGATACCTAAAAGGAAAAAGTGCATTGATGATGTTTGATCGTCACGCCAATTTGAAGTATAAGTTTGGGAATCGCTACTTCTGGGCAGAAGGATATTACCTAAGTACAGTTGGCATGAATGAAGCCACAATTAAGAAATATATCCGAGACCAGGAAAAGCATGATATTTCAATAGACAAGTTAACAAGTACAGAATACTCAGACCCTTTTAAGGGTAAGTGAAGGAGCACAAACGCTACTTAAAGTAGCAGCGAAGTAGTCAGAGCATTTTGGCTTGAGACGCCGGCTTTTCGTTTCGGCTTATAGCCGATGTGCAAACCACCCGTTCGACGGGTGGTTATGATTTAAAAAAGTCCCGTTTAATGCACAATACTACCGTTGAATGAAACGTGACTTTAGTAGATTGAGCTAAAATAAGTGGTGTTATTTTACTTCGGAGATGGGGAGATTTTTTAATGGCAAAAGAACATAAGAAACTATACAAAGCCGGCAAAAACTGGCTGGTTGCAACCCTCTTTGCGGTTGCTGCCGGGACTGCTTTGGCAACGGCCTCGGTTCATGCGGATACGACCGAGCAAAGCCAACCGGTTGTAACCGATGCGCTGACTAGTCAACCGGCAGTTAATGTTACTGCGACTGCGCAATCAGCGTCAACTAATAGTTCAGTCGATGGTAGTTATGATGGGTACCCAACCGTTAATGGTTCCGTTTCTGGCTGGCTAGATACTCAGAACACAAATGCATCGACCGCGGCAGAACAGCAAAAGGTAGTTGATGCACGACAGGCCGCCATTAAACAAGACCAGGAGCAGGTTAATCAGCAGCAAGAAACTTATGATAGCGCTAATAGAAATTATCAAAGTGCACAGGCTTCTTATGACCATGCATTAAAGGTTGCTCGAGAAAATGACTACTCATTTTACAAAAGCTCGTATGATAAAGCTAATCAGGAGTATCAAAAATTAAGTGCTGAAATACAACCTGCTAATAGACGTGCAAAAGAGGAACGTTTTGAGCAACTCACCCAAATTCTAAATAACATTGATCCTAAATTGTTAGCAGATGATCCTTTAACTCATTACCGGGCCGATTTAGATTACTACCTAAAAGTTGCTGAAGAAGACCACCATGATATGACCAGATACCACAAAACTGAAGACCAATATTATGAGTGGACGAATCTAAAAGTAAATTTAGCTAATTTAGACAAAGATTACCAACTGGCAAAAACAAATTATGAATTTGCCAAGAAACAGTTGGATCAAGAAGTTGTAAAGCTAAATAACGAAAAAGAATTTAACGATTACTTCACGTATACTAAAGAAGGGAAAACACTTTGGAATTCACTAACAGAGGCTAAGAATGAATTAGATTCGGCTCAGTCACTGTTACAGCAGTACCAACAGCGATTAACAAAAGACCAAGCTAAACTAAAAACGGAACAAAATCACCTCAACCAGTTGTTGAATTCTCAAACCGTGAACTTAGTAGTCCAATACCTAAACCCTCAAGGGCAAGTCGTTGGCACTCAGACTTTTACTGGAAAGTCCGGCGACCAGGTGGCGGCAAGTTCTGTCCACGCGCCAGCTGGCTACCAATTTGACCCGAGTGATAGCTCATGGCAGCACTGGCAATTAGGTGACCAGGACGATACGATTCAGATTTATGTCACCCCAACGAGCAGCATTCCGGATACCCCTGACCTCAGCCAAAACAATGGCTGGCTTGACAGTTACTCCGCGCAAAACGGCAAGCTCCATTTAGCAGGCTGGCACGTTTCTTCCGCCAGCGCTGACTACCAGTACCCGTACATCATTGTGCTGGACAATGGTCGGGAGGTTGGCCGGGCCCAAGCCCAGTTGGTTGACCGGCCAGACGTTGACCGCCTTTACCCGAACACCAACGGGCGCCAGGCGGCTGGCTTTACGGCTGACGTGGACATCCCAACCTATGCCTACGGGGACCGTCTGACGGTGATTGCTCGCTTTAGCAACGACCCGGCCGGCAATGGTCAGTACCAGGATTACTACTTCAACAACCTCAACCCGGTCACCGACCTGAATGCCAATAAGGCCAACCTGGATGGCTACCATTTAAGCACTAATTCACGGAATGGTGATATCCAGCTGAACGTTGTCGGTTGGCACGCCGCGGGCCGGAGTGTGACCGAAGGCAGTCACTGGCTGATCCTCTTTGATAACACCACCAATTCCGAAATTCAGCGGGTTAAGCTCTCAGATGCTGATAATTACGTTGTCAGCCGTCCCGATGTTGCCCGTGCCTTTCCGGGAATTGCCAACAGTGGTCAATCCGGCTTTGACGGCACCTTTACCCTGTCCCGTGCCGAATTGGGTCACAACCTTTCCGTGATTGCCCGCTACTCCGATGATGCCGTTAACGGGGAGGGCAACCGGACCGACTGCTGGATGGCCGTTCCCCGCTTAGTCAACAGCCAGGTCAATGCCGGCTGGGTTGACAACTACCATGCGGAGCGCGGTACTAACGGGACCGGGATCGACCTCGTCGTTTCCGGCTGGCACGTTGCGGGGAATAGCCTTGCCCAGCCTTACCACTGGGTCATCCTCTACGATAACGATACCCACCAGGAGGTCGTTCGGATGCCAGTCAAGGACCAGGCCAGTGACTTTTACGGGAACCCGCACTTTGCCACCCAACCGATCCAGCGGCCGGACGTTGCGCGTCAGTACCAAAACGTCCTCGATAGTAATCGGTCCGGTTTTGAGGCCCGGTTTGCCCTCCTTCAAAGCACGAGCCAGCATTCACTGAGCATTATCTCTCGTTACTCTGATGATGCTACTAACGGTGAAGGTAATCACACCGACTACTGGATGCCTGCAATGCGGCTCGACCAGGGAAATCACGCTAACTTAGATAATATTTCTCTTAGCGGCAACCAGCTTCGTGTTAGCGGTTGGCACGCTACCAACCAGATGGGAACTGATGAGCACGTGATCATCCTGTATGATGCCACCCAGCACCGGGAACTTGGTCGGCAAACTGTTGGCCGCCTGGCCCGGCCTGACGTTGCGAAGGCCTTTCCAACGATTTATAACGCCGCTGATTCCGGTTTCAGTGCCGCTTTTGATTTTCAACCGGAAATGGCCCATGACCAGATTCAAATCATCAGTCGTTGGACTTCCGCTGGCAACGAGAACAGCGACTATGTCGACTACTGGTTCGCACCGCAACTGCTGGTTAGTGACCAGAGCAACCGGGCCAGCCTGGATGGCTTTAGTCTCAACAATGGTCAACTGACCGTGACCGGCTGGCACGCTTCTAACCAGGCCCTTGGCAAGCAATACCACTACGTCATCCTCTTCGACCAAACAACGGGTTACGAGGTTAGCCGGGTGGAAACGCCGCTGGTACAACGTCCGGACGTCGCCCGGGCCTTCCCGACAATTCTGAATGCTGGGGAGTCCGGCTTCAACGTCAACTTTGCCTTTGATCCGGCCCAGCTTGATGGCCACCGGCTCGCAATCGTCAGTCGCTGGACTACTGACCCGGCTGGTAACGGCAATGCGACGGACTACTGGTTTGCCCCGCAGACATTCACGGCGGCCCAACCAGCTTCCCGGGCTGTCCGGGGGACCGGTGATGGGGTCGGCGCACTCGACAAGTGGGCGGTCTTCATCAACCCGGCCCTGAGCTCCGATAACCCGAACCGGATCTTTTTCTTTGCTAGCGGCTGGCACGCCTCGAATGCCGTTACTGGTCGCCCGTACCACGACATCATGTTAATTGATAACACGACTGGCCAGCAGGTCGGCGGTGCGACCTACGGGAACCCAATGTTGCCGGCCCGGGACACGAGCCGCCCAGATATTGCCCGCCTCTATGGCAACCAGTACCAGAATGCTGGCGAGTCGGGCTTTAAGATTGGCTTGCAGACGCCACAGTTTGCCTTTGGGCACCGCTACACCCTGATTAGTCGCTATGCTGCTGGTGAGGATGGCAGTGATGCCGTTCAGCAGTCCTACTACCTGGGTCAAATCAACCAGGACATGGTTAATTATGGTGATGGTCACGACTTCTTTAATTAAAAATTAGGATATCAAGGACTTCCAAAGCACGACACAGCCAGCTTTGGAAGTCCTTTTTGTGCTAGCAAATAAACTTTAGGGGCCTGCAACCAGATTTATAGAAAACGCTTCCAAGAAATGATAGACTAAAGACAGAGAAACTAAGGAGGCGTTGTTATGGAAATTAAGAATGTGGTAATTGCTGGTGCGGGAGTCTTAGGGAGCCAGATTGCCTTTCAGGCGGCTCGCTATGGCTACCAGGTTAAGATTTGGAACCGGCACACCGACCGGGCCGAGCGACGGTTGGCAGCGATTAAGGAGCCGTTCATGAAGGAGATGGATGCGACTGAAGAAGACTACCAAGCGGCGATGGACAACATCGTCAGCATTAGCAACGATCTGAAAGCAACAGTGGCGGATGCCGACCTGGTGATTGAATCCGTTTCTGAGTCAGTGGAAATCAAGAAGGCTTTCTATGAAGAACTATGCCCACTGTTGCCGGAAAAGACGATTTTGACCAGTAATTCCTCGACCTTTATCCCGAGTGAGCTGGTCGGTTTTACTGACCGGCCCGACCGTTTTGCCCACTTGCACTTTGCCAACCATATCTGGAAGCACAACGTGGCCGAAATCGTTGGCAACCCGCAAACGAAGCCGGAAGTGATTGATGACCTGGTAGTCTTTGCCCGGTCAATCAAGATGGTACCGGTAGTATTGAAGAAGGAACAGCACGGCTATATCATGAATGCACTCCTGGTTCCACTCCTGAATGCCGCCATGGCACTGTGGGCAAACGGGGTTGCTGACCCGCACACGATTGATAAGGATTGGATGATTTCCAACGGTTCGCCGCTGGGACCGTTTATGATTCAGGACATCGTGGGCTTGCGGACAACCTACGCGGTGGTGCTGAACCAGTATGAGCAGACCCATAATGAGCTCTTTAAGAAGATTGCTGACAAGCTAAAGCCGATGATTGACGCTGGTCATACCGGGGTTGAGGCCGGCCAGGGCTTCTATCACTACCCTAACCCTGAATACCAGGATCCAGACTTCTTTAAGTAGACTAAATTACTCCAGACAGGCTACTATTACTTTAACAAAAAAGCGCAGTACACAAAGGGGCTTCAGTGCTCGGCAAAGCCGAACTCTGAAGCCCCTTTGTGAGGTGTATTTGGGGTGTAGGTGTAAAGTAGTTTAGTTCTTGGCTTCCTTAACTTCGCCGGCCTGAACAGGGTCTTCCTTAGTTAGACCGAACAGGCAAATCACGGTGACAACGGCAACGATGATTCCCAGAATCATGTAGGTGTGCTGGAAACCTAAAACGTCATACCAGTGACCAGCTAAGGACGAGAAGATGAAGACGGAGATTTGCTTGGCAAAGTTACAAGTGATGGCGTAGACCGTCGCAAACAAGCCAAGGTCGAAACTACCGGAGATGTACTTCATGATGGAAGTCAGGATCAGTGGCATTTCGAAACCGGCGAGCAACCGCAGGACGACAATGACGTAAACATTTGGTGACAGGGCAGAACCGATAATCCGGATTGCCAGGATAGTCCCGTAAGCAATCAGACCGTTCCGGGCCCCAATCTTGTTAATGATGTACGGCATTGGGAACATCAGCAAGAATTCCAGAGCAATTTGTGCGGTGGTCATGTAAGAGTAGGCAGTAGTACCAGCTGCTGCAGAGTGGAAGAAGTCCTTGAAGAAGATGATGAATTGTTGGTCAAAGACATCGTACAGGGCTGAGGTCCCGATGTAGAAGAAGCACAGGAACCAGAAGTTACGCAGCTTGAAGATGGAGCCGAGCAGGGACAGGTCAAGCTTGTCGTCGCTGCTTACCGCGGCACTAGCATTTTCCATATGGATCTTGTCACTGAATAAGAAGGTGCAAGTTAAGATAATTGCAGAAACGGTGATTCCCCAGAAAATTGCATCTGGGTGCCACAGGAAGAGCTTACCACCCAGGAAGGAAGCGATGGCCCCACCAAGGGAACCACCCATCCGTGCGTGGGCATATTCGAACTTGTTGGCCAAACTAGCACGTTGCATGTATTGTTCAATCGTGCTGACCCCACCACTCAGGACAAAACTGAGGTAGAGCCCGGTAATGATTGAAACAAAGAGGCGGTTAGTTGCGTGCATCAGTGGCAGGAAAACAAAGGTAAAGTATGGACCTACCAGGATTAAACCACAGGAAATGGTCAAAACCAGGTTCTTCTTGAAGAGCAGCTTATCAGAGAGAACCCCGAAGACTGGTTGGAACAGGAGTGACAAACCAGACATCATGGAGAAGATAACCCCGGCTTCGACCCCATTCAGGTGGGCAACCTGCTTGAGCCACAGGGTCAGGTAACCGAAGATAATTTGCCAACAGAAGAAGTAGGTGAGGGCGGTTAGTGGGAAGCCCCAGAAATCCTTGCTCCGGTGCTTTTGTGGAGCGTTATTTTGTGCGTTATCCAAAATCAACAGTCCTTTCTATTATTTGTAGTTGTATGGAACCGGCTTGCCAAATTCAGGAACCCCGTTTTCATCGTAAGTGAAAGGCTTGACGATGGTGTGGCGGTTCGGGTCGTACAGGGGATCACCCTTGATATCGGTGTAGTTCCGGCAGTGGTAAACCATCAGGTCGGTCTTGCCATCTTCAGCAACCGTGAATGAGTTGTGGCCGGGACCAAATTGGTCGTGGTCAATGTCACTTTGGAAAACCGGCGTCTTTGACTTGGACCAGTTGGCGGCGTCGAGCACGTCGGCGTCATCGTCACAGGTCAGCATTCCCATCGCGTAGTTTTCGTCGGTGGCGCTGGCGGAGTAGGTCAGGAAGAGGCGACCGTTGCGGTGGAGTACTGCAGGACCTTCGTTAACCCAGAAGACCTTGGTTTCCCAGTCGTATTCCGGCTTACTCAGCATGACCGGCTTAGTCTTGAGTGTCCATGGATTTTCCATTTCCGCGATGTAGAGGTTGGAGTTCCCTTTGATGTCAGGATCTTTTTGAGCCCAAACGTAGTAGAGCTTACCGTTCAGTTCGAAGGTCGTGGCATCCAGGGAGAATGAATCCATCGGCGTCTTGACTTGGCCGCGTTCGATCCAGTCCTCTTCTTTCACCATTGGGTTGTCCTGGTCACATTCAATGCAGAACATCCGGTGCTGGAACATTCCGTTTTCGTCGAAGGCCGTCGTTTCAGCCGCGGCAAAGTAGACGAACCACTTGCCATCGATGTAGTGAAGTTCCGGTGCCCAGATGAGCTGGCTCATTGGTCCCTCGTCATGCTTGCGCCAGATTGTCCGGGGAGCAGCATGGGCCAGGCCCTCGATTGTCCGTGCCCGCCGAATTTCAATCCGGTTGTAGGCTGGCACCGAAGCGGTAAAGTAGTAGTAGCCATCGGTGTGCCGATAGATGTATGGATCCGCCCGCTGGATGATCAGCGGGGCGGTGTAGTTGATTTCTGCCATTAGAAATCCTCCTCAAAACAGATAATTGATTTTACAAGCATAAGATACCGTCAGAAGAAAGGGGTTTCAAGACGTTGTTAATAATTTATTGAACAAATTTTACTAAACTCAATAATTTGATTGACAGTTTCTTGTAACCGGTGTCATAATTAGTGAAAAAGATAACTAAAAAGTTGGCTAAAAAAGCAAAAATGGGTCAAACTAAGCAAGTTAGCCTAGTTTGCAAGAAGGTGGACTGTTTCTTAACGTCGGTATTAAAGAATTTATTATTAAAAATGCTTAGTTATCAGTACTTTGTAGTGTTGTTGCATTAATATCAACTTTTTGGTTTGGAGAAGGAGGAGAAAAGGGTGGAAACTACCATTTCACAGGACTATTTGGATGTGTATAAGGCACTTGCCAGCCCCGTGCGGTTAGAAATCATCCAATTATTGTCGAAGGAACAGCTCAGCATCGAGGAGCTGGCGGCGCACTTGGGGCTGAGTGCGACCATTACCGCCCGTCACCTGAAAAAACTGGCAAAGGCGGAAATTATTCAATTTAACCAGGTCGGGCATAAGAAGGTTGCCAAAATTAAGGTAGATAAAATTAACATTGCCTTTCCAAAGACCATTTATGAACTCTTCAATGTTTATAAAACCGAGGTCCCGGTCGGCCAGTTTACGAACTTCTCCGTCAAACCCTCCTGCGGGATGGCAGGCCGCACCGATTATATCGGCAAGGTCGACAACCCATCCTACTTCATGGATCCTCACCGGATGGAAGCGGGGATGGTCTGGTTCAACGACGGCTACCTTGAATACCAGCTGCCCAACCACCTCAAGGACAGTGACCACCTCCAGATGATTGATATCGTGGCGGAACTCGGGAGTGAGTTTCCCTTTTCTAATAATAATTGGCCGTCCGATATCACGGTTTCCGTGAACGGCACCGAGCTGGGCTTTTGGACTTCACCAGGGGATTTTTCGGATGTCCGGGGAAAGTACACGCCGGCCTGGGTGCCGAATAACGTCAACCAGTATGGCCTGCAAAAGACTTTCCGGATTACCGACCACGGTACTTACCTGGATGGGCAACCCTGGTCACCAGTCTCATTGGCGGACCTGAGTTACGATCCGGACCGCTTTGTCCTCCGTTTTGAAGTCAAGAAGACGGCCACCCATAAAGGGGGCTGTACCATTTACGGCCAGGGCTTTGGCAACTTCCGGGAGAGCCTGCAAATGAAATTATTTTACAGTTAACTAATAAATTAGTTTGATTTGTACGGACAAATATTTTACAATATGGGTGTTGAAGATTGAATTACAAGGGAGGCTATTCCTGTGAATAACAGTGCCATTAAAGAAAAAATTGAAAGCGCCAACACTGCTTTGGGAATCGAATTAGGTTCGACCCGGATCAAAGCGGTCTTGGTAACCGATGACTACCAAGTCGTTGCTTCTGGGGACTTCGTTTGGGAAAACGAGCTGCATGACAACATCTGGACCTACCCGTTGGAAAAGGTCTGGAAGGGAATCCAGACCAGCTATGCTAACTTGGCCGCCAGCGTGAGTGAGGAATACGGGCTCAAGCTGACGAAGATCGGTTCGATTGGAATCAGTGCCATGATGCACGGCTACATGCCGTTTGACCAGGACGGCAACCTGCTCGTGCCGTTCCGGACTTGGCGGAACAACATTACCGGCGAGGCAGCCGAAAAGCTGACGAAGCTGTTTAACTTCAATATTCCAGAACGGTGGAGTGTCGCCCACCTCTACCAGGCTATCCTGAACAAGGAAGACCATGTCAAGGACATTGACTTCATCACCACCCTGGACGGCTACGTTTCCTGGAAGCTCTCTGGCAACAAGAACACGGGAATCGGTGACGCTTCCGGAATGTTTCCAATTGATGAAGCGATGAAGAACTACGATGGCAAGATGTTGGAGCAGTTTGCCAGTCTGCCGGAGGTTGCCCAGTACCCGTGGAATATCAGGGAGATCTTGCCGGACGTCCTCTTAGCTGGTCAGCCAGCCGGGAAACTAACCGAAGCGGGGGCCAAACTCCTCGACATTAGTGGCCAGTTGCAAGCCGGTTCTTTGATTGCGCCGTCAGAAGGGGATGCCGGGACCGGGATGGTTGCTACTAACGCGGTCCGGAAGCGGACAGGAAACATTTCTGCCGGGACCTCCGCCTTTTCAATGGTGGTCCTCGACCAGAAACTGAATAAGGTTCACCGGGACATCGACATGGTAACGACACCGGACGGGGCACCAGTGGCAATGGTCCACACCAACAACTGTTCGTCCGACATCAATGCCTGGGCCAGTGTCTTCAACCAGTTTGCCAAGGTTCTGGGGGTCAACCTGTCACCGAACCAGCTTTACGAAAAGCTCTTTGATGCTTCCCTGCGGGGTGATCAGGACGCCGGGGGCTTGGTCAACTTTAGCTACCTGTCCGGTGAAAACATCACCAAGGTTCAGGACGGACGGCCGATGATGGTCCGTAAGCCGGACAGCCACTTTACCCTGGCAAACATCTTTAAGGTTCAGCTCTACTCTGCCTTTGCACCCCTTAAAATCGGGATGGACATCCTCCTCCGTGAAGAACATATCCGAACGGATGTTTTGATTGCGCAAGGGGGACTGTTCAAGACCCCGGTAGTTGCCCAACAGGTCTTGGCAGACGCCCTGAACACCCCAATTACTCTGATGAGCAATGCCGGTGAGGGTGGCCCATGGGGGATGGCTGTTTTAGCCCTCTACGCCAGTGATAACAAGGGTAAAAACCTGGCAGACTACCTGGATGACGAAGTATTTGTTGACAGCGAGAGCGCAACCCTGTACCCTGAACCTGAAAGTGTCCAGGGCTATGAAAAGTTTATCGACAACTATAAAGCAGCTTTGCCAGCAGAAATCAAAGCCGGTAAAGATATGAAGTTAAACTAAGCCAAAGGAGATTTACAATGCTTGAAGAATTAAAACAAGAAGTTTACGAAGCCAACATGAAGCTGCCTAAGTTAGGTCTGGTCACTTTTACCTGGGGGAACGTTTCCGGAATCGACCGGGAGAAGGGCTTGTTTGTAATCAAGCCGTCCGGTGTTCCGTATGAAGAATTGAAGCCCTCAGACATGGTGGTAGTCAACTTGGACGGGGAAGTGGTCGAAGGGGACCTCAACCCATCCAGTGACACCCCAACGCACACTTACCTCTACAACCACTTCCCAAAGATCGGGGGGATTGTCCACACCCACTCCCCATGGGCAGTGTCCTTTGCGGCGGCTCACATGGATATTCCAGCGATGAACACGACCCACGCTGATACCTTCTACACGGATGTGCCGGCTGCCGACGCCCTGACCAAGGAAGAAATCGAAGAGGATTACGAGGGCAACACCGGGAAGGTAATCGTTCGCTCCTTCAAGGAACGGGGTCTCGATTACGAAGCGACGCCAGCTGCCCTAGTGATGCAGCACGGGCCATTTGCCTGGGGACCAACTCCAGACAAGGCGGTCTACAATGCCAAGGTGCTGGAAGTCGTTGCTGAAGAAGACTACCACACCCTGCAGCTGACCCGGGCGGACAACCACCTGCCACAATACCTGTTGGATAAGCACTACTACCGCAAGCACGGGGCAAATGCTTACTACGGCCAAAACAACGCCCACAGCAAGGACCATGCTAAGCGGGAAAATTAACGATATTTTTTAAAATAGGATTAACTGAGTCGTGGACAACTGGATAGTTGGGTCACGGCTCGGTTTAGTTAGGAGACATCATGGCAACTAAGTACGAAACAGTTAAGGAAAAAATTCGCGAGGTGATTAGCTCTGGACAATACCAGCCGGGGGACCAGTTGCCAACGGAATCGGCGCTGATGAAGGAGTACCAGGTCAGTCGTTACACGATTCGCCGGGCCATGGGAGAACTCGAGAACGAGCATTACATTTACCGGATCCAAGGTGGCGGAATGTTTGTCGAGGATTGGCACAACAACCATGACCAGCCGGTTAACCAGAAGGTCATCGGGGTGGTTACGACCCATCTGGCAGATTACATTTTCCCCAGCATCATTAGCGGGATTGACCGGGCCCTCTCTAGTCAGGGCTACTCGATTCTCTTGGGCAATACCCACAACGATCACGACCAGGAACGGCTCAGCTTGCAACGGATACTGGATAGCAATGTCGATGGCCTAATCTTGGAGCCGACCCAAAGTGCCCGGCCGAACCCCAACCGAGACCTCTACCAGCAAATCGAAAAGTCCCGGATCCCAGCAATGTTTATTGATGCCCACTACAACGACTCGTCCCTGCCGTACATTGACTTGGCAGACCGGGAAACGGAAGCGCAGCTGGTAAACGGCCTGTTTGACAAGGGCCACGAGCGGATTTTGGGGATCTTCAAGATTGACGATATGCAGGGGGTGGGGCGCCTGCAGGGCTTCATGGATGCCTACACCGCGCACCCGGATAAGACCCTGCTGAGTGATGTGATTATGTACCAGTCCAGCGATGATGTCGCCTCCATCTTTGCCAAGCTGGCCCAGCATCTGCAAGGGATGGAACGGCCAACGGCGATTGCCTGCTACAATGACCAGCTAGCGATTCAGGTGATGGACGTTGTCCGGTCGCTGGGAATGAAAATTCCCGATGATATTAGTATTGTCGGCTTTGACGATTACTTACTGAGCGCGTCTGTGCTGCCCGGCTTGACGACCGTCGTTCACCCGAAGAACAAGATGGGGATGGATGCCGGAAAGATGATTTTGCGTCTGATCAAGGGGGAGCAGGTTGACCCGATTGTTTACCATCCCGAGATTATTGAGCGGCAGTCTGTAAAAGACCTCACAAAGTAAATTAACCACCAGACAAATATACCAATGCCGGTTGGCAATTCCGTAAAATAAGGAGTTGCTAGCCGGCATTTTTGCTGGCGTGTGTCTATTTGTTTTGGGGAAGTTTTACCGCTTAAAGCGCGCCTTAATAGGATTTGTCCGGTATAGAATAAAATTGTCTGCATAATCCGCCAAATTATTGTAACCGTTTTATTGACTTATACGGACAAATAATCTATACTGTGTTTGTAAGCGCTTGAAGGAAATGATTTATAGAATTATCACATGTGGTTTCTAAGTTTTGAGGTTGTTATTTGTTAAGAAAGTATAGGAGTGAACAACATTGAGGAAAGTTTCAAATGGATTTATCTATACTTTTGGGGCGTTAGGTGGTTTACTATTCGGTTACGACATTGCTTCCGTTTCTGGTGCCATTCTATTTATCCAAAAGCAGTTAAGTTTGAACTCTTGGGAACAAGGGATGGTTGTTTCGTCCGTTCTGATTGGTGCCATTCTTGGTGCGTTGGGAACGAGTAAGTTCCTAGATAAGTACGGGCGGCGGAAGCTATTGATCTGGGCCGCAATTATCTTTACGATTGGTGCCTTAGGTTCAGGATTTGCGCCAGAATACTGGACACTGTTGGTAACCCGGGTTATCTTGGGGATTGGTGTTGGGATCACCTCAGCGTTGATTCCTGCCTACCTGCACGAGCTGGCACCAAAACGGATGCACGGTGCGGTAGCGACGATGTTCCAACTGATGGTCATGATTGGGATCCTGTTGGCTTACATTTTGAACTACACCTTCCAAGGGATGTACACTGGTTGGCGTTGGATGTTGGGATTTGCTGCATTACCTGCTATTATTCTTTTCTTCGGTGCCCTTCTCCTGCCAGAAAGTCCCCGGTTCTTAGTTAAAATTGGTAAGACTGATGAAGCCCGGGCCGTTTTGATGAACACCAACAAGGGTGATGAACAAGCCGTTGACACTGCCTTGGAAGAAATTCAGGTTTCCGCCAACCAAAAGCAGGGTGGCTGGAAAGAACTGTTCGGTGCTGATGTTCGGCCAGCCCTGGTTACTGGGTTAGGGGCGGCCATTTTCCAACAGATTATCGGTTCTAACTCAGTTATCTTCTATGCACCAACCATCTTTACCAAAGTTGGTTGGGGTGTGGCCGCTGCCTTGCTGGCCCACATCGGTATCGGGATCGTTAACGTGATTGTGACGGTGGTTGCTATGCTGCTGATGGACCACGTTGACCGGAAGAAGATGCTGACCGTTGGTGCTGCCGGCATGGGTCTGTCACTGTTTGTCATGGCCGCAATCCTGAAGATGGATAGCGGTTCCCAAGCCGCTGCTTACGTCAGTGCGATTGCGCTGACCGTCTACATTGCCTTTTACGCATGTACCTGGGCACCAATTACTTGGGTTTACATTGGTGAAGTCTTCCCACTGAACATCCGTGGGCTGGGGACTTCCCTCTGTTCCGCTACGAACTGGCTGGCTGATATGGTTGTTTCCTTGACCTTCCCAACCATGCTAGCAGCGTTTGACATTGCGAATACCTTCATTATCTACGGTGTTATCTGTGTCATTTGTATCATCTTTACCAACAAGTTCTTCCTGGAAACCCGGGGGAAGTCGCTGGAAGAGATCGAAGCTTCAATGCGCAAGATGACTGCTGCTAAGAAGAAGGCATAATTTCTAGTGAAAGTGGAAGCGGGATCGGGCTGGTTTGTCTAGTCTGATTCCGCTTCTTTTTCTTGTTAGTAATTTATGTGATTACTTTGATTTGCTTATTGATTTATCCGTACAAATTATATATAATGTTAATGTAAGCGATTTAGTAACAAGCTATTGATTGCGAGATCATTTAAGATAAAGGAGATCTGTTCACTATGTTAAAAACTCCAGATTACGAATTTTGGTTTGCTGTTGGTAGTCAACCCCTCTATGGTCCAGAAGCCTTAGAGCAGGTTGAAAAGGATGGCCGCAAGCTGGTTGACGGCTTAAACGCCAGCGGCAAGCTGCCATACAAGGTAGTCTTTAAGCTGGTTGCCACCACTGCTGATAGCATCACGAAGTTCATGAAGGATGCTAACTACAATGATAAGGTTGCCGGGGTAATGACCTGGATGCACACCTTCTCACCAGCTAAGAACTGGATTCGGGGAACCCAGTTGCTGCAAAAGCCATTGTTGCACCTGGCAACCCAAATGCTGGACCACATCCCATTTGACACCATTGACTTTGACTACATGAACCTGAACCAGAGTGCCCATGGCGACCGTGAATACGACTACATCAACGCCCGTCTTGGCGTTCCTGAAAAGATTGTTTACGGCTGGTGGAACGATCCCGAAGTTCAAGAAGAAATCGCTGACTGGCAAAAAGTTGCGATTGCCTACGACATGAGCTTCAAGATTAAGATTGCTCGTTTCGGCGACACCATGCGTGACGTTGCCGTTACGGAAGGTGACAAGGTCGCTGCCCAGATCAAGCTGGGCTGGACCGTTGACTACTGGCCAGTAGCTGAGCTGGTTGCCGCTGTTAACGCGGTTAGCGAAGCAGAAATTGACGAACAGTACAAGCGGCTGGAAGAAAACTACGACATGGTTGAAGGCGACAACGACCACGACAAGTACGTGCACTCCGTTCGTTACCAACTGCGTGAATACTTAGGAATTAAGCACTTCCTAGACGAAAAGGGCTACGATGCCTTTACCACCAACTTCCAAGACCTGGAAGGCTTGGAACAGTTACCAGGCTTAGCCGTTCAATTGCTGATGATTGATGGTTACGGCTTCGGTGCCGAAGGGGACTTCAAGTCCGCTGGTCTTTCCCGTCTGCTGAAGATTGCGGCTGAAAACAAGGAAACGGCCTTCATGGAAGACTACACCCTGGACCTGCGTTCTGGTCACCAGGCAATTATGGGCTCCCACATGCTGGAAGTTGACCCAACCCTTGCTTCTGACAAGCCACGGGTTGAAGTTCACCCACTGGACATCGGTGACAAGGCCGACCCAGCACGGTTGGTATTCACCGGTTCAGAAGGCGAAGGAATCGACGTTACCCTGTCATACTTCGATGATGGCTACAAGTTCATTGCTTACGACGTGGACTGTGCTAAGCCAGAAAAGGAAATGCCAAACCTGCCAGTTGCTAAGCAGATGTGGACGCCAAAGTGCGGCTTAAAGAAGGGCGCTACCGCCTGGATGCACAATGGTGGTGGTCACCACACTGTTCTTTCTATGAACCTGACGATGGATCAGATGGCAACTCTTGCCAACCTGTTCGGCATCGAATTGATCGACATCAAGTAATTAACATGTTCACCCCTTATATTAAAGGCGGCCGCTTTCCTGGTGGCCGCCTTTTTATTAGCTGATTTATCTGGAACCGCTTGCATATTTGTCCGGATAAGTATAGAATATGGTTAGTAAATAAGAACTGGAGGCAGGATTAGTGAAGTTTCATAAGTTAAAACCAGTCGAGACAGATAGGCTCCAAGAAGGGGTAATTTACTACCGGCGGTGGACAAAGTTTGAAAAGGTCTTCTCCGTAGTTGGCTTCTTGCTCCTCTTTACCGGAGTGGGCATCGTTTCCGACACGATCCTGCTTGCTATGTACTTATACTGCATGGATAAGGTGGACGTATCGCCAGTGGGTGAACCAGAGAAACGTCTCCTGATTAAAAAGCATGAGTGGGATCATTACCGCCACGTTAATGGAATCGGCTACTGGCACCAACACCAGCCGCGCCGAATCAAAGCGCAGTTTAGCCATCAATAAGTTAAATGAGGCAGAGAGAAAACTTGTTTTCTCTCTGCCTCATTATTAGTTTAAAGCTAATCGCTGACTAGCAGATCAAACGTTGTTGAACCAGCGCTTGACCACAGCCGCTCGCGTTTACCACTTCTTATTATATTCGTAGACCAGTGCGGGTTCCTTGCCTGTCCGGTGAAAATCATTGAGGGCGTCGATCTTAGCCATTTCGTCAGCCGTTAGTTCGAAGTCATAAATATCCATGTTTTGCTCGATTCGGGCCTGGTGGACAGATTTAGGAATAAAGGCGACCCCGCTTTGCAGGTGCCACCGGAGGACCACCTGGGCAGGGGACTTATGGTGGTGGTCGCCAATTTGCTTGAGAACCGGATTAGCGAGGATGGTTCCCCGGCCCAGCGGACTCCAGGCCTGGGTCACAATGCCGTGCTCACGGTCAAACTTGACCAGGGGGGCCTGGTTTAACCGGGGATGCCGTTCAATTTGGTTGACGACTGGCAGCTCGCTCGCCTGGGTCGCGAGGTGTTGCAGGTGGATCATTTGAAAGTTGCTGACCCCGATGGACTTGGTTAGGCCCGCCTTTTTAAGGTCGATTAGGGCCTGCCAGCTATCGAAGAAGGCCCGCTCAATCGGCCAGTGGATCATCAGGAGGTTAACATAGTCAAGCTGGAGCTTATGAAGGGAATCCTTCACCGAAGCAATCGTCCGCTGGTAGCCTTGGTTTTCTTCGGCGACTTTAGTGGTCACGAACAGTTCTTCCCGGGGGACGCGCAGGTCAGCGAGGGCCTGCCCAACCTCGGCTTCGTTTTGGTAGAGCTGGGCGGTGTCAAACAGCCGGTAGCCGGCCTGGTAGGCACTGGCGATTGCCGCGGAAATCGTTTGCTGGCCGGTAACTTTATAGAGGCCGAACCCTTCTTGCGGCATTTGCTGACCATCGGCAAGGGTTAGTAAATTGGTTTTGGAATTCACGCTGGTTCCTCCTTTTAAAATTTAAGGGTGAAATAAAAATGCTCCATATCCGCGTCGCTTATCGACAATATGAAGCATTTTTGAAGTTAAATTAATCGCTAATTAACGCTTGTTGCGCTTCTTAGGGTTAGCAATTGGCTTGTTGTCCAAATCGGTCCGAACTACCAGGACATCACAAATTGCCGTCCGGGTAACGTATTCAGTTACAGAACCGATTAGAATCCGTTCGACCGCGTTAAGCCCCGTAGCACCGATCATGATTAAGTCAGCACCCATTTCCTTAGGGACATCACGGGCGATAATGGTCTTTGGTGCACCGTATTCAATTGAGTAGTTGACGTTTTTAACGCCCTGTTTCTTGGCGTAATCGATATACTTATCCAGCGTCTTCTTGGCGGTATCCGTTACTTGTTCGACCATTGAGGTGTCAAAACTGGAAATATTTTGGAACGCCCGGGTGTCGACAACGTGCAGCAGCCGTAATTCCGCATCTTCCCCATTCCGCTTAGCAACGGCCACGGCCTTCTTGAAGGCCAGTTCAGCTTCCGCAGAGCCATCGACAGGAACCAAAATGTGCTTGTATGTTTGTGCCATAATAGTGCCTCCTTAAACTTATTTACTATTATTATACACTTTTCTACCATTGGCGGTAAAGAACCTAGTGGTACTTAGCCCGAAATTCGCTGGTGACCGAAAAAGCCATCTGGGTTTCTAAAATGCAGCCAAGGACGACCATGATTACAATAAAAGTAATGTTATCGGTCCACGCCGCGCCAACCGTGATCAGTCCCAAAATGGTTAGGATGATTCCCCAGACTTTTAATTGGCGGGCGACGAAGGGGCTGCGCGTGGGTTCAAGGATCAGGAAGTCCTTATGGAGGTGGGTCAGGAAGAAAACACCCTCAAACAGGGCAATTAGCCCGAAAAGGGTCACTAAGATTGGTAAAAGCATCAGTCGACAGTCCTTTATTTAATAATTAAGCGGCTGGTGACAAATGGCTACCATGTCACCGGCCGCTGTTATGTACGAAAACTCCGTTAGTGCCGTTAATTGTCATTCAGTGTTGACCTGTGTGTAAAACAGGTGGGACACGGTTGTCTAGTCGCCAACTACCAAGTGAAAAGGCATGTTGTAAAAGAAGACATGACACTAGTCCCAAAGTAAAAAGACTGTAAGGCAAACCTGCGTTTAGACAACGCGTACACCACAGAATTTTCAATTCTTATGTTAGCATTTTTTGGTCCGGGTGGCAATTATTTCGTCGGGTGGTGGTGACCACCGAGGGCCTGCCGCTGAGCACGCCGCAGTTGCCAGTACTGCTTGCCGAGGGCCTGCTCGAAGCGGCCGTTTTGCTTTGGCTGGAAGTACTGGGCATCCTTGATCCGGTCGGGAAGGTATTGCTGGGCCACCCAGTCTTGGGGATGATCATGGGGGAACTGATAGTCGACCCCATGGCCGAGCTTGGCGGCGCCCTTATAGTGGGCATCCTTCAGGTAGGCCGGGACATCACCGTAGCCGCCCTGCTTGACCTGGGCGAGGGCCCGGTCAATTGCGCTGATTCCAGAATTAGACTTTGGCGAGAGGCAGAGTTCGATTACCACGTCGGCAAGCGGGATTCGTGCCTCTGGCAAGCCAACCTGCTGGGCTGCCTGAACCGCGGTGACTGCCCGCTGGACTGCCGGCATATTTGCCAGGCCAATATCTTCATAGGCGATCACCATCAATCGGCGGACGATTGAAGTGAGGTCCCCGGCTTCAATCAAACGGGCAAGGTAGTGGAGGGCCGCGTCGACATCAGAACCGCGAATCGACTTTTGAAAAGCGGAGATGACGTCGTAGTGGGCGTCCCCATCCTTGTCGGCGGTGAGGGCTTTCTTTTGCACGCTTTCTTCAATTACTGGCAGCGTCAGATGAATCTTTCCGTCAGGACCAGGATCAGTTGACCGGGCAGCCAGTTCCAGACCATTGAGGGCGCTGCGCAAGTCCCCGTTGGTTGCCCGGGCCAATTGTTCCTCAGCATTGGCTTCCAGCACGAGCGGCAGCTTTCCCAGCCCCCGCTCCTTATCGGTCAGCGCCCGGGCAATTGCCACCTTGACGTCGTCGCTGCTCAGGGGATGAACCGGAAAAATCTGGGTTCGGCTCCGGATGGCGGGATTAATACTGATGTAAGGATTTTCCGTCGTGGCGCCGATGAGGACAATCCGCCCGCTCTCGAGGTGGGGGAGGAGGAAGTCCTGCTTGGCTTTGTCCAGGCGGTGGATTTCGTCCAGCAGGAGGATAACGGTCCCACTCATCTTGGCTTCTTCGGCTACGACCTGTAAGTCCTTCTTACTATCCGTTGCGGCATTGAGCTTGCGGAAGGCGTACTTGGTGGAACCGGCGATGGCGCTGGCAATGCTGGTCTTTCCGGTACCCGGCGGGCCGTAGAGAATCATTGAGGAAAGCATCCGGGCTTTGACCATCCGGGCAATAATTTTGCCAGGGCCGACCAGGTGTTGCTGGCCGACGACTTCTTCAAGTGTCCGGGGCCGCATTCGATAGGCGAGTGGTTCCATCATTATCCCTCCCGGTGGAAGAGGCGGTGGAAGAAGCCACCGGTCTCTTGCTGCTTAGTCTGCTGTTCGTTAGCCGTTCCGGTTGCGACTAGCTGGGGGTAGCGTTTCTTGACGTCGACTGGACTTTGGTAAACAGCTTCTTTAGCTGCCACCACCACGGCCAGGGAGTCGGGAGCGGTTTTAAACTCAGGGTCGGTTTTCATAGTAAAACTGGCACCGGCTTGGGAAGCTGCCCGGACATAGGGGCGGATTTCCTCATGGGGGAGGTTGCCGTTTAAAAAGACTAAGTTGCCGATGCCCCGCTTGAATTCGGCGGCCATTGCGGATTCCCAATTCTGTTCATGCAGTTCCGCCACGCTGATGGTTAGGCAGACCCGCTCCCGGAATGTTCCCAGGTAGCGGCGCTGTTCGTCTGGCTTGAGTTGGGGCGTCCCGTAGATTCCGTTATCGAGCCGCTGCTCTAGTGCTGATTTTTTCTCTTCTGCCACGTTAATTCCTCCTTAGTCAGAATAATGTTTTTATTGTACCATTGAATTAGTAAATAAGCCTTGCCTGACGGCTTGAAAAGGAGGATAAAGCACTGATGAAAATTATTATTGCGCCCGCTCGTACGATGAAGATTGATGAGGATAGTTTTCCCTACCAGGACCTGCCGGAGTTCTTGCCCGAAACCGAGCAGATTTTAGCCTGGATGCGGTCGCTGAGCTACGAAGAACTCCACCGGCTATGGTGGAATTGCAGCACCCGACTGGCGGAGAAAAATTACCGCTGGTTGCAGGTGCTGGATTTACACCGCCAGCTTACACCAGCAATCATTGCCTTTACCGGTTTGCAGTATCAGCACATGGCGCCGGACGTCTTTTCTGATCAGGGACTGCAGTATATTCAGGACCACCTCCGGATCCTTTCCGGTTTCTACGGACTCCTGCGGCCCTTTGACGGAATCGTGCCGTACCGCCTGGGGATGGGCGACCGTGCTCACGTAGCCGGAACAGCGAGCCTCTACCAGTTTTGGGGGCGCCGGCTGGCGGATAGTTTGTACTGGGACGACCAGCTAGTTTTAGACCTCGCGTCAGTGGAATACGAACAGGCCATCCGTCCCTATGTGACTGGCGAACGGCGGTTAGTCAAGTGTATCTTTGGCGAGGAGGTTGCTGGCAGGGTCAAGCAAAAGGCCACCCGAGCAAAGATGGCCCGGGGAACGATGGTGCGTTACCTTGCGGAAAACGACATTCATGACCTAGCGGGGGTCAAAAAGTTTGCGGTCGGTGGCTACCGTTTTCGTCCCGAATTCTCTACTGCTGACAGCCTTGCGTTTACCCTTTGATTAGAAAAGAATTATTAAAGAGGTGGGGGAGCTAACTCGACCTCTTTGTTATTTTAAAGCTAATTAGCGAGCTGGTACGGGAGCTGTCCACCAGAGCCTGCTTGCTCATTGTGGCGTTCAGGGAGAATTCGAAGAATGAGCTAGACCAATATGCTGTACTAGCCCCTCCTTGATAAAAAGGGCTAAAAAATCACAAAAATGTCTGAAAAAGTGTGATTTAAAATACAAAGTAGACTATCATTGGTAATGAAAGCGGTTGATTATTAAAGATGAGGAGGAATCAGTATGGCAATTACAATTGCAGCGCTGAAGGAAGCACCGGCTGAACACCGGGTTTCCCTAGTGCCAAGTGTTGTTAAGAGATTGGTTAAGCAGGGCTGCCAAGTGCTCATTGAAAAGGGTGCTGGGGCGGCAGCCAACTTTGCTGACCAACAGTATGAAGAGGCGGGGGCCAAGGTTGTCGACCGGGACGCCGCCTTGACGCAAGCAAACCTGGTGACGGTGGTGAACCGCCCAGACGACGGGACGCTGGACCAGCTCAAGGCAGGGCAGGCAATTTTGGGCCTGCTTTCCCTGGCAGTTGACCACGATGTTGCCAAGCAGTTAGCTGAAAAACAGGTAACGGCCCTTTCATTCGAATTGCTGCCCCGGACGGTTTCCCGGGCGCAAAGCATGGACGCTTTGAGTTCGCAGTCTTCGGTTGCTGGTTACAAGGCCGCCCTGGTTGCTGCTGACCACTTTATGCGCTACTTTCCGATGATGATTACTGCTGCTGGGACCGCTAAACCGGCAAAAGTGCTTGTCTTAGGGACTGGGGTTGCTGGTCTGCAAGCGATTGGGACCGCCAAACGGCTCGGGGCGATTGTCTCCGGCTATGACGTTCGGCCTGCTTCCCGGGGTGAGGTTGAATCACTCGGGGCTAAGTTCTTGACCAGTTCTGTTTCCGCTGCTGGCAAGGGCGGTTATGCCCGGCAGTTGACAAAGGAAGAGCAACAGCAACAGCAGGATGAACTAGCCGGCTTTATTGCCGACAGCGACATCGTGATTACGACGGCCCGGGTTCCCGGCAAGAAGCCGCCAATGCTGGTTACCGCCAAGTCCGTGGAAGAAGCCAAGCCGGGTTCGATTTTCATTGACATCGCGGCGAGTGACCTCGGCGGGAACGTTGCTGGTTCTAAGCCCGGCGAAGTAGTTGAAACGGCTAATGGCGCCAAAATTGTCGGTGCGGATAACCTGCCGAGTGACCTGGCAACCAGTTCTTCCGAGATGTACTCCAAGAACGTGCAAGCGGTTATCAAGGCCCTGCTGAATAAGGAAGGCAATATTGAAATCGACACGACTGACGATGTGATGTCCGAATTAGTTGCCACTTATCAGGGTGAAGTCATCTCGGGTCGGTTGCGGTCTCAGATGGGTCTCCCGGAAATTAAGCAAGAAGAGCAAGAGCCTGCTGATGATGAGCAGCAAGCTCAAAAATAAGAAAGGGGAGCGATTGTATGAGTGAGCAATTATATTCTAATTTAGCAATTTTTGTTTTAAGTCTCCTCGTCGGCTTTGAAGTGATGAGCAAGATTCCCGCAACCTTGCAAACGCCAATGATGTCCGGTGCAAACGCAATTCACGGGGTCGTTGTCGTGGGGGCCTTTGTGGTTGCCGCAGAAGCCAACAGTTGGGGTTTCTACATTTTGGCTTTCCTATGTGCCTTCTTTGCGGCCGTGAACGTTGCCGGTGGTTATACGGTGACTGACCGGATGCTGGGAATGTTTGACCGCCCGCGGGGTGGAAAAGCACCCGCTAAGGATACTAAGCAGGACGGGGGTGAACAATAATGACTGGATTACAAACCTGTTCATCATTAGTTTACCTGGTTTCCGCTGTCTGCTACGTCATCGGTGTTCACCTGATGCGGTCGCCAAAGACTGCCCGGAAAGGGAACGGGCTCTCCTGCTTGGGGATGGCGTTGGCGGTCGTGATGATTGTCGTCACCATTATCGCTGATGGCAAGATTACTGCTGCTGGCTGGATTGCTCTGGTCGCTGGTCTGGTCCTTGGAATCTTGTATGGGGTTGTTAAGGCCCGCAAGGTCAAGATGACCGACGTTCCCCAGCTGGTTTCCCTTTTTAACGCCGTTGGTGGTGGTGCCGCGGCAACGATTGGGATTTTTGACTACCTGCAAGTTGCTAACGGAACGCACTTGGCACTAATTTTATCCATCCCGGTTGTCCTAGATGTCATTATCGGTGGGACGACTTTCTCTGGTTCACTGATTGCCACCGGGAAGCTGGCCGGACGCGTTTCTGGTAAGCCGATTATCTTCCCCGGCAGTCGGCTTTGCAACGCGTTGTCCATTATTGCCATGGTTGTCGGTGCAGTCTGGATGATTGGCTTCCCACAAAATTACTGGGCACTGGTTCTTGAATTAGTCGCCGCCCTGGTCTTCGGTCTCTTAATGACCTTGCCAATTGGTGGTGCCGATATGCCAGTTGTTGTTTCCCTGCTGAACGCCTTCACCGGACTAGCAGTTGCCTTTGCCGGGTTCGTCATTGATCACCAGGTCCTGATTATTGCCGGGGCCTTAGTTGGGGCCGCTGGGACGATCCTGACTTTGCAAATGGCGGAAGCGATGAACCGGTCCGTTGCTAACATCCTCGCCGGTGGTTTCGGTGGCGGTGCCAGCGATGCCGGGGCTGCCGATGACGTTCCGGTCAACGTTAAGGAAACCTCTGCCGATGACATTGGCCTCCAGCTTGCTTATGCCCACAACGTCATGATTGTTCCTGGGTATGGGTTAGCTGCCGCTCAGGCACAACACGAGGTTGCTGAACTGGCTAAATTGCTGACCGACCACGGGATTAACGTTAACTACGCCATCCACCCGGTTGCCGGACGGATGCCAGGGCACATGAATGTCCTGCTGGCGGACGTTAACGTCCCGTATGAAGAGATGAAGCAGATGGATGAGGCCAACTCGATGTTTGAAAACACCGATGTTTCCCTGGTTATCGGGGCGAACGACGTTACGAACCCGATGGCCCGGAAGTCCGGCAATGCTATTTCCGGGATGCCGATTCTGGACGTGGATAAGTCCAAGTCAGTTGTCATTATCAAGCGGTCGATGCACCCTGGCTATGCTGGGATTGCTAACCCACTGTTCAGTGATGACCAGGCCCGGATGTTCTTCGCGGATGCCAAGAAGGGGCTGAAAGATATTATCGCTGCCGCAAAGCAGTACCTGGATGAATAGTAGATAGACGGAGTGAAGAGGCTGGCTGACCGGCCTCTTTGCTATTTTAAAGCTAGTAATGCCGCAAAGCAGTGGCTGGCTGCGCGGCGACAGGAGTGGAGTTCGGGCTGGTCCACTCCTTTTTGTTAGACTTTTGATTATCAATTGATAGCAAAAAGGTGCTATCTAAAATATGATTCAAATCAAGAACCCTCCATAATCAGTTCACTAAGGAGAAACGATTATAGGCGGATAACGCAATTGGCAAAAGCAGATAATGAAAATAGTAGACAGAACTTTGGAATGTGGCTAAAAAGCCACGCTAAACTTGGCATTATTAGCGGGCTGGTCGTCCTTTTTGCCATCCTGCTAGCGGTGTGGGTTGCTCATCCACGGGTCAGCGGGACCTATTACGGTTACATTGATGGTAAGAAAAATGTCAAAATCGTGATTGAAAAAGATGGTAAGAACAAGAAATTAGGTTACCTTCAGTATGTTTCTACAACTGATACTGGCCGGGCGATCAAGCGGTTGACAAAGGCGCTTGATAGGAACAATCAAGTCATCAGTGAGCTTGCTGATAAGGACAGTACGGCTTTGGAAGCGAAGAACTTAATGAATAGTAAACTGTATAAGGATTACTTGACTGAGGCGAAAATCCCAATGCAAGCGGTAAAGCATAAGGGGAAATGGTATCTTCAGTACCAATCCGCCCTCTTCAAGGAGGCGGGTTACTCGCAAAGTGACATTAAGGACTTCACTAAGGATCTTTACGGAAATGGCACTTACAGTAAAGAAAACGAACTGGCCCCCGGTTGGAGAAAAATGACCGTCGGAACGGGCGAAAAGTACTTCCTCTTTTACCGGGGGGAGTAAGGAGCCGAATAAACCGCAGGACTGGGCAGCCTCAATGACATTGGAAAGCTCTTGGATACTATGGACGACGTGGACAATTCGGATAATCCGTTTGATGAAGGGACGGCCACTGATGACAGCAGCACTGACTCGGCTGATTTGGGGCTGGATGACGTTAGCTTTGTTCCTTCACTTGCTCAGCAGCGCTTAGTCTTTGAATAGTAAATGATAAAAAGAGAGTGAGAAAAAACACCCCAAATCGGCTAGCAAGCTGATTTGGGGTGTTTGTCTTCGAACCTCCGCAAGGATGGCTACGCCGCGTAGCAAGCCTATTTGGGGTTAGTTAAACGCTGATTTATCAGCGTTTGAACTGCCAGCCAGCTACTGCGCTGAGGCATTACTAACTTTAAAATATTAAAGAGGTTGAGTTAATTCCCACTCTCTTCTTATGACCCGAAATGTCAATTTAAATTAGAAAAATGTTGAAAGCTGTTCATCTGTGACGTGACTTAGGAATACTTCAAGTGGTGTGCGGTAGTGAAGTGACTTCCGTGGAATAGTATTTCGTTTGTGCATCAGCTGGGTGATTAGTTCATCTGGTAAATTACGGAAGTCTAATCGTTTACTGAGACCGTCACGACGTAAGATACCATTATTGTTTTCATTCAGGCCGCGTTGATTGAGCGCTCCAACCTCCGCAAAATAAGTATGAAGGTCATGTTTATTGGCAATCTCACGCCAGCCCGCGAATTCCTTACCATTATCAAAGGTAATCGACTTAACGAAATGACGAGGCATTTTAGAAAGCCATTTATCCAAGTGATAGTTAACTGCTTCATCAGTTTTACGATGAACGTTAAGCACAATCATCACCTTAGATTGACGTTCCACCAAGGTCATGACCGCACCACGATGAGCTTTTCCTTGAACAGTATCAGCTTCAAAGTGACCAAACTCGTGTTGGTAGTGAGGAAAATCATGGTATCGCTGGTAAATACTCCGACCGAGATGCCCCGCCTTACCACGTCGTTCGACATAGCCATTGGGGTGTCGCTTGCCTTTCATCGGTAATTGCTGGACGGCAAAATTGTACTGTCCACGAGCAAACATCCGATAAAGTGTCCGCATACTACAGCTAATTGTCCGTTCTGCTCGACCAATGATCGTATCAGGTGTCCAGCCCGCTTTAACCTGCTCATTGATGTAGCTGATCTCATCTTTGGCTAGCTGAGCCTGCTTACGACCACAACGCTGCTTATTCCGTTGGTAAGCCTTAAGATACTGTGCAATGGTCTTACCGCTATCAAGAAATCGATAGACTCGGTAAATAGTTTCTTGGCTTCGTTTAAGCAGTTTAGCAGCTTGATAAGCCTTCGTACCTTGGTGCCAAAAATTAGCTATGAGGGTTAGTTCACGTGTGGTAAGATGTTTATAAGTCATTTGTGATGTTCCTTTACTTTTGTTTGTGGTTATTCAAAAGTCTATCACAAATGGCTTTTTTATTTTTCTAACTTAATTTTACAAACGGCGTTAAATAAAAACCGCCTGCAAATCGCAGACGGTTTTTATTTGAACAAGTAATCTTGACTACTTGTTGTAGAATTCAACGATCAGAGCTTCGTCGATGTCAGCGTCCATGTCTTCACGGGCAGGGATGCGGTTCAGCTTACCTTCCAGCTTGTCGGCATCAAAGTCAACGTATGAAGGACGGGAAACAACGGCATCAACAGCGTTCTTGATGATGTCCAGGTTCTTGGACTTTTCGCGAACACCGATAACCTGGTTAACATCAACTTCGTATGAAGGGATGTCAACGCGCTTGCCATCAACAGTAATGTGACCGTGGTTAACCAGTTGACGAGCTTGACGACGGGTAGTAGCCAAACCGAGACGGTAAACCATGTTGTCCAGACGGCGTTCCAACAATGCCATGAAGTTAGCACCGTGGGTACCTTCCTTGATCTTGCCGGCACGAACGAAGAGGTTAGCGAATTGCCGTTCAGTCATGCCGTACATGAAACGCAGCTTTTGCTTTTCCCGCAGTTGCGTACCATATTCGGAAAGCTTACCATGGCGGTCACGACCGTGGTCACCAGGAGCGTATGGACGACGTGCTAATTCCTTACCAGTACCAGAAAGTGAAACGCCAAGACGACGTGATACACGCCAGCTTGGACCAGTATAACGAGACATAAATGAATTCCTCCAATATTTTTTCTTGGAGTAAAATAATCCGATTGTGAGCTTGACATTCGTGCAGGCTGATTTGAATTTTTCACCCTTGCAGCTGGGTTACTAAAAACACCTTGCGGCACCAGTCTGTTGACGAGCTTGCCCCTCACTGCTGCATTATTTTACACAAGGTATAGAATACCATGATTTACGCTGCCTCGTCAATGGCTTTCATAATAATCGCGGCCGCGGCGGTCATGCAGGCAACCAGCTGGTCGTCGAAGCGGTCCAGTACCGGAGCGTCAAGGTCTAGGACCCCATAAAGCTCGCCATTCGATTTGACAAGGGGGACGACCAACTCTGACCTTGCTGCAGCGTCGCAGGAGATGTAGCCGGGGTATTGGCTGACATCAGCGACCACCTGCGTTGTCTGAGTTTGGGCCGCTATTCCACAAACTCCGGTTCCCATTTTGATGTGCATACAGGCGACCTGTCCTTGGAAGGGGCCGAGGACCAGTTCATTGTTTGCCTGGTCATAGAGGTAAAACCCGGCCCAGTTGAGCTGGCTTACAGATTGGTTGATCAGCGCGCTGGCGTTGGCGAGGATTGCCAGCGGGGAAGGTTCGCCCGCAAGGAGGCTTGTCAGCTGGCTAAGCAGTAATTGGTCATTCTTCATGGTGAATTCACCCTTCTTTCAGATAAGCACCGGCAAGCAGGCGGTACTATGGTATAATTTTACCTAGAATATACCACTGGCAGTGATTGTCAACTGGTTGAATAATTAGGTGGGGTAATGATGTTTCAAATTTTAATTGCAATTTTAGTGATTGTTTTGTTACTGCTGTTAGGAATCGTGTGGTTCCAACGACGGGCAATTCAGCAAATTAGTGAATTACAGGCGGTCAGTGCGCACCTTAGTAAGCAACCACTGGCGGCTAACCTGAAGAAGGCGCAGCAAATGCAGCTGGTGGGGGATGCCCGCGACCAGCTGGCAAAGTTGCAAAAGGAATACGATCAATTGGCCCCCGCCATTAAGCGGCTGAATAAGCAGGGCGAGGACCTCCAGGCAGCTGTTAAGACTAGCCAGTTAGTAACGATTAATTCGGCGATTAGCGACTACCGTGAGGCAATCGAAAAGGCCAGTAAGCAGGCTGACCGCTTGCAAAAGCAGTTGCGGACCCTCCATCAACAAGAAGAGAACCACCACGAAGCCGTTGACCAGCTGAAGCAGCGTTACCAGCAGTACCACCAACAGCTTGATGATAAGAGTTTTGAGTACGGCGAGACGACTGACCAGTTGAATGAACGCTTGGCTGACTTAGAGGACCGCTATGCTAAATTTACCGACCTGACGACCAAGGGCGATTTAGAAGCCGCCCAGGAAATCCTAACCGACCTCCAGACTGATAACCAGGAATTTGACGACTTGCTCAAAAAGGTTCCCCAACTTTACAAACCGCTGGTGGCTGAATTTCCGGATCAGCTGGCGGAATTGCGAAGTGGTTACGAAACCTTGACCAAGCAGCATTATCACTTTACAGAGAAAAAGCTGGGACAAAAAATTGACCAGTTGCAGGCAAAATTGACGCAAACCGTTAAGCAGCTGAATGACCTTCAAGTGGATGTGGTCGAGCAGTCTAACCAGGACCTTTCTACCGAAATCGACCACTTGTATGATATAATGCAAAAGGAATTGGATGCCAAGCCAGAAGCCCAGCACTTAATGAAGGTGATGGGTGAATTCATCAGTCACGCCCGCCGGCAGAATGATGAGCTGACAAAGGAACTAAAGCGGCTCAACCTTAGCTATACGTTCAATAATAATGAAATTGAGGCTGCCCGCCGGCTTGATGAACGGATCAAGGCGATCGACAAGGACTACCAGCGTGATGCCCAGGCCATCAAGGACGATCAAGCTCTGTATAGTCAGATCCTCGCAAGCCAAAAGGCGAACCAGCAGGAGCTGACCGCGGTCGAGGAAAAACAGCGGGAAATCAACGATGAGGTTGCTAAACTCCAAACTGATGAACAACGGGCCAAAAAAATGCTCCAACGGTACTCGGTCGATATTCGGACCATTAAGCGCCAGGTGGAGCAACTTAACCTGCCAGGGCTGTCAAGTGATTACCTTGATTACTTCAAGGGAGTTAGTGACGAGATAAAGAAACTAGCCGCGGCCTTGGGGCAATACAAGGTCGATATGGACGACGTCACCAAACAGCTGATTATGGTAGAAGCTGATTTGGAGACCCTGCATACTAAGACAAACGACCTGCGGGACAGTGTCGAGCTCACGGAACGACTGCTGCAATACGCCAACCGTTTCCCGAATGATGAAACGGTTGAAAAAGCTGCCCAGAAGGCGCGCCAGTTGTTTAGTGAATACGAATACGCAAAGAGTCTTGAAAAGATTGGGACAGCCCTGGAAGAGGTGGAACCCGGTTCCTTCAAACGACTCGAAGACAGTTATTACAACGAAAACCATTAAAATTAGAATCAGTTGGCTTTTACCGGCTCGTAGTATCCCCAATCAGGGTGCTACGGGCCGGTTGTGTTTTTAACAGCAATCAAAAAAGTTTAAATTTCACAAATTATTTTATTTGTAATTTAAATCAGGAAAATGGCGGGCACGGGTGATAAAACGATTTACCTAAAACTTTGTGAATTTATGTGTTTGGCTATCTTTAGGCTTGTAAAACGTTTTAATACGCGTTACTATACAAAAGTCATCTTGAAAACGTTTTTATGAAACGTTAGATTATTTTTTGTTTGAAATGGAGGACTAAAAGATGGTTAACCATGTCGTGGTTCTGGGCAGTATCAATGTGGATACTACCTATCACGTGAACCGTTTCCCGCAGCCCGGTGAAACAATCGCTGCGCAGAGTAAGAGTTCAGCTCCCGGTGGCAAAGGGGCTAATCAAGCCGTAGCTGCCGCCCGTTCCGGTGCGCAAACTGCATTCGTCGGGGCCGTGGGTTCCGATAACGAAGGCCAGTACATGCTGGAAGCACTGAAGGAAAATGATATTGATACTAGTCACATCAACATCGACAAGTATCATGGAACGGGGAGCGCGGCCATTACCCTGGACGCCAATGGTCAAAATGACATCATGGTCTATGGTGGTGCCAACCAGGCGATGCAGCCAGGTGAATTTGGTGACCTGTCTGAGCTGCTTGCGCACACGGACTTCCTGATTGCCCAGTTTGAAACACCGCAGGCAGTGGCCCTGGATTTGTTCAAGCAGGCAAAGAAACAGGGGGTCACCACGGTTTTGAACCCCGCACCAGCTCACGAAATTATGCCGGAACTGCTTCAGTACACGGACGTGATTGCACCGAATGAAACCGAATGTGCATTGCTGACGGGGATTGAACTCACGGATGAAGATTCAATGCTCAAGAGTGCGGACTACTTCCGTGAACGCGGGGTTAAGCACCTGCTAATTACCTTAGGTGACCGGGGTGTCTTTTACGCTACCCCAGACGACCATGGGCTGGTTCCCGCCTTCAAGGTCAAGGCGGTTGACACGACCGCTGCCGGTGACACTTTCATCGGTGCCCTGTGTTCTCAACTGGAAAAGGACCTGACCAACGTGGAGGATTCACTCCGCTACGCACAGCGGGCTTCTAGCCTGACCGTGCAACGGATGGGTGCGATGCCGTCAATCCCAACCGGTGAAGACGTTAAAGCAGCATTGAAGCAAGAATAGGAGAATAGTAATGAAGAAAACTGGTATTTTAAATTCAGAAGTTGCTGCCGTCGTTGCTGGCATGGGCCACATGGACTGGTTGTCAATCGGTGACGCCGGAATGCCGGTGCCGGCCGACACCAAGAAGATCGACCTCTGTGTCGACAAGGAACTGCCGAGTTTCATGGATGTTTTGCAAAACGTCCTCAAGGAGCTCAAGGTTCAAAAAATCTACCTGGCAGACGAGATTAAGGACCAAAATCCACAGCAGCTGGAAAACATTAAGGCTGCTTTGCCAGACGTGGAAATTGCCTTTATGCCCCACAGCGATTTGAAGAAGAGCCTTTCTAAGACCCACGCCTTTATTCGGACTGGGGAAATGACTCCGTACTCCAACATCATCCTCGAATCAGGCGTTACATTCTAAACAAGGAGAGTTAGAAAATGGATAAGGAAAGAAAACAGAGCTGGATTCAGCTTCCTGACGGTTACTTAAACCGGACCCCAATTTTCCAATTTGTAATTTTATGTTTGATTTTTCCACTTTGGGGTGCCGCAGCAAGTCTAAACGATATTTTAATTACGCAGTTTAAGACCGTCTTTACTTTGAACGATACCGCGACCGCCTTCGTGCAGAGTGCCTTTTATGGTGGTTACTTCCTGATGGCCATCCCGGCATCGATTTTGATTAAGAAGACCTCCTACAAGCTCTCAATCTTAGTCGGGTTGCTCTTCTACATTATCGGGTGTGGGATGTTCTTCCCGGCTTCCCACGTGGCGACCTACAGTATGTTCCTGGCGGCCATCTTTGCCATCGCCATCGGTTTGAGTTTCCTGGAAACTTCCTGTGATACCTACGCTACGATGTTCGGTCCAAAGGCCCAGGCCAACATGCGGTTGAACATTGCCAACGTCCTGATTCCACTGGGAGACATTACGGGGATCGTCCTTGGGAAGTACCTGATCTTTGGTGAAGGTGGTAACATTGCGGACAAGGTCAAGGGAATGAGCGCGGCTGAGGCCGAAGCATTCAACCAGCACATGCTCCAGTTGACCTTGCGGCCGTACAAGTACATTTTGATTGTCTTGATCATTATCTTCATCGTCCTGGCAGTGACGAAGATGCCGCGGGCCAAGGCGCTGGCTACCGGTGCCAATGGTGAAGCTGGTGCAGAGGCCCAGGAAGACCAGCCAAGTATTCGGGAGTCATTCCACTACCTGTCACACAACAAGCGTTACATGAAGGGGGTTCTTTGCCAATTCATCTACGCCGGGATGCAGACGACGGTATGGTCATTCACCATCCGGCTGGCCCTGCGGATTGACAGTCACATTTCCGATGCCGACGCTTCGACCTTCATGATTTACAGTTACGTTGCCTGGTTCTTCGGTAAGCTGGTTGCTAACTGGTTCCTGAAGCGTTACTCCATCACCAAGGTTCTGACCTGGTTCTCACTGCTCGGAACGGTTTCTCTGGTAATTACCTTTACCGTGCCAAACATGACGGCGGTTGTGGCGGCAATTGCCACGAGTTTCTTCTTTGGCCCAGAATGGCCAACGATTTACGCCCACACTTTGGACCAAATTCACGAAAAGAAGCACACTGCCATGGGTGGGGCCTTCATCGTGATGTCCTTGATCGGTGGTGCCATCGTGCCAACTATCCAGGGCCGGGTTTCCGACCTTTCTGGTTCGATGCAGCTGTCATTCATCGTGCCAGCAATCTGCTTTGCACTGATTACCTTCTACTTCTGGACGGAACACCGCTACGAATTAGCGCACCCGGACGAAGTTGAAGAACACTAATTAATTTTCATTGAAAAAGGGAGCGTGACAGAAGTCATTTATGACTTCGTCTTCACGCCCCCGCAAACAGAAAGAGGGCTTCAGAGTTCGGCTTTGCCGAGCACTGAAGCCCCTTTGTGTACTGCGCTGTTCGTCTTTTATCTAAGTAATAATATTTACGTCACAGCCTCTTTTACCTTTTAATGAAGAAAAATGCTAAAAAAAGACGATAATTACGATCATTGCAATGATCAGGGCAATCGTAACCCCAGTGGTCCGCAGGGGGTTGCCAAACGTCTCCCGTTTGAGGCGGAAGGTGTTTTCAAGGTAAATGTAGACGATAATTAGGTAGAGCAGCCAGAGAATATTGGTGATGAGGACAACCGGATAATTAGTAATCAGCTTGATAACGGAGAGGGTTAGCAGGATGAAGTAGGCAATCCGTGCAATGCCGAGCCAGTCGGCAACGTGCTTTTCCTTTTTGGAGTGGTTTCCTCCAATGGTAGCGATGATTAAGATCACGACCATCACTTCAGCAATTGGTTTTATCATAACAGTAATTCCTTTCTACGATGATTTTACCATTAATGCTGGGCAGTGACCAACCGGTCGTTAGACTTGAAAAAGGATTAAAAAAAGTGTAAAGTGTTTCCTGTTATCCCATTGGAAATTATTAGCGAGGTGAAAACTATGGCTGATTTTGAAATCGGTGATGTTGTTGGCTGCAAGAAGTTTGGGCCGATGGATCACGACTTCCAGGGAGTAGTGGAGAAAGTTTACAATAATTCTGTAATGGTTTCGATTAATGATTTTGATCCAGCTGACAAGAGCGGCGTCAATGAGTTGAATGGCCGAGCTGTGATTCGGCAGGATGAAGCCAAGATAATCAAAGCTGTCCCACGGGAAGATAACGACGCTGACGATGCGGACGAAAGCAAGGATACCAAGAAAAAGCCAGCTAAGCGGAAAAAAACCACAAAAAAGGCTGACAAGAAAGACTAATTGGTGTATACTAACTTAGTGTTAATGATTAAGTTAGTTATGCGGGTATAGTTTAGTGGTAAAACTTAACCTTCCCAAGGTTGCGTCGCGAGTTCGATTCTCGTTACCCGCTTAGTTGAGAGTCAAGTGAATTTCACTTGGCTTTTTTTGTCGCTTGTATTTACACGAATCTTTGCTATAATAAATGACTGTAAAAGCTGGCGTGAGTAGTAACGGATGACCACTATGCAGCGACCCCAAATTTGGTGTGAGTTGGGGGAGTGGTTTCAGTGAAGGCGTGCGCGTCAGGACAGCTAAATTAGTCTTTTAAAGAGTGGAAGCCAATTCAATTAGAGTGGTACCGCGGGAAATCTCGTCTCTAGTATGTTTTTTCATACTGGAGACTTTTTATTTGAGGAGGAAATCGAATGGACGAAAAACAACGAGTAGCATCGGCAGTTGCTGCTGCCCTGCCAGACTTATCATTAGAAGAAATTGTTGACAAGATTGAACGGCCAAAGGATGCCAACAACGGGGACTACGCTTTCCCAACCTTCTTCCTAGCTAAGACGCTGCACAAGGCTCCGCAGATGATTGCGGCGGACCTGGTGGAAAAGATTGACCAGACCGGCTTTGAAAAGGTCGTTGTCGCTGGTCCTTACATCAACTTCTTCCTGGACAAGGCCCAGGTTGGGGCGGAGATTATCAAGGCGATTTTGGCTGACCCGGCTGGTTATGGTAAGAAGGACCTCGGTCACGGGGCCAACGTGACGATTGACTACTCATCACCGAACATTGCCAAGCCAATGGGGATGGGCCACCTCCGTTCGACCATGATCGGTGAAGCCATCGCCCGGATTCTGGAGAAGGAAAATTACACGCCAGTTCGGATTGACTACCTGGGTGACTGGGGAACCCAATTTGGGAAGCTGATGGCGGCCTACAAGATGTGGGGGAGCGAAGAAGAGGTCAAAAAGGACCCAATCAACACCCTGCTGAAGTACTACGTCCGCATCAACACCGAAGCCGAAGAACATCCGGAGTACACTGACGCTGGCCGGGAATGGTTTGCCAAGCTTGAACATGGTGACAAGGAAGCCTGGCGCCTGTGGCACTGGTTCCGCCAAATTTCCATTGAACGGTTCCAAAAGGTTTACGATATGCTGGACGTCCACTTTGACTCCTTTAACGGGGAAGCCTTCTCGGCCCAAAAGATGGATGACCCAATTCAGCTGTTGAAGGACAAGCACCTGCTCAAGGCCAGCCGGGGCGCCCAAATTGTCGACCTGGACGCCTACAAGTTGACGCCACCGCTGATTATCAAGAGCAACGGGACGACCACCTACATCACCCGGGACCTGGCGACGGCCCTCTACCGGAAGCGGATGTTTGGTCATGCCAAGTCCTTGTACGTCGTTGGTGCCGAACAGGAAAACTACTATAAGCAGCTCAAGGCGGTTCTCAAGGAAATGGGCTTCACTTGGTGGGACCAACTGGAACACATCTCCTTTGGCCTGATGAACCTGAACGGGCAAAAGATGTCAACGCGGAAGGGGAACGTAGTCAACCTGGAGGACGTCTTGAACGACTCCATCAAGCTGGCCCGCCAACAGATTGCCGAAAAGAATCCGGATCTGCCAAACGCCGATGAGGTGGCTAAGCAGGTCGGTGTCGGCGCCGTCATCTTCCACGACCTCAAAAACGACCGGCGGAACGCAGTTAACTTCAAGCTGGAAGATGTGGTTAAGTTTGAAGGGGAAACCGGCCCGTACGTTCAATATGCCCGGGCCCGTGCTGAGAGCATCCTCCGCAAGGGTGGCTTACGTGACTTCAGCAATGTTGACCTGACGACTGTTGGGGACGCTGCCTGGGACATCCTGAGCTTCCTGGGCCAGTACAGTGACGTGGTGGAACGGGCTGCGGTCAACTACGACCCGTCCGTAATCGCCAAGTACGCTCTGGAGTTGTCCAAGAAGTTTAACCAGTACTACGCCCACAACCGGATTCTCCAGGACGACGAAGGCCAACCGGCCCGCTTAGCCCTTGTCCAGGCCGTTAGCCACGTCCTCAAGGATGCCCTGGCAATGCTGGACATCAAGGCTCCGGACGAGATGTAGTTAGGGAGAACTTGACCGGACTTCATTGTAGAAATAAACTAGCAAACGGCTGGATTTGGTTTCCAAGTCCAGCCGTTTTTTATATGCACTTGTTAAGCCTTGCTAAAAAAATCGCCGAAAGTGCAGCAACCAGTGGAAAGTGTGCTAAAATGGTTTGCATTCTAAAATGAACGGATAATGGAGAGAAACAATGAAACGTGAGCCACAAACAAATTCTACCAAGGACCGCCTGGTGGCCTGGTTAAAGAAGGTGGGCAAACGGCTGCTGGCGTTTTTGCAAGATGCCTGGCAGCGTTTTAAGAAAAAACTCAAACAAGTCTGGCACCGCTACCAGCTGACCCGTTGGTTAATAGTCGTTTTCCTAAGCCTCTTCCTGCTGATGAGCATCCACTTGACCTTCGTGGCGAAGACTTCGGACGTCAAGAACCTGCAAAACCGCCTGTCACGGCCGACGATGATTTACGATAATAAGAAGCAGTCGGCCGGCAGTCTGTACTCGCAAAAGGGAACCTACGTGAAGCTGAATAACATCTCGTCAAGTGTTCCTGACGCGGTACTGTCGACTGAGGACCGGAATTTTTACCATGAGCACGGCTTCTCGGTAAAGGGCTTGGGTCGGGCAGCCTTCCTGCTAGTCAAGAATAAGGTTCTCCACCGTGATTACATTTCTGGTGGGGGGAGTACTCTGACCCAGCAGCTAGTCAAAAATGCCTTTTTGACCCAGCAGCAGACCTTCTCGCGAAAGGCCCGGGAAATTTTTATTGCGATCGAGGTCGAGAACCAGTATTCCAAAAACGAGATTCTGACCATGTACCTCAACAATGCCTACTTCGGCCACGGGGTCTGGGGGGTCCAGGACGCGGCCCGGCGGTACTTTGACGTCAATGCTAGCCAGCTGACGGTTCCCCAAGCAGCCACTCTGGCGGGGATGCTGACCTCGCCGGGAATTTACGACCCGATCGACCACCCGGAAGCAACGCGGGAACGGCGGAACATGGTCTTACAGCTGATGGTAGAGAATAAAAAGCTCAGCCAGTCAGACGCAAACGCCTATAAGAAAACGTCCCTGGGAATCAATAGCGGCTACGTGGCTAATGACAGCTACAAGTACCCCTACTTTTTTGACGCGGTGATTTCTGAGGCGGCCAGCCGGTATAACATTTCTGAAAAGTCGATCATGAACGATGGCTACAAAATCTACACGACCCTGGACCAGGATCAGCAGCAATCAATGCAGGATACCTATGATAATGACAATAATTTCCCTGATGACTCTGCCGATGGGACGATGGTGCAGTCAGCGTCGATTGCGATGAACCCGAAAACAGGGGGTGTGACCGCGGTCGTTGGTGGCCGGGGCAAGCACGTTTTCCGGGGCTTCAACCGGGCTACCCAGATGCGCCGGCAGCCGGGGTCAACAATCAAACCAATCGTTGTCTACGCGCCGGCATTGGAACACGGTTATTTCTATGATTCGGAGCTCCAGGACAAGAAGCAGTCATACGGGACTAACAACTACACGCCGAAGAACTACGATGATACGTATAGTGGCAAAGTGCCGATGTACAAGGCCCTGTACGAGAGTTTGAACGCCCCGGCGGTCTGGCTACTCAATAAGATTGGGGTCAACCAGGGCTACAAGATGGCGGAAAAATTCGGCCTGCCGGTAGAGAAGGGCGATAAAAACCTGGCCCTGGCCCTCGGTGGGATGACTAAGGGGGTCTCGCCCCAGCAAATTGCCCGCGCGTACGCGACCTTTGATAATGACGGGCAGATGCCGACCCCGTACTACATCACTAAGATTGAGGATGCTTCGGGAAAGGTCGTCGCCCAGAATAAGGGTTCCAAGGTCAAACACGTCATCTCCAGCAAGACGGCCCGTGAGATGACCAGTATGCTGATCGGGGTGTACGAGCACGGAACCGGGGAAACCGCCAAGCCGGCAGGATATACCCTAGCTGGAAAGACCGGGACGACTAATTCTGGGGTCAAGGGTGACGAGTCCAATGACCGTGATAAGTGGATCGTTGGCTACACTCCTGACGTGGTGGTCGCCACCTGGGAAGGTTATGATGATACCAATTCAAGTCATGTGCTGAACGATATTTCCGAGCGAAATATCAACGGCCTCTTTAAGAATGAAATGTCCGGGATTCTGGCGAATACACCGGGAACCAGGTTTACGGTCCAGGACGCCCAGATCCGGGCCAACAAGCGGGTCAAAAACACGTCGGGGTGGAAGTCCTTCTTTAATGGTGGGGACAACGCCCTGATGAACCGGTTCAACCAATCGGTCAACAATATCGGCGACAAGGCCAGCCAGTTCTGGAACAACGTTAAGTCCCTCTTTTAGCCCCGCCGTTTCACCACTAGGCAAAACATGATACAATTTATAATAATGAACCGAAAAGGAGTTATCGAAGATGGTTATAAATATTTATGACACGGCGAATGACATGAGCCGGCAATTAGTTGAAACGCAAGAATACCAAGGCTTGAAGAAGGCCTTAGACGAACTGAAGGCGGATAGCGAAGCCTTTGCTTCATTCAAGAAGTTCCAACAGATGCAGGCCGAAGCACAGCAAAAGCAGATGAAGGGTCAACAGCCAAGCGAAGACGAAATCAAGGCTATCCAGACCCTGGCTAAGGAAATCAGCGGCAAGCAGGCAGTGCAAAACTTGATGAACCAAGAACGGCAAATCGACCAGATGCTGCAACAGCTGAACAAGACGATTACCAGCCCAATTCAGGATCTGTACAGTGAAATCATGCCGCAGTCTAACGAAAATAACTAGCAGGACCCGCTAGTAAGTGGGCTTGGAAAGTTTTCCCGGCTCATGATACTACTTGGCCTCCAGCGTTCGGCTTTGCTAGAACGGTGGGGGCTTTTGTATTGTTCAGTGAAGAATGGGGTGAAGATGGTGAAGTTTATTCATACGGCAGATTTACACCTTGCCAGTCCCTTCCAAGGATTGACCGAGATGCCTAGTCAGCTGTGGCGGCAGGTTTATGACTCCACTTTTGCCGCCTTGCGTAGGATCGTCGACGCCGCGATTGCGGAACGGGTCGATTTTGTCGTGATTGCGGGCGATATTTACGATGGTGAAGGGAAAAGCATTGCGGCCGTTGACTTTTTCAACGAACAGCTGACCCGGTTGGATCAGCAGCACATTCCGGTTTTCATGTGCTATGGCAACCATGACTTTCAGCAGGTGACCGCTGCCAACCAATCCTTCCCGGCGAATACCCATGTTTTGGGCAACCAGGTCACAACGGCCGCCCTTACACTAGCAACCGGTGAACAGGTCGCTATAACCGGTTTTAGTTACGGACAGCGGTGGATCAGCACGGATGTCGCGAGAAAATACCCGGTAAAAGGTGCCGTTGACTGGCAAATCGGGCTCTTGCATGGCGCACCATACCAGGCAGGGGCCGACAACCATTACGCCCCCTTTACGGTGGATGAGTTAGAGAGCAAGCACTATGACTACTGGGCACTAGGCCATATCCACAAGCACCAGGAGCTGGCTACCACACCGCCGATTGCGTATAGTGGAAATCCCCAGGGGCGGCATAAAAATGAGGCTGGCAGTCATGGCTACTACCTGGTTCACAGCGAGGGTTCCAGACTGATTCCGGAGTTCAAACCGGTTGCTGGCATCGGCTGGCGGACAGTGAGCGTTGACCTTGACGCTTGTCAAACGGAAGCGGCAGTTGACCGGGCAATTACCAGTGCGGCCACCAGCAACGCGGTCGGCCACCTGCAGCTTTGTGCGGTTCAGGTAACAGCAAGCAGGCAGCAGTGGCGGCTGCTAGTGGAGAACGGCAGCCTGCTTACTCACCTGCAAAGTCGTTTGCGGATGGAAGAAACAATTGAGTGGTGGCCTTACCAGCTGACCTTGGCCACGCGGCAAGGGGAACCGCACTTGCCATCCTTGGACCAGCGCTACTGGGCCCAGGCCAAGCAGGCGGTTTTCACGACGGAGAACCTGGCGGCGGTGATCAAACCGCTGGTTAAGCACCAGCCACTCTATGACCAGTTTGCTGACCACCAAAACTTGGCGGAATTTGAGCAATGGGCGGCGGCCTTGATTAGTGAACGGGAGAAGCAGGATGAGAATTAAAAGTGTTCACATTGATGGTTTTGGAAAGTGGGTCGACCAGGATTTTTCCTTGGCGGCAAACCCGCAGGTGATTTATGGTGAAAACGAGGCCGGGAAAACGACGCTCGCCGTCTTTATCCGCAGCATTTTATTTGGTTTTGCCAACGCGAAGGGGAAAAACCGATTTCAGCAGTACCGACCGCGAACGACCGCGGCATATGGCGGCAGCCTGCTGGTGGAAGCTGACGGTCAGCAGTACCGGATTACCCGGACGGCGGGGCGCGACGGCGGCAGGGTAACCGTCACCGACCAGCGGGGCCAGCAATTTGGCCAGGAGAAGTTAGCGGCCCTCTTGGGGAACGTTGACCTGGAGCTCTACCAGGCAATCTTTGGTATTCGGCAAGCGGACCTCGCCAGGATCGGTGACCTTAGCCGGGAAGATGTGCAACGGCAATTACAGCAGGTCGGGGCGGTCGATAGTGGTGAGTGGCGCCAATTGGTCGCGGAATTGCTCAAAAAGGGGGATGAAGTCTTCAAACCCCGGGGACGCAAGCCGACGCTCAACCAACACCTTACCGAGTACCAGGATTTACAGCAACGGATTCAGCAGGCGCGGGGCAAGTATGATGACTACCAGCGTCTGTTGAAGACTCGCGGAGCGGCCCAAGAGCAGATGAAGACTGGGCAGGCAGAGCTGAAAAAAGATCAAGCCCGCCAAAATGATTTGGAACGCTTGGCCCGTCTCTGGCCTGTCTTTCAGCAGTGGCGGCAGGGCCAGGATAGTTCGCGGGCTGAGCTAATCAGCGATGAACAAGTGGCAGCAGCCGATCGGCTCGGTATCCAGGAGCAGGAGCTGCGGCGGCAAATCAAAAGTCAGGAAGCTGAACTGGCCCAGCTCAACGGTCGGCTCAGCCAGTTTGACCAGGCCCAGTTGAATGACTACCATGACCACCTGGCAGAGTACCAGGAAATGCGGGGCCAACTGCTCCAACTAGCTGCTCGGGATGCCCAGCAACGCCAGCAGGGACGCTTCCAGGAACACCGAGCCCAGGAGAAAAAGCAGTTGCAGGAGCGGTATGGACAGGTACCCCCCCAGCCGCTGAGCGAACGGGAACTGACCCAGTTGGAGCAGCTCAGGAAAGCCCCGGCGCAGCTAGCTAACCAGGGGGTCATTTTAGCTTTGCTGGCGTTTGGCGGCCTGCTCTGCCTATTCGGCTTGGCCAGCCAGCATGGTGGTTTGCGCAACCTCGGCCTGCTCTTGGTAATCGCAGCTGGCGGTTGGGGCTACTACAGCTACCGGCAGGAAAAACAACAGTTAGCGCGGCGGGACGCGGCCTTAGCATCTTTTGGCCGGGCTCACGGGCTCAGCAGCTTTTCACCAGACCAGTGGCTGACCATGCAGGCGGACCTTCATCGCTATGCTGAACTCAGTAACCAGTTGGCAGACTCCGCGTTAGGGGCAGGCCAGAGCCATGAACAGTTGCTGACTATCAAGCGGCGGCTGGCTGGTAAAGTCAGTGGGGAGCACGCCGGGGAATTGGCCCGCAACCTGCTCGCTTGGGAAAATCGCCGGGCCGACCAGTGGCGGTCCTGGCAAGCTATCCGCCAGCAGCTAGAACGGGCCCAGCGGCAACTAACGGCCCTAAAAAGCCAGCTCCGGGAGGTACAGAATGATAAGTGGGCTATCTACCAGTCGGCTGGTGTCAATAGTGACGTGGATTTTGACCGCTTCCTCCAGCAGCGGACCCGGGCCCACCAGCAGCAAGTTACCACGGCGGTATATGACCAGCAGCTGGCGGATGAGGACAAGGCAGCACTTGCGCGCTTTACGGATGAGGCGGCGCTAAAACGAGAGCGGGAGCGGCTGAGCGATAGGGTGGCCCGTGAACAGGCAACCTTAGAAGCGGCGCACCGGCAGGAGCAGGCCGCGGAGGTGGAAATTCGGGGGCTGGCAGCTGACGGGACCCTGCCAGAACTAGAACAGCGGGCGGCCAACCTTGCGGCCCGGATTTGGCAGGAGGCTCGGCGGTGGACGACCTACCAGCTGACGGCCCAGTGGATCAACCAGGCACTGATTTTAGCTTCCGCGGACCGGTACCCGGCCATCATTAAGGCCGCGGAGGAGTTTTTTGCGACCTTAACGAACCAGCGGTATACCAAGATTTTGCTTAATGAAGAAGGCGTCGCGGTGTTGACCGCTGGGCAGGAGCGGTTTGCGGTCGAAGAGCTGTCGACTGGGACCGCCGAACAGCTTTATGTTGCGCTGCGTTTGGGCTTTATCAGCGTGATGAGTGACCAGGTCTCCCTGCCGATTATTATTGATGATGGCTTTGTCAACTTTGACTATCTACGCAAGGAGCGGGTACTCGCGATTTTGACCCGATTAGCCCGCCATAACCAGGTCCTTTACTTTACTGCCGACCACCGGGCCCGTCAGCTAACGGGCGTAATTGACCTTGAACGGCTAGATAGTGAATAAATTGTGAAAATCACTTAAACTTTTTCTTGAAAGCCTCGGCGGAGGGGGGAATTGTGGTATATTGAGAAGGTACAAAACGGTGGGGCGAAGACCACCGGCTGACGTTTTTCGTCAGGGTGAAAGTTAAAATACTACAAGGGATGTGTTTTTTTGAAATCAAAGAAGTTAATTGCGGTAATTGCGGGGGCGGCCCTGATGCTGCCACTGGCTGCCTGCGGAAATAAGGCGGTAGCCACAACCAGCGGGGGAAAGATTACCCAGAGCGAATACTATTCCAGTATGAAGGCCACCAGCAATGGTAAGCAGGTCCTGCAACAGATGATTTTGGACAAGGTCCTGGAAAAGGAGTACGGCAAACAGGTATCTGACAAGCAGGTCAATGCCCAGTACAACAGCTACAAGTCCCAGTACGGCTCCCAGTTCAGCTCCTTCTTGCAGCAAAATGGGATGACCGAAAAGTCACTCAAGCAGCAGCTGCGGTCTAACCTCCTGCTGGAAGCCGCGGTTCGTGATTACTCCCACATTACGAACAAGCAGATCAATGCCCAGTGGAAGAAGTACCAGCCAAAAGTTCAAACAGCTGAGATCCTGGTCGGCAGTAAGAACGATGCCCAGGACATCATCGACCAGCTGAACAACTCAAGCGACAAGTACAAGACCTTCAAGAAACTGGCAAAGTCAAAGTCGACTGACACTTCCAACAAGGATAATGGTGGGCGGGTTCCTGCTTTTGACAATACGGATAACTCGCTAGATTCGGCATACAAGGAAGCTGCCTTTAAGCTCAAGACTGGTGAATACACCACGACCCCGGTCAAGACCGATGACGGTTACCAGGTGATCTACATGATCGAACACCCGGCTAAGGGGAAGAAGAGCCAGCACATCGCTGACCTGCGGACCCAGATTGTTCAGGAAAACATGAACAACCGGACCTTCCTCCACAAGGTCGTTTCTAACGTCCTCAAGAAGGGGAATGTTTCCATTAAGGAAAACGATGAGAAGAACATCCTGGATGACTACCTGAATTCCAACGGTGCGACGAGCAACAGTGGTACCTTGGGCAATTCGAGCAACAGTAGCTCTTCCAGCAATGCTAATAACTAGGTAATAAAAAACATCGGGCATTTTATTGCCCGATGTTTTTTATTATGCTTTGCTTTGTTTGCTTAACCGTTCAGTAATTTCCCGGATTTTATCCAGGCGCGGCTGGTCCTTAAACTGCCACTTGGCAATGTCCTTTTGCACTTCTGCCTGGAACTTATTGACCGCGGGCAGACTATCCTGGAGTTGTTTGACGTTAGTGGTCAATCCCTGACAGGAACGGACGAGCTGCCGAACGTCAGTCACCGTTTCTTTGATTGCCTTAAACATTACTGTTCATCTTCCATCTGCTTGACGATTGCTTGCTGAATTTCCTTGTACTTGTCCTCGTCATACTTAGCGGAATTATCCTTAAAGATAATCTTGAAGTCGTCCTGGTCAGTGTAGCGGGGCACCAGGTGAATATGGGAGTGGAAGACTGATTGGTAGGCCACTTCACCATTGTTGTTGATGATGTTCATTCCCTTAATTGCCGGGTTGGACTTCTTAACGGCGCGGGCAATCTTTGGCAGGCGGGAAAAGACAGCGGCAGCCAGGTCCTCGTCGTAGGCGAAGAGGTCCTTGACGTGCTTCTTAGGAACCACGAGGGTGTGCCCTGGTGTGCCCTGGGAAATATCGAGGAAGGCCTTGACAACGTCGTCCTCGTATACCGTGTAGCTTGGGATTTCTCCAGCAATTATCTTGCAAAAAATACAGTCAGTCATGTGATCGCACTCCTTTAACTTTTGTGTCTATCCCTAGTATACCGAAAAAGCGGGAGGGCTGCACCGGATATGTTATAATTAATGGTTGAAATTAAGACTAGCAAGGGGGAACGATGATGGCACTTGAAGTAAAGAACCTGGTGGGGGGATATTCACAGATTCCCGTCCTAAAGCAGGTTAGCCTGGCGGTCCAGCCGGGGGAATTAGTGGGCCTGATCGGCTTAAACGGGGCGGGAAAGTCCACGACCTTAAACCACATTATCGGTTTGCTGCGGCCGTTTTCCGGGACGATCACCCTCAACGGACTGACTTTGGCCGAAAATCCGGCCGAGTATAAGCAGCAGATTGCCTACGTTCCCGAGACGCCAATCCTGTATGACGAGTTGACGTTGCGGGAGCACCTCGAATTAACGATGAACGCGTACGGACTTGACCATGAGGCAGCCTGGCAGCGGGCTCATAAGCTGCTTAAACTGTTCCGGCTCGACAATAAGCTGGACTGGTTCCCGGCGAACTTCTCCAAGGGAATGAAGCAAAAGGTGATGATTTGCTGTGCTTTCATGACCAATGCCAAACTGCTGATTGTGGACGAGCCTTTCTATGGTTTGGATCCCCTGGCCGTCCATGACTTGCTGAAGCTGATTGAGCAAAAGAAAAAGGAGGGGGTGGCCGTACTGATGTCGACCCACGTCCTCGATACTGCGCAGCGCTACTGTGACCGCTTTGTCCTCTTAGCTAACGGGCAGGTCCGGGCCCACGGAACCCTGGCGGAACTCCGTGAGCAGGAAGACCGGCCGGATGAGTCGCTAGACGAAATTTATCTCGGCTTAGCAAGGGATGATCAAGATGAGTAGACTATTTACGAAACGGCGCCAGCGTCACTTTATGATGCTCCTGAAGTATTGGCGGCTGGTGTTCAACGACCACTTTGTCATCGCCCTTTTCTTCCTCTTTGGCGCGCTGGCCTACGGGTATTCAGAATGGTTGCCAACCCTCAGTGCTAACCAGTGGTGGCCCCGTTTCCTACTGATTGCCTGGTTTGTCCTGCTAGCCCAAATTGGTCGGCTGGCGACCCTGATCAAGCGGCCGGACCCGGTTTTCCTCTTGCCTCAGGTTCGGGCCATGGATGGCTATTTGAGACGGGCCTACCTTTACAGCCTTGTGCTCGCGGAGGGAATGACCCTGGCGGGAACCTTTGCTGCCCTACCGTTCGCCCTTATAACGGAACGACTATCGACAGTTGATATTGTAGCCGTTTTTCTGACGGCGGTAGTGACAAAGGATGACTGGCTGTTTACCGCCCGCAAGTCCATCAGCCTCCGTTGGTCAAAGCAGGGCTGGCGAACCCAAGCGGAGTATTGGCTGAATCCCTTGTTGGCGGCTGCGGCGACCTGGCTTGTCAGTCCCTTGCTGGGGTTGGCAGTGGCGGTAATCTTAGATGTTGCGATGCGGCTAGTTTACCGTGAACTGACAATTGACTGGCAGGTGGCGGTCAAAATGGAAAGTAACCGGATGTACAGCGTTTACCGCTTTTTCAACCTCTTTACCGATGTGCCGAGCGTTCAGGGGAATGTCAAGCGCCGTCGCTGGGCGAATGGACTGGTGCGGTGGCTGTCAAACGGCCACCGGCCATGGGCGTACCTCTACGCGCGGGGCTTTGTCCGCAATACGGACATCAGTGGGATTGTGATCCGGCTGACCCTGCTGGGGATGGTCCTGGCGTTCCTGGTTCCGCTCCAGTGGCTAAACACCGCGCTGGTCGTCCTGTTTATCTACCTGATTGCAACTCAGTTAATGCCGTTGTATGGCCAGTACGAAGCCAACGTCTTGACCCACCTTTACCCGGTTCAAACTGAGGAACGGGTCAGGGACTTCCAACGGCTCCTGACCCGGGTAACAGTGATTGAGGCGGCACTTATTGTCCTGGCAAGTATTGGTCTGCATTTCGACTGGCGAGGCTTTTTACTCAACCTGGTCTTTGCCACAATTGAGGTCTGGGTCTTGACCCGCTTCTACTTCAAATTACGAAGAAAAAAGTTAAGTGAGGAATACTAATTATGCGTGTGAAACATAAAAAGTGGGCGGATCCGCTGATTGCGGACCACCCGGAGATGATCGTAACCAATGCCGAGGAGGTGAAGGGTCACTGGCAGGACCGTTTTGCCAAGAAGCAGCCAATTCACGTTGAAGTCGGTATGGGGAAGGGGCAGTTTATCATTGGGATGGCGAAGGCCCATCCGGAGATCAACTTTATCGGCCTGGAAATCCAGCGGACGGTAGCAGCTATCGCCTTGAAGAAGGCCCTCACAGAGGAGCTGTCCAACCTCCAGCTGATCTGTGGTGATGGTTCTGACATCACCAACTACTTCGAGGACCACGAGCTTGACCGTCTCTATCTGAACTTTTCGGACCCATGGCCGAAGACGCGTCATGCCAAGCGGCGGCTGACCTACCACACCTTCTTAGCTGGCTACCAGCAGGTGCTCAAAGATGAAGGGGCAATTGAACTGAAGACCGATAACATGGGCTTCTTTGAATTTTCCCTCCAAAGCATGAACAACTATGGAATGCTCTTTGATGGAGTTTGGCTCGACCTCCACAATAGTGATGAGAACGAGCATAACGTTGAGACCGAGTACGAGCAAAAGTTTGCGGCCAAGGGCCAGCCAATCTATAAGCTTACGGCGCACTTTAAAAAGGACGAATAAGAAAAGGCGGATAACAGCATTTCTACGATGGAACTGCCGTTATCCGCCTTATTGTTTGCAAACTATTCCCAAGCTGAAATAGCAACCTTGCCAATCATATGGCCGCTTTCGACTAATTGGTGTGCTTTCCGGAGGTTAGCAGCAGTAAAAGGAGTAAGTTCTTTGGTTAAGGTACACGAAAGAAGGTTGTCATCAAGCAACTGGGCGACGCGGTCTAAAATTTGGTGTTGCGTGATCATATCGGGTGTCGAATAATAAGACTTGGTGTACATCCATTCCCAGGCAAAATGAGCGCGCTTCTTGGTCAATAAGCTGAGATTAATTGGTCGCCTATTTTCGGTAATCGATGCAATTGAGCCGTTGGGTTTAATGAGTTGGCACATTTCTTTCCAATGGGCGTCAATGTTGCTTAGTCCGAGGATATAATCAACGTATTTATAACCGTGGGAACGAACTTGCTTAACTAGGTCTTGGTGGTGGTTGACCACCAGCTGAGCGCCATGTTCTGTTGTCCACTGAATTCCCTTGGGGTGTGAAGCAGTGGCAATGACGGTTAGTCCAGCTAGGTGGGCGAGCTGAGTTGCGACTGAGCCGACCCCGCCGGTACCATTGATGATTAGGATTGTTTTTCCACTGTTAGTTTGTGAAGATTGACTGATTCCCAACTGTTCGAATAAAGCCTCGTATGCGGTTAACGAGGTTAAGGGCATTGCGGCCGCTTGAGCATCTGATAGTGTTTGTGGGGCGTGACCGACAATTCGCCCATCGACCAACTGGTATTCGCTATTGCTTCCAGGACGCAGGATTGAGCCGGCGTAAAAGACTCGGTCCCCGGGTTTAAATAAGGTGACCGCTGCGCCTGTTTTACTACAATTCCACAAGCGTCATAGCCAATGATCTTTGGTGACTTCAGTTTTCCTCGTCCGCCTTTGCGAATATAGGTATCAACGGGGTTAACTGAGCTGGCAGCTACGTTAACGAGTAGGTCATGAGGGTGTGGTTTGGGGACTGCTGCCTGAAATTCATAGAGACTGTGGGGATTATCAATTGGTAAATGCTCGGTAAATCCGATTGCTTTCATTAAAGTTCACTCCTTTACTTACTAATAGTAAAGGAACGTGATGGGAGCACAAGAGGAGAAATAAAAATGCCTAAGTAACAAATATTTCACTATGGTTGAGGAAAGTCAATAATTATATCATTACAACTGAGGAGGTATTAGCTTGCAAAGACATATTTATGATTGTGCGTCCGGCTGCCCGGTAGAAAGCACGCTTCAAATTATTTCGGGAAAATGGAAAAGCGTCATTTTATATCATCTGATGAAAAAGCAGGTGTGCCGTTTTAGTGAATTGCAGAAATTAATGCCACATTGCTCGCGACGGATGCTGGCCCTGCAACTTAATGAGTTGGAACAAGATAATATTATTGTGAAAAGAGTTTATCCGGCTGTGCCGCCTAAGACTGATTATCGACTAACATCCCTGGGCAAGAGCCTGTCACCAGTGATTATGGCAATGGAACAGTGGGGACGTCAATATAATGCTCTAAAAAGTAAAAGGGTGGGACAGAACTAGCTGAGCTAGTTCTGTCCCACCCTTTTACATTTATAAACTAATTTTCCAGCCGTTTTAATTCCAGCAGGCTGCCGGTAAAGGCGTCAACCTTAAACTCGTAATTTACCGGTTCACCATCTTCTAAGCGCGTTAAGCCGCCCTGGTAGGCGCTGGTCTTAACGGCGAAGCGTTGGAAGGGAGTCTGCCGGTGGTCGATCCAACTGCCGGTGATGGTACCCTCCTTAGCAAAGTCTCGGCGAATTTGTTTGAGCGCCCGGTTAGCCGGGTAGGGCCGTTTGCCGAAGAGCTTGCCGGCCAGAAATCCTGCGACCCCGGAGGCGCCCAGCGTTACTGGGACCAGCCATGGATTGAGTGTGTTGTTTGAATCGTTCATTGCAACGCTTCCTTTAATATAATGATTACCCAATTCTAACATTAACAGCGGTAAAAAGCCAAGCAGGTGCTATTCACGAGTAATTAAGAAGCAGTTATGGTATAGTAACATTGTAATCAATGAGGAGGGATACTTCTATGGAAAAGTTACCTGTAATTAAAGATGACCAGTTAATCGACAAGATTGGTCAGGGCAAGGTTGTCCTGTTCTTCACCGCTGGCTGGTGCCCCGACTGCCGCTTTATTAAACCCGCCATGCCGGAAATCGAACAGGATTTTGCGGATTATACCTTCTACACCGTCGACCGCGATGAAAACATTGACTTGGCAGCAGAACTAAACGTTTTTGGGATTCCCAGCTTCATCGCTTATGACCACGGCAAGGAAATTGGTCGGCTAGTCAATAAAGATCGCAAAACTAAGGAACAAGTTGAAGATTTTTTGCGGAATTTGAAGTAAAATAAAAAAGCAAGTCAAAATGGCCCGCTTTTTTAGATTTATAAGGAGGCCTGGGACCACTCAGCCTCCTTTTTCTTGATGGAGATAAGTAGAGCAGCAGGGCAGTTAGCAGCTTAGCCGGTATTGACCCCGACCTGCGCTGATCCTGCTGTGGATTGGTAGAAGTGGGACGACGAACCAGGTGGTTTGGTTCAGTCCCACTCCCTTTTCTAATTCAGCGGTTTGAAAGTAAAGGAGACATGAATAGAGAATGTTAATTGCAAGCTATAATCCAGCAGAGATGGGCGACATCCTAGTAACGATTACCGCGCCTAATAATGGTGACCAGACAAGCACGATCAAGGATGGGGTTGTCCAAATCGTGAGTGCCAAGGACCAGCAGCTGCTTGGCTACAACTTTATGGACGCCAGCAAGCTGTTGCCGGAATTGACAAAGGAAAATGGTCAGGTCTTCCTGACCGATGACCAGGTTGCCAAGCTCAACCAGAAACTGACTCAAGCCGGGTTTGACCAGCAATTAACGGCCGACCATACACCAAAGTTCGTGGTCGGTTACGTCGAGAAGATGGAAGACCACCCGAAGTCCGACCACCTCAAGGTCACCAAAACCCGGATCGGTGCTGACCAGACAGTTCAAATCGTCTGTGGTTCGCCGAACGTCGCTACCGGCATTAAGGTGGTCGTGGCGCGCCCCGGTGCCATGATGCCCGATGGTAAGCTCATTTGGCCTGGCGCACTGATGGGGGTCGAAAGCGATGGGATGCTCTGTGGCTTCCGTGAATTGCGAATGAAGAATGCTCCGGACGAGAAGGGCCTGTGGATTATTCCTGATGATTGGCAGGAGGTTGGCGAGGCGGTCGACTTTGCCAAGGCTGATACCTTCTTCCCAGCAAACTAGGCAGGAACACGGAAAGGAAAAGAGAGAATGGAAAAGAAGACATATTACTTCATCGGCATTAAAGGCACCGGGATGGCGGCCCTCGCCCGTGTTTTACATGATCAAGGAAACGAAGTCTTAGGCTCAGACATTGCGAAGGAAACCTTCACCCAGGGGCCCCTGCTCAAGGCGGGCATCCAGATTCTGCCGTTTGACCCTGCCAACCTCAAGGAGGGGATGACGGTGATCAAGGGAAATGCCTTTGCCGAAGATCATCCAGAAGTGCTGCGGGCTAAGGAAATGGGTCTGCCGGTGCTGACCTATCCGGAAGCGGTCGAAAAGGAAGTGGCGGACCACACCAGTATCGGAATTGCCGGTGCCCACGGCAAGACCAGTACCACGGCTCTGCTGTCCCACGTCCTCGCCGCGGTTGAACCAACTAGCTACCTGATTGGTGATGGTGTCGGCAAGGGGAACGATGACGATCGTTTCTTCGTCTTTGAAGCGGATGAATACCGGGATCACTTCTTGGCTTACCACCCGGACTATGCCATTATGACCAATATTGACTTTGACCACCCGGACTACTTCAAAGACATTGATGACGTGCGTGGTTCATTTGAAACTTATGGTCGGCAGGTCAAGAAGGCCATCTTTGCCTGGGGTGATGATGCCAACCTGCGGAAGTTGGACGTCGACGTGCCGGTTTACTACTACGGGACCGGGGATGACGACGACTTCCGGGCTGAGAATATCCGCCGGACCCCAGCTGGTTCGACCTATGACGCCTACTTCCGCGACCAGAAGTTGGGAACCTTCACCATCCACCTCTATGGTGAACACAGCATCCTGAATAGCCTGGCAGTTCTGGCGGTGGCTTACATGGAAAAAGTCGACATGGACAAGATCAAGCAGGAACTCGCCAACTTCTCCGGGGTTAAACGGCGGTTCAGTGAGACCGATGTTGCTGACGACAAGCTGATCGACGACTACGCCCACCACCCAAACGAAATCAAGGCAACGATTGACGCTGCGCGGCAGAAGTTCCCGGATAAGGAAATCGTGGCGGTCTTCCAGCCCCACACGTACTCCCGGCTGGCGGCGTACATTGATGGCTTTGCTGCTAGTCTGAGCAAGGCGGACAAGGTCTTTGTAACGCCGATCTTCTCTTCCATTCGTGAGCAGGACGGGTCAGTTTCCAGTGCAGACCTTGAAGCCAAGATTCCGGGCAGTGAAGGGGTAGACATGGATAGCATTGACAAGCTGACGAAGTACCATAACGCGGTGCTGATCTTCATGGGGGCCGGCGACATCGAAAAGTATGAAGAGAAGTTCAAAGAATTGCTTAATAAGTAGTCAAAAGGACCACTGGCAAGTCCAAATGTGGTATTGTATTTCAATAAGCCTTTAGGAGGAATTAAATAATGGATAATTTTCCAAATGATTCTGGCCGGCGCGTGGTTGCCGACCAGGCGGGGTTGAATAGTTTCCTGACTAAGATGTACGGAAACATGACCCTGGCAGTTTTAGTTTCCGCACTGAGCGCCTACTTGACGATGAACGTCTTTGCTACGCAGGTGCTGGGCTACTTCCAACAGCACCAGGGGATGGTCTGGCTGATTCTCCTCTTGCCAATCGCACTGTCGATGGGGATTAGCTTTAGCGCCACCCGGAACCCGGTCGGCGGTTTTATCATGCTGATGCTGGTGGCGATTATTTACGGGGTTGAGTTTGCACTGATTGCGGGAGCATTTACGGCGGCTAATATCACGGCGGCCTTTATTTCTTCGGCGGCGGTCTTCGCGACGATGGCCCTCTACGGGACGGTTACTAAGCGGGATCTCAGCAAGTTTGGTGCCCACGCCATGGCGGCACTGGTAGCCTTGATTATCGCTTCAATCATCAACATTTTCTTGAAGAGCTCGGCAATTACCTACATTTTCTCTTACATTGCCGTGATTATCTTCGTAGTGCTAACGGCGTGGGACGCGCAGAAGATGAAGCAGATCTACCTGAATTACAGCAATGAAAATTCAGTGATGGGTCTGGCAATCGTGGGCGCACTCCAGCTCTACCTGGACTTCGTCAACCTCTTCATCTCCTTCCTGCAAATCTTTGGGATGAGCGACCGGGACTAATATATTTTGCAAAGACTCCTGTGGCGATTGGGCCGCAGGAGTCTTTTCTTGGGGATAATCAAAATGAGTAAGTATAATGCACTTTGGTCGTTTGTAAGCCAGCAGGATGGGACAACTGTCACGCTATCATTTGCTGAAATTGAACAGGTTGCGGGGGTGGCGTTGGATCATTCTTTTCTTTCCTACAAGAAGGAGTTGATAGACTACGGCTGGCAGGTGGAAAAGATTTCTCTGAAAAAGAAGACGGTTAAATTTAAGCGGCGATGAAAGGGAGCGAGTGGGGAAGTCCTCCGGCATGGCACCGACGAAACCACCGATGATGAGGATTGGGAAGAGGCAGAAAATTCGCCAGTATTTGATGTGGGCCTGAAAGCCGATGGCGACGATGATGCCTAGAATATAGAGGATGATGGCGCCACAGCGGTCAACGATGCCGATGACATTGTGGTTGACCAGGGCGGCACTGAGGAAGACGATGTTCCCGGTCTGGGCGGCAGCGAGGGTGTGCCCGCACTGGATGTAGGTGAAGGCGTCCAAAAAGCCGCCGCAAAAGGTGAGGAGGATGGCAAAGAGCCGGGCCTCCTCGACGTGACGTTTGTTTAGCAGTTTGTCCAAAATAATCCCTTCTTGCAAATTGGTACATCCTCATTATATTACACTTAGAAGACTAAACAGGGAACTAACGGTCGACCTTAATCTTTGGTACAATAACACTATCAAGAGAAGGGACGGAGAATAAATGGCAAAACAATTATTGCTAATCGATGGAAACAGCATTGTCTTTCGGGCATTTTTTGCGATGCACAACCAAATTGACAAGTTTACCAATAAGGATGGTCTGCATACGGCAGCTATTTATGGCTTTAAGCTGATGCTGGACCACGTCTTGGATAAGTTTCACCCGGACGCTGCCCTGGTAGCTTTCGATGCCGGAAAGGTCACTTTTCGGACGAAAATGTACGATGACTACAAGGGCGGTCGGAACAAGACCCCGGACGAGCTGACGGAGCAGTTTCCCTACGTTCGCGAACTGGTGGAAGCGTGCGGTCTCCACAGTTACGAACTAAAGAATTACGAGGCCGACGACATTATCGGGACCCTGGCGAAGGAGGGGGACGAAGCGGGCTATGAAACCCTGATCGTTACTGGGGACCGCGATCTGACCCAGCTGGCCAGCGACCACACCACGGTCGCCGTTACCCATAAGGGGGTCACCGACACCGAGCACTACACTCCGGCCCACGTAGAAGAAAAACTCGGCATTACGCCGCGGCAAATTATCGACATGAAAGCGCTGATGGGCGATAGCTCGGATAATTATCCCGGAGTCACCAAGATCGGTGAAAAGACGGCCATCAAGCTGGTCAAGCAGTTTGGCTCCGTTGAAAACCTCTACGACCACATTGATGACCTTAAAAAGAGCAAGATGAAGGAACACCTGGTCGAAGACGAAGAGATTGCGCGGCAGTGCAAGACCCTGGCAACCATCCTCCAGGACGCACCGCTGGAAATTAGCTTAGACGACATCGCCTACCGGGGCGAGCAGACGGAGAAACTGGTGGCGTTCTACCAGCAGATGGGCTTTAAGTCCTTCCTCGCGAAGATGGACTTGGCCCCCGAAGAAGGGGCGGATGATAGCGCGCCGGTGAAGTATACGGAACTAACCGCGGATAACCTGGCGGCAGTCGACCAGCTCAAGGGTGAACTGAGTTTCTACCTCGAAATGCCGGACGCTAACTACCACACCTCTCCCTTTGCCGGCTTTGTAATCGGTGATGGCACGACCTGGCTGGTCAGTCGCGACGCAGAACTCTTAAAACAGGACCGGCTCAAAAAGCTGTTGGAGTCACCAGCGGTAGCGAAGAATGTCTTTAACGCTAAGGCCCAGATTGTCGGCTTACACCGGCTGGGGATTGACTTGCGGAACGTTGATTTTGACCTCCTACTGGCTTCCTACCTGCTGAACACAAACGACAACAGCAATGACCTTGGGCAGGTCGCCCTGGAGCACGATTATCATGAGGTCGCTACTGACGAGGAGGTCTATGGTAAGGGGGCTAAGCGGGCCATCCCTGACGATGACCAGACCTTCTATACCCACCTGGCACAAAAAGCCCGGGCGATTAACGACCTGCGGGACTCGCTGTTTAAGAAACTTGACGATAACCAGCAGACGCCGCTTTATACGGAAATCGAAGTGCCGCTGACCCGGGTCTTAGCGGCGATGGAAATCACCGGGATCAAGGTTAATGCCCAGACACTCAAAGATATGGGCAGCAAGCTGACCGAGCGCTTAGCCGACATTGAAGACCAGATCTACGCGGCCGCTGGCGAGGAATTTAATATCAATTCTACTAAGCAGCTGGGGCACATCCTCTTTGAAAAGCTGAAACTGCCGGTCATCAAGAAGACTAAGACCGGGTACTCGACCGCGGTGGATGTGCTGGAGAAGCTGGCTGACCAGGCGCCAATCGTGGAGGACATCCTCCAGTACCGCCAAATCGCCAAGCTCCAGTCGACTTACATCACCGGCCTGCTGAAGGTCATCCATTCTAGCGACCAGAAGATTCACACCCGGTACCTGCAAACCCTAACGCAGACGGGCCGTCTGTCCTCCGTGGATCCTAACCTGCAAAACATCCCGATTCGCCTGCCGGAAGGCCGCTTGATACGGAAGGCCTTTGTACCGAGCCATGAGGGCTGGCAGATTTTTTCATCTGACTATTCCCAAGTGGAACTGCGGGTACTGGCCCACATCACCAGTGATAAGAATCTCCAGGAGGACTTTAAGAACGGGGAGGACATTCACGCCAGCACGGCCCGGCGGATTTTCCATCTGCCGGCCGATGCTGAAATTGACCGCAATATGCGACGGCGAGCCAAGGCGGTTAACTTCGGGATCGTTTATGGAATCAGTGACTACGGGCTGGCCCAGCGAATTCACGTTAGCCGTTCCCAGGCCCACGAGTTTATCCAGAATTACTTTAAGGAGTTCCCGGGCGTAAAGAAGTATATTGATGATACGATTGCCTTTGCCCGTGAGCACGGCTATGTCGAAACCATTACCCACCGTCGTCGTTACCTGCCGGATATTCATGCAAAGAGTTTTAGCCGGCGGTCCTTTGCTGAGCGGACGGCGATGAACACCCCTATCCAGGGGAGCGCGGCGGATATCATTAAAATTGCAATGATTAGGATGAAGGAAGAAATCAAGCAGCGTCAACTCCAAGCCCGGATGCTTTTGCAAATCCATGACGAACTGGTTTTTGAAGCACCGGCGGAAGAAATCCCGGTCCTCCAGAAGCTGGTTCCCCAGGTCATGGACTCCGCGGTTCAATTAAACGTGCCGCTGAAAGTTGAGAGCAAGATTGGCGATACTTGGTACGACTTGAAATAGGGGCGGTAGAAAATGCCAGAATTACCTGAAGTTGAGACGGTCCGGCGGGGACTTTTAAAAATCGCCAAGGGCCGCAAAATTAACGCAATTGATGTTTACTACGGCAAAACGATTACTAATGACGTGGAAGACTTTCGCCAGGCCCTGATTGGGCAGACGATTGAAGACGTTGACCGGCGGGGAAAGTATCTGCTGTTCCGCTTTAGTAATAATCTAACGATGGTGTCCCATTTACGGATGGAAGGGAAGTATTATAACCAGCCGATTGGGGGACCGATCGACAAGCACACCCACGTTGTTTTTCAATTTACAGACGGCACCGAGCTGTGCTACCACGATACCCGTAAGTTTGGCCGGATGACCCTGGTCAAGACGGGAGATGAGAAGACAGTCGGCGGCTTGAAAACCTTAGGACCTGAACCGACCGCCGCTGATTTTAAGCTGGCCTTTTTCCAGGATGAGCTGGGCAGGAGCAGGGGCAAGATCAAGCCATTCCTGCTGAACCAACGGCACGTCGCTGGTCTCGGCAACATCTACGTCGATGAGGTCCTCTGGATGTCCAAGATCAACCCAGAACAGCCGGCCAACAGCCTTACCCCTGACCAGGCTGCAGTCCTGCATGACAACATCATTAAGGAATTAGCGGTCGCAACTAAGTATAAGGGGACGACTGTGCACAGTTTTACCAATGCCTTTGGTGATGCTGGGGGCTTCCAGGAGCGGTTGAACGCCTATGGGCGGGGCGGCGAGAAATGTCCCCGGTGCGGTGCCAAGATGGTCAAAATCAAGGTGGCCCAGCGGGGAACGACTTTCTGTCCGCGTTGTCAGCCGTTAGTGGAGGATTAAGATGACACAAGTAGTGGGATTAACCGGCGGGATTGCCAGCGGTAAGTCGACCGTCAGCGGGCTGCTGGGTCAAGTTGGCTTTCCAATCATCGATGCTGACCTGGTTGCCCACCGCCTCCAGCAGCCTGGTCAACCAGGTTTTGAACGTCTGGTAGAGCGGTTTGGCCGGTCAATCGTGACCATGGATGGTAGCCTTGACCGCCAGCGGCTCGGCCAGTTCGTCTTTAATAACCAGGATGCTCGCAACCAGCTGAACCAAGTAATGCAGCCCCTGATTCGGGAAACCATTATGGGCCAGCTCACGGGTTTCACGAAGGCTGCTGTCCCGGTCGTCATTTTAGACGTGCCACTGCTGTTTGAGCAGGGTTACGACGAGGATTGCGACCTAGTCGTGGTGGTGACCGTCGATAAGGCGACCCAGCTCGCACGCCTGATGAAGCGGGATGGCCTATCCCAAGCGGCAGCGCAAGCCAGGGTAGCGGCTCAAATGCCGTTAAATGAGAAGGCCGCGCGGGCGGACATCGTGATTGATAACAACGGAGACGATAATCACTTGCGGCAGCAGGTGGCCCAGCTTGTTAAACGATTAAACTAGACCGAGGTATGGTACAATAAAGTGTTAAGTATTATAAGGGAGGTAAGCGCATGAAGTGTCCACATTGTCACCAGAATGGTTCACGGGTCGTTGACAGTCGGCCGAGTGAAGATGGCAGCTTTATACGCCGGCGACGGGAGTGTGTGCATTGCGGCTTCCGCTTTACCACGTTTGAACGCTATGAAGAGACCCCGCTGTTAGTTGTGAAGAAGGACGGGACCCGGCAAGAATTCAGCCGGCAAAAGATTCTTAATGGGATTGTCCGGTCCGCCGAGAAAAGGCCGGTCAGTATGGAGCGCCTCACCAAGCTGACGGATAAGGTCGAGAAGAAGGTGCGGAGCCTGGGCGAAAATGAAGTTTCCAGTCAGCTGATCGGCAAGTACGTGATGAACGAACTAAAGGACGTCGATGAGGTGGCCTACATTCGTTTTGCCAGTGTTTACCGCCAGTTTAAGGACGTTGACGCCTTTATGAGCGAACTGGAAACCATGGTGAAGACGGAGCACAAAAGTAATGATTAGGAGGAATGAGGATGGCTAAGCAGGAGGACCAGTTTGCACCACAGGCAGCCTTCCTCGTGACGGCGGCCGGCGACTTTGTGAACTTTAATGCCACGACCCTGGCCCGTTTTTACCAGCCGGTGGTGGGGCCAACCGCCTTTAGCCTGTTCTATGCCCTGCATAGTCAGCTGTTGGAACGGCCAACTCTGGCTGACCGGCGCCTGCAAGCTGTCCTTATTCGACAGATGAACGCGGGGGCGGAGCAGATTACCCACGCCCTTCACCGTTTGGAAGCAGTGGGACTGGTAAGAACCTTCGCCGGGAATGATGAGCAGGGGGACTTTTACGTTTACCAGCTCCAGCCGACCCTTTCCCCTGCCGCCTTTATTGAAGATGACCTGCTGAGCGTCCTCCTCCTTGAGGCGGTGGGGAGCGCTGCCTTTGCTCACCTGGCGAAGTGGGCTCGGCGTTACGAGTTGACCTCGCGGCCCCAGCTAAGGGAAGTCAGCCATCGCTTCTTGGATGAATTCCATGTTGCCGCGGAGTCAGTTATCACGGCACCAGTACCCGTCAAAGAAGCACGGCAGCAGTTCAGCGTGGAGACCGCTCGCCCGTCACTCGCAGCTAGTGATTTTGACTGGCCGACCCTTTTTCAGCTCCTCGCTAACCAGCCGCTTGTCAAAAAGGATCTGGACGCCCACCGGCAGTTAATCGAGGTCGAACACCAGCTGTACGGCATTGACGTCCCAACGATGAAGGACCTGATCCTGAAGGCGGTCAACCTGGCTGATAATCATTTTGACGCGGCGAAGTTTAAACGGGTCGTTGCCGCGGCCTACCGGCCTACCGGCAGTTCAACTGGCAGCTCGACGGGGGCCAACCAGCCGGCCAAGAAGGACCAGGGATTGACTGCTAAGGACCAGCAGCTGTTAAAGAGCGTGACCGGGTATGCCCCGGTGGACTTCCTCCAGGGGCTTAAAGAACAGACCGGGGGCTTTGTAACCGCCAGCGAGCGGCATATCCTGACCCACCTGTTGGCGGACGTCAAACTTAGCCCGGAAGTCATCAACGTCCTTTCCTGGTACGTGATTGCTGAATTGGATAATGACCTTTTGAAGGCTAACTTTGTTGACGCGATTGCCAATAGTTGGGTCAAAGCGGGGGTCCATGATGGGGCCAGTGCCTTACTCCAGCTCAAGAACTTTAACCAGCAACGGGCGGCTGGTCAGTCAAAGGGGCGGCCCCGCCAGCGGAAAAATTACCGGGGCCGGCCACAGATTGAAGAGCAGATGCCGGAATGGACCAAGACTAGTCAGGCGGAGCGCACCAAGAAAGCGTCGCAGGCAGAGGTTCAAGAGGTTCAGGCCCTGCTGGCTAAACGAAAGCAGAAATAGGGGTGGTGAAAGCAATGAAGTCGTTAAATGAAACCCTCCAAGGGCTAATGAAAAATCAAAACGTGACTGCCAGTGTCGACCAGCTGATGAAGCGAGTACTAGCCGATCCGGATGTCCAGGCCTTTTTGCAGGACAATCAGGAGCGGATTTCCCGGGAGATGGTCCAAAGCGGGCAATCCAAGCTGTATGAGTTTTACCATGAAAAACAGCTGGCGAAGAAGGGAGAAACCACGGTGGCTCCAGGCTATTCGCCGCAGCTAGTGCTGAACTCCGGGCAAATAGATGTCACCTATGTGCCCACCCAGCAACTGCTGGAAAAGGAACGGCAGCGGCACATTCAGCGGCTCGTCCGCTCAATCAACATGCCAAAGTTTATCCAGAACGCTTCATTGGATAACTTCTACATTGACGAGCAGCACCAGACCGCGACCCGGATGGCAGCCCTAAAAGCGGCCATCAACTTTACCGACCACTATTCCGCGGACCACTTCATGCCCGGGCTTTACCTTTATGGGAATTTTGGAGTTGGCAAGACCTACCTCCTAGGAGCAATCGCCAACGAGCTGGCAAAGCAAAAGGGTGTGGCGACGACGATGCTGCACTTCCCGAGTTTTGCCGTTGAGATGCGCAACTCGATTAAGAAGAACAATACCAGCGAGAAGCTGGAAGCAGTCAAGAAAGCACCGGTCCTGATGCTGGACGACATCGGTGCCGACGCGATGAGCAAGTGGGTTCGTGACGACGTCTTGGGAATTATCCTGGAGTACCGGATGCAGGAAGAGCTCCCGACCTTCTTTAGTTCTAACTTCTCCATGGATGAACTGGAAAAGAACCACTTGGCGATTGACACCCAGGGTGACCATGAACCCTTGAAGGCCCAGCGAATCATGGAACGGGTCAAGTTCCTGTCCCGGGAATTGCCGATGACGGGAGATAATTTGCGTTCTAAGGGATAATGTCCTTGACAATTATCTGGAGATTCGGTATTCTAATAAACGTTGAAAGAAAAAGCAGAAGCACCCGCTTCTCGCCTTGGTGATTAGGATTGCCGGGCTGACGAGATGAAATTGAGCAGACGAGGAAGGTCTGTTCCTATTGAGCGGGGTGCGTTTGGCACTCCGCTTTTTTGCTTGATCTTTCGCTAATAAAATTGGAGGTGCGTTGCCATAGCACAAGATATGATTGTCAATAACGGTATTCGTGCACGCGAAGTGCGGCTGATCGGCCAGGATGGCGAACAATTAGGGATCAAGTCAAAGCGTGAAGCGCTGCAATTAGCAGAAGATGCCAACCTTGATTTGGTGCTGGTTGCACCAAAGGCTCGTCCAGCTGTTGCCCGCATCATGGATTACGGTAAGTACCGTTTTGAGATGCAAAAGAAAGAGCGGGAAGCTCGGAAGAAACAGAAGACAGTGACGGTCAAGGAAATTCGCCTGAGCCCCTCAATCGACACGAACGACTTCAACGTTAAGCTGAAGCGGGTTCGCAAGTTCATTGAGAAGGGTGACAAGGTCCGGGTTTCACTCCGTTTCCGGGGTCGTGCCATCACGCACAAGGATATCGGTCGTGACATGATTGAACGGATGGCTGAAGAAACTTCAGACATTGCTACTGTTGTCCAACGTCCAAAGATGGAGGGGCGGAGTATTTTCTTAACTCTGGCTCCAGCTGCTGATAAAGCAAAGAAATAGTATTTTAGGAAAGTAGGGAATATCTGATGCCAAAGATGAAGACTAACCGCGCTGCTGCTAAGCGTTTCAAGCGTACTGCAAATGGTGGATTTAAGAGTGGTAACTCATTTACGAGCCACCGTTTTCACGGTAAGACTAAGAAGCAACGTCGTCAATTACGTGGCTTGAGCATGATGGACAAGTCCAACGTAAAGCGTTACAAGAAGTTATTACCATTTAAGTAAACTTCATTCGAATGAGAATTAAAATACGTAGGAGGATTTCAACATGCGAGTTAAAGGTGGAACTGTTACGCGTGCTCGTCGGAAGCGCGTTATGAAGTTAGCAAAAGGATACCGTGGTGCTAAGTCTCGTTTATTCAAGACTGCTAAGGACCAAGTAATGAAGAGTTACGTTTACGCTTTCCGTGATCGGAAGGTCAACAAGCGTAAGTTCCGTGAACTCTGGATTGCCCGGATCAACGCTGCTGCCCGGATGAACAACATCAGTTACAGCAAGTTGATGCACGGCTTGAAGCTGGCTAACATCGACATCAACCGGAAGATGCTGGCTGACTTGGCGGTTAACGATCCAAAGGCCTTCGCTGCCATCGCTGACCAAGCTAAGCAAGCATTAAACTAAGTTAAATTAAGAAGTCATCCATCTTTCAGTGGTGGGTGGCTTTTTTTATCCCGCCCCTGGTGGGGATTGATTGAAACCCGATTTTATAATCGCTATAATTGATTTAATTATGACAAAAGTTTATGAGGTGCGATATTGCTAGATAAATTTAAACCTACCTGGATGGTCAACAGTATTTACGCGGTTTCTCCCGCCCAGCTGAAGGAGCGGGGAATCCGGGCGGTGTTTAGTGACCTGGATAATACGCTGATTGCGTGGAATAACCCTGATGGTACGCCAGAGCTGCGGGAGTGGATGACCACGCTGCAGGAAGCCGGGATTCCGTTAATCGTAATTTCAAATAATAGCAAGGACCGGGTTGCCAAGGCTACGGCGAACCTCGATCTGCCTTTCGTTTCCCGGTCACTGAAGCCGCTGAGCTTTGGCATTAACCGGGCGCGAACGAAACTGGGCCTAAAGAAAAGTGAAGTGGTGATGGTCGGGGACCAGTTGATGACCGACATGGTCGCGGCAAACGAGGCCGAGGTACGGAGTATTTTGGTCAAGCCCCTCCTGAATACGGATAAGTGGGACACCCGAATCAACCGCTTCTTTGAACGAATTGTTTGGCGTGAATTAAGGAAAAAGTATCCGCAACTACAATGGCAGGAGGATTTGAATGACTGAGCAAAATGAAGAATTACGTTGCATTGGCTGTGGGGCAGTAATCCAGTCGACGGATCCCGCGGCGCTCGGCTATACGCCGGCCTCAGCGGTCAAAAGAGGGTTGGCCAATGACGAGTTGTACTGCCAGCGCTGCTTCCGCCTCCGCCACTATAACGAAATTGCCCCGGTATCACTGACCGATGATGACTTTTTGCGCTTGCTCGGTCAGATTCGGGACGCCAATGCCCTGATTGTCTACGTGGTGGATATCTTTGACTTTAACGGCAGCCTGATCCCGGGCCTCCACCGCTTTGTTGGTGACAACCCGGTTCTGCTAGTGGGCAACAAGGAGGACCTCCTGCCCCGTTCCCTGCGTCGGCCGAAACTCTGTGATTGGATCCGGCAGCAGGCCAACCAGGCTGGTATCCGGCCGGTTGACACGGTGCTCGTTTCCGCCAAGAAGAACCACGAGATTGATGAGCTGCTAGCGACGATTGAAAAGTACCGCCACGACCGGGATGTCTACGTGGTTGGGGTCACCAACGTGGGCAAGTCGACCCTGATCAACCAGATTATCAAGCAGCGGACTGGCGTTCAGGACCTGATTACAACTTCCCGTTTTCCCGGGACGACTCTCGATGAAATTGAAATTCCGCTGGACGACGGTCATAAACTGGTCGACACGCCGGGAATTATCCATCCCCACCAGATGGCCCACGTCCTTTCTGCAAAGGACCTCAAGATCGTGGCACCGCAAAAGGAAATCAAGCCCCGGACCTACCAGCTGAATCCCGGGCAGACCATCTTTATCGGCGGGGTAGCACGCTTTGACTTTGAAACGGGTCCTCATTCCGGCTTTGTTACTTACTTTGACAATAATCTGACGCTTCACCGGACCAAGTTAAGCAATGCCGACAGCTTTTACGAAAAGCACCGGGGCGGCTTGCTGACCCCGCCGACAGCGGAGGAGCTAAACGACTTTCCACCGCTGGTTCGTGAGGAATTCCACGTTAACGAGAAGAGTGACGTCGTCTTTGAAGGCCTTGGCTGGGTTACTGTTCCAGCCGGAGTGACGGTCGCGGCCTGGGTACCAAAGGGTGTCGCGGCATTAGTGCGCAAAGCAATGATTTAATGAGGTGAACACATGCAATTACGAGGAAAACAAAAGCGTTTCTTACGGGCGCAGGCCAACCACCTGCAGCCGCTTTTCGCGGTCGGGAAGGAAGGCCTTAGTGATAACTGGCTGGCCCAGTTAGACGGGGCCTTGGACCGGCGCGAGCTGATCAAGGTCAATATTTTGCAAAACGCGGATGTGACTACTGATGAGGTCAAGACCTTTATTGAGGACCAGACCGACATCCAAGTGGTGCAGACGATTGGTCGGGTGTTGGTGCTCTTTAAGGTTTCTTCAAAGGAAAACCTGCGCCAGCTGTCAGACCAAGTTGCCCGAATTTAACGAGGCGGTTGGATTATGCAGGGGTGTCAAGTTTACGCGAAAACCCAGCCGGCCGTTCAGTACCAGCCGCAAACAAGTTCCCGCCACCAGCGGGTTGGTATTTACGGTGGGACCTTTAATCCGGTGCACAATGCCCACCTGATAGTAGCAGACCAGGTGGGGCACGCCCTATGTCTAAATAAGGTCCTGCTGATGCCTGACGCAATCCCGCCGCACGTCGACCATAAGTCCGCCGTCAGCGCTGACTTGCGCCGGCAAATGTTAGGACTGGCCATTGAGGGTAACCCCATGTTGGGGATTGAGGATGCGGAGCTGAAGCGGGGCGGCGTCAGCTATACTTATGATACGATGAAGGCCTTGCTTGAGCGCCATCCTAATACCGATTACTACTTTATTATCGGCGGTGATATGGTTGACTACCTGGATAAGTGGTACCGGATTGAGGACCTGGTCAAGCTGCCCCGCTTTCACTTTGTCGGGGTTCGACGGCCCCACGCACAGAATGAGACGAAGTATCCGGTGATCTGGGTGGATATTCCCGCAATTGATATTAGTTCGAGCGATATCCGGACCCGGATCCGGCAGGGCCAGTCGGTCAATTATCTGCTACCGCGGTCAGTGGCCGCTTTTATTAAGGAGCATCATTTATATAATGACTGAAAAATTAACCTATACCCATAACTATATTCCCCTTAGCCGTGATCAACTGATAGAACGTTTGCGTGCGGCATTGCGGGACAAGCGTTTTGAGCACGTCCTGCGGGTGGAGCAGACTGCAATTGAGTTAGCTCGGGCCAACGGGGTTGACGTCGAGAAGACTAGTATTGCCGGCCTCTGTCACGACTACGCCAAGCAGCGTCCTGACCAGGATTTTATTGACGAAATCCACCGTAAGGGGCTCAATCCCGACCTGCTGAACTATGGCAATGCAATTTGGCATGGGGTAGTTGGTGCTGAACTAATCAAGGACGAGCTGGGGATTTGGGATGAGGATATCCTGAATGCCGTTCGTCACCATACTACCGGCGCTGCGGTAATGAGTCCGCTAGAACAGGTAGTTTACATGGCGGACTATATTGAACCCGGTCGGGATTTCCCAGAGGTCTACCGGGCCCGGGAAATTACCGCTAAGGACCTGGGAGCAGGAGTAGCCTACCAAACGAAGCAAACGCTGGAGTACCTGGTGAAACGCAATAGTCCGGTTTACCCAACGACTCTGGAGACATACAATGCCTGGGTACCGGCTTACCGAAAGGAGATTGAATAAATGGATAGCAAACAAGTATTGGAAATGGTCGTTAAAGCGGCGGATGGCCGCCGGGCGGAAGATATTACCGCCCTCAAGGTCGACGAAATCAGTCCGATGGCGGACTACTTTGTCATCATGACTGGTGGTTCTGACCGTCAAGTACAGGCGATTGCCAACGCGGTAATCGAAAAGGCCCACGAAACCGGGGTCACGATTGGCAGTGTTGAAGGAAAGAACCATGCTAAGTGGGTTCTGATCGACCTGGGCGATGTGGTTGTCCACGTTTTCCGGGAGGAGACCCGTCAATTCTACAATCTTGAAAAGCTCTGGTCGCAGGCACCGCTGGTTAACCTGAGCGAGTGGGTAAGCGACTAATGATTTACCAGAGCTTTGCCCAGCTGTACGATGAGCTGTTTGATGCCCAGCTGTACGAGCAATGGCAGGATTATACCCTTAACCGGCTCCCTTCCACTAGCAAGACCGTCTTAGACCTTGCCGGTGGGGCGGGTCGGTTAGCTTGTTTACTAGCAACGGCGGGGTTGGACCTAACCGTCGCTGATTTTTCTCCAGAAATGCTTAGCCTGGCGGGCAAGCACGCTGCCGAAACCGGCGTTGATCTCCAGTTAGTTCAAGCCGACATGCGTGACTTGGCTGGCTTCCCCCAGTTTGACGCAGTGACCTGCTATGCGGACTCGCTCTGCTACCTTGATGATCTGGCGGATGTCCAGGAAACCTTCAGCCAGGTCTCTGCCCATTTGGCTGCCGGAGGCCGGTTCCTCTTTGACATGATCAGCCTCTACCAGACCGATGTTGTCTATCCCGGCTATATGTATAATTACGAGGATGAAGACCAGCAGCGGGCGTTTATTTGGCGCAGCTTTGCCGATGACGACGTGAAACACGGGGTCATCCATGAGTTGGCCTTTTTCAACCAGCTGCCGGATGGTAACTACCACCGGGTTGGTGAGACCCACTTTGAGCGGAGTTATCCCCTGGAAGAGTTGCAGGCGGCACTCCAGCAGGCGGGCTTTCAACGGGTAAAAGTGACAGCTGACTTTGGTCGTCAGGAGGTTACTCCTGAAACGACCCGGTGGTTCTTCGAATGTCAAAAGTAGGTGATGAAATGCAGGCAGTGGGAATGGTAGTTGAGTTTAATCCCTTTCACAATGGGCACGCCTACTATGTCCAGCAGGCCAAAAAGCAGACTGGCGCTGACGTGGCCGTTGCCGTGATGAGCGGTAACTTTACCCAGCGGGGCGAACCTACAATCGTTGATAAGTGGGAACGAACCCGGACCGCATTGGCGAATGGGGTGGACCTCGTCGTCGAGCTGCCGCTTTACTTTGCTTGCCAGCCGGCCCACCGGTTTGCGGCGGGCGCCTTGGCGCTCCTGGACCAACTTCAGGTGCCGACGGTGGCTTTTGGCGCGGAACATCCCCAGTGGGATTTTAAGAAGTTCGTTCGCCTGGCCGCTGATTTTGACCAGGCGGCGCTCAAACAGTACAATGCGACCTACGCTACCCAGTTCAATGACCAGCTTGCCCAACAAACCGGTGTTAGCCTGAAAGCGCCGAATGATATCCTTGCCTTTGCCTACAACAAGGCGGTTTTGGATCACCATTACCAAATGCGGCTAGTGCCGATTCAGCGGGTCGGAAGCAACTACCATGACCAGGTCATTACCGGGCGGATCGCCAGTGCGAGCGCGATTCGCGAAGCGGTTGACCAGCACGCTAGCTTTGCAGAAGCGGTCCCAGGAGAAACGGGCGCGGCTTTGCGGCAGCTGAGCAGCGTACCAGATTGGGAGGACCTGTACCCACTGTTACGCAACCAGTTAATTCAGGCGCCACTTGAAAGCCTCCGCCAAACCTACCAGATGGCAGAGGGGCTGGAGTTTCGGTTGAAGACTGCGGCCCAGCAGTCACTAGGCTTTAACCAGTTTATCCACGCCATTAAGACGAAGCGGTATACGTATGCCCACCTAATCCGCCTCTGCCTGTATACAACCCTGCAGCTGACGGAAGAGGAGCTGGCCCGGCACGCCGCCCACCCCTACATCCACATCTTGGGCTTCAACCAGCGGGGGCAGGAGTACCTCCACCAGGTTAAAAAGCAGGTCGCAATCCCACTGTTTACCAAGGTTAGCCAGCAGATGCGCGACCGTTTGTATAACGTTGATTACCGGGCCGGCAAACTGTACCAAACCTTTACCCCGGTCGAGCAGGACTTGAAACACGCTCCCGTTATCTGGCGGTGAAGTATGGTAAAATCAAGAGAGTAGCTAGCTGGGAAGACTGTCAAGGAAAAAACGTTGACAACTGACCAGGTAGACTAGTATAATTGCACATGTTGCATTAGGAGGTTAGTACGATGAAATGGTCGTTAGCTGAGTTACATCGTTATCAAAATGAACCACTTCATATTCAGAGTACTTTTGACCTGAACGCATCATTGACGAAGTTATTTCCAGACATCATCCTCGGGGTCGCCCCGGTGAAGGTGGACGGATACGTGACTTATGACGATGGGGACGCCACCATTAGCGCCAATGTAAAGACGACGTTGACGGTTCCGTCCAGTCGTTCGTTGACTCCCGTTCAGTTGCCGCTGGACTTTGATTTTTCTGAAACCTATATTGATGATTGCAGTCACTTTTCCCGGTACGAAGACGACGAGGTTGTTTTCCTACTCCAGGATCGGGAACTGATTGATTTCGATACGGCCTTAGCGGAAAACATTGTTGAGCAGGTACCATTACGGGTGCTTTCTGCCGATGAAAAGGCCGGCAAGCCGATGCCAAACGGCAAGGGCTGGTCGGTCATCTCTGAAGATGACTATGAGGCTGAAAAGCGGCAGAATCAAAAAGTTGATCCACGCCTCGCGAAGTTGCAAAAACTATTTCCTGATCAGGATGAAAAAAAGTAGCGGGCGGTTAAAAACCATTTGTGGATAATTTATTTCTAGGAGGTGTCAAACATGGCTGTTCCAGCACGGAAGACTTCAAAGGCTAAGAAGCGGATGCGTCGGGGCCACATTAAGTTGAATGTCCCTGGCTTGACTCCTTGCCCAAACTGTGGTGAACTGCGTAAGTCCCACATGGTATGCCCTAACTGTGGCTACTACGACGGCAAGCAAGTTGTTAACACTAACAACTAATGACTGAAAGACGATTCCTTAGGCGCCGGACCTGGGATCGTCTTTTTTTATTTTGTCAAAGTTCTTCTGATTTTACCAGCGCTCCTACTATGGTTTATTAAAGAATTGTGATAAAATTATTCTGTTAATTTAATGAGAAGAAGTACTAAATACCATGATTAGATATAGTAGGTGAAATTAATGAGTCGAATTTTAATTATTGAAGATGAAGAAAATTTAGCAAACTTTGTTAACCTGGAATTAAAGCATGAGGGTTACGAGACGGACGTTGAACTGGATGGACGGGCCGGCCTGGACGCTGCCTTAAACCAGGATTTTGATGTAATCTTGCTTGACCTGATGCTGCCAGAATTAAACGGGATTGAGGTTGCCCGGCGGGTTCGGGAGCTAAAGGACACCCCAATCATCATCATGACGGCCCGGGACTCCGTCATTGACCGGGTTTCTGGGTTGGACCACGGGGCCGATGACTACATCGTAAAGCCGTTTGCCATTGAAGAGCTGCTGGCCCGTGTCCGGGCCCTCCTGCGGCGAATCAGTATTGAGGATGGCAATAATAAAGAACACCAGACGACGGTTAACTACAAGGACCTGACAATTGAAAAGGAAAACCGGGTCGTTCGACGGGGGGATGAAGTAATCAACCTGACCAAGCGGGAATACGAGCTCCTGCTGATCCTGATGGAAAACATCAATGTGGTCATGTCCCGGAAGGAGTTGCTCAGCAAGGTCTGGGGTTATGATTCAAAGGTGGAAACGAACGTCGTTGACGTCTACATCCGCTACCTGCGAAACAAGATCGACCGCTCGGGTGAGAAGAGCTATATTCAAACCGTCCGGGGAACCGGCTACGTTATTCGTTCGTAAGGTCCGTGATGATTTATGGAGAATAAGGCGAAAAGCAAACAATTTATTTCGTTGCGCTTAAAGTGGGCTTTTGGGACCGCCGTCGGTTCACTGCTGATTTTTATCGTGGTCACGATGGCACTCTTTATGACCTTTACCCAAAGTCTTTTTCGTCAAGAACGGTCACTGCTCAACCAGGGGATGACCAACATCAGCCAGCAACTAGCCAAAAATGACCGGCCACTGACAAGGCAGAGTATCGCCAGTGTGATTGATCCGGATAAGGACCATTCGATCGTCCAGGGGGCCGACTACAAGCGACCGCTAATCAAAGAGCTGAGCGATGGGCACCTGATTGTCAACATCTATAATCCCCAGGGCAAAAAGCTGCTGTCGACGGGCCGCTCCGATGTCCGCCCGTCACTGGTAAATGACCGGCAAGTTCGAATCTATAAGGGCGCCCGTCACCAAATCCTGGTGGGGCACATGCCGATTTATTCGCAAAAGAGCCGGCAGGTAATCGGCTACCTCCAAGTAGAAAATAACCTGAACGCGTATGTCCAGAGCTACCGTCAGTTACGGCTTGTCTGTGGGTTGGCCCTGTGCCTGGTGGTCTTAGCAAGTGGCCTGCTCGGCTACTTCCTGTCGTCCTTTTTCTTACAGCCGCTCAGTGGGATCCATGACACCGTTAAGGCCATCAGCAAGGACCCCACCAAGGACATCCGGGTTCCCAAGGTCAACCGGAATGATGAACTAGCCGAGTTGATTGAGATGTTCAACGAGATGCTGGACCGGATGCAGCGCTACCTGGACCAGCAAAGCCAGTTTGTCAGCGACGTCAGTCATGAACTGCGGACCCCGGTCGCAATTATCCAAGGTCACTTGGAAATGTTGCAGCGGTGGGGCAAGGATGATCCGCAAGTCCTTGACGACTCCCTGGCTGCTTCACTGGTGGAAACAAAACGGATGAAGAACCTGGTCCAAGAAATGCTGGACCTCAGCCGGGCGGAACAGGTCGAAATCAACTTCCGGGACCAGCGGACGGTGGTAAACGACGTGGTTCATCAGGTCTTTAATAACTTCAAGATGCTCTACCCGGACTTTACCTTTACCCTCGATGATGACGTGGATGAGAAAATCAGCGTGAACATTTACCGCGACCACTTGGAACAGGTCTTGGTAATCCTCTGCGATAACGCCGTGAAGTATTCAGGAGAGCGCAAGGAGATCCACCTGACCCTTTCCCGGGGGATGAACACCGTGGAAATCGGGGTTCAAGACTTCGGTGAAGGGATTCCGCCGGAAGATGCCCAACGGGTCTTTGACCGCTTTTACCGGGTAGATAAGGCCCGGAGTCGCAAGAAAGGCGGGAATGGACTAGGACTTTCGATTGCCCAACGACTGGTCGAGGGTTACCATGGCAGTATCAGTCTGGAAAGTTCCCTTGGCGCAGGTTCCCTCTTCAAGGTCGTCCTGCCCATTATTGAAGATCAGGAAAATAAATCAGAATAGGAAAACGTCCCAAACCGGCTATTAAAAGCTGGTTTGGGACGTTTTCGTTTGTGGTGGTTAGCCACGTAGACAGGTTAGATTAAAATACCGTTGCAGTGGTCAAGTTCGTGCTGGATAATTTCGGCCGGGAAGGCGGTGAGGGTTAACTCCTGCTGTTCCCACTGCTCGTTGGTGAAGCGAACCCTAATTTTTTGAAACCGGGTTGTGGAACGTTGTCCGGAGAGTGAGAGACAGCCTTCTTGGACCTGGTAAGGCCCACTCTTGGCAACTATTTGCGGATTGAACATTACCACTTGGAGCGGCCCGAGACTGGCAATAATGATGCGTTTTGTTACCCCAATCATATTAGCGGCCATCCCGACACAGCGGTCGGCATTGGCCGTGAGGGTGTCTCTGAGGTCCTGTGCGACTGGTAAATCGTCCTTGCTCGCCAGCTGGCTGACTTGGCGCAGGATATTTACGTCCCTGTTGACTGGCTTAATCATGGTGAATCCTCCTTAAAATAAAAGGGGCCAGGAATAATCTCCCAGCCACTATCTAATATTTACTTGTGATGGTGCTGTTTACCCGCGTTCCGTTGCCGGTTCCGCTTAGCTGCCTTGTTAGCCTCGGTTGTTGTTTGTCCCGGCTGTTTCAGCTGGTCAATCGCACTAGCGGTTGCGTTGGCAGGCGTCTGTGGTGCCGCAGGCATTTTAATTGGGTGGTTCTTGCTTTCTTCTTCGATCCGCTTCCGGATGCGTGGCCGGTAGGCGTTGACCATCAGGGTTTGCAAGATGGCGAAGAGTCCCCCGATAAAGAAGTACAGTCCCAGCCCAGCGGAGGAAGTCAGGGAGATAAAGAAGGTCATAAATGGACTCATCCAGATGGCCATCTTCATCTGCTTCTTCTGTTCTTCTGGAACCCCGATGAGCCCCAGGTAGCTTTGGGCAGCGTAGGCGATAAAGGAAAGGACCGCCAGGATGATGCTTGGCTTCCCCAGGGCGATGCCGAAGAATTCAGCGTGGTAAAGGTCTGGTGAGTAGCGGATGGCAGCGTAAAGGGCGGCAAAGACTGGCAACTGAATTAACAGTGGCAGACAGCCAATCCCCCCGGTAATGCTGATGTTGTTATCCCGGTAGAGGGCCATCATCTGCTGGCTTACCGCCGCTTGTTCCTCTGGAGTTTTGGCGGCCTTTTGCTTTTCACTCAGTTCCTTGATCAGTGGCTGGACCTTAGCCATCTTCTCCTGGGTAATCGTGGACTTCTTCATTTGTGAGAACATTACCGGTAGCAAGATGGACCGAACCACGACTACGATAACGATGATTGCCCAACCGTAGTTGTTGCCGAGGTGGGCAGCTAGCCATTCCATCAGGTGCTGCATTGGCTTTGCCATGTAGTCGTAGACAAAACCATAGGGCTTCCCGCTCTTGGTCGTTCGTACACAGCCGCTCAGGGTCAGCAATAAGACGGACAGCAGACCGGCAAGTGTTAGTTTCTTGTGTTTCATGCGTTAATAATAACTCCTTGCAATTTCTTAATTTGGGTAACAGTACATATCTTAACTTAAAGCGGCATTAAAAGCCAGCTGGTGAGGCGAATTAGCGACGGATTGTAAACTGGCCCCCGTAATCCTGGCAGGGGAGGCGGTGCTTGCTAACTTGATTGACGTGGGCATAAGGGGTGGGCCCGCTTTCAACGCGGGCGATAAAGTTGGTCACCGCGTCTGGCAACCCCTGAACTTCCAGATAGACCTGGCCGGATGGAAGGTTCTTGACAAAGCCACTGACGCCGTACTGCTGGGCGAGGCGGTAGCAGCCCCACCGAAAACCGACTCCCTGAACCTGGCCGCTGACGGTAAGCTGATAGTTGATCATTGGCAAACTCCTTAACAAAAACTTAGTAACTGCCGAATGGGTTGTCTGTATTGTACACCATTGTTTCATGGTATAATTAAAAATAAGAGAAAGGTAGTTTTTAATGGAAGAATTAACATCTGTTCACAACCAACACGTCAAAAATTGGAAGAAGCTGCAAACAAAGAAGTTTCGTCGGCAGAGTGGAGAATATCTGCTGGATGGCTGGCACCTGGTTAACGAGGCCGTCAAGGCTGGCAACCAACTCCGGCAGCTGATTGGGACGGCTGACCAGCTTGCGGCTCACCAGGACTTAGTTGCTCGCACTGCGGAAGCCTATGTGGTGACTCCAGAGATTATGCAGCACGTTACGGACACGGTAACTCCCCAGGGAATTGCTGCGGTCGTTGACCTGCCAGACGCGCACCGGGTACCAGCGAATATTCAGGGGGCCTGGCTCCTCTTGGACCGGGTCCAAGATCCGGGCAACGTCGGTACAATGGTTCGAACCGCGGACGCGGCAGGGTTTACAGGCGTGGTTGTTGGCGACCGGTCGGCTGACCTTTTTGGTCCCAAGGTTGTGCGTTCCATGCAGGGGAGTCAGTTTCATTTGACCCTGCTCGAAGGCGATCTCCACAAGTGGATTCAGGACTTTAAGCAGCTCGGCGCTCCCGTCTATGGTACCCAGCTTAATCCGGCAGCAAAAAATTTCCGGGATGTTCATCCTGGACAGACCTTTGCCTTGATTATGGGCAATGAAGGCCAGGGGATGGCAGCTGACCTATTGAAAGAGACGACGGCCAACCTTTATATCCCCATGCGGGGAGACGCTGAGTCCTTAAACGTGGCGGTTTCCGCGGGAATCCTGATGTTCCAACTGAACCGGGAACTGGACTAGGAGCAAATTAATTTAAATCCTGGTCATTTTTCAGTATGATAATCTAAAACAATTAGGAAGGGGTATTACATGAAAACAAAGAATGAATGGCGTCAAGATCGTGAGTACATGGCGATTGTCAATGATTTATTAGCCCAACCGGCTGTACAGAAGTTAGCGGACTATACTCAGCACCATCATTCTAACCGTCTCCAGCATTCAATCGCGGTGTCTTACGATAGTTACCGAATTGCGAAGCGTCTGCACCTGGATTACCGGAGTACGGCCCGGGCAGGCCTGCTGCATGACCTGTTCTACTATGACTGGCGGACGACCAAGTTTGACCTGGGAACGCACGCCTTCATCCATCCCCGTGTGGCCCTGCGCAACGCGGAGAAGATTACCCCATTGAATAAAAAGGAAAAGGATATTATCTTAAAGCATATGTTCGGAGCAACGATGGCGACGCCGCGTTATCCGGAGAGCCTGATTGTTTCCTTAGTCGACGATTTCGAAGCGGAGCACGAATTCTTTAGCCCACTGCGAGCGAAGCTGCGGCGCAAGATTAAGAAACGGCGGATGCGTACTATCTGGTAGGGAGGAGTAATACTATGACTGAAATGGTAGCAAAGAAACGAGAAGAAGGAGGCTGTAAACTCTGTCCGAAATTTACCCAAACCTTTATGATGCTGGGGAAGAAGTGGAATGGCTTGATTATTGAGGTCCTGCTGGAACAGCCGACACTGCGGTTCAAAGACATTGCAGGCGCTATCACCAAGTGCAGCGACCGGGTACTGTGTGAACGGCTCAAAGAACTGGAAGATGAGCAGATCGTTGTACGGAATACTTATCCTGGTTCTAGCCGGGTCGATTACTCACTGACCGAACGAGGCCGTGAGTTGGCACCAGTAATGGAAGCCGTCCACAAGTGGAGCGACAAGTGGTGCTAATTTAGGCTTGACCTGACTTAGCGGAGTGTTTACAATGTTAAATGTTAAAAGCGTTGACGAAAACTAGTAGCTAGTTCAGGCCCGGCAGAGAGTCGTCACCTCATTCTGCAAGTGACGACCGGTGCCAACTGGTGAATTTCATTTTCTGAGCTGGTACGTAATGGTATTCCGGCTGATCACCGTTATTGATCGACTAAGTGTACCGGCACTGCGCCGGTAAACTAGGGTGGTACCGCGATGCTTCGTCCCTATTTGGGGACGAAGCTTTTTTATTTCAAAGGAGCTGAAAAAATGGGATTAAAAGATCGACTGACGGAACTTCGCGACGAAGGGCTGGCAGAAATTAAGAATTCTAAGGACCTGAAGAAGATTAACGAAATTCGGGTCAAAATGCTGGGGAAGAAGGGGCCAATCACGAGTGTTCTGCGGGGAATGCGTGACCTCAGTGCCGAGGAACGGCCGGTGGTTGGTCAGTTTGCCAACAAGGTTCGTGACGAGTTGACCACGGCTATCGAGGAACGGCGGACCGAGCTGGAACAGGCTGCCCTGGATGCTGAACTGGCGGCGGAAACGGTAGACGTGACCCTTCCTGGGACGCCGGTTGCCCAGGGCCAGTCTCACGTTATCCAGCAGATCATTGATCAGGTGGTCGACCTCTTCGTTTCCATGGGTTATGAAGTGGCCGTCGGGGATGAAGTCGAGCAGGAAGTTTATAACTTCGAAAAGCTGAACCTGCCGAAGGACCACCCGGCCCGGGATATGCAGGATACTTTCTACGTTACCCCCACGGTCTTGATGCGGACGCAGACTTCGCCAATGCAGGCCCGGATGCTGGAAAAGCACGACTTTAGCCGGGGGCCGTTGAAGATGATTTCCCCCGGGAAGGTTTACCGGCGGGATACGGATGACGCGACCCACAGTCACCAGTTCAACCAGATTGAAGGGATGGTTGTCGGCAAGCACATCACCATGGCTGACCTGAAGGGAACCCTGGAAGTAGTTGCCCAGTCGCTCTTCGGTGACAAGCTCAAGGTTCGTTTGCGGCCGAGTTACTTCCCCTTCACCGAACCATCTGTGGAAGCGGATATTACCTGTTTCAACTGCCTGGGGAAGGGTTGCGCGATCTGTAAGCACACCGGCTGGATTGAAGTGCTGGGTGCCGGAATGGTTCACCCGAACGTTCTCAAGATGTCGGGCGTGGACCCAGAAGTTTACGGCGGGTTTGCCTTTGGACTAGGCCCAGACCGGTTTGCAATGTTGAAGTACGGGGTCGACGATATCCGGAACTTCTACCAAAATGACGTGCGCTTCCTGAACCAGTTCGACGAGAAAGGATAAGTTAAATGAAAGTATCATACCAATGGCTGAAAGAATACTTAGATATTGACGTTGAGCCCCATGAACTAGCCGAAAAGATTGCCCGGACATCGGTCGATATTAACGATGTTTATTCCCTGAGCGACGGCCTGAAGAAAATTGTGGTCGGGAACGTCATTACTTGCGAACCGCACCCGGATTCGGACCACCTGCACGTCTGCCAAGTCGACGTTGGTGAAGACGAACCAATTCAGATTGTCTGTGGTGCGCCGAATGTGGCGGCTGGTGAAAAGGTGATTGTAGCCCTTCACGGTGCCCGGATTGGTGACAACGTCAAAATTAAGCGGGGCAAGATCCGCGGTGTACAATCAAACGGGATGCTGTGTGCCCTGCAGGAGCTGGGCTTTAGTGATAAGATCGCACCGAAGGACTACGATGACGGCATTTACCTCCTGCCGGACGATGCCAAGCCGGGCGAGTCGGTCTTCCCATACCTGGGGATGGATGATGTGATCATTGATACTGATGTTACGCCTAACCGGGGTGACATGCTGAGTATCTACGGGAACGTCAACGACATTGCCGCCTTCTACGGCCTAAAGTCCCACTTTAAGAAAGTCGCGGTTAAGGAAGAGGCTAGCCAGGCAACCAGCGACCGCTTGTCTGCCCAGGTAACGGATACCAAGCTGGCACCAGCCTACAAGTTGCGGGTGGTTGACGGTGTTACGGTAGCTGATAGTCCGCTTTGGTTGCAAATCAAGCTCTGGAATTCTGGTGTTCGGCCGGTCAACAACGTGGTTGACGTCACTAACTACGTACTGCTCAAGTACGGCCAGCCACTCCACAGTTACGACTATGACCAGCTCCCAGGTCACGACTTCGGCGTTCGCCATGCCCAAGCTGACGAGAAATTCACCACCCTCGATGGGGATGAACAGACCCTGAAAGAGAGCGACATTGTCGTTACGGTCGCTGGTCAGCCGGTCGCCCTGGCCGGGACAATGGGTGGTCAGGGGACCGCGGTTTCCGCCAGCACAAAGACGGTTGCCTTGGAAGCAGCGATTTTTGACCCAATTATGGTGCGGAAGCAGGCTCGGCGGTTAGACCTTCACAGTGAATCGTCAATGCGTTTTGAGCGGGGAATCAACCCGGCTACGGTGGAAACGGCGCTGGATGAAGCGGCGGAACTCATCAGCGAATTAGCTGGTGGTCAGGTTACCACGGGAATTGTCACTGCCAGTGAAAAACCGGCGGAGGATAAGCAGATTACCTTATCGCTTGCCAAAATCAACCACGTGCTCGGGACCGAACTCAGCCAGGACGAGGTAAGCGACATTTTTAACCGGCTGGCCTTCCCGGTTGACGTCGTTGATGATGACCAGCTGACGGTAACCGTTCCATCCCGGCGGTGGGACATCTTTGTGGCCGCGGACCTGTACGAAGAAATTGCCCGGATTTACGGCTATGATAACCTTCCCGCTACTTTGCCCGTAATGACTCGCAACCACGGGGGCCTTACCCCACGGCAAAAGTTCCTGCGGGCGAGCCGACATGAGATGGAGGGGATGGGCCTGACGCAAGCAATCAGCTATTCCTTAACGACTGAGGATAAGGCTAAGCAGTTCCAAATTGACCCCCTCGCGGAGCCAATGAAGCTGGACTTTCCGATGAGCTCCGACCACGTTGCGACCCGGATGAGCCTCATCAGCGGCCTGCTGATTGACGTGGCGTACAACGTGGCCCGAAACGTCAACAACGTGGCCCTTTACGAAGTCGGACGGGTTTTCCTGCCGAAGGGTGGCGAGCGCCCAGAAGAACAGGAACACTTGGCTGGTGCAATTACCGGTCAGCTGCTGGCCAATTCTTGGCATAAGCAGGATCAGCCGGTGGACTTCTTCCAAATTAAGGGAATCGTAGAACGGTACTTGCATAATCTGGGCCTGGCCGAGACAATCACCTACCGGGCAACGCAGGCCCGGGCGGAGATGCACCCGGGACGGACGGCCGATATTTATGTCGATGACCAATTAGTGGGCTTTGTGGGCCAAGTTCACCCGCGGACGGCGAAGGACTACAAGGTACCTGCAACTTACGTCTTTGAACTGAACTTGGAAGCACTGCTGGCAGCTGATAAGGTGGCTAATGAATACCACCCAATCAGTAAGTACCCAGCAATTACTCGTGATATTGCCCTGTTGGTTGATCGCAACGTCACGAATGCCGACGTGATTGCGGTAATCGAAAAGCGGGCCGGCGCCTTCTTAAAGAAGGTTCATCTCTTTGACGTATACAGCGGCCTTCATCTGCCAAAGGGAAAGAAGTCCCTGGCCTACACGCTGACTTACCAGGATGACCATGATACCCTGACCGAAGACCAGGTCAACAAGGCCTTTGCCAAGGTTACCCAGGCGTTGGAGGATGAACTGGCAGCAGAAATTCGGTAAATTTATTAACGGGATTGGAAGGGGGAGTCGCTGCGGCTCCCCTTGTCCACCACTATTAAGCAGTTACTGTGTTATAACATTATCGGAAAGGGGCTGAGATTCTTCCCAGCCTCCTTTTCACTAAGGGCAAAATTATGGAAGAACAGAAATTAAAAAAGCAAAACCGCCTGGTCTTAGTTATTATAGTGCTGCTGGTGGCCGCGGGTTTGGCAATTCACCAGTATTTCAACTACGCCTTGCGTCCCGTGAGCAGTGCTAGCCAGCAACGGGTCACGGTGACAATCCCCCGGGGAGCGACTGATGACGAGGTGGCAAGGATCTTGAAAGAAAAACAGCTGGTGAGGAGTGCGTACGTGTTCAGCTACTACCTGCAGACGCATAAGACGAAGGGAGTCAAGGCTGGGAAGTTTAGGCTGGCGCAGACCCAGTCGGTTCCCCAAATTGCGGCTGAACTCCAGAGCAGTCGGGCGGCAAAACGCTAATTGCTAGTTGCTCGAATACCGATAGTGCTGTATACTATTTCAGATTAAATTAAAAGAGGGAGCAGACTGCATTAATGAGTACTGAACAAAAACGGCGGCCAATCATTATTGGGGTAACCGGTGGCTCTGGTAGTGGAAAGACGACTGTTAGCAAGGCCATCTATAATCAATTAAAGGGGCAGGATATCCAAATCATTACCCAGGATACCTACTATAACGACCAGGCAGACATGACTATGGAGGAGCGGAAGCAGGTTAATTATGACCACCCGCTGGCTTTTGATACCGACCTCCTGATCAGCCAGTTAAGTGACCTCCGTCATAACCGGGCGATTGAGATGCCGGTATATGATTACAAGGCTTATACCCGGTCCCAGGAAACGGTCCACGTGGAGCCAACCGAGATTATCATTTTAGAAGGAATCTTGATTCTGGATGATGAGCGCCTCCGGGACCTGATGGACATTAAGGTCTACGTTGATACCGATGATGACATTCGAATCATTCGCCGCATTAAGCGGGATATGGATGAGCGGGGCCGGTCCTTGGATTCCGTAATCAACCAGTACCTGGCTACCGTTAAGCCGATGTTCCACCAGTTTGTGGAGCCAACGAAGCGCTACGCGGATATTATCGTCCCCGAGGGCGGTGAAAACCACGTCGCCATTGACTTGCTGACGACGAAGGTTCGCGACATTTTAGTCAAGCGGGGTCACACCCTGTAAGTCGGTTTACAAGCGCCATAATAAATGGTAATGTAACGACGTGAATTATTAATAAGGAGTGAGTGTGTTATGGCTGAAGAAAAGACTTTCCCAATGACCTTGGAAGGAAAGCAGAAGTTGGAGGACGAGCTTGAAGAATATAAAATGAAGCGGCGTCCAGAAGTTATTAAGCGGATTAAGATTGCCCGCAGTTACGGGGACCTTTCCGAAAACTCGGAATACGAATCTGCAAAGGACGAACAGGCGATGGTCGAGAGTCGGATTGCCCAGATTGAAAATATGCTGCAATACGCTGAAATCATCGACAACGAAGACGTTGATAAGGATGAAGTTTCCATGGGGCGGAGTGTTACCTTTAAGGAACTGCCGGATGAAGAACCGGAAACTTACAGCATTGTAGGTGAATCCGAATCTGACCCGCTGAGCGGCAAAATTTCAAATGAGTCTCCAATGGCCAAGGGCTTGTTGGGGCACAAGATTGGCGAAGAAGTTGAAATTGAAATCCCAAGCGGGACGATGAAGGTTAAGATTCTCGATGTTAAGTAATCATTAATTAAGGAGTGCGGCGACGAATTAGCTAAGCTAGTTCACCGGCCCACTCTTTTTTTAACTGCATTATTCAATTTGTCAGGCTAAATCATTGGGATTTACGTGGAAACATGGTAAAGTAGTAAGTATGAAAGGGCTGCCAAAATCGGCAGCAAAGGGGATGTTTTGGATGAAACTAATTATTACTGACCGGGTTGACCGCTGGTTCCGCGATGAGATGGGTTTAGTGAGCGGCAACGGGATTAAGTTCTATGGCAAAACCTACGGCTATACGGAAGTTCACCATGGCTTTTCACCAGCTTTTACGCGCGAAGATCAGCCGGTAGAGCCAGTCCTGGAAGTTGACAAGGACGGCATTGACTATCATATTGACGAGTTAGATGAGTGGTTCTTTAAGGATTTAATTACCACTGTCGACTATGACACCCGGAGTGATGGTCCTGTTTTCCATTTTCAGCATGAAAATAGGGATGACCAGCCGGACATTGCCGGCCTTAGCAAGGAACAAGAAGAGCATCCAGATGCTTCTACCGGGGCGTCAGCACATTAAAGTGCGAGACAGAAGAGAGTGAGAAAAAATGCCCCAAATCGACCAGCAAGCTGATTTGGGGCATTTGTCTTTCGACGCGCAGCTAGCCTATTTGGGGTTGGTCAAACGCTGATTTATCAGCGTTTGAACTGCCAGCCAGCTACTGCGCTGAGGCATTATTAATCTATAAAATAGTTAAGAGGTTGAGTTAATTCCCAGCCTCACTTTTTCCGAGGTGCTGCGAGTATAAATGAGGTCTAAAGTTTGGCTCTGCCGAGCTTTAGACCTCATTTGCGTACCACGTTATTTGCTTTTGGGCTTAGTAATAGTATTTTGTCGCCGGCCGATTTTAATAGCTAGATGGTGAAATAAATTCTGGCGGGCAACGAACTGCCGCCTAGTTTGTGCTTGGTTTGTCCGTACCAGTACGTCCTCGTGTTCGCCGCCGGGCTTGGTAGCGAAGAACTAACCAGGTGCCGCTAATTGTCAGCAGACTGGTGAACAGCCCAAGGATTAAAAATGGTGGTCGGTAGTAGAGCTTGACCTGGTGGTGACCCGGTGCCAGTGGAATCGCCATGAAAGTTCCTAAAACCGTCTTGGTAGCTGCTGGCCGACCGTCCACGATGGCGTGCCAGCCACGAGCGGCCGGAATAGTTGTCATGAGGACCCGTTGCTGGCGTTTGAGGTCCACCGTTCCCGTGATACTGTTACTGGAATGGTGGCTGATCTTCAGTGGAGATTGTTTTAAGGTCTGAAGACTAGCATTAAAGGAGCGTTGTTTGAGACGGTAGACACTGACGTTTTGCAGCCAGACGTTCATCTTCTTCAAGCGGAAGGTGATGGTGACTGGCTGACCCTTTTGCTGGTGGGCGAGGTTGATGACGACGGTGTCCCGGTAGTTGCTGGACTGGGCAAAGGCCTTGTTATTGATGGAAATTGATGCATCGTCTTTGACACTTGGCCCCAAGGTAAGGTAGTAGGAATCATTAGTTGGTGGGATGAAGGTCAGCCGAATCGAGGCTGGCTTTAGGAAGTCCTGCTTCTTGAAAAGGGTGCCGGTAATCTGCCGACTGGTCTGAACATTGTTGAATTGGACGGAGTCAAAGTTTTGTACTTGGAAGAGCGACTTGTTAATCGGCCGTCCAGCCAGGGCCTGCATAATTTGCGACTGGTAGCTGACCGGGTCCAGGGTCGTATGCGGGAGCTGGAGGATCTCGCTGCTGGCCCCGAATGCAAAGGGGAGACTATTCGGGTTGCGCCGGATAATAACGTTGCCCGTCTTAGCGGTAGTTGGCAATTGCCGCCAGTCAGGACGGTAGCCCGAGAGCGGCAGCGTTGGTGTTGCCAGGTTCTGCTTTGCAAGGGTGTACTTGAAGCCGAATAAGGCGTCGGTGACCTGGGTTCCGTTAGCGTAGGTCACAAAACCATCGCCGGCCGGCTGACCAATAGCTCCCATGAAGTTAGGGATGGCAGGCTCCAGGGTAGAGCCAAAGTGGTCACCGGAGTTGAAGTCGCCCTGGAAGGGGTCATCCTTGGTTCGTGTGAAAGTCTTGGCAACCCGGTAGAGTCCCTTGTCACCCTGGCGGAGCTTTTTGGCCGCCTGGTCGAGCTGGGTGGTGTACTGGGCAAACTCGTCCTGGGAGACGTAGGCGAGGTTATTGAAACTTGTAAAAGCGCTGGTGGCGACATCACAAATGACTAGGCAAACCAGGAGGAGGTCGTACAGGCGGGGTGAATCTTTGCGTGGAATAGCTAGGCACAGCAGGCTGATGGCCGCGAAGCCAAGCCCAATCCAGCGCTGGCTGCTGCTAAGGTAGGAGAGCTTGAGCTGGCTGACGTAGGCAAAAATTGCCCCCGTTACCAGCAGGAGGAGGGCCAGCTGCCAGTAGCGAGGTCGAAAGGCTGGGCGGAGCGTCTGGGTAGCCAAGATGATGCACCAACAGCAAAAAAGAAAGGAAAAGCGGTAGGGGTACCAGACGGGAAACTGGCCGGCGTGCCACAAGAGGTCCAGGGGTTCGTAGCAAAACGAACAGATAAAGAAGAAAGTTACACCTAAGGCTGCTAACCGCCGGCTAAGTTTTACCTGCCGGTTGAAAAAGTAGAGGAAGGCCGCCATCATCAAAAGCATTCCGATGTAGATATTTGGCTGGCCGCTGGGCATTTGGTCAAAGTTAAACGAACCGGGAACCAGTTTGGCCAGCATCTTAAACGGAAAGTACTCAAACCGGCTATGAATTGTCTGCTCGGTATAGGTTCCCTTGCTCTGCATTAGGGCATAAATCGTGGGAAAGAGGGTGACTGCCGCCACACCGGCAGCCGCCAACGAACTCAGACCATAGCGGAGGATAAAGCGGCCGCGAGCGTGCCAAGTGCGTGCTTCTGGCATCAACCAGCAGACCAAAAGAAGGGTAAACAGGCAAACCATCCAGGCCATGTAGTAATTATCAACCATCATGACCGCTAGCCAGAAGATGTAAGTTCCAGCTTGACGGCGGTAAAAGAGTTTTAGCAGGCCCCAGATAATCAGGGGGAGGATCACAAGGGCGTCCAGCCAGATCATGTTAAGCTGGTTAGCAATCATCCAGCCGTTGAGGGCGTAGGCGGTGCTAAAGGCCCAAATCCGGGGACCCTTTTGCCAACCCGTTTTATCCAGGAGCCAGGCAAAGCTCAGCCCGGCTAAACCGTACCGTAAGAGAAGGATTAGCATAATCCCGGAAGTAAGAAAACGACCAGGGAAAAAGACTAATAGGAGGTTAAGGGGGCTGAAAAGGTAGTATGCATCTGTCCCCCACATTTCACCGCCCAATCCCTTCGCAAAGGAATAGAAAAAGCTGCTGGGGTGGTGGAGCAGGCTTGCTCGAAGGTAGGCAAAGAAGTCGACGTACTGCTGACCAAGGTCCACCGTGAGCAAGCTGCTGGGGCCAAAGGGGGCCATTTGCCGGTAAGCAAAGTAACTCCCCGTCAGCAGGATGGGAAGTAGAAAACTAATTCCCAAAATAAATGAACGTTGATGAGAACGAATAGTTGTTAACACTGTTAAAAAAACTCCTTTGTTTTTTGCATAGTGATTATTATATAACGAATCGCTAATTTAAATTCGACAAGGAAGTTAAAATTAAGTAAATCTGTGCAGAAGGAGTTCATTTTTGAACAAATAAAGAGTATTATTTTTTTGTTAGTGACTGGTGGGCCTAATGAGGAAGAGCGACTGCTTGAAATTAGGACCTCGCCAACGGTAAAATAGTATTCACTATGATGAAGGAGAAGTTGATCCGGTGAAAATTTTTGAGCGAATGAAGAGTGCAATTAGTTCGCACCGTAATAGTAAAAACCGCAACGCTCAGTCGATTATTCCCTTTCGACTGAACTTCCTGTTGTGGGTTGTTGGGATTTTGCTTTTGGCCCTTGCTGGCCGCCTGTTTTACTTACAGGTGCTAAACGGGACCGCCTACAAAGCTGAGGTTAAACGGTCAGATACTACAATCCAGACCAATAATGTTCAGCGGGGGATGATCTATGACAGCCAGGGAAAGGTGCTGGTGGGTAACCAGACGCACCAGGCAATCACTTATACTAAAGGCGCTAACGTTTCGACAGACGACCTTTACAAGATTGCCAACCGTCTGGGCCGGTACGTGACGGTCTCTAATAAGGATTCGCGGTTGACCAAGCGGAACCAGGAGGACTACTACCTTGCCGATAGCAGCCGCTTAAAGGAAGTCTTGAAGCACGTTAAGACCTCTGAGACTGATTCCGACGATGCGCAGTATAATAAAGCCCTCGATTACCTGAGCGCGCACCCGTCTGCTTGGCGCCTGACTGCCCAGCAGAAGAATAATGCGCGAATTTACGCGGCGATGAGCGGCGCCTACTCGCTTTCGACGACCTATATCAAGGAAACCGGAGTGACTTCTCGGGAGCTTTCGGAGGTTGGGGAACACCTGAGTGAAATGCCGGGAGTTAAGATTGGAACGGCCTGGACCCGGAACTATCCTCAGGGAAAGGAAATTCAAGCTCTAACCGGTGGCATGTCGACGGCTGGGTTGCCAAGTGATGAGGTCAACTCACTCCTTTCGCAAGGCTATTCTCGAAACGACAGCGTTGGTCAAAGTTACTTAGAAAAGGGCTTCCAGGCCACGCTTGCTGGTTCCAAGTCTCAAACCGAGGTTACGACTAGCGGTAATAGTGTAACGAAGGAAAAGTTGAAATACCCTGGTAAGAAAGGGGATAACTTGGTCCTAACCATTAACTCCAAGTTCCAGAAACAGGTTCAACAGATTCTGGAACAAAACTATGCGGCCGCTGGGAACGCCTATTCTTCTGGTGTCTATGCCGTGGTAATGGACCCGAATACGGGAGCCGTCCTGGCAATGGCTGGAATCAGCCGGAATACCAAGACGGGAAAGCAGACGACCAACCCAATCGGGGCGATTAACCAGCCAATTACGATGGGATCGGTTGTGAAGCCGGCGACCGTGATGGGCGGGTTAATGAGTGGGGTAATTACCCCCGAAAACAGCACCCTGGTTGATAAGCCAATCCGGGTTAACAGCACGCAGAAGAGTTCATGGTTTAACCATAATGGTGGGGCCAATATGGCGGTAGACGCCGCAACCGCCCTGGAAGTTTCGTCGAACTCCTACATGATGCAGATTGCAATGAAGGAAGGAAAGATGGACTACACGCCGGGCATGCAGGTAACCATGAAGCCAAGTATCTTCCAAAAGGAACGCTACTTCTTTAATATGTTTGGTCTGGGGCAGAAGACCGGGATCGACCTTCCGGGTGAGACGACCGGTTACGAAGGGCCGTCTGATGCAAAGCACATCGTTTCCGCGTTGGACTTGGCCTACGGGAACTATGACGGGTACACCACTATCCAGCTGGCTCAGTACATGTCAACGATTGCTAATGGCGGGAACCGGATGCGGCCTTACGTGGTTAAGCAGATTCGGGGGACCAAGAGCAATGGTGAGTTGGGGCCGGTTCAATACACGACTCAGCCACAGGTCCAGCAAGTGATTCCAGCACCGAAGTCCTACTTTGAAGTTGTTCACCAGGGGCTGTACCTGGTTACCCATGGGACCAACGCTTACGTGACTGCCAAGAACTTGGCTAGTGTTAAGCCGTCAATCTCTGGGAAGACCGGGACTGCTCAGACGGTTTCAGATGGACACGAAACTACAACTTTGAGTTTCGCCGGTTACTCACCTTCGAACCACCCACAGGTAGTTGTGGCCCTGGCAATTCCGGGAGCAACCAACGATAACGGGGAAGCGAACATCACGATGGCTAAGCAGATTTTCCAGGCCTACTGGAAGACGGTTCGGAATTCGAGCGAAGCCGATGATAGCAGCAATTAATGGTCACTCAGATTCCTGTCAAGGCTTTTTCCTTAACAAACTTTGACAAAGCACTAGCCAAAATTGCTAATAAATGATATAGTTGTACGAGTTAGGGTTACGATAAATAACCATTTAAAGATTAAAAATAAGTTTGGAGGTTTCAACTCATGCGTGTCAACATTACACTTGAATGTACTTCATGCCACGAACGGACTTACCTGACGAGTAAGAACCGTCGTCACAATCCCGACCGTCTTGAATTAAACAAGTACTGCCCACGGGAACAAAAGGTGACCTTACACCGTGAAACTAAGTAATTAGTTTACTAATCCTGCCAATAGCCTGTGCTATTAGCGGGATTTTTTTGTCACAAGGGACTATAAGAAGCGAGGAAGAACGAATGGCAGCAGAAAATGATAACGAAAGTATTGGTCAGGCGATGCAGCTGATGGTCAGCGCGGGGGATGCCAAGGACTTGGCGCACCAAGCGCTCACCGCAGCCCGTAATGGTGACCTTGACCTGGCAAAGGAAAAACTCACCGCAGCCCGGGAAAAACTGACTGCGGCCCATAACGTGCAGACGACCATGTTGACGGCTGAGGCCCAGGGAAAGACTGTCCAGCTGACCCTCTTGCTTGTTCACGCCCAAGACCATTTGATGACGGCAATCACCTATGTTGACCTGGCGGAAGAGCTAGTGGCCCTCTACGACCGCCTAGACCAAAAATAGCCCGGCTGTAAATTAAGTGAGAACTAGAAAAAACGCTTGCAAAAAAGATAACGAGCGGTGATAATAAATTGTTGAAACCGTTTATCATCTTAGTATAAAGGGGAGATTGTAGAATAATGACGTCTTCAAAGTCAGAACTACGTCAGGCTTACATCGCCCGGCTTCAACAGTTGGATGTTAACACCCGTCTGAAAGAGGAACAGGCGCTGGCATCGGAACTGTATGACCAGGCGGCATGGATGGGGGCCAAGGTCATTGCCTTGACCCTTAGTCAATCGTTTGAAATTGACACGGCCCCGTTAATTCTTCATGCCCGGCATGAGGGGCGGACAGTAGTGGTTCCCCGAACCCTACCCAAGCGGCAGATGGAGTTTGTTGAGCTAAAGGAAAACTCGACCTTTGAGGAATCCGGCTTTGGTATTCTTGAGCCGAAGGAGGGCCGTGTTTTCGGACCGGATGAAATTGACCTGATGGTCGTTCCCGGAGTAGCCTTTACGGCGACTGGCCGCCGGCTAGGGTTTGGTGGGGGCTACTATGACCGCTACCTGACTAATTACCATGGGAAAACCATTGCCCTGGCCTTGCCAACTCAACTGGCTGATGCTGATGAATGGGTGAGTGAGGCGCACGACCAACCGGTTGACCAGGTTCTCACGCTAGCGGAGCGTTAGTTGATGAGGAATAGTGTGTGGAAGGACAACCCGGTTACGGTCACGCTGATTGCGATTCAGGTAATTATCTACCTGCTGATGACCCTAGCCGGTGGGTCGACAAACCCGGCAGTGCTGCTCCGGTTTGGTGCCTTACAGTCGGCCGCCCTGCAAGCCGGTGAATGGTGGCGGTTGATTACGCCCGTCTTCGTTCACATCGGTTTTGCGCACCTGCTGATCAATAGTATTACCCTGTACTTTATTGGAATGTACATTGAACAGCTTTTTGGTCATTGGCGGCTGCTGGTAATTTACCTGGGCAGTGCAGTGGTCGGAAACCTGATGAGTGCCTACTGGCTGCCAGCCGGGATTTCGGCCGGTGCAAGTACCGGGATTTTCGGGTTGTTTGGTGCCTTCATCATGTTAGGGGCCAGTTTCCGGGAAAATCAGGCGTTGCGAATGCTGAGTCAGCAGTTTTTGATTCTGGTAGTCCTGAATATCGTGACCGATTTGATGGTACCGGGGATCGACCTTGCGGGGCACCTCGGCGGCTTTATCGGTGGTTTCCTACTGGCCTACCTGGTCGGGGCACCCCGCTTAGGACGGGTGAACGTCATCGAACGGACGTTAGCTACCCTGGTCCTGGTGGCTGGTATCCTGGTCCTGTTTATAAAAGTGAGCTGATTAAATGGCAAGTTTACCGCGTGAATACCGGACACTATACGATGTCCAGCAGTTATTAAAAGAGTTTAACGTCTTTGTGTATGTGGGCAAACGGTTGTACGACATCGAGCTGATGGCGATTGAGCTGGATAACCTCTACCAATCGGGGGTAATTGACCGGCAGGTGTACATGAAAGCGAAGATTGTCCTACGAAAGGAACACCGTGAGGAGCAGTTCCGGGAAAAAAGTGGCCGTTTGTATTAAATAGAGTGAAAGTTTTGAGGAGGAAGAAAACATGGCAAAAAAGTTATTTGGTGTAGATCTTGGTGGGACCACGATTAAGTTTGCAATCCTGACGCAGGATGGGGAAATTCAACAGAAGTGGTCAATTCGGACTAACATTTTGGATGATGGTTCCCACATTGTTCCTGATATCATTGATTCGATTAACCACCACCTGGACCTTTACAAGATGAGTCCGGACCAGTTCATCGGAATCGGGATGGGGACCCCTGGAACCATTGACCGGGAAGAAGGTACCGTCGTGGGGGCCTTCAATTTGAACTGGAAGACCACTCAGCACGTTAAGGAACAGATTGAAGAGGGCACCGGCATGAAGTTTGCTCTGGACAACGACGCCAACGTTGCTGCGCTGGGTGAACGTTGGAAGGGTGCCGGCAATGAAGGTGACGATGTGGCCTTCATTACTCTGGGGACCGGTGTCGGTGGTGGCCTGATTTCCAACGGTAAGCTGGTTCACGGAATTGTCGGTGCTGGTGGTGAAGTTGGTCACATGATTGTTAAGCCAAATGGATACCTGTGTACTTGTGGTAACCACGGTTGTCTGGAACAGTATGCTTCCGCTACCGGGGTTGTTCACATCGCCCAGGACAAGGCAGAAGAATACGAGGGGAACAGCCGGTTGAAGGCCATGATCGACAACGGCGATGAAATCACCTCTAAGATTGTCTTTGACCTTGCCAAGCAAAACGACTACCTCGCCAACACCGTTGTTGACGAAGTGGCCTTCTACCTGGGATTAGCCTGTGCAAACTTATCCAATGCCCTGAACCCAGAATTCCTGGTTATCGGTGGTGGGGTTTCCGCTGCGGGGGACTTCCTCTTGAAGCGGGTTCAAAAGAACTTTGAACAATTTGCCTTCCCGACTGTGCGGACTTCCACAACTCTGAAGCTGGCTGAATTAGGAAACGACGCCGGGGTAATCGGTGCCGCTTCACTGGCCCGTCAATTTGCAGAAGCCTAAATAAGGAGCGGGAAAAGTGATTTTAGGAATTAGTAAAACGTTATTGACGATTAACCTCCTAGTGGCGGTAATCATCCTAGTATGGTTGTTTAGCTGGGGCTTCCAAAACTGGCGCCGGAAACATTATGCAACCGTTCTAGACCAGGAGGACTTCCGAAAGGGAATGCGGAAGGCCCAGGTGATTGACCTCCGCCAGGAAAATGACTTTAAAGCTGGGCACATCTTGGGCGCCCGCAACCTGCCGTACATCTACCTGCGGCAGCAGTATGGTGAATTGCGAAAGGATATGCCGATCTACCTCTATGATGAAACGATGACGCTGAGTACGCAGGCGGTAGCGTTTCTGGGTAAGCATGGCTACCACAACCTTTACATTCTTCGCGATGGCTACCGGGAGTGGGATGGCAAGACAAAGAAAGCCAAGTATTAAAAAAATGGCATGGTGATCGCAGTTGGTCACCATGCCATTTTTTATATAATAGTGAAGGTAATTAAAGTTGGTGTGCGGACCGGTTTTTCCGGTTAGCTGCCCGGCGGTTCTCATCAAATTTAATTTCTTCTTCTTCGACCGGCTTAATCACGGTCTTGTGAAAAGCAAACACCCCGCTGGCGATTGCGGCAAGAGTTGAGGCGGTACCAATCAAAAATCCTTTGGTAACTTGTTTCATCAGGCATTCCTCCTTATTAGTTAACTTACCACTATTATGAGCGAAGAAGGCCGTTTTTGCCAGTCATTATCAGAAAATTTACGAGTTTATAAGGAAGTTGGTTATGGATAAAGTAATTGCAATCGTTGGTCCGACCGCGGTCGGTAAAACGGCACTTTCAATCGAATTAGCGCGTCAGGAAGACGGGGAGGTGATTTCCGGCGACTCTATGCAGGTTTACCGGCACTTGGATATCGGGACCGCAAAAGTCACGCCTGCGGAAAGGGCGGGGATTCCCCATCACTTAATCGATATTTGCGACGTTGACCAGCAGTATTCGGCGGCCCGCTTTAAGCAGGAGGCCAGTCGGTGGATTGAGGAGATCACTCAGCGCCACCGCCTCCCAATTATCGCGGGGGGAACGGGATTGTATATTCAGAGCCTCACTGACAACCTGGCCTTAGGGGATGACCAGGACGAGGGCGAAGGTGAGGAATCGCCAATCCGGGCTCGCTGGGAACGGCTTGCCGCGGAGAAGGGGAATGCTTACCTGTGGGAGCAGCTGGCGCAGCTTGACCCGGCCGCTAGCAGGAAAATTCCGGTTGGCAACCAGCGGCGGTTAGTTCGGGCCCTGGAAGTGATTGAAAAAACGGGACGGCCTTTTTCCGAGCAGCCACAGGGAGAACGGCAGGCGGACTTCCTACTGATTGGCCTTAATACTGCCCGGCCGGTCCTGTATGACCGTATCAACGCCCGGGTGGATCAGATGGTTCACCATGGACTGGTAGAGGAAACACGCTGGCTGTATGAGCAAGGCGGCCCCCAGCTGCCAGCGGGAAAGGGAATTGGCTACCACGAACTTTTTGACTACTTTGCGGGCCGGTGCAGCCTGGATGAGGCGGTTGCCAAAATCAAGTTGGACTCGCGCCACTATGCGAAACGACAGCTCACCTGGTTTAGGAACCGGATGCCGGTACACTGGTTTGACCTGGTTAGCGGGCAGGATACGATTCAAGATATTAAGTCGGTCGTCGATGATTGGTTAAAAAAGTAAAGCTGACGAACAAATTTGATTATAATTGGCTAAAAGTTCTGGAATTAAATTGACTTGCCCGGTTGGGGTTGTTATTCTAATAACCGTATTGAAGTGGAGCTGCTTATAATTATTCGCGAAGATCCGTTAGGGGGAACCGCACTAACCAGCTCTGACTTCAGATTGTTAAGAATGGCAGAGAGCATAGATTGATTGAAAGGGAATGGAAGATATGGCAAAGCGTGAATTATCAAAAGATGAAGTTCGCAAGATGGTCAAGGACGAAAACATTCGCTTCTTGCGGGTAATGTTTACCGATATGCTGGGGACGATTAAGAGCGTTGACTTACCGGTCAGTCAGCTTGACAAGTTGATGGATAATAAAATTATGTTTGACGGTTCTTCAATTGACGGCTTTGTCCGGATTGAAGAAAGTGATATGTACCTGTACCCAGATATGTCAACTTGGCTGGTCTTCCCATGGGGGGCTGAGCACGGGAAGGTTGCCCGGGTAATCTGCAGTGTGCAGACGGTTGATGGTGAACCGTTTGCTGGTGATCCCCGGAATAACTTGAAGCGGGTTCTTAAAGATATGCAAAAGATGGGCTTCAAGGACTTCAACATTGGACCGGAACCCGAATTCTTCCTTTTCAAGACTGATGAGCAGGGAAACCCTACGCAGACGGTTAACGACCAGGAAAACTACTTTGATATGGAACCGGCTGACCGGGGTGAAGACTGCCGTCGGGATATCGTTATAGCACTGGAAAAGATGGGCTTTGATGTGGAAGCGGCCCACCACGAAGTTGCTCCCGGACAGCATGAGGTGGACTTCAAGTATTCCGATGCCCTCGAAGCTGCCGACAACATCCAGACCTTTAAGCTGATTGTAAAGACGATTGCTAAGAAGTATGGCCTGCACGCGACCTTCATGCCGAAGCCACTTTCTGGAATCAACGGTTCGGGGATGCACCTCAACATGTCCCTCTTCACGCAAAACGGTGACAACGCCTTCTTTGATCCGGAGGATGAACGGCAGTTATCCCAAACGGCCTACCACTTCCTCGGCGGGTTAATGAAGCACGCCCGGGCCTACACCGCTGTCTGCAACCCAATCGTCAACTCCTACAAGCGGTTGGTTCCAGGCTTTGAAGCACCGGTATACGTTGCCTGGTCCACTTCGAACCGGTCACCACTGATTCGGATCCCAAGTGACCGGGGAATGGGAACGCGGGTAGAATTGCGTTCTGCTGATCCGTCTGCCAACCCTTACCTGGCAATTGCGGCCGTGCTGGAAGCCGGGCTGGATGGCTTGCGGAACGAACTGCCAGCCATTCACGAAGTCGATGAAAACATCTACCAGATGACCAGTAAGGAACGGGTGGAAAAGGATGTGCGCAACCTGCCAGACACCTTGCACAATGCCCTGAAGTCGCTGGCTAAGGATGAAGTTGTCAAGGGTTCGATGGGTGACCACATCTACCACAGCTTTATGGAAGCTAAGACCCGCGAATACGATGCCTACCGCCAGCACGTTTCTGATTGGGAACGGCAACGTTACATGGAAAAGTACTAATATTAAGGAGGTTGGGACTTCGGCTGAAGTGTCAGCCTCTTTTTAAGTTGGTGGTTTTCCACTCAGACGGGCGGTGATGGAGTCAGCGACCGGGAATGAATATCCGGGGGGGGGATGCGGTTCAGCTGGCTCTTGCATTGACAAATTAGGACATTCAGATAAAATTATATTTGTTGCACCGGCAGTCATGATGGCTGCTAACAAGTTACTAAAGGAGAATCGAAATAATGGATCAAAAGGTCAGAGTTCGGTATGCACCTAGTCCAACAGGCTTCCTGCATATTGGAAATGCCCAATCAGCATTATTTAACTACTTATTTGCACGTCACTTTAACGGAACGATGGTTCTGCGGATTGAAGATACGGATACTAAGCGGAACGTCCAGTCTGGTGAAGACAGCCAGCGGGAAAACCTGCACTGGCTAGGTATCGACTGGGATGAGGGCCCAAACAAGCCTAATCCAAAGTATGCTCCATACCGGCAAAGTGAACGGAACGCCCAGGGAATTTACCACAAGTACATCCAGGAATTGCTGGACAAGGGGATTGCCTACAAGGACTACACGACTGAAGAAGAACTTCAGGAAATGCGTGAACGGCAACGGGCTAACAAGGAAGCGCCGCACTATGATGGCCGCTGGTACGGCCGGAGTGAAGAGGAACAAAAGGCAGCCGAAGCGAAGGGCTTGAAGCCGACAATCCGCTTCCACTTCCCAAAGGACCACGAATACCAATGGGACGACATCGCCCGGGGTCACGTTTCCTTCAACTCTGACAACCTTGGTGGAGACTTCATCATTGAAAAGAGTGATGGGATGCCAACCTACAACTTTGCCGTAGTTGTTGACGACCACACGATGGACATTACCCATGTCTTACGTGGTGCTGACCACATCTCCAACACGCCAAAGCAGATGGCGATTTACGAAGCACTGGGTTGGGAACACCCAGTCTTCTGCCACATCCCATTGATCTTCAACCCTAAGACACGGAAGAAGCTCAGTAAGCGGGACAAGGATACCTTACAGTTCATCAACGAATACAAGAAGCACGGTTACCTGCCAGAAGCCATCTTTAACTTCATTGCTTTCTTGGGCTGGTCACCAAAGGGCGAACGGGAAATCTACTCTAAGGATGAATTGATCAAGGTTTATGATCCGGAGCGGATGTCCAAGGCTCCAGCATACTTTGACCAAAAGAAGCTGGACTGGATGAACGCCCAATACATCAAGCAGATGGACGTCGACGAGCTGGCAGACCGGACGATGGAACTGGTTAAGGAAGGCGAAACCGAAGAAGCACAACGCTTGCAATCAATTCCTGAAGACGAACTCCGGGAATTGCTCAAGAAGACCATTCATGTTCACCAGCGCGACGTTAACAAGCTCCTCGAAGTCATTGAATACGCCTGGAGTTACTACAATGTCCTGGACGAACACTTCAACTACGACCAAATCGTTGATAATGAAGACTTCGCCAAGGAAGACGTTTTAGCCGTACTGAACGGCCTGAAGGATAAGCTGGTCAATGGTGGTGACGACTTGGATTACAGCCAGGCTATCAAGGAAGTTGGTAAGGAAACCGGTGTTAAGGGCCGGAACCTGTACTTCCCACTGAACCTGGCCTTTACCGGGTCCACTTCTGCTCCGCAGATTTATGAGATTATGGATATATACTCCCGCAAGACCGATGTCGAATTGCTCGACCGGATGATTGCGGCGGTTGAAGCCTAAGCTATAAATATAAAGAGAGTGGGACAGAACTAGCTTGTCTAGTTCGTCGTACCACCTCCGCAAGGATGGCTAGGTTGGTCAAATGCTGATTTATCAGCGTTTGAACTGCCAGCCAGCTACTACGCTGAAGCATTACTAACTTTAAGATATTAAAGAGGTTGAGTTAATTTCCAGCCTCTTTTTGTTTTTAAAACAGAAAAACGACTGACAAACTAACCTTGCCAGTCGTTTTATCTAGGATTGCTTCAAAAAGCTTAGTCACTCAGTTTCTTGGCTTCTTCGTCAAGTTTTGCAAAACCAGAGCCATTAGGCTTCTTGTTGCCACGCTTTTCCATGGCCTTCCGTGCCATTTCCTTACGTTCTTGCTTACTTAATGCCATAGTTAACTTCGCCTCTTTTCGAAACGCTCCATCAAGTGCGGGATAATACCCGCTTATTCAATTATAGTTCAGTTCTTAATAAAAGCAAATTGGCAGGAAGGGCGCCTTGCATCCAAGATTTCGTGGTCGCCTATTGAAAAACGGGTAAAATATGTGAAAATGGTTTTAGGTTTACGTTTTGTTAACTAATCGCCGTTTGTAAAATTAAGTTAGAAAAATAAAAAAGCCATTTGTGATAGACTTTTGAATAACCACAAACAAAAGTAAAGGAACATCACAAATGACTTATAAACATCTTACCACACGTGAACTAACCCTCATAGCTAATTTTTGGCACCAAGGTACGAAGGCTTATCAAGCTGCTAAACTGCTTAAACGAAGCCAAGAAACTATTTACCGAGTCTATCGATTTCTTGATAGCGGTAAGACCATTGCACAGTATCTTAAGGCTTACCAGCGGAATAAGCAGCGTTGTGGTCGTAAGCAGGCTTAGCTAGCCAAGGATGAGATCAGCTACATCAATGAGCAGGTTAAAGCGGGCTGGACACCTGATACGATCATTGGTCGAGCAGAACGGACAATTAGCTGTAGTATGCGGACACTTTATCGGATGTTTGCTCGTGGACAGTACAATTTTGCCGTCCAGCAATTACCGATGAAAGGCAAGCGACACCCCAATGGCTATGTCGAACGACGTGGTAAGGCGGGGCATCTCGGTCGGAGTATTTACCAGCGATACCATGATTTTCCTCACTACCAACACGAGTTTGGTCACTTTGAAGCTGATACTGTTCAAGGAAAAGCTCATCGTGGTGCGGTCATGACCTTGGTGGAACGTCAATCTAAGGTGATGATTGTGCTTAACGTTCATCGTAAAACTGATGAAGCAGTTAACTATCACTTGGATAAATGGCTTTCTAAAATGCCTCGTCATTTCGTTAAGTCGATTACCTTTGATAATGGTAAGGAATTCGCGGGCTGGCGTGAGATTGCCAATAAACATGACCTTCATACTTATTTTGCGGAGGTTGGAGCGCCCAATCAACGCGGCCTGAATGAAAACAATAATGGTATCTTACGTCGTGACGGTCTCAGTAAACGATTAGACTTCCGTAATTTACCAGATGAACTAATCACCCAGCTGATGCACAAACGAAATACTATTCCACGGAAGTCACTTCACTACCGCACACCACTTGAAGTATTCCTAAGTCACGTCACAGATGAACAGCTTTCAACATTTTTCTAATTTAAATTGACATTTCGGGAATTATAAAGTTTTTGATAAAAATGAAGAAAATTTAATCGTTTGGAATTACTTTCGGCTACTATTAAATTAGTTATGTAGACAAGGAGTTAGTGCTTTATGGCGAATGAAGAACACGGAAACAGAGCAGTGGAGATCGGGAGCTTGATCGAACGCCAAGTGGCGATTAAGATTAAGTACTTACAAGAGTTAAACGAAGCCATCGCGGCTCATCAGGACCGGCAAATTTACCAATTGTTGGATAACCAACGGTACGCAAAGGAAATTGAACACCGGGAACAACAGCCTAACGACCAGGGAGTCATGAGCTTAGTCGATGACCTGGCTGACCAGCTGAGCAATTATCTAAGCGAAAAGCTGATCAAGTACCTAGGACAGGCGTACCCGTTTTTCTATTACGAAGAGTACCAGACCGGCCACTACCGGATTTACTTTGGTAACTGGTGGGACCGGCGGCAGTTTGGTGAATTGGATGTCTTGAACGTCCGCTTCTCCTTTGACCCGACCGAGTACGAAAAGCTACGCCAGTCTTTTGAATTGGCGCGAGAAAACAAGCGTTTCAACAGTGACCGGATTGCGGAGATTTCAAAGCAGAATGACCATTTACAGGATTTAATTGACCATCAACGAGAACGCGAAGACCGTCGTCAGCAGGTCGAACAGCAGCTGGAGGACATTAACTCGCGCTCGGGGATTTTTGAATCCAGTAAGAATAAGGAAAACCGTCAGGAATTAGTCGACCAGTTGCAGAAAATCGAGGATGAAGAACAGGAAGCCCGGACTGCTAACAAGACGATTAAGGAAAACGAGCAGGTAGTCCTTTCCTTATCTAAGGAAAACACGATTCTGAGCTATGAACAGAAGAGTATTATGGATACTTTTGGCAGTTTCGAGGACTTTGAGTTGGCAAACCGCAACCTTTATGCCAATTACTTGGCAAGCCTTGACGGTGACCGTCACGAAGAAAAGCAGGTGAGTGAAGATGAACAATAATAAGATGATTAGCTCACCACAGGCCCGGTTGACTGCTCTCTCCGCCTCTTTTAAGGACGTCCTTAAACTTGGTCGGCACTATGTCGAGTTGTTAGACCAGTTAGCGGAAACCGATGATGCTCAGGAGATGTTGGCGGCGACGACCCAGTTGGCCGAACTGGACTTGCAGAACGCCTTTGTTGATTTTCCACAGCACTACCAAGCAGTCGATTACTATCTTATTTTTATGGGACGCCTGCTGGAAAAGCATGGTATCGATGCAATCCAGATTTCCGAAAATTCACGGCACCAATTTATCGCGCGGATCGAACCGATTGCTGATAGTGATAGCTTTAAGTTCCAGCTTGGTGAAGATGGGGAAGCGGCCTTTACAGAGCAGGGGGAACAAGAACCGCTCTTTTACCTTGATTTGGCGAACCGCTTTTTCCAGTTCAATAATCAGGCCCTGGTAAACTACTTCATCGTTCGGGCTCTCAAGAAGCATACGGATTTAGAACTGCGGGATGCTGTAAAACCACTGATTGCCTTTGCACAGGAGTTAGCGACGGACCTTGACTTTACCATTAATTTGGGAATCCTTAATACTGATAATACGGAACGCTTTGCCCTTGCACGGTCAGACCTTGACTTAACGGTGATTGACCGCCTGTTCGTGGCTACGGCAGAAAATGATTATATGCTGATGAACTTGCCGCGTAACAATGGGGCAGAGTTGATGCTGGACCAGGGAATTAAATTAGACATTGCCTTTGATCCGGACGATTACAGTCAGCAGTGGTTCTTTGCGGTTAAAGATCCTGACTCCCGGGTTTCGTTCTTTGATACCTTGCTGCACTATAACTTGATTCGGCAGTGGTATTTGAATAACCGGGCTGAATTGGCGGTCCGGTCCGATAAGCTGGTAGTGGCGCCAGCGGATGAAGAGGAATCCTTTGAAAAGCCAACCGAGGTATTTCAACCGGATAGTGAGCAAGCAGAACGAGAGGAGGGTGAACTAGGTGACCGCAAATGAGCAGTTAGACATTACCAAGCTGTTGCACGAGGCAATCGACCTCGAGCTGGCGGCCGATGATGCCTATGAATTGCTGATTGGTCCTGAAACGCGGCAGCAGACTATTTATCTCCAGCTGGATGTCCAGCTGAGCCGCTTTGCAAGTCTGGCTGGTTGGGCCGATGTTCTGCACGTGAATCAGCCAGCAAACCACCAGCAGTTAGTGGCGCAATATGTAAAGGTGGTGGCCTTGTTCTTGCTGTTTAGTGCAAAACGGCAATGGACGCACCTGATTGTCCTGAGTGCTGAACAGTGGCAACGGATTAGCGGTGCTGACAAAAAAGACCAGTTAGCAGACCTTAATCGCGAATATTTGGCGATTAAGAATTTACTGAATGGTGCCTATGTCAGCCGCCACCAGGAGGATCTTCGTCACGCTTGGCACTTGTTGTTGAAGCTTGGGATAGTTGACTTTGAGATTAGTCCCGCTGAAATTACCAGTGCTTACCAGCAAATGGTCACGACGGCTAACCAACAATTTGACCAGCAATAAAAGAAAGGCCGCCGCGGTTCATCAATACGATGAATCGCGGCGGCCTTTTGTTGAACGAAAAAAGATTAAGCCTTTCGCTTGGCACTGTGTTTACCAACTGGTTCTTCGCTTTGGTTGCCCCAAAGGATTTGACCAACCAACGCTCCAGCTAGGATTAATACAATGATAAAGAATGGTAACATAATTAATCACCTCAAAGCTAATCTTAATTTTAGTTTATATAGGCTGATAATTATCCGCAAGATTTTAGAATTAATCTTGGCTAATTCTTTACTTTTTCTTGACCGGGTCGATTGCCAATGACGAAGGCCAGAGCTAGAAAAGGCTTTGAGTGATTTTCCAAAATAAACTAACAGCCCCAACTCCTTGCTGATGAAGGGATTGGGGCTGTTTTGCATGATTTTAAAGAATTCCATTTAAATGGAACGGGTGACCATAAGGGGTGTTGATATATCAAGTGTTTACGGCATTTTGTACCCCAAGTGTACCCCAAAATCAAATGTTATCCAGGATAGTTACAATTTGATTATCCGTTTGGTCTTTGTACTCGTCAATTAAGTAGGCATAGATTTGGCTTGTAGTTGCTGTGTTACTGTGGCCCAGTCTTTTGCTAATCGCATAAATATCTACGCCCTTAGCCAGCAGGAGCGCCACGTGGCTATGTCTAAGACTGTGGAAGTGAAAGTTACGCCGATGGATATTGAGGGCCTCCAGGAGGCTCCTGAGCGTCTTATTGACAGCATTGCTTGTTGGAACTGTCCCATACTGATTCATAAAGACCAGGTTGCTTTGTCGACCAACTGCTAATTGTTTCAATAAAGCAATTAGCTTGTGGTTAATCTTGATAGTGCGGACCGATGATTTGTTCTTAGTAGGTTTGAAACTGCGGTCAGTTGCGTTCCATGATTTATTAATACTAATCGTGTGGTGAATAAAGTCGATGTCTTTCCAGGTTAACGCCTGAATTTCTGATAGCCGCATTCCGGTATAAATGGCGGTCAGAATCATATAGCGGCTAGTGTAGCGGTGTCTAGTGATACCGGCTTGCGTTGCTTCAATGAGCTGTTTGATTTCTGCCAAGTTCAGGTAGTCGACTTTAACCTTTTTGCTGTCGTTGGCGGTAAGGGTGACTCCTTGGGTAAAGTCTTTGATTAGATAGTCGTCAAGGATAGCAGACTGAACACAGCCACGAACTGCCATGTTTAACTTCTTGACGGATTGTGGGGCATGGTCTTTCCCATACCAGTTAATAAATTCCTGGTATTGGCCTCGGGTAATGTCTTTAATTTTAACTCCTGGGAAATATGTTTTAAGACGGTTACCAGTCAATTGATATAAGTGCATTGTGATTGGTGCAACTTTGGGCTCTTTATAGGTCTTAACCCATTGGTCATAGTAATCGACTAGAGTGATTTTCTTGCTAATGTTTATGCCCTGATTAAGTTTAGCTTCCTGCTCAGTAGCCCACCGCTTGGCTAGTAGCTTGGTAGGGAAGCCGGCTTTGCTTTTATTATGGCGCTGGCCATCACCGCTATACCATGAAATTCTCGCTTGCCAACCATTACCACGCTTTTTGTAGTTAGCCATAGATTGTCCCTCCATTATTAAATTTGATATAATGAAAGGGTTGATACCACACGCCAATGTTATATCAACCCTGGTCCCTGGACAGTTGCAGCTGTCTGGGGGCTTTTTTAATTATCTAAGTTATTCTGATAAATGGTTTACAGCATAGTCAGCCTGTTCTTGAGTGAATTTCTCACCAGCACTTGAAGTAAGCTGATCACGAATAGCTTCCGGAGACATATCTTGCTCTTTTTGATACGATTTTGCTTTTTCTAAAGCATTTTTATTCCAATTTGCTTTTAAATGGTCAACAGCATATTGTGCAGCCTCTGGCTTAAACTTTTCACCAGCGTCAGAAGTAAGCTGATCATAAATGCCTTGTTTTGACATGTGCATTGTGTCTGAGTAAATTTTAGCTTTATGCAATGCTGAAATATAACTCGTTGGTACATTAGGCTTAGTACTTGATGAAGATGAATTATTAGTCGAATTATCAGAACCGCCATTCCCTGCAACTCCAAAACCAATAAATAGCAGAACCACCACTAAAAGCCAAAACCAAAAACGCTTGTAAAATGGTTTCTTCTGTACATAAACATTTCCGTTTTCATCTTTAATTTTCTTCGCCATTTATAAGGCCTCCCAATAATTTCAGCTTTTAACGTCTTCAGTGTTTGGACAGAAAGTAATTTCCTACATAATATTCTTTGGTTTGCTCACGAACTACACCAGCCAAGAATGACGGAACATCGAATTGATTAATAAAGTCGTAGACATTAGCATTTTCTTTTTCGACATCTTGATAGTAGTAGGGAACTAGCAATTTAACAGCCCCAACATTTGCTTTGTACTCAACGGATTGCTTTCCAGTAAAGGAGGCGTTGTAGAACACAAAGTCAGAATCATCGCCGTTGATGATATGAGACATTTCGTGAGCCAGTTGGAAAGCAACCGAAACAGGATTGTGCCAGTTTCGATTCATTAATATTTTACGGGTTAGCACACTACAAGCTGGTGGCGTAAATGGATTAAGGTCATCAGTCCAATCTACATCAATATGATAATCAACAGCCCGCTTTTCTAAGTACGCTATTGCATCGTTATCCATCCAATCACCTACTTATGTTGCCCACCTAGTAAGATTCGCTTCATGTATTCAAGATCTTCGGGTGGTATTTCTTTACCCTCATATGTGAAAATAGTTTCTTTATCGGCCAGGTCAGCAGTTTTAGGTGTATGAGAACCTTTATTTGAAGAATTCTCCATTTGATCACTAACAATTTCACTAATAGGAACATTAAAAAGATCAGCCAACTTCTGTAAAGCCCCCATGCGAGGTACCTTTAACCCAGTTTCCCAATTTGAAATTGTTTGTTTAGAAACAGATATTTTATCGGCTAACTGTGGCTGGGTCCAGCCTCTGCTTTTTCTTAGCTTTTTTATTTGAGAAGCGATAGTACTATCACTCATGTTTATCAGCTCCTTACAGCACTTATTATATAACATTAAGTTAGATATAAACACAAAAAGTTATATTAATTTCTAAAAAGTTATTGACTATAACTTTAAGTTAGACTAATATGATAACCGTAAATTGAAACAAGGAGGTGAAGAAATGATTAATGGCACTACGAGAATTTCTTTAAGGGCAGCTAGGGCAAATGCAAATATGACTCAAGCTCAGGCTGCGGACAAGCTAAGTGAATACTTTGGCATGAAAATTTCACGTCAGCGTATTATGGAATACGAAAAGCATCCAGCTGAAACTCCGCCAGCTTTTGGGCAGGGCTTTGCAAGTATCTACAACATCCCCTTAGAGGGCATTTCTTTTACACGTTAGTCAACTTTAAGTTATACCTATAAAAAGGAGGACGATTAAATGCAACCACAACTATTCAATTTCAAAGGAAAACAAGTCCGGACAGTAACCATTGATGGTGAACCCTGTTTTGTTGGCAAGGACGTAGCTGAGATTCTTGGGTATAAAGATTTGAACCGTGCAATTAACCAACACGTTGATTCTGATGACCGCAAATCCTTGAGCCGCAAGAATTCGGGCGATTCATGCGCCACCCTTTGGTCGCCAAATGATTGGACCAACAAAGTAGTAATCACTGAATCTGGAGTCTACTCTCTTATTTTTAGCTCTGAGTTACCACAAGCTCATGAGTTCAAGCATTGGGTAACCAGTGAGGTTCTACCGACTATCCGCAAGCATGGTGCTTACATGACTGATCAAAAAGCATTTGAGGTTACTCATAACGCTCAAGGCCTAGCAAACTTGCTTCAACAGGCTGCTGACCAGCTTAAACAAAAGGATATTCAAATCGAAGAAATGAAACCCAAGGCATTATTTGCCGATGCAGTTTCAACTGCTAAGACCAATATTCTGATTGGCGAGATGGCTAAGATTTTAAAAGCCAATGGCGTTGATTACATCACTGTTGCAGGCCAGAAAGTAACGATGGGGCAGAATCACTTCTTCCAATGGCTTCGGGAGAATGGTTACCTGATCAAACGTCGCGGAACTGATTACAATGCACCGACTCAAATGGCAATGAATAAGGGACTTTTCAAGGTTAAAGAAAGCACATCGATTGATGCCAACGGCACTACCCGAGTTAACAAGACTACTAAAGTTACTGGGAAAGGCCAGCAATACTTTACCAATTATTTTTTGGCAGCGTAAGAGCAGAAAAAGGAGCTGGTCAAATGAGCGCATTACTAGAGCTAATCAAGGAAGCACCGCCTGAGGATCGCAAGGCCGCAGCTGAAATGTTGAAACCGTACTTTGATGAACCAGCTAAGGATAAGCCAGCCTTGCCGCAACTGATTAGTCTGGAAGAATTCCAAAAGAAACACAAAATTAAAAAGTCACCTAATTGGTTAAGAACAATCTTATTACCACAGATGCCAGGCGTGTATGGATTGAATTGTGGATCAGGACATCCCATTCGGATTAACGACCAAGTAGCCTCAGATTGGTTGAATAAACACGTTGACGAAATTGACTGGAACCAACCGTTGCCGTAGGAGGTGAGCATTATGGACAGCTTAGCGTTTGCCTTAGCACCATTGATTATCACAGTCATTATGCTGGGGGCGGTACTGTACAACCTATTTTTTGAGAAGAAAGGAGATGACGACCGATGAGCCATGCACTGACAGCAACCGTGTCCGTTGCAATGACTGTTGCGTTTTTCTACGGAATGTTTAACGCAGGACTGTTCTTAGCAATGGTGCTTCTGGTACTGCTGCTCCGGTACGCACCGCAGTCAATGTACACGGACGTAAAAAAAAGACGCCGATGGTGATGACATCGACGCCCAGGAAACGAATTGATTCTCTCAACTAACTATTCGTTTCCTGAATTATACCACGAACGGAGGTTAATCAGGATGAAACAAGCACATTTTTCTGTTGCAACCATCAAAGATAACACTGAGCAGTTCCGCTGTTACCAAGGGGGGGACGTTGACACCCAAGTCCGCATGATTGTGGCGGCTCTGGGACGCACTCCCGAGATGTTGCCCAAGGTACTGTATGAAATTATTACTAAGTACGATTTAGCCGATGAGCTAAAGGAGGTTGTTAACCGTGAATCTATTTGAATTAAACGACTCTTTCCGGGCCCTGCAAGACCGGGACGACCTAGACCCAACGGTGCTGGCGGATTCGCTAGACGCCATTCAAGACACCCGTGAAGTCAAGTGGGACAACATTGCCACTTGGATTGACCAGAATAATGCTACTGAGGAATGGATTGCCAAGCGGATCAAGGAGCTTCAAGACAAAAAGAAGTACCTGGAAAACCAGTCCAAGAACCTGATGACTTATCTAACGGATTCCATTGATGATGCTGGCTATAAGGAAGCCCGGACGGCTAACCACATCTTAAAGCCACGTAACTACAAAGCGTCAGTGGTAATCGGTGACCCTGACAAGCTCCCAATGACATTTGTCCATACGGAAACTAAGACCATTAGCCGACCAGACAAGAAAGCTCTGTACGCTGCTTTAAAAGCTGGACAGGAAGTGCCAGCGGCTAAGCTGGTGCCAAATCGGAAGACGGTGATTTCATAATGGATAAATTAAAGAACAATGTTCCAGCATTTAACAAACGACACAACCCTAATCTTTCCAAAGCTTTATACAACAATCCAAAGAGGTCTTTTCCGGTCTTGTTTAAAAGTAGAAAAGGAGAGCGATGGCATAGATTCGCATCAATTGCCGAAGCAGAACGCCAAACTGGAATTTCTGCTACTGCAATAGCTTCTGCTTGTTACGCAGATAATAAAAGCCGTCAAAAGGGTTATTGGATGTTTGAAAAAGATGTGACTTTGAAAGCTAAACAAGAAAGAGACAATCGTCAACTAGGTGGTGCCTATGGAATTTGAAATCACTAACACCCGCCAAGCTAGGCCGCAGAAAGTCGTCATTTACGGACCCGAGGGAATCGGAAAAACCACTTTTGCTAGTCAGTTTCCCGACCCACTCTTCATCGACACCGATGATAGGGGGACGAGCTTCATTGATGCCAAGCGACTGCCGTACCCCAAAGACTGGGACGAGTTACTAAACGAAGTCAATTTCGTGGCGACCAAGCGGCCAGCAAAAACCTTAGTCCTGGACACGATGGACAAGTCCGAGTTGATGGCAAAGGAATGGCTATTAAGAAAACACAACTGGAAGATCATGGACGCCGCTGGGTATGGAACCAAGTACGTTGCGTGGACTGATGAAATCATTCGGTTGCTGAACGGGCTGAACCTAGTTACCCAGGCGGGGATCAACGTGGTTGTTGTTGCCCACGCTAAGTTGGTCAAACGAGAACAGCCTGATGAGGTTGGCCGCTATGACCGCTGGGAACTGAAGCTAGACCGGGATAAGAATTCCGCTCTGCTAAAAGAGTGGGCCGACTTGCTGCTGTTCGCCGATTACAAGACCACAGTCGTTACCGATTCTAATGGTCATGGCAAAGCCCAAGGGGGCCAACGGGTTATGTACACTACCCACAAGCCCGCCTGGGACGCCAAGAACCGACTAGGGTTAGATGACCAGTTGCCATTCAATTATGACGCCATTAAGGGGCCGCTAGAAAAGGTGATGGGACTGAACGTGCAACCGCCTACTGAACCTGACAATGGTGAGGTCCCGGCTGATATTCTTACCAAGATGATTGGCAGCCAGATTCAGTTAGCCGACTTACAAGCAATTCTGTACCAAGGCAAGTTCGTCGCACCAGGCACGCCAATATCGCAAGTACCAGCGACAACCTGGCAGCATATCAATGACCATTGGACAGATGCAATCAACTTTTACAACACACAGATTAAAAACAATTAAGAAAGAGGTATTTACTTATGAACAATCAAAACAACGAATTTTTACAATGGGGCGAGGGTTTTACCGCACAAGAGGACGAGTACATCTTACTAGACGAAGGGGTCTATAACTTCACCGTGTCCAAGATGGAAAAGAAAGTCTATGACGGGAACTCTACGAAAATTCCGAATGGCTGCCCATATGCAGAACTGACTATCCAGGTTGAATCGCAGAAGGGTACGGCCAATATCAAGGAGCGGCTGTATCTGATGAAGTCAATGCTGTGGAAGCTAACTCAATTCTTTGCCGGCATTGGTCAGCCAGTTGTTACCGGTCAACCCTTCACGCCAAACTGGAGTACGGTAATCGGCTCCAAAGGTAAGGCTGAAATCACCCAGCATCACTACACCAACCAGAACGGTGACGACCGGACTAATAACCAGATTGGCCGCTACTTGAAGCCACAGGATCCAACTCCGGCAGTGAACGCTAATGTGGCTAACCAGCAGATGAACCAGGGGCAGATGAATCAACCCCAAATGCCGTTCCCACAACAGCCACAGCAACCCCAACAGCCGATGAATGGTCAGGCGGGCCAACAACCACAGCAACCGTTCAACGGCCAGCAGGGGGCTAATGGTGGACAACCGGGGGCCTTCTAATGGAACTGCGTCCATATCAAGAAGAAGCCCGGCAGGCCATTGAAGCTGAATGGCAACAGGGCAACCGTAAGACCTTGTTAGTCCTGCCAACCGGGACTGGAAAGACTATTGTCTTTGCCAAAGTCATTCAGGACTGTGTGGCTAATGGTGACCGGGTCCTGGTACTGGCTCATCGGGAGGAGTTGCTTGAGCAAGCCTCCGACAAGCTCTATAAAGCCTGCGGGTTGGCTACCGCTACTGAGATGGCAAGTCAGACCAGCCTTGGCAATTCGGCCCGTGTAGTTGTTGGCTCGGTCCAAACTATGCAAGGTGACAAGCGGCTGGCGAAGTTCGCTCGAGGTTACTTCGATACCATCGTAGTCGACGAAGCCCATCATGCTATCAGCGATAGCTATCAAAAAGTCTTAAAGCATTTTGAAAATGCCAAGGTCCTCGGGGTCACGGCCACACCAGATCGGGGCGACATGAAGAACCTGGGAGAATACTTCGACAGCCTGGCTTACGAATACAAGCTCCCCAAGGCCATCAATGAGGGCTACTTGTCCAAGATTGAAGCACTGACGATTCCGCTAAACCTGGACATCACCAGCGTCCAGCAAACAGCAGGGGACTACTCCGCTGGTCAGCTGGGGGATGCCTTGGAACCATACCTGGCACAGATTGCTGACGAGATGGTTAAGCAGTGCCAGAGCCGTAAGACAGTGGTGTTCCTGCCGCTGGTGCGGACGGCTAAGCAGTTTACCCAGCTACTGCGTGAACGAGGTATGACGGCGGCGGAAGTCGATGGCCAATCCGAAGACCGGGAACAGATCCTGGCTGACTATGCTGGCGGCCGCTACCAAGTGTTATGTAATTCCATGCTGCTAACTGAGGGCTGGGACTGCCCACAAGTTGACTGCATTGTCGTCTTGCGGCCCACTAAGGTGCGGTCCTTGTATGTTCAGATGGTGGGGCGGGGGACCCGCTTAGCTCCTGGCAAGGAAAGCCTGCTACTGCTGGACTTCCTTTGGAACACGGAGCGCCACGAACTCTGTCACCCGGCCAACTTAATCACCACTAACGATGAGGTGGTGAAGAAGATGACCGAACAGCAGGCTGAAAGTGAAGAAGCGACCGACCTACAAGAAGCCGAGGAGAAGGCGGAGCGAGACGTCGTTCAAGAGCGGGAAGACGCTTTGAAGAAGCGGCTCGAAGAAGTACGGCACAAGCGGCGAAAACTTGTGGACCCTTTGCAGTTTGAAATGTCGATTCAAGACCTGGACCTAGCAAACTACCAACCAGCGTTCGGCTGGGAAATGGGCCCGATGAGTGATAAACAGTCCGCTACTCTGGAAAGGTTTGGGATTGATCCAACAACGATCGGTAATGCGGGCAAGGCGTCCGTAATGATTACCCGCTTGATTAAGCGTAGCCAAAACGGGTTCGCCACGCCAAAGCAAATTCATCGCCTGGAAATATACGGATTCCAGAATGTCGGCATGTGGTCCTTTGAAGCGGCCAAAAGCATGATTGGCCGGATTGCCGCTAATCATTGGCGAGTGCCATACAGCATTAACGTTCAAACTTTTGTACCAAGTAACTAGCCAAGTCATGGTGACTGGTGGGGGTCCGAGTCCCTCACTTGGCATTCAGCGCTGAAAATTTAACAGAAAGAAGGTAAACAATGGACGAGCAATTCGACTTACGACCCTTGCTGGACTACATCGACCCGGCGTCCTGCTCCTATACGGAATGGGCCCAGGTGGGGATGGCCCTCAAACACGAAGGCTACTCTGTATCGGACTGGGACCAGTGGTCGCAACGTGACGGATCCCGCTACCATGCTGGTGAGTGCGAGCGCAAGTGGCGCACTTTTAAGGAAGAAGCGGGCAGTGTCGTCACGGGGGCCACCATTACCCAGATGGCAAAAGATGCTGGCTGGCAACCAGCAAGCCACGATGATGAAGTCCTAGACTGGGACTCCGCCTTAGAAGTGGACGACCTGGACCGAGGCTATCGGCTGATTGATACGGACTACATCAAGGGGACTAAACTACAAGAGCCGAAGAACTGGGATCCGGTGGACCAGATTAAGCGTTTCGTGCAAGCTCTTTATAAGCCGGAAGACTATATCAATTACGTCACACAGGCTTATCCAAAGGAAGAAAAAGACGGCACCACAAAATGGGTACCGTCAGGGAATGGAGTATACACCCGGACTGCGGGGGACTTACTAAAAGCTCTGGACAGCTGCAAGGGTGATATATCGATGGTGTTTGGCGACCCCAACCCACAGGCGGGGGCCTGGATGCGGATTAACCCCCTCGATGGGGATGGCATTAAGAACAACAACGTGGCTAAGTTTGAATATGCCTTGGTGGAAAGTGACAGTTTGGAACTAGAACGACAGAATGAACTGTTCCGCAAGCTCAAATTGCCAATCGCGACCTTGACCTACTCGGCTGGGAAGAGCCTGCATGCCTTAGTCAAGATTGACGCTAAGAACAAGTATGAGTACCAAGAGCGGGTTCAGTACCTGTATACCGTGTTAAATCAAAATGGAATTGAAATTGATACCCAAGACAAAAACCCGTCACGCCTTAGCCGCTTACCGGGCTTTGAACGCAACGGGGACAAACAATTCTTAGTTGATTCTAACATCGGCTTAGCAGATTGGGCAAGTTGGAAAGACTACATCGAAGACCTAAACGACAATCTACCAGACATTGAGAATCTGAACGACTTGTTCGATAAGCCAATTCACCTGGCACCGGAGTTGATTCACGGCATTCTGCGGCTAGGTCACAAGATGTTATTCGCGGCCCCTAGTAAAGCCGGGAAGTCCTTTGGACTCATGCAGTTAGCAATCGCGATTGCTGAAGGGACTCAGTGGAATGGTTTTCAGTGTGAGCAAGGCCGGGTGCTGTACGTCAACTTGGAAATCGACCCGAACTCCGCTAAGAAGCGGCTAGTCGACATCTATGGGGCGATGGGAATCACCCATAGCAACGTCAACAACATCGACATGTGGAACCTGCGGGGGAAGACAACGCCGATGGACAAACTGACCCCGAAGCTGATTCGACGTGCTCAAGATGGTCACTACTCAGCGATTATCATTGATCCAATTTACAAGGTCCTGACGGGGGATGAAAACTCCGCCTCTGATATGGCGAAATTCGTCAACCAGTTCGACAAGATTGCGACCGAGCTGGGGAGTTCCGTCATTTACGCTCACCACTTCAGCAAGGGTGCCCAGGGTGGCAAGTCGTCAATGGAACGGTCAAGTGGATCGGGGGTCTTTTCACGGGATCCCGACAGCATCTTGACAGCAACGCCGTTGCCGGTTGATGAGAACCTGCGGACTACCCACGTGATTGATGAGGAATGCCATTTCATTGCCGGTGAAATCGCTAAGTACAATCCCTATCACCAGGTGCCAGAAGCCGACATGATGAACGTCCGCAAGATGGACGACCACTTGATGAGTGCCTTTGTTGACCTGCCGAATAAGCAAGTTCTTTTACAGCAGATTGCTAAGAAGCGGCAACAAGTCAAAGAACAAGCAGCACTGCATACCGCTTGGCGGCTAGAGGGGACCCTGCGGGAATTCCCGTCATTCCGTCCCATCAGCTACTGGTTCAAATATCCGGTTTACGAGGTGGACCATAAGTTGGACACGGTGGCGATTGAGAATCCAGAAAATCATGCCAAGTGGAAGAAGAGCATGCAAGAGGCCAACCAAAGTAAGAATGAAAAGGCACAAAGTGAGTTGGAAGAAGCCTATCAGCAATTGGTGGACTTTCACAACGATGGAGCGCCAATTTCAATTGTGGAGCTGGCCGCTAACCTAGGGATTAGTCGACAGGCAGCATACAAACGAGTTAAGAAGTCAGAGCTATTTGAAGCAACTGACGGTATTGTTACTAAAAATAAGTAATTGTAAACAGCCAGTAAACCACCTATTAGCGGTGACAGTGACAATTTACGTGAATGCCAACTTGGCGGTCACTTGGCGGTGACAACCTTGAAACCACTGCTACGACAGCGATTGTCACCACCCCCTTGTCACCACGGACTTTTCAAGTCCACGTGGTGACAAAACGGGGGAGGATGACTGAAACATCGAGACCCCCGAACCCCGTTTACAGGCGGCACCCAAAAGTTTAAAAGGGGTGGTTTACAGTCACTGAATAAAAGTAAGTAAAAGAGGTGTATCAGAAATGCTTAAAAGAAAAACATTTAACGAAACGAGAAAGGGCCAACGCTTCATTGAAGCGGTTAGACAAATGCCACCTCTGTATATGAAACAGCCGGGTCAAGAATATGAGTTGTCAAAAAATGAAGTTGCACAGTGGTTATTGAAACAGCCAAGTGCTGCTGATGTGCTTTTAGATTTAGTTACTAAGAACCATTGGATTATTTTTGATAGAGGAACCCATTTATGGCACGGGGCATCTGAAGATGAAACAAACCAGGCTGAAAAGCCTAATCAGAAATGGATAAAAAGTGTACAAGAGGCTAACCGTAGGAAGCGCCTCAGAACCCAACAAGAGCTACGGGTTGCTTACAATCGACTTACAAAGGCTAACTGGCCTTTGCCAGTGACATTAGAAGACTTATCGAAAGAACTAAAAATTAGTCAACCGGCAGTTTACCAACGTATTAAGCAAAACAATATTTTGTTTGTCGATGAACACAATGTAGTAAAAGTCAAGTGATGAGGAGAACAATAATGCAATTCTTTATCCCAATGAAAATCCCAACGGTGACCCACCAAGAAAAGCAAGTCCACGTTGTTCATGATAAGCCTGTCTTCTATGAGCCGACCGAGCTGAAGCAAGCTCGGGCTAACTTAACTGACTATCTGGCACAGTATGCGCCTAAGAAGCCAATGAAAGGACCGTTGGAGCTGGTGGTGAAGTTCTGCTTCCCACTGGTGACTGGTACACATGATGGACAGCCTAAGACAACCAAGCCAGATTGCGACAACCTGGTGAAACTCTTGCAAGACGTAATGAACAAGCTGAATTACTTTGAAGATGATCGTTTGGTGGTTAGCCTGATTGCTCAGAAGTTCTGGGCTAAGATTCCGGGCTTGTTCATCAGTTTGGAGAAGGTGGAATCATGAATTGGGCAGCGTTCTTTAACGACCTGCAAGAGTGGATGAAGGCATCGAACGTCATGTTACAGCGGGAGGGTTTGACTAGTGATCGTTACTGGAAATGGCTGACCGAAACGCTGGGGATGATTGAAGTGCGGTACAACCGCAATCCACTGGTGGTAAAGATTTTAGTTGCCGTTGCTGATTACCAGGAAGATCAATGGCGAAAAGTGAAAGGAAGATAGAAGACGATGAAAAATCGAATTAGAGAGTGCCGGAAAGCCGCTGGAATGACACAAGCGGAACTAGGGGAACGAGCAGGACTTGTGGGTGACGCAATAGCAAAGTATGAACTAGGTTTGCGTGAGCCCAAGCTGGCTAAATGGGAACAGCTTGCCTCCGCACTACACGTCAGCCCTGCTTACTTAGTTGGCTGGTCTGATGAGAAAGGACAACCATGAAATTGATTAGAGTGCAGACAATCGGTGGGGCAACCCACAAGCTGAGAACGACGTATCAGGAAGCCAGGCGGGCCCTGGATCATGCTGGGACGGTGGTGCTCATTGGCACTAACTTGAACGGCAGACGGGTCATTATCCCGATTGCTTCGATTGATAGTATTACGGAAGTCTTTGATGACGTGGATTGAGGAGGAACAATGATGACAACAGAAGAACTAATCGAAAAACTAAAATCTATTTTAGAAATCGAAGATGTAACAGTCGGGGAGGATGGTGAAATCCATGTTTGGATTGGTGGCATAATTTCGTTACTAATCCCAAACAATGCAAAAACATGGTTTGAAATTAGCAATTACGAAAAGGTTACAGCTGGTGCTTTTAATAATGCTGAACGTGTATACGTTTCGTCACTGATTAATCAATTTCTATCTACACCACTGGAAGACCGTGAAGACAAGCCTAAGTATCGTGTCCGTCTACGGGGTCTTAATTCCGACAATGGATACCAGTATCTGGCTGCTGATAGAGAAGACGTCAAAACAGCAAAATTCTTTGCTTGTGCAGAAAGACCAGATTTAAAGCAGGAGTTCACTCAAGAAGAACTAGACATCATCGCTAATCGGAACCAGTTCAAAGGCGTCGGCTGGCTCCAGGATTTGATTCGGCACGCTGAACCAGTGGAGGACGACTAATGAGTAAGAATGCAGACATGGATAATTACTTCTTCGAGCTTGAAAATATGGATCAAATCTTAAAGCAGATTTACGAAGTACGGGTTGAAGATGGCAAGCCCGTTCTACCCAAGCAGAAGTTCCCCAAGGCGGTTTATGACCGCATTAAAATGTTCGGTGGCGAAGAAGCGGCAGCGGCCGGATGGACAATCTTTGGTTCACTTAAATTAATTTTGGGTGAATGCAATCGAGAAGACTACGAGATGAACGCTATTGGCGACAAGTCGAAGTTCAAGCCATCTAAGGATTTTGGCGATTGGATGGATAAGCATTACCGCTTTGGTCCGGTATTAATCATGCTTGCACTTATTTATGGCAATTATGAATTGGAGGACGACTAATGCTACACGAGTACAGAAAGAAGACGACCATCAAGGCCGAGCAGTTCGATGGGTCTGATGAAATGATGCAAGAGTATGGTATTGAAGCTAATCCAGAAGGCCATTACTACGCTGACTTTCCCCTCTACACTATTCCAACGAAGGAAGGCAAGATGGCCATTCATAAAGGCGATTGGATTGCCACAGGTATTGATGGCGAACATTGGGCCATTGCCGATGACATCTTCCGCCGGACGTATGAGAGGTGCGACTGATGGATGAGGATAAAGAATTTGAAGCATATCATCGAGGATACGATCAAGGGCGTTTTGATGAGTATGCTGATCAAACGGGCTATAGCAAAGCTAAATTAATAAAAAATAGAATTGAAAAGCAGAAGAACTGTCCGTACTGTCATTCAGGGCACCAGCTAATTTATGAGAAAGACAATTCTGTTAGATTGGTACGAATTAACTTGAGAGGCAATAAAAAACATCCCTATTGTTTAAACGTTACGTATAAAAATAAGTTAATTGAAGATGACTATGAGCCGGGAGGTTGGGTAATTAAAAATCCAGCCGAACATTATCGAACGGCTATTAATTACTGTCCCATGTGTGGCCGTCCCTTAGGAGGTAACGAAGATGACTAAACAAGAAGTGGTGGTAAAATCCTCGCTTACATTTGCAGTCGTTATGGACATTGCTGGGGTAGCACTTAGCGGATTGCTTAACCAACCAGCATGGATGCTATTAACGATTCTTGGGTTCGCCATTGCGGTAGTTGCTATTATTTGGATTACGTGAGGTTGGACAAGATGACGATTGAAGAAGCCATTAAGGCTATGGAAAACAAGCGACCGGTCTGCTACTTGGGTGACTGCTACGACATCATCTACTGCAAGCAGAGCACGACAGGTGATGTGGCGATAGTACAGCGGCGGTCACTCAATAACCGTTATGGCCCGGTTCCAATTTAACCAAGGTATTTAAGTTTGGAGGCGAATCATGTTTGAACGAATCATGATTGTTGGCATCACTATCATCTGGATTGCGATGCTGCTAGTTCTAATTGGTCTGTTCGGCTGGTGGCTAGTGTCAGAATTGGTGTCTGGGTTGTTACATTTTATTTTCGTCGTATGAAACTAAAAAAGACACACCCCATAACAGAGCATGCCTTAACAACTAACATACTAATTATACCAAAGGAGCGTGCTGATTGTGGGTTTAGTGCCAACGTTAGATAAAAAAGCAACTATCAAAAAGGTTCGTGAGTTTTTCTCTGAAGATGAGTATTATCCCACGATTAAGCGGCGATCTGGTGAGTATGGCTTAAAGTCACCACAGATGGACATCACTGGAATCCGTGGTTCACGGTTCGGCAACTCGACCGAAAAGATGATGGTCATGTTTGCCGAATATGCTAAGGCTAAGCGGACAGTTGATGATGCTATTTCTGGTTGTCGGCAAATGAGCCAAGTCATTCTCAAGAAACGTTATATTGATGGCTGGGATATTTATGATGTGCGACCTCTGGTTAACCGGTATGGTCACGAAACGTATACCAACGCTGATAAGTATGCCTGTCTTGAGTTTGCAGACTGTCTGGAACGTAAGGCGTGGGAGAACAATGTCGACAGTGAAATCATCCCCAACTTGCTGGTATTTGAGAAAAACGGGTCATGAAAGGGTCGTGAGCAGGTCGCCAGCGGGATACGAACGGGACTATAATGGCGCTAGGATAGTATTGTCGAAAAGTAAACGACTACCATTCTAATCACCCAAAGAAGTCTAGTCATTTGGCTAGGCTTTTTGTATTATGTTTAGTTGGGTGATTTTTATGATACTTTTAACAACTACAAATGCGGCAACAACTTCTACCGCAATATATAGTGGTTTAATAGCTGCATTGGTTTCTGGTGTTGTTGCTCTAATTGGATATAGTATTACAGCTTTTGTTCAAAGCAGAAACGGGAAAAAGGCAATCGAGGCTCAAAAGGAGATTGCGCAAATGCAGAGAGATGAAAAACTCTTTTATGAAAGTAAATTGGAATGGGCAAACGAAACAAGAAAATTAATTGCTAAGTTTGTTAGCGATAGTTTTCGGCTTAACATTTTAGTCAAAAATATTAAAAGCATGAATAATAAAGTTGAAAAATTAAATTTCAGCCCAAGTGAAGTGGATGGTATGTCTAGGGAATCTAGTGAAAATTTACATAAAGCAGGAGAACTTCTTTCTTCACTGAATGAAGAGGTAACAATGATCCGGCTTTATCTTTTCCGCAAAAACGACGACCATGAAAAAGAAGTTCTTGATATGATAAAAGCATTAGAAAGCGACATGAATAATCAGCTTGGTATTAATAGCCAATTGCTAAACGAATTTGTAAATGTTGCAAGAGATTATTTTAATTACCAAATGGAGGAATTAAAAGAAGAGTCAGCCTAGCGCTGGCTTTTTTTGTTTGGAGGTGAGTGGCATTACTAAGAAGTTAACATTGAAACAACAACGGTTTGTCGATGAGTACATTATTTCCGGTAATGCTACTCAAGCAGCCATTAAGGCGGGCTATTCTGAGAAGACAGCTAACCGGATTGCTACTGAAAACTTGTCAAAACCTGTCATTAAAGCTGAGCTAGATCGCCGTAACGCTGAAATCCAATCCGCCAAAACGATGGACATGCAGGAAGTCATGGAGCGTCTGGCAGCAATGGGGCGAGGCGAAACTACCGAAGAAACCGTTACTAACAAGGGGGACGTTATCGAAACGTCTACCCGGAATGCTGATAAGCTGAAAGCATTGGAGCTAATCGGCAAACGGTTTGGAGCCTGGACGGACAAGAAGGAAGTCAACGGTAACCTGGATATTGATATTGGAGTGGGGAATTATGATGAAGATTAGTGCAATGGCATTTATACCGGTTATGCTTGTAGCAACATTGTGGTTGAAACCTGAGTTAGTCAACACCTGGTGCTTTATCGCTGCACTGATAGTTGAATTCTTTATTATATTCCTGGTGATGGATTATGCCGACGATTAATTTGAACTTCCCTAAGCCTGCCAATGTTTTTAACAAACAGATTTTTGATAGTTTATTTGACTACGATCACTTCATCGAAGTCTGGTATGGAGGTGCCAGTTCTGGCAAGTCACATGGCGTAGTCCAGAAGGTAGTGCTTAAATCACTGAAACACTGGAAACATCCCCGCAAGGTGCTGTGGCTCCGGAAGGTCGACCGGACTATTCAAGATTCAATCTTTACCGATGTGCTGGATTGCTTGTCTACTTGGCGGCTACTACCACTGTGCCGGGTCAATAAATCCAACCGTACTATCAATTTACCGAATGGTGCGGTTTTCTTGTTTAAAGGGATGGACGACCCGGAAAAGATTAAGTCCATTAAGGGCTTATCTGATGTGGTCATGGAAGAAGCGTCTGAGTTCAACCAGGATGACTTTACCCAGCTTACTCTTCGTCTACGTGAACCAAAGCATAAGCAACGGCAGTTGTTCTGTATGTTCAACCCGGTGTCGAAGCTGAATTGGACTTACAAGCAGTGGTTTGATCCTGATGTTGAGGTTGATACTAATCGGGTAGCAATCCACCAGTCGACTTACAAGGACAACCACTTCTTGGATGAGGACAACATTAAGACAATTGAGAACTTGAAGCAAACCAACCCAGCCTACTACAAGATCTACACGCTGGGCGAGTTTGCTACGCTGGACAAGCTGGTGTTCCCTGAATTTGAGAAGCGCCGACTAAGCATTCGTGAGCTGTCGAGCCTACCGTCTTACTTCGGCTTGGACTTCGGTTACACCAATGACGAGACAGCTTTCATGCACGTTAAAGTCGATGAGGACCGTCACATTATTTATGTGATGGAAGAGTACGCCAAGCATGGGATGCTGAACTCTGATATATCCCGGATGATTAAGCAGATGGGTTACAGCAAGGAAGTCATCACGGCTGATGCAGCTGAACCGAAGTCGATTGCTGAAATCAAACGGGATGGTATTTATCGGATCCGCCCTGCTAAGAAGGGAAAAGACAGTATTATTCAAGGCATTAGCTTCATGCAGCAGTACCACCTAGTTGTTGATGACCGCTGTGTGAAGACGATTGAGGAACTGGAGAACTACACCTACAAGAAGGACCGCCAGACTGGTGAATACACCAATGAGCCGGTTGACGCCTACAACCACGAAATTGATGCCATTCGGTACGCCTTGAATGAAATCAATGGTATGGCGAGTCCAAAGGCAACGGTTCTTCCCAATATTTACATTTAGTGAGGTGATAAGATGGCAATTTCAAGTAATAGCGATGTTCAGGTGACCGATAACCATTTGCTGCTTTATCCAAAGGAACAGGAAATCACTAAAGAAGATTTGCAGTCAATGATTAGTCAGAATGAGGACTGGGCAAAGGAGTACCATGAAAATTGGTCCTTGTATGTTGGGGAACACGACATTCTGTCCGCAGCTAAGAAGATTTTTGGCCCGGACAATCGACTGGTGGTCAATATGCCCCATTATATTGTGGACACTTTCAATGGCTACTTCATGGGTAATCCTCCAAAGATTACCCTGCCGGATAAGGGACAGAACCAATCATTACAGGATTGGAACGACAGCAATTCATTACAAGACCGACTGAATGAGGTTAGCAAACAAGCTGATCTGTATGGCCGGTCTTTTCTATTCTTCTATCAAGATGAAGATGCCGAGACCAAGGTTGCTGTTGTATCGCCGCAGAAGGCCTTTATGGTTTATGACGATACCGTTGCCCAGAGGCCATTAGCTTTTATCACTTATGCTAAGGACCGCAAGGGGAAGTCACAGTGGCTTGGTAATATCTACTACGCCACTAAGACCGTTGCTTTTGGTGATGAACTGGGAGAAGAAACACCTAACCCATATGGCATGGTTCCGGCGGTTGAATTCTTCGACAACGTGGAGCGTCAGGGCGTCTTTGATAATGTAAAGACATTGTGCCAGTCGTTAGATAAGGTGCTGAGCCAGAAAGCCAATCAGGTTGAGTATTTTGACAATGCTTACTTGAAAGCGCTGGGGCTTAACCTTGATAAGGACGGCGATGGTAAGCCTGATGTTGACATTATGCAGAACCACATGATCTACTCGCCAGATGCTGAAGCGGCCGATGCAGTAGTTGACTTCATCAGTAAGCCTGATGGTGACACCATGCAAGAGAACATGTTGAACCGCTTAATGGACCTGATTTATCAGACTAGTCAGGTGGTTAACTTAAACGACAAAGAGTTCAGCGGTAATTCTTCTGGTGTAGCTTTAAAGTACAAGATGCTCCCCATGCAGAACATGGCAGCGAATAAAGAACGGAAGTTTCGTCAGGGATTACGGCAGTGCTACCGGATCCTGTTTAGTCTTGGCCGTGTTGCTCCCGAAGACGCCTGGAGCGACCTCGACTTCAACTTCCCACGGAACATGCCAGCCAATGTTGAATCGGAGGCTGACACCGCCCAGAAGCTATCGGGCATTACTTCACAGGAAACAGCATTGTCTGTTCTGTCAATTGTTGATGACCCGAAGGAAGAACTGAAGCGGAAGCAAGAGGAGCAAGCCGAAAAGGTGAAAAATATGCCCGGATTACCGTTTGCAGCTACTGACCAGCAGAAGGGCCAAGATGAATCACTAGGCGGTGAAGCTGATGGCGAAGAAGAGTAGTTATTGGCGAGACCGGGAGGAACAAGAACGTCGCTGGCAAATGAAGCAGTTGGCTGATGATGAACGCTATATCGGTCAGATCCGTAGTCAGTATGAAGCTGCTATTCGTCGAATCAATGACGACATCAATAATCAATTGCAATGGTTATCAACCCGGTCCGGTCAGCCTTATGCTGAAATGCAAAAGGAAGTTGACAATCTGGATATTCAACGAGCCAGTCAGGATGCCCAGAAGCTGGTTGGCCGTGCTAATCAATTGCGTGGGCAAGGCCACCGCGTTACTTATGGTGACTTTACGTCCGAAGAGAACGCCCGAATGCGGCTGTACAATGCCACTATGCGGATCAACCGCCTGGAATTCTTGAAGTCTGAGGTTGGCCTTGAACTAACACAGTTGACCGGCGAGCTTAACGCTTCACTAGGCTTAAAGTTGACTGATGATGCCCGTAAGGAATTCAAACGTCAAGCTGGAATCATGGGCGAACAATTGGGCAATGCAAAGCCCTGGACGTCATTCCAACCACAGGTGTTGGTTATGAAGAATGTCCAAGGTGGTAACTGGTCCCAGCGCTTATGGAAGAACCAGGACGTCTTGAAAGCCAATCTTGATGCTGTATTATCCGCAGGCTTTATCAGTGGTGAATCTAACCAAAAGATGGCCCAGCGGTTACGCAAAGCGGTTCGTTCCACGATGGAGAATCAGCGCTATGCCAATGAACGGCTAGTTCGAACTGAATCAGCACGGGTTGCTTATGAAGTTCAGCGTGAATCCATTGAGGCTAACGGATTCAAGTGGGTAGAATGGTTTGCGGAACCGAGCGCTTGCACTGTTTGTGCTCGTCTTGCACGGGTCGATAACGGCGAGGGGCCAGGGATTTACCCATTGAAAAAGGTGCCGAAGATTCCGCAAGATACCCATCCAAACTGCCGCTGTTCGATTGGCTCTTACTACTCTGACAAGATGTTGGACAAGAAGCTGAATGAGCTTGGTTTTGGGAAGAATGAAGTTAAACGTGTTAACTTAGCTAAAGCAGACTTTGAATTAACAACAGACCCAAGAATAATTCAAAATAGGTATGACCAAGCCGTCAAAGCCTATAAAGAACGAGTAGGTGTCGATATAGTCGACTTGATGAAGCAAGGGAAATTTGTCGATACCTCGAATCAGTATAACGATGCTAAGTCTAAGTTTATTAAATACTTGATGGTCGAAAATAGTTACGACTCATTGCCGAAACCAGTTGACAAATTTAGTGACCAGGTTGTCTATCGTGGCGTTCATGACTCACAGGGGAAAAGCGCTGACGAGTTCATTGATGACTTAAAACATAGGCCATTGATGATTTCGGGTGGATACAGCTCTTCAAAGGGCCGTGGATATTACTTTGCTGAACTAGAGTTACAAGCGGAGATACACGCTCGCCCTAATGGGAAAGTAACCAAGTGGGGAATTGCTAAAGGAGCAACCGTTTTAGATATTGATGATGCTAAACAAATTATTAGGGAAATTGATAATATCCGAGAAAGAAATAACGTAATGGATTTCAATTACGATATTATCGGCATTCTTAGTCACCATGATATAATCAAAGCAGGCGGTACTATTAATGTCCTAAATGGAGGTACAATTGAATGGCTAAAAAATACAAAATAGCCTCCGTAGATTATGAATTTTCAATAAGGGCACTTAACGATGCCTCTATGAATTATTCAGACAAAGAGTGGAATCCTATTAATGATTTCTGGTCTGATTGGTCTGATTATCCGTTAGGCTATGATGACAAACATAAGAAACGTGGCTTTAATCCGAAAGATGGCTATGATTACGTTGACAATATCGAAGAACTCATTCCACCGCAGTTGAAGCCAGAAGACAAAGAATTATTTAGAAACGAAATCAAGAAGCATTTAATCAAATTATAGGTTTGGCATTCGCATTAATTTGTGGATGCTTTTATTTTCACAGTTAATATTTTTTCAAAGGGAATCCTTTTATACCAAGGGTTCTCTTTTTTCTTAATTAACTTTTGTCCGTTCCGTGTGTGTGGACGTTAACTAAGCCCGAGGGCCTCCCATGGCCGTAAATGCGTGAAAGGAGTTTTTACTATGAATGAAGATACTACTAGCCAAAACGTTACTCCGGCTAACGAAAAACAAGGCAAACAGGAAACTCAAGAACAGCCTAAGGCGCCAAAGGTTGAAGGGGTGGACAGCGATGCCTTGCTAGGCAAGCTCAAGAAGCGGATTGGTAAGGAACAAAGCGAGAAAAATCAGTACAAGGACGAAAACGACCGACTGAAAGCCCGGATTAAGGAACTTGAGGGCTCTATGGACAAGAAGAAGTCGGTCAAAGAACTATCTGATGATGCTAAGTCGAGAGACGAATTGGCGGCTAAGGACAAACGGATTCAAGAGTTGCAGAACCAGCTTGACCACAATAAGGCCGTTAAGGAAACAATGGCTGTCTTTCAAGATAGTGGTTTTAATCCGTCTGATGAAATTGTTGAAATGGTGGTCACGGGGGATGATGAGCAGACTTACGCTAACACCAAGGCAATTCTGAATCTAATCGCTGATGTTCAAGATAAGACGAAACAAGGGATGCTTAAAGGCACGACGCCACGGGTCAATGGTCAACAGTCAGTAACTAAGGCTGACATTATGAAAATTAAAGATCCGCTGGAGCGTCAGAAGTCTATCGCTAAGCACCTCGACTTATTTAATAAATAGGAGGTTATACTATGGCTGCTGAAGCTAATACTACAATGCAAAATGACTTGATTGCTGCTTCCATTGACTTTACGGAACAGTTCACAGGGTCCATTAAGAAGTTACAAGAAATTCTAGGCGTTACCCGCTTAACGCCAATGCCTGTCGGCAATCAAATTAAAATTTACAAGTCCGAAGTCACTAAGGCCAATGGCAAGGTTGGTGAAGGGGAAGTCATTCCGCTCTCCAAGGTTACCCGTAAGCTGGCCGATACATTAACGCTTGAATATTCTAAGTACCGGAAACTGGTTACTGCGGAATCTATCCAGTCCTCCGGCTTCCAAGCCGCAGTTAATGATACTGATGCCAAGCTGCTGAAGGATATTCAAAAGGATATTAAGAATGGCTTGTTTAGCTACCTGGCTAATACTTCTGGCGTTACTACGACTACTGCAACCTCGTTTAAGGGCGCTGTGGCTAAGGTAATGGGGCAGTTAGCTGTGAAGTGGGAAGATGACGACATTCAGTCTGTTCTCTTCGTTAACCCAGTAGACTTCTACGATTACCTTGGTGATACGGATGTTACCTTGCAGACTGCCTTTGGAATGACTTATTTACAAGGCTTCTTCAACTTCAATTCAGTTATTGTTTCCAGTGCCGTTCCGCAGGGTAAGGTTATTGCTACTGCGGCTAATAACTTGAATATTGCTTATGCTCAGGTCGGTGGAAATCTAGCCCAGGCATTCAGCTTTACAACGGATGAAACTGGTTTAATTGGGATTGCCCATAACAATGTTAATGATTCTCTGACTTATCAATCAGTAATCATGGATGCCATGAAGGTCTTTCCAGAACGCCTGGACGGTATTGTGCTGGCAACTATTGATGGCAAGGGAAATTAACCCCGTCGGCGGACGATACCGACGTTAAGCCAACGTCTGCTAATACCGTAGCCGAAATTAAGGCTTACCTTGATAAGCACGGCATTAGCTACACTGCCAGTGCCACTAAGGACGAATTATTGGCACTAGTAAAGTAAGGGGGTTCCAAAGTGAAGGACCAACCTGTTAATAAAGAAGATTTGAAGACTATGTTGCAGCTGTCCACCGATAAGATGGACAGTGTTTTAGAATTGATTATCAAAAATACAGTTGCGCAGGCCCGGTTCAAGCTAGGTCTGACTACTGAAGAAAAATTTCCAAGTGAATTGAGCTATATTCCCCTAGAAGTCTGTGTGAAACGGTATAACCGCTTGAAGAATGAAGGCATGTCCTCGTATTCTCAAGAAGGCGAATCCATTACCTTTGACAACACGGATTTTGACAGTTTCCTTGATGACATCGCTGAATGGCGAAAGAAACGGGAAATCAAGTCATTGGGCAAAGTTCAGTTCATCAATCCATACGCAGGTGATAGCCATGCGAATGGATAGCGTAGTGAAGTTCTACCAGGAAGGCCACCGCAGCGGTGACATCAAGCTAGTAGCTGAGGACATGGCAAACGTCACTGATGTAGGGGTTGATCGTTCTGCTAACGTGCTGGGAAACATTAACCAGCGGGCGTTAGTAGTGCGGGCCCTACATCCAGTCGAAGTTGGTTTTAGCTATTTAACCATTGATGATGGTGATAAGCATTACCGATTGACGACTGGACGACGCCCGCTCAAGGGAAACACGATGATTGTAGGTGAGGACATTGGCTAGTGGAATGAACATCGAATTTAAGGGGCTGGCTCAGCTGGAAGCAAAGCTGAAAGCTGAGACTCCCGAAATGAAGATTGCTGTAATGGAAATCGTGAAGAAGAACGGTTCTCAAATGGCCAGTAAGATGCGGAAGAATATGCAGGCTACGTATAAACATCCAACCGGGATGACTAAGCGTAGTGTCACTGAGCATTATTTCAATGCTGGGTTTACTGCATCGGTGGGCCCGCATACCACCTACGCTCCTTACCTGGAGTATGGGACGCGGTTCATGTCGCCACGTCCGACAGTTCGTCCAGCTTTCCTTACCCAGTCAGCAATCTTTACTAGCGATTTGAAGAAGGTGTTCAGATGAGCGCTTTAAATGAGCTATATAACTACATTGCTGACAAGTGCGAGGGCTGGGGCTTTGATACCTGGGACCATTTGCCGCTGGATAGCGAGAACGCCAAGTACCCGTTCGTCATTGTGGGAGAACAGCAGTCTACACCAAGCATAACGAAGACGTCTGCTGGTGAGACGTGCTATATCACGGTTCACATCTGGGGCAGTCGCCACCAGCAGCAAAAGGTGGATTGGATGAAAGAACGAATCGCCAGTTTGACCTACAATCCGGCTTTTCGGACAGAACATTACTTCTTCTCAGGGAAACCAGGATTGATTGATAATCAAATGATGGTTGACGATACCATTGCGAATACGCTGTTATGGCACGGCGTAATCACGATGGCTTTTATTTTACGATAAGAAAGGATGATAAAGATGGCTACTGATAATGTTGCTCAAATGAAAAAGTCAAAGGACGCCATCATGGGGATTGATAACATCGGGTTCTTCCGCTTATTGTCGGAAGACCACAAGATGCCAGCTCAATTGATTCCCCACCAGACGAGCTTTGATTTTGATATGAGCCGGGATGCTGATAGTACCGCTACTAAGGACGGATCTATTGCTGTTCCTGCTGGTCTGGAAACTGAGCTGACCAACGAATTTATTGACGCAATCAGCTACACCTCTGATGCAATTGCCACTGCTATTTTGAACGGTGAGCAGGTGGAAATCTGGATGGTGAACCGGCGTCGTAAAAATACCCAAGGCAAGTATTTTGGTTGGTATATTCGTGGGTACGTAACCGAAGATAGCGGTTCTAACGACGCCGATGATGCTTCAACCCGTGAAATTACCTTTAACGCTACTGGGGCGCCAAAGCGCGGTTGGGTAACGCTGACCAAGGAAATGGAAGAAGAAATCGACTTCGGCTTCCGTGGTTTGGCCGCAATTACTGACGATGACGCAACTGGTGATGGTACTGCTTGGACTAAGGAAGATACCGGAAGCGGTGAACTGGTAAGCAAGGATCAATAAAGTGGAGGTATAAATCATGGAATTAACTTTTGGTGATAAGAAATTGGAGCTGCACTTTGGGGTTCGCTTTATCCGTGAACTGGATAAGGCAATGCCTTTCACAACTCAGCAGGGCGGTCCCAAGATTAACTTCGGCCTGGGTTTAACCCAGGTTTTGACAGGGATTGAAACTAACAACGCCGGTATGCTGTCCATCATTATTTATGCAGCGGCTTATGGCAATTCACCACGTCCAGGACAAGCTGCAATCGATGATTATCTGGATGGCCTGACACCAGCTAAGCTGAACAAGGTTTTCGATTCTGTAAAGTCCGAAATGCTGAAGTCAGCGCAGGTTCAGTTAACGTCAAAAAACATGAAAGCCTAGATCAAGTTGAGCAGGATTCTGCGACCACCTATCGTGGAATCGTCTTAAACTGCTTAGCTTATCTGGGCTTTCACGATTTAAAAGAAGTTGAAGCACTGACGCTAAGTGAGTATTACTTGCGGCTAGAGGCTTATCAGCTTCGTAGAATCCAGTTTGAGGAAGATATTGCTCTACAAGCATGGTTGAACCAGCAAGTACAGGCAACAAAGGGGAAGAAGAATCCTAAGCCTGTCTACACGTCTTTTCCAAAGTTTTATGACCGTCCTTACTTTGAGGACCAGCTACGGAGTGCTTATGAACCCGGTTACCAGGTATCGAAGCGAACCAGAGAACATGAGCAGAAAGCAAAGGCGTATGACAGTTTCAACGCCAACATTGCGCTTTACCAGCGCTTGAAAGCAAGCGGGAAGCTGGATGAACTAAGGAAACGTCGGAAAGGGGGCGGCAAGTAGTGGCACAAGAATTTAGTGTAGAAGCCGTTTTAAGTGCTGTCGACAAGTCGTTCTCGTCAACGATGAATCAAGCACTGAACAACGTCTATAAGCTGGGACAGTCAACTAATAACACTGCTGGTGGCGTTAGGTCCGCCGGTGGTTCCATGATGGGCACCTTTAAAGGTGTTGCAGCCGGAATGGGGGCTGTTCAGATTGCCAGCAAGGCCTGGGACGTTGTGAAGAACTCCATGGGTGGTGCGATTTCTCGGTTTGATACCTTGAACAAATATCCAGTAGTTATGCACGCCTTAGGCTACTCAATGGGTGATACAGCCAAGTCATCTAAGATTCTGCAAAAAGGAATTGATGGTTTGCCCACCTCACTCGATGAAATTACTGCCTCAGCTCAACAACTGGGACCGCTGACTGGTAATGCGACTAAAGCGGCCAAGTCAGCGGTGGCATTGAACAATGCCTTCTTGGCTTCTGGTGCTAGTTCTGCTGATGCTTCTCGTGGACTTCAACAGTACACGCAGATGATGTCCACTGGTAAAGTCGATTTGATGTCCTGGCGGACTCTGATGGAAACCATGCCGACGGCTTTGCGGGCGGTGGCAAAATCGTTTGGCTTCACTGGTAAATCGGCTGAAATGGACCTGTACAACGCCTTATCCAAGGGTAAAATTTCGGTTGACCAACTGAATGATGCCTTTATCAAGTTGAATGGTGGATCTAATGGATTCGCTGCACTTGCTAAGAAGAATAGTGCCGGAATCGGGACGTCCTTTGCAAACTTGAAGAACTCGGTTATCAAGAACCTGGCTAATATGCTGACGTATATTGACCAAGGGTTCAAGAATGCCGGCTTTGGTTCAATTGCCTCCACTTTGGATAGTATGAAGAACGGTATTAACGCTGCTTTTACTGCTATTGGTCCAGTTGTCGCTGGAGCTACTACGGTTATTCTGAATTTTGCAAAGATGGTAAGCTCAGCACTTAATAACAAGATTTTCCAAGGTGCTGCTATTGGTGTGCTTAGTTTCATAGGAGCATTTAAGTCCATCAACGGTGTAATTGCCATTGTTATGAGGCTTCGTTCAACATTTGTGGCTTTAAGCGTAATTGCTAAGGCTGGTAACTTGGCTATGGCTTTTTCGGAAGCCATGAGTACATTAGCGAAGAGTTCAAAGATTGCGGCGGCAGCACAAGCGGCATTTAATGCAGTTATGAATGCTAACCCTTTAGTTAGGGTGATTTCCATTATTGCAGCCGTAGTAGCTGCTCTAGTTTTCTTCTTTGCGAAAACCAAAACCGGCCAGCAGATTTGGTCTAGTTTTGTTTCTTTCCTATCGAGTGCTTGGCAAACACTAAAGAGCGTTGCTTCGACTGTTTGGAATGCAATAGCTGGTTTTGTGTCGGGCACCGTTGAGAAAATCAAAGCAGTCTGGCAACCAATTGGTGAATTCTTCAGTAATCTGTGGAATACCATCAAGGAAGTTGCCGTTGGTGCCTGGAACGGCTTTATCAGCAGTATTCAGCCGATTGTTGAAGCCTTTAAAAACTTATGGAGTGCACTATCCGACTTCTTCAGTACCTTGTGGCAAGGAATTGTCGCCATTGCAACGCCAATTTGGCAAGCGCTGGTGATGGTTATTGGCGCAATTGTCGTTGTCATCATGGGGCTGTGGTCTGGGCTAACTGCCTTCTTCAGTGTTCTGTGGCAGGGGATTGTTGCAGTGGCAACACCAATCTGGCAAATTCTTGTTACTGTCATTCAGGGTGTTTGGACCGTCATTGTGGCAATGTGGCAAAACTTCGTCACAATCATGGCGACAATCTGGCAGAACGTGGTGACAGTTGCGACGACTGTTTGGCAGGTGCTAGTCACCGTCATTCAAACAGTTTGGACCGTTATTGTCACGGTTGTATCGACGGCTATCAACGTTGTGGCCGGAATTATTCAAGCAATCACAGCAGCTATCCAAGGTGACTGGTCCGGTGCCTGGGACGCAATTCAAGGTGTTGTTTCAACTGTCTGGAACGCCATCACTAGCATCGTTTCGACTGCTGGTAATGCCTTAAAGGGTATAATTGTTGCGATTATGAACGGTATTAAGTCGGTCTTTTCCAATGGTTGGAATGCTGCTAAAGCAGTTACCTCGAATGGCATTAATGCATGTAAAAATGCAGTTGCCAACATTGCTAAGACAATGGTCAGCGTCGGCAGAGATTTTGTTCAAGGTTTTATCAATGGGGTCACTTCCATGATTAGTAGTGCGGTGAATGCTGTAATGAACTTAGGCCGAAAAGCTGTCGATGCCGCTAAATCATTCTTTAAGATTGGCTCGCCATCGCGGGTCATGATGCAATATGGACGCTGGTTCACAGAAGGTTTTGCCATCGGGATTACTGATGAAGTTCGGATGGTCAAACAAGCTGTCGACACGATGTCCAAAGCAGCAATGGTCAACCCTAGCCTTAGCCCTGCTGGTTTCCAAGACTCACTAAGCCGCTTAAACGGCTCAGTGAGTGGTAACTACAACGGCACGCTGACCATGCAGGACAGCACATTGCAGATGCAGAATAACCAGCTGTTGCGGCAATTGGTTGACAAGTCTGGTGATGTCTACATGGACGGCACTCCCGTTGGACACATTGTTGCACCAACGGTCAGTCAAGACTTAGGTCAAGGTGTCAGCTTGAAAGGTAGGTGGTCATAATTGGAATATAAAACATTCAGCCAGTTCCACCACCCAACGGATCCTGACTTTCCGTTCCGGGATCTAGCAATTACCGACCAAGATGTCCAGGATTTGCTAACCCGTGAGGGAATCAAGTTCGGCAGCTTCGATTCTGCCAAGTCTGGCTTGTGGCTATTGGAACGGGAAGCACCCACACCGAAGGAGAAAACTATTACCGATTCGGTGCCGTACCAACAGGGGGAGTATGACTTTTCCATGCTGGACAATCAGCGCTATTTTGAGGTGCGGACACTGACTTATAAGTTCATTGTTTTTGACGGTGACTATCGCTACCGGTCAGGGGCTGAGCATGAAATCAAGCGAAAGCTAGTTCCACAAGGTTACCAGAATCTGACTGATACCCACATGCCAGGTTATGTTTGGCGAGCCAAGTGTAGTGAAGTCACTGTTGAAGATAGTGCTGACGCCAGCACCTTAACAGCAACGGTAACCTTTACGGCTTACCCGTACGCTATCACTGAGAACGAAGAAGGGACTGACATCTGGGATGATGTTAACTTCGATCACTGGTTGTTCCAGCCGGTTAAATTCACTGTGAGCGGTGAACAAGAAGTTAACGTCCGCAATATCGGTTCCCGGTTCGTTGAATGTGCATTTGATTTGTCAGGGGCCGTCACTCTTAAAAGTGACGCCTTGGGGACGGTCGAACTGAACAAGGACAACTATAAGTCCACTCAGATTGTGCTGGATATTGGTGATAACAAGATCAAGTTATCGGGTAATGGCACAATCACTTTCAAGTTCAAACGAGAGGAGATGATTTGATGTATCGCATTATTGGCTATAACGAACCAACCGATAAGGGGGGCTTCGTCGTATATGATCCACGTGTTGACCGTCAAGTCATTTCTGGCGATTTGACCTTGAAAGAAACCGAAATTGACGACCTGACCCTAAAAGTTAACCAAGGCAATCCGTTGTTTGATAATGTTCGCCCAATGCACACTCATATTGAGGTATACGACGATAAGCAGCTAATTTTTCGTGGAAGGGCGATTAAGCCCAAGTACGAAATGGAAACCAGTGGTCAATTCACTCGTGAGTATATTTTCGAGGACATCGAAGCCTACTTAATGGATAGTGTGCAGCGGTTCAGTGAGTTTGTCGGCCAAACACCAAAGGAGTTTTTGCTTAGTCTAATTGAAGTCCACAACGGACAAGTTGACGACTATAAGCAAATGCAACTGCGGAAAGTTGATGTAGATAATCCCAAGGATAATGGCTACCGTCAGATTGACTATCCTAAGACCCGTGAAGCCATCAAAGAGAAACTGTTGGATTCGATTGGCGGCTATCTGCGGGTTGAGTATAATCCGAATGGCCCACACTATGTCGATTACCTAAAAGACATCGGTGAAGACCATAAGGACAATACGCCGATTCAACTAGCCAAGAACATGAAGGCCGCTACGATGGCAATCGACCCGACCAAGGTGATTACGAGGGTGATCCCGCTTGGGAAGACCCTGGAGCCGGAAAAGGTCGACGTTGCTGGCGATGATTCTTCTGGCCAACTAGGCAGCCCGGAAGAATTTTGCAAATCACCGATTAACGCCACCTGGGGTTGTGACATTAATAAGATGAAGCAAGACTTCATGGCGAGGTCAAACCGGGCCCGTGCTTGGGGTGTCGATGTTAATCGACTATATGACACTATCAAGAACGCCGGCGTTAGCCCGGAGTGGTTTTTCGCTTATGAACTGTGCGAAATGCTATCTGGTGGGCTAGGCTGGTTGAATCACACGGGTCGGCATGGGGACGCTTACCAGGACGCCCAATACGTCTGCGACTGGATCAAGAACACATCGCAATCAAATACCATTTCACCAGCTTGGTGGGCACCGGAAGGATCGATGCCGGCTAATCCTGGGCTGGCTGCTAAATGGAACCAGGAGTTTGGTAAGGGGACCATCGGCCGGGTTTACCTGCAAGGAACGGCTGCTGCTACCTGGGATATTGCCAACGCAACTCCATGGCCGAATGCCTATATTGGACACCCGATTCAACAATGTATCGGGTTTATCAAGTCTTGGGGTGGTCACAATGGTTCCGGCGGTGGCGGCTGGGGTTGGCCGTTCTCTCCTGAAGACGGAAATAAGCCATTCTCACTAGAACAGTCATTTGGACCAGGAACTGGTGCTTTTCGTGGCAATGGTTACCACGATGGTGTCGACTTCGGCGCTTATGACCACCCTGGCCGTGATGTTCATGCGGTGCATGGCGGCACGGTTACCCACAAAGGCTACATGGGTGGCTTGAAGTGGTACGTTGTTACCCATTCAGCTGACGGTTTTAACATCGTTTACCAGGAAGCTTTTTCTGGTCCGGGCCAGATCCGGGTTAACATTGGTGATAAGGTTAAAACCGGCGATGTTATCGGCTGGCGTGACCTTGACCACTGCCATATCGGGGTAACTAAGAAGGACTTCATGGAAGCCGTCAGTCACTCGTTCGACCCATCTGGTGGTTGGATGGACGTCCGGGAACTCATCAAGAACGGTGGGGATGGCTCTTCTGCTCCTACCGAAGACACGACTTATCAAGAAAACAACAACGGCCCCCGGCCTAAGCTCACGATTGCCACTGTAAATGAAGGTAAGGATTACATTGACATTCCTGACCTGCAAAAGGAATTTGGCATTATCGAAGGCAAGGTGCCCTTTGATGACATTGACGATCCCAATGAGCTGTTAAAGCAGGCCCGCGCTTGGATAGCTACCCAGCGGATCCCGCAGTCGTGGACAGTCACCGCCCTTGAACTGCACATGCCTAACTTTAAGAGTTTTACAGTAAGCGATCGTTATATGTTCATTAACCCGTACGTGGCAAAGGAACAGCTACTGCGAATTGTTGAGAAGAAGGTTGACCTGCTTCACCCGTACAATTCTCAGCTGACCATTGGCGACAAGCAGATGGGGCTTGATGACTACCAGGTGCAAAACCAGGTTGGTTTGAAGGAATTCCAGCAAGTCAAGGTGCTGGTTAACCAGGTGGCTCAAGTTCAAGAGACTATCACTGGTGGTACTGACCGAGTAATTGCTAATGCAGCTACTAGCAAGGATTTAGCTGCCATGCGGCAAAACGTCACCAATGTCCAAAATGACTTGTCACAGGTCATGAAAAACTATGTGCCGACCAGCGAGCTTGAAAAGTTACGCCAACGTGTTGAAGCACTGGAGAATGCGAAGGGTGGTGATAATAGTGGCAGTTAGTTATCGTGACAATACATCATTTGACGACTCTGACCACACGATGAAGCAGATTGCTGAGGCAATCCGCCATAAGATGTATGGCGTTGATGTCAGAGAAGCCATTGCCCAGGGCTTTGAGTTGATGTACAAGAAAATTGCCGAGTTGGAGGGCGATGATGATGGTACTGATGCCAAGAATGAATTGGCACAACTTGAGAAACGCTTAAATGCAAGAATCGACCGCATTACGATGGGGACTGATGATACAGCCATCCGTAATGTGGTCGAAGCAATTTTAAAAGAAAAGGGGGTTATTTAGTTGCAGACACTAACTTACGTCATTGGTAAAGATCGCAGAGCGTTAGTCGATAACGTTCAGAACTTTACCATTGATTTTAACGATGCAGGTATTAAAAACTGGGTACAGGCCCGGCAGTATGAAGATACCATGCGGCAGATTTTTGTTAATGTTCAAAATGAAGATGGCACACCGTTTGATTTGACTGGTGCTAACTATGTCTTTGAAGGTAAGCTGCCAGGTGGCAAGTATGCAGTGCTAGACACTAAGCATGGGGTCCCAGTGGACCCGCTCAATGGGCAATTCCGGTTTGATATGCCAGCTAGAGCCTTTGCAGTTGCAGGCTCATACCAGCAGGCCTTTTTCCGAATTTATCGGAATCACGAAAACATTGCCACCCTAGAATTTAATCTGGAAGTCTTAGCTGATAAAGTCATTTCTGGGATTATCCCGAGTGACTACATCACGCCGTTTGAGGACCTGTACTCCAAACTGGAAGCAATTCTGGCTAAGGGTGATGGCGATGTTAAGAAGGCCATCGTCGAGTGGAGCGAGAAGTTCTCTACGCTGTTCCATGACTTGAACACGCAGGGCGAGTTAACTAAGACCATGCTGACTACCTGTGAGAATCGTTTGAAGTCCTTGGAAGAGAAGATTCTCCAGCAAGGGCTGTTCACGCAGGCAGAAGCCGATGAATTTAAGAAGTACATTCTTGATTCGATTGTTCAGTCGGACATGGTTGAACGGGTCATCAACGAGGTTCAGACCTTACACATGACCGACCTGGGGCCAACTTCGGAACCGTTCAGTGTAGACCAGGTGGCTCAGACAACCGATGATGGCTACAATGCCGGGTTGGTTGTGGGTCCAACCAGTGATTACTCAATCGAGGAGGTTAAGAGCGCATGACGGAAGTCGTAAAAGCGATGAAGAACGAGCCGGATAGCCGGAAGCGTCAAATCTACTACGAGACCACGCCTGGGGCTATCACTGGCTTTGAAAAGGAAGTACGCAAAATTGTTATGAAGATGAAAGAGGAGGGACTACTCTAATGGCATACATTGGAAAGATGAAAGACCGTAACGGCAACGTGGTTTATCCACAAACCAAGCTGGACGGCATCATTGACTATGAGCCGCTTAAAATTTCTGATTGGTCAACAACTGGGATTGTACTAGCAGGTAATTTTGGATGGGACGAAAATTCTAAGGGGTATCGTTTTGTTCAGTTGCCGAACGGTAAAGACGTTGAGTTTGACCTAAAGTTTCACCCAGTAAATGTTAAAGGCCTTGTTGCCGAAAATATTATAACGATTCCGGACAGTTTGCGTGCTGATGCTATGGGAATCAGTGTCGGTTTTTCTAGTTGGCAACAGACTGTTTTTAACACAAGATTGTGGGATAACAAAGTTTCGATTTATCGAACGGATGGTGATTCGACAGATAATTGGAACGGTAGTTTCTTTATCCACGTTCGTTACTTCCATCATGACTAAGGAGGGATACTAATGAAAGGAATTTTTCGTGCTGATCCGACAACTCATATCTCTGCAAGTTCTGACATTGTGCCAGATGAGTATCAGCTTAAAGCCAATGAAACCTTTGAAGACCCGAGTGGTTTACTGGTGCCGGCCAAGTTACAGGCGGACTTAACTTGGCGAGCAGCTACCGAAGAAGAACATAAGGCATATGTCGAAGCACAACAGGAAGATTTTTTGGCGCAGAATCCAAGCAAGCCTAGTGAAAGCGTCAAAGCAATGAATTCATTAGGAATGCAGGTTGCTGAACTGACAAAGCAAAACCAGCAATTAAAGCAGTCAGTTAATGCGCTAGGTTTGCAGTTGGCACAAGTAACAATGAATAAGAAAAACGAAAACGGAGGTAACTAACTATGGATTGGGTAGCATTTATCAAGACTATGTTTAACTTAGGTAATGAAGTTTCTGGCTACGTCAATGTAGTGATTACACCAGAACAGTATAAGGAAATTACCGGTAAGGATTACGTTGCGGCGTAGTCCTTTTTTAGTCGCCTGAGAAATACACAGTACCTGACGGGGCGGCAGTTATGGAGGTGCTTTAATGAAAGATTTACGACTGGAGTGTATCAGTGACCCAGTAACTAAGCTGGGCGATACCAATACCCAGTTCCTCTTTAAGGCCTACACTGACTTAGACCGGGTTCATTTTACCGACAATCAGACGATTGTTTTCCACCTGGATAGCGATGACAAGCGCAGCATTGACGCTACGATTGCTCCCGGTGGGGAATCGGTTGGCTTTTATTCTAGTTCACTCAAGGGACTAAAACCCGGTACATACAAGGTTGAGATGTGGGTCACTGAGGATAAGAAGACTGATATTTTCCCAACAATCGGTTCCCTGGAGCTAACAGTCAACAGTAACCTGGTTGGGGACGACACGGTTTCCGTAGTGTCGGCAATCAAAGTGGAAGATTTTGAGCGGCGGTTTGTCGAATTAAAGCAGGAATTAAAACAAGATGTCGCTAAAATGATTGGCCCCGCTGGTAAATCTGCTTATGAGGTTTGGTTGGCAAACGGAAACACCGGGACTTTCAACGATTTCTTACAGGCCCTAAAAGGTGCTAAGGGTGAACCTGGCGATACGCCAGTTATCGGTGAAGATGGCAATTGGCATATTGGTGGTGTCAATACCGGGTTGCAAGCCATTGGTAAAGATGGTGTTGGCACCTGGGACGAGATCCAAAAGTATATCAATGCAAAGACTAGCCAGTTTTTAACGACTGACCGGTATAATTTCGATAATGAGGCCCTGACCAGTAATGTCAACAAGCAGTTACTTGAAACGGAGAACGATGTTAAAGAGCTTGTATCTGCCAAAATGCTTGCATTAGACGGGGCAAAGCAGGAACTTGAAACAGCGATTAATCAGGCCAACAGTGCCAATAGCCAAGCGTCCCAACTGTTAGCTTCCCGACAATTGACCGAGCATAGAGGTGAGAAGCATTTCACTGCGAACTTTGGCGGGACTATCGATGATTCCTACTATTCGGTAAGGATTGCTGAAAATGCAACTTTAATCTCACTGCATATTGATGTATCCGGATACTTATATAACAGCAGCAATCAATGGCGGGTCAATGTTGGAAATCTAGCGGAGCATTTACGACCTGTCGAAGAATCAGTTGTTTCCTATTATGCGCCTTCTCATAGCGTAAACTTTAAGTGCTCTCTGGGAAAAAGCGGTGCATTATGGATAAGTTCAGATACTGATTTAGATCCAGGAGCCGGTTGCCATGCGGATTTTCTATACATTCATAAAGATTCATAACGAGAAGGTGATATAAATTGCAATTATTACAGGGACCACCCGCACCGCCATTCCACACGATGTATATCTTGCACTTCACCGGAATGGTCGATAACTGGATGATCTGGTTATTAGTGTGGGCGGTAATCGTTGACATTATTACCGGCTTTGCAAAGAGCCTGGTCACTCATAAGACAACATCAACAAAGGGCACCGATGGCTTAATCAAACACGGTGTCCTTTTACTAGTTATTCTGACCCTTTATCCTATTATGGACGTTACCGGCTATCGGAGTGCGGCGAATACTTTTGTTCTGTTCTACATTCTTTTCTACTTGACATCGATTATGGAGAACTGGGGCCAAATGGGGTTGCCACTCCCTGACCAACTAAAAAAGTATATCTACAAGCTGAATGACGATTACCAAAGAAAGGACGATGATAACCATGCCTAACTTAGTTGCGGATTTATCCGACTACCAGGAATCAAGCGTGCAATTTATGCAGGCACTAAAAGACGGTGGCGTTAAAGCCGTCATTATCAAGTTAACCGAAGGCACCGGCTGGATTGGTTCAACATCGGCTGAGAAAATCCGAAATGCCGTTAAAGTGGGCCTGATTGTCCACTGCTACCACTATGCTCGCTTCTGGAGCGCAGACCAAGCCTTTGCGGAAGCGGACTACTTCTGTTCGGTAGCCAAGCAGTACGGCATTGATGCCAGTTCTGTAATGGCCCTTGACCTGGAAGAAGGAAGCAACCCAGCTTTCGCTAAGGCCTTCCTGGACCGGGTCATTGCCAATGGGTTCCCACGGATTGACTTGTACACGATGGCTTCATATATCTGGGCTGGTAAGGTCAGCCTAGGTGCCTTTGGCTATAAGATTAACGGCTGGATTGCCGCATACGGCGCTAGTCAGCCTGGTGTGGATAATGTCGGCACTTGGCAGTTCTCAAATAGCTACCCAATCGGTGGCTACCGTGTTGATATGTCTTACGACTTCTCCGGCTACTACACCACTGAACAAGGAGCCGTTGAACCGGCCAAGATTACCACGAGCGGATGGCTAGACAGTGTAGCCTTTGATGGCGACCAGGTTGTCGTAGCTGGTTGGTTCGGTACTGACCAAGCCAAGGATAAGCCTTACCATTACATCATTCTGACAGCCGATGGTCACGAGTTGGCCCGGCAGAAGGTAGATCTAGCTGACCGTCCAGACGTCCACACGGCCTATCCAGACATCGACGCTAAGTGCGGCTTCTCAGCCAAATTCAACTACACCAAGGATAAGGCTGGTAAGAAGGTCACCATTTACTTCCGCTATACTGATGATCCAGCGGGCAATGGCAATGCGGCAGACTTTACGGCTGACCACGAGTTCACTCAAAACCTGGCTTACTTGGACGGCCGGAAGTCAACCATCTACACCAGCAAGCTCCAGCTGTCAGGCTGGCACGCGGCTGACCAGTCGATTGGTTTGAAGCACCGCTTCTTGATTCTGCTGGCTGACGGTAAGGAAGTTCAGCGGGTCAAGGTGAACTCAGTTGACCGTCCTGATGTCGCTAAGGCATATCCAGGTGTCTATGGATCCGGGCAGGCTGGCTTTAATGGCGAATTCGACTACCCAGATGGCCTGGTTGGTAAAAAGCTCCAGTTAGTATCCCGCTACTCTGATGATGAGGGTGGCGAGGGCAGTCGGGTTGATTACTGGTTCCCTGAGTTTGAAGGGTCAGCCAAGCCGATCTTAGACGGCAAGACGACCAACGAGGTACTGGCTGACCACGTGACCGTTGAATCAGTAGGCGGCAAGCAGAAAGTAACTTTTAGCTAATTTAATATGGAAAGGAAAACCTTCAAAGTTAACCGTGACCCGGAGACGTGTGGAAAGCGTCTGCCGGGTCTTTTTTAGTGCAAAAAAGTATTGTTTTATATGGGTTAGTAATGTATAATAATGATTGTGGTTGAGATAAGGAGTCGCGACCTTGCCAAGACCACAGCGTTCCGGAAGTGATTCCCTGAATCCGGAAAGGGGATGATACTGATGGAAACAAATACCATCCGGGAAGCGAGGCGTCTTGTTATCGCACTGGCAATCTATTATTTGTCAGTAGCGGCTATCAACTTTGCGATAGCCTACGCGATAATAAAAAAAGCTAATCGCAAATAGCGACTAGCTGACAAAATCGTTTTTCCGGAACGCAAGGGGACAAGAGATGGGGCTCTTGTCCTTTTGCATTTACAGTATACCATACTAATATAAAGAGGTCGACCATTATGGAGAGTGAAGCCCAGAAGCGAGCAAAGAAAAAATGGAGCGATAATAATAAGGAAAAAACTAGGATTTACCGCTACCGATCATACGCCCGAAAGTTCGTCCGGGACTTAGCCACCGATGACGATTTAAGGGAACTGCAAAAAATGATTACTGAACGGCTGGGTGAATAATTTGTACCCCAAATGTACCCCAACTTTATTATTTTGCATGATTTTCTACGATTTTAAAAAATAAACTAAAAGCCTCAACTGCTTTAATATCAAGGGGTTGGGGCTTTTTCATGATTTTACAGAATTCTATTTAAATGGAACGGGTGGGAATCGAACCCACAACCCTCGGTTTAGAAGACCGATGCTCTATCCAGTTGCGCTACCGCTCCAGACAGATTTAAGTATATAATTTTCTTTAATTCATTGTCAATCGCTTACTGAAGAGATATTAAATAAATTATTGAAAAAAGTACGTTAAGAAGTTTGACAAAGCGCTTTCGAGGAACCTATACTTTAAAGGAGTAGAAGTATGGGAAGGGGAGAAGAACACAAGCTGAAGATGAAAGGATGATGATTGATGGCTGTTAATAAGACGGACCCGCGCGTGGTAAAAACAAGGAATAGCCTGCGCAAGGCGCTTGTTTACCTAATGCGGCGTGAAAAGATCGAGGATATAAGTGTCCAAAAAATTACAGAAACTGCCAGCATCACCCGCGGAACTTTCTATTTACATTACAAGGATAAGCACGACTTTATTAAATCGGCGATTAAAGAAATCCTTGATGACTTCTTTGCTGAAGTAATGGTAGATAGTGATGACTTTAGTTTGTCAATGAAGCGAACTGTGCAGGTGTTTTCCGTAAGTAGAGCTTTTAACTACATTGAGAAGAACGCCGATATCTTTGATGTTCTATTGAATAGTGAAAAGACAGATTTCTTCTATGAACAAATGTATGATCGTTTGGCGAACGGTTTAGCAAATTATTGTAATACTGTAAACAATCCACAAAAACAGCAGTCGGTTCCTCTCCAATTGCAAATCTCCTTTATTGATTCGGCTTTTCTCGGGCTCATCCGTCACTGGCTTAAAGACGGGATGATTTATACCGCCCGTTATATGACCCAAAGCGTTGAGAAGATGTTTAATCAATTTAACAGCGACAATATCATTAGTGCGGGCTTCTTTATCAGTGAAGAGGGCGCGCCAGTAAGTGATATTTAGGCTGGGGTAGGAGTGCCTGCTAAACAGATTACAGTTTATCCGCACTCCAGAGTTAAATTGTCCAACAGGAGGCTGAGAAACAACTCAGCCTCTTTACTATTTTTAAAGAGCTTATCCACCAAACTTTTCTGGGCGTCGGAACTATTCTTTCGGGTAGCTTGTGACGCGGGAACGAAAACGGACAAGCTAGTCACGTCGGCTTTGTCCTATGTTCCGTCATCTCAAAAGGGCTGCCCTAAAATAAGAGTTGACGACTATCGGAAAATTTGCTATCATACAAACGTTGTATTTGTGAACCAACAACTACAACCGCACGCTATCAAGTTCAAAGCACTGCTGCTTGATTCGGCGAGTCTGAGATATTAAGGAGGTGCACAATATGTACGCAATTATCGTTACTGGCGGTAAGCAATACAAGGTTGAAGAAGGCCAAGCCATCTTCGTTGAAAAACTTGACGCTAAGCAAGGTGACAAGGTTACTTTTGATAAGGTAATCTTAGTTAGTGGTGACGACACCAAGATCGGTACGCCATTCGTTGATGGTGCTGCTGTTGAAGGGACTGTCGAAAAGCAAGGCAAGGAAAAGAAGGTTGTTACCTTCAAGTACAAGCCTAAGAAGCACACCCACACTAAGCAGGGTCACCGTCAACCATACACTAAGGTTACGATCGACAAGATCAACGCTTAATGTGGAGGTGAGGGCATGATTCGGGCACACTTTACGTTAGATTCGAATCGGCGAATCACCGACTTTACGATTACCGGTCATGCTGAGGCTGGCCCGTACGGACAAGATATTGTCTGTGCAGCCGTATCTGCTTTGACCATTTCTACCATTAATGGCTTAGAACACGTTGTTCACCACAAGCCAGCGGTAGAAAGAGATAATCAAAACGGGGGCCTATTAAAGGCGTCCGCACTGGGAACTGACCATGATAGTCAGCTCCTCCTGAATACCTTGCTGAATGGCCTGTTAGACATTCAGCAAGGTTATCCAGCTAACATTGAAGTAAAAATGTTAAACTAAGTTCATTGCCGGAGGTGAACAACTATGATTATGGATTTACAATTCTTCTCCCACCACAAGGGGGGCGGTTCCACTGCCAACGGTCGGAACTCAGCTGGTCGTCGTCTTGGTACTAAGGCCGCTGATGGTTCAATGGTAACTGCTGGTTCCATCATTTACCGTCAACGTGGTACGCACATCAACCCAGGTGAAAACGTGGGTCGTGGTGGTGACGATACTCTGTACGCTAAGGTTGCCGGTGTTGTTAAGTTTGAACGCATGGGCCGTGACAAGCGGAAGGTATCTGTCTACCCAGTTGCTGAATAACGTTTAAAAATGAAGACTGTGACGGAGATGTCATGGTCTTTTTTTATTTTTTGGAGGGAAAAAGATGGTAGCTACTCGAATCCAGCGTCTCCAACAGCGTCTTCCCCAATTATATGTTGACGCACTCTTGGTGACCAACCAGACAAATATCTACTATTTAACCGGGTTTAATCTTCTTCAAGGGGATGGCTTTCTGTTAGTTACTGAGGACCAGGCAATTATCGTGACTGATGCTCGTTACCAGCTGGCCTTGGAGGAGTTTGACAGTGATGAGGTCGTGGCGACCATCAGCCAAGACTACTATCATGATCTTGACCGTCTTTGCCAAGCTATGCAGATTGCCGTCTTGGGGTATGAGGAAAGTATTTCCTACCGTTTATACGACCTGCTTGACGAAATAATGACTGTGGATCTCGTACCGTTTAATCAGCTGCTTGAAAAAATGCGGTTGGTCAAAGATAGTACGGAAGTGGCAAAGCTCCAACGGGCCGCGGACCTGCACACCGCCGGCTTCCGCTACCTCCTCGAGCAAATTCGTCCCGGGGTCAGTGAACGCCACCTGGCCAACCTGCTTGACTACTGGATGAAGGAACACGGCGCTAGTGGGGCCTCTTTCCCAACGATTGTGGCAAGCGGCCTTAACGCTGCCAAGCCCCACGCTACCGCTAGTGACAAGCTGCTAGCTGACGGGGACATTTTAACGCTGGACTTTGGCTACTTCGTTGACGGTTATACTGCTGATATGACCCGGACGGTTGCGGTGGGGTCAATTGACCCGGAGCTGCGTGATGTTTATCAAATTGTTAATGCTGCCCGGCAGGCAGTGATTGACCAGGCCCGGATCGGTGTCCGTGGTGACAAGCTCGACGCCGCGGGGCGGCAGTTGATCGAAGAAGCTGGCTACGGGGATGAATTCAACCATGGGATGGGACATGGTATTGGTCTAGCGGTCCACGAATTACCGGCGAGCTACGGTCCGGGAACCAGCCAGGTCAAGCTGGTTAATAACGAAGTGCTCACGGTTGAACCGGGAATTTACATTCCAGAAATTGGCGGCGTTAGGATAGAGGATGATGTGGTCGTTACCCATGCCGGTCCCCAGGTGCTGACAACGGCGCCAACTGATCTGATGATTGTGGGTGATTAAGGTGGAGGAGCAGTTAAGGCAGCTCTACCGGTCGATTAATGACCAGGGCCGCCGGCGGATTCGCGCGCGGCAACTGGAAATCGACCGCCGCCTCCGGTCGCCCCGTCCAGATAGCCGCCGGGGACTGACTCTGCTGGGACGCCTGCCAGCCCATGTGAGTCGAAATATTGAATTTACCCTGCAGCAGTTAGTCGCGATTGCTCCAGAGCAATACTATTACCCATCGCCTAATCTCCACATTACGGTGATGGATTTATTAGCGGCACGGGACGGTTTGCGGCTTTCCGCCAAGCAGTTTGCTCGCTACCGGGCGGCAGTTGGCAAAATCGTCACGACCACTCCACCGATTCACTGGCGGCTCCAGGGGATGATTGTCAGTCCAGGAGCGGTATTAGTAACCGGCGACTACGGTCCGGAGTTGGCGGAATTGCGGCGCCGGCTCCGGTCGGAACTGCCTGCACTGCACCTGCTCGTGGCGGAGCGGTACCCGACCATTTCGGGACACGTTACGGTGGCACGGTTCACCCATCCCATTAGTGCTCCGGATCGTTTCTTGGCGACAATTAAGGAAAACGCGGCGACAAATTATGGTCACTTTACCATGCACGCACTCGACTTAGTCGTTCACGACTGGTATAACCGCCAAGTCGAGTCCTGCGTCCGTCTGCCGTTTGCGGGGGATGGCCGTTGATTTTTACCCGTATTTAGTGCAAAATAGATAAAGACTATTGGTAACGGCTGCTAATTGCGGCGGTGCATGCTCGATGAGGGGTGCCACTGCTCAGCTGTTACACTCTTGTGTTGATAATACTTAGAGACAGGGTTCGTGCCCGGTTCCCATGGAGGGTTAAAAATGCCAGAAGAATCAAAAATTATTTTAAATGATGATCAGAGCCTCGGAACAATCGAAATTGCTCCCCGGGTATTAGAAATCATTGCTGGTTACGCGGCAAGCGAGGTTGGTGGTGTATCCAAGATGTACGGATCATTTGCCAACAGCGTTAGTGAACTGTTGGGGCGGTCTGATCACCGGCGGGGGGTCAAACTGGTAAAGGACAGTGACTCCTTGACTATCGACGTGGACGTCTACGTTGAGTACGGTGCTTCCGTCCCGAAAGTAGCGGGCCAAATCCAGAAGCGGATCAAGCAACAGGTGACTCTCATGACTAATTTGGTAGTGACGGAAGTTAACGTCCACGTTAAGGGGGTTGTTGCCCTGCAGGAAGAAAAGCAGGTTGATCCGGATAACTTATTTAGTGAAGATTCCGAAGATGATGGAGGTAACGAAGAAGCATGAGTTTAACTCGTCACGCGCTTCGTGAAGAGGCGTTCCAAGTTTTGTTTGCTTTACAAACTAACCCGGATGCCGACTTGGCAACGATTTACCAGTCGATTCCACACCATGATGAACGGGCGATTCCCGAATACGTCCAACGGCTGGCGACTGGAGTCAGTGACCGGCAGGCTGCTTTAGATGGGCAGATTAGCAGCCTGCTTGCCAGTGACTGGACGATTGATCGCCTGGCTAAGGCTGATTTGATCATTCTCCGCTTGGCCTTATATGAGCTGCAATACGTTGAGGAAGTTCCAACGCCCGTGGCAATTAATGAGGCCCTGGAATTAGCAAAGGAATTTAGTAACGATCAATCCCGAAAGTTCATTAACGGTGCTCTTGGCCGGTTTGAAAAGGAAAACAACTTATAAAATGAGTGGGGCCTAGCATTTGGGAAGCCAAATGTTGGGCCTCGTTCATGTTTCTGTCCGTCCCGGAGTTTATGTTAAAATAGAAATACTTGAGGAGGAAATGGAATGGCAATACTAATCGATGGCAAGAAGCTAGCAAAGCAGGTTAACCAGCATACCACCACCCGGGCTGCTGGTTTGATTGAGCGCGGAATTAAACCAGGAATCGCGGTCGTCCTGGTTGGCGATGATCCTGCTAGTCAAATTTATACGCGCAACAAACACCGCTTGGCGGAAAAGATGGGGTTAAAGTCCGACCTATACCGTTTTCCGACTGATGTTAAGCAGTCCACGGTACTGGGAACGATTAAGGAGCTGAATAACGATGATTCTATTGACGCAATCATCGTTCAAGAGCCGCTTCCTGACTACCTGGACGCCGTTGCCATTACCAATGCGATTTCTCCAGCCAAGGACGTTGATGGCTTGCACCCTGACAACCTAGGGAAGCTCTTTGGCAACCAGCCGGGCAACTACCCGGTTGCCTGTACCCCGCGTGGTATTATGCGGATTTTTAGCTACTACCAGGTCCCACTAGCGGGAGCAAATGTAGTGATCGTGGGGCGGAGCATCTTGGTTGGTAAACCGTTGCTGGCCCTGCTGGCTAATGCCAATGCGACCGTGACCATTGCTGGCCGCCACACGAAGAACCTGCGGGAACTAACCACCCAGGCGGATATTTTAATCGTTGCGACGGGGATTGCCCACTTTATCGGCAAGGATGACGTGAAGCCTGGTGCGGTGGTCATTGACGTGGGAATGGACAGACTCCCGTCCGGCAAGTTAACCGGTGACGTGGATTTTGCGGCTGTCGAACCGATTGCCAAGATGATTACTCCAGTGCCGGGGGGAGTAGGCCCAATGACGATTGCCAGCCTGATGGAGCAGACGGTCGACCTGGCTGAATGGAGGAGAAATGGACAGAAGTAAGTACCTGACGGTTAGTCAGCTCACCAAATACTTAAAACTAAAATTTGACCGTGATCCTTACCTGCAGACGGTTTACCTTACCGGTGAACTATCCAATTTCCGCTTGCGCAGCGGTCACCAGTATTTCAGTTTGAAAGATGACCAGGCGGTAATTGATGCCGTGATGTTTCGGAGCCAGTTTAGCAAGGTGAAGTTTACCCCCGAAGAGGGGATGAAACTTTGTGTAACCGGCCATGTCGGCCTCTATGAACGTAGCGGCCGCTACCAGATCTATATCGACACGATGGAACCGGACGGGGTGGGCTCGCTTTACCTGGCCTTTGAACAGTTAAAGAAGAAGCTCAATGCTGAAGGGCTCTTTTCCCGGCCTAAGAAAGTAGTACCGCTCTTTCCCCGGCGAATTGCGGTCGTAACTAGTCTGAACGGAGCAGTGATTCGGGATATTAACACGACGGTGCGGCGTCGTTACCCGATTGCCCAGGTGGTACTATTCCCAACCGTAGTTCAGGGGGAGAAGGCTGCTGCTGATATTGCCCGGCAGATTAAACGGGCGGGCGAACGCGGCGACTTTGACACGCTCATTATTGGCCGTGGTGGTGGTTCAATCGAGGACCTTTGGCCGTTTAATGAGGAAGTGGTTGCTCGCGCGATTGCGGATTGCCCGCTTCCGGTGATTTCCTCGGTCGGCCACGAAACCGATACGACGATTGCCGATTTGGTCGCTGATCAACGGGCGGCCACGCCAACTGCCGCGGCTGAACTAGCGACCCCCCAACGCCTCGATAATACCCTGATGCTGATTAGTGACTTTCAACAGCGCCTGTACAACACGATGCGGGCACAAATTGACTTTGAAAAAAAGCAGCTCGCAAAGCTCACCGGCAGCTATATTTTTCAACAACCGACTCGGCTGTACGAAAACTACGCGCAAAAGGTTGACCAGTTGACCCAGCAGCTTCGTCAGCAACAGGAGCGCCGTTTAACCAATGCGGCAAATGATGTGGCCCAGGTCTATAACCGCCTGCTAGCCTATAATCCGCAACGGTTGGTTGATCAAGAGCGACTAACTGTTCAGCAGCTGGCAGCCCGCTTACAGACGGCGGCCCAGTCAAAGACCCAGCAGACCGCTCAGCAGTTGCAGGCCCTGACCAAGCAGCTGCATTCATTGGACCCGCTGAAAATTATGGAACGGGGCTATACCTACGTGACCAGAAACGGGAAGGTCGTCAACCAGGCCGCCCAACTGAACACTGGGGAGCCATTGCTCTTACACTTTGCTGATGGCGAGGTAACCGTTACGATAACAGATATTAAGGAGAAGAAAAATGGCAAGTAAAGAACCAACTTTTGAAGAGCAGCTGACAAAACTGCAGGCAATTGTTAACCAGCTGGAGCAGGGCAATGTCCCTCTCGAATCAGCCATTGAGCAGTTCCAAGAAGGAATCAAGCTATCCAAGGACCTTCAAAAGAAGTTGACCACTGCGGAAAAGACGCTCGGACATTTAATTGATGACAACGACGAAGAAAAAGAATACGAAAAGGCCACGGATGATCCCAGCAATAATGGTGGGGGCAATCGGGGCTTTGGCAGTGCTGACTAGGTCCTGGTGACGATATGGCTGAATCTTTAGAACAGTTAAAAGCCCGCGTGACCAGCTACCTGGACACCCACCTGGCAAATGACGTTGACCAGTCAACCCTAGCGGCATCCATGCGGTATTCGGTGCTGGCAGGGGGGAAGCGACTCCGGCCAACGCTGACGCTGGCAACCGTTGAGACCTTCGGCGGCGAGTTAACCGAAGACGTTGTTCGGGCCGCTACGGCATTGGAATTGCTCCATACCTATTCGCTGATTCATGATGATTTGCCAGCAATGGACAATGATGATTTGCGACGGGGAGCGCCAACCAACCACCGCAAGTTTGGCGCGGGGATGGCGACCTTAGCCGGTGATGGTCTGCTAACCCTGGCCTTCCAGTGGGTCACGGATAATCAGTTGCCGGCGACGGTGAAGAGCCAGTTAGCCTTAGAGCTAGCTAAAGCGGCGGGACCGGCGGGGATGGTGGCTGGTCAAGCCCGTGATATTGAAGGAACTGGGCGCCATTTGATCCTTGATCAGCTCCGCTACCTTCACCGGCAAAAGACCGGGGCGCTCCTGCGATACGCGGTCTTGGCTGGTGGAATTATTACTGCCCAGCCGGCCGCTGTCCAACAGTTGCTAGCCCAGTTTGGCAGCAGTTACGGCCTGGCTTTCCAAATTTACGATGACTTGATGGACGTTGTTGGAACAACGACCACAATGGGGAAGCGGGTCGGCAAAGACGCCGCTGAGCATAAAAACACTTATCCCGGCCTTCTCGGTGTCACTGGGGCAGAAGAGCAACTCCAGCAGGCACTCGAGCGGGCGAAAAATGCCCAAGCAGCATTGAGTCAGCTAACTGGCCGGTCGTTTGCTGCATATGATGATTTTTTAGCGTATTTTAAATTATAAGGAACAAAACTATGGAAAAAGAACGTGTTGATGTGTTGTTAGTCAAGCAGGGATTGTTTGATTCACGGGAACAAGCGAAACGCTCTGTCATGGCGGGAGAAATTCTTGGTAAAAATAATGAACGGCTCGATAAGCCGGGGCAGAAAATCCCCGTGACCACGACCTTACATATGAAGGGCCATAAGATGCCGTACGTCAGCCGGGGCGGGTTAAAACTTGCCAAGGCGCTGAAGGTTTTCCAAATTTCAGTGGCCGATAAGGTGGTTTTAGATATTGGCTCCTCAACCGGTGGCTTTACCGACGTCATGCTGCAAAATGGCGCGCGGCTCAGCTATGCGTTGGATGTTGGTACTAACCAGCTGGTTTGGCAGCTACGGGAGAACCCTCGGGTGGTAGTGATGGAACAGACTAATTTCCGTTACAGCAAACTCGCGGACTTTACCCACGGCCAGCCCGCCTTTGCCTCAATCGACGTTTCCTTTATTTCCTTGCGGCTGATTTTACCGCCGCTTGCGGGGATTTTACAGCCGGGCGGCGAAGTGGTTGCTTTGATCAAGCCCCAGTTTGAGGCTGGCAAAGAGCACGTTGGCAAGCACGGAATAATTAGGGACCATGGGGTGCATAAGGCAGTCCTGGAGGAGGTCTTGGAGTTTGCACGGGCCGACCATTTTGATGTCCTGGGGTTAGATTTTTCACCGATCAAGGGTGGCCAGGGCAACATGGAATTCTTGGCCCACTTACGGCTAAGCGACCAGCCGGGTCAGCTTGCACCTGAAATCGATATTGACCAGGTAATTGCTAATGCTGACCGGGAGCTGAATGACAAGGCTAACGACGGGAAAGGTGGTAATTAAGGATGAAAAAAGCTTATCGACAAAAGAAAATCCGCGAAATTATCACGGCACGGAGTATTGAACGCCAAGAAGACCTGGTCGGCGCCCTAAATGAGCTGGGACTGCAAGTAACCCAGGCCACGATTTCGCGTGACATCAAGGAAATGCAGCTGATTAAGGTGCCTGCTGAAAACGGGGGTTACCGTTATGCCTTGCCCGTAATGCAGCACCGGGATGAGCCTGACCAGCTCGGGACGACGATCCACGACAGCTTGGTGCAGTTGAAACGCAGTGACCGCCTCTTAGCCCTGGCGGTTCGTCCTGGCAACGGCCCGGTTGTCGCTAACCTGATACGGCGGTTAACTGACCGGGGGGTCTTTACGACCATTGGTGACGATAGCAACGTCCTGGTGGTATGCGATACTGCTGACGATGCTCAAACGCTCGCGGACTACTTGAACAGTTTAGTAGGATAAAGGAGATTGGCGATGCTGCAAGAACTTACGATTGACAACCTCGCAATTATTAAGCACCTTAGCTTAGAATTTGCGAATCAGATGACGGTGTTAACCGGAGAGACCGGTGCCGGGAAGTCAATTATTATTGATGCGGTTGGCTTATTGGCTGGTGGCCGCGGATCCCAGGAGTTTATCCGACGGGGGGAAGAAAAATTACGCTTGCAGGGCCAGTTTGCGTTAACGGCAGATTCTGGCCTGGCGGCGCTTTTGGATTCACTCGGAATTGAGTATGAGGATGGAACCCTGATCATTATGCGCGAAATCTACCGGAATGGTCGTAACACGATCCGGGTCAACGGCCAGCTGATTAATACGACAATGCTGCGGCAGATTGGTGCCTACCTGGTTGATATTCAAGGGCAAAATGAACACCAGCTGCTCTTGCAACCTGAAAAACACCTGGGAATGCTGGATCAGTATGCTAGCAAGCAGGTTCAGCCGCTGCTCACTAAGTACCAGCAACTTTACCACGACTATTCTCAGCTCAAGGCGGCGGTCACTAAGAAGCAAGCAAATGAGCAGCAGTGGGCCCAGCGTTTGGATATGCTGCACTACCAGGTCGATGAAATCGGGAGCGCCCAGCTCAAAGCTGATGAGGAGGAACAACTTACCAGCGAGCGGGATCGTCTGGAACACTTTCAGCAAATCAATAATGCCCTTCAACAGGCCGTGGCAACCTTTAATGACGGTGAAGCACCGGTGCTAGACCAGGTTGCTACGGTGATGGAAGCCATTAACGGGATTGCGGAGTTTGATGATGATTACGATTCGTTAAGCAAGTCCCTGAACGACGCCTACTATGCCCTTCAGGACGTTGCTAACCAGGCTGGGCAGCAGCTAGACCTCCTTGAATTTGATGACCAGCGCCTGGCGGAAATTGACCAGCGGCTAACGGTCATCGGGGATCTGGAACATAAGTATGGAGACTCTGTCGCCAAAGTCTTGGATTACTACGCTAAAATCAAAAAGGAATTGGATACGATGGAGGCAGCAGCGGATTCCAACAATGACTTGGAAGCCCGGCTGGCAACGGCCCAAGAGCAGCTGCAAACCGTTGGCGAGGAGCTTAGCCAGGTTCGCCAGCAGGCGGCCCACCAGCTGGCCGTACAGGTCCACCAGCAGTTAGCAGAACTATACATGGCCAAGGCAGACTTTGAAGTCCACTTCGCCAAGCAGGCCGGCGGGACCTTTACGCCCACCGGGATTGACGAAGTCGAATTCTATATCCGGACTAACCCGGGTGAGAGCATGGGTCCCTTAGCCAAAATTGCTTCTGGTGGGGAACTGTCTCGGGTGATGCTGGCCCTTAAAACCATCTTTGCGGCTAATGAAGGGGTCACCAGCATTATCTTTGATGAGGTCGATACCGGGGTCAGTGGTCGGGTTGCCCAGGCAATTGCCGATAAGATCCGGTTGATTGCTGCTAATTCGCAGGTGCTCTGTATTACCCACTTGCCACAGGTTGCGGCCGTCGCTCAGCACCATTTTCTCATCAAGAAGGCAATCCATGATGAGCGGACAACTACTACTGTTACCAGCTTAGCAGCAGCTCAGCGGGTGAATGAACTTGCCCGGATGCTGTCAGGCGAAAAGGTAACCAAGTTGACGAAGGAACATGCCCAAGAGTTGTTGCAGATGGCTCACCCGAAAGACAAAGCATGAGTTAAACTAAAAAGCAGCCCGCGCCGCTAACTGTCATGATTAGCGGCGCGGGCTGCTTATTTAAATGAAGGAAAATTAATCGAGGTGGGCAATGTAGCGCACTTGGTCGAAACGGACCATGTAGCTGGCGTGATCAGTTTTGACCAGGTAGCGGCCAGCCCGGAGCGGCTTAATACGCCCGCGGACGTTTTCAACCCGTCCGGCGTCACTGGCGGGGAGTAACTGGAGAAAGACGGTGTAGTCCTGCTGGATTGCCGTCTGGATAAATTGTTGCCGTTGCCGAGCTGACGGGGGATTAAGCAGACGAACCGCCGGAGCAGTATTAAGTGGTTCGTCATCAAATAACTGGCCAACTACCCGGGTCAGTAGCGGCGCTTTATTTAATAGTGAATGTGCTTTGACTTCTTGCATGGTGTCACCTTCCGAACATTTGTTTGTGATTCCATTATACGAACAACTGTTCAGAAAAGCAAGTATTAATTTTGTCCGTAGTGATTGCTAGATTTAGTTGATTTTGTTAGCAAGGTAGTGCATTATAGTAGTAATACGTTAATTTTTGATAGGAGTTGCAAGATGGCAAATCGAGGAATGTTAATTGTCCTGTCTGGTCCCTCTGGTGTTGGTAAGGGAACGGTGCGGAAAGCAATTTTTGATTCAAATGATAATGATTTTCAATACTCTGTTTCAATGACCACGCGTAAGCCTCGTCCGGGTGAAGTGAACGGAGTTGATTACTACTTTGTTTCGAAGGAAGAGTTTGAACACCATATTCAAACCGGTGGGATGCTTGAGTATGCAAAGTATGTTGACAACTATTACGGAACCCCCTTAAAATATGTTAATGAAACTTTGGATTCAGGAAAGGATGTTTTCCTGGAAATTGAAGTGAACGGTGCGATGCAGGTTCGCTCGAAAGTTCCCGATGGTGTCTTTATTTTTCTGACCCCACCGGATCTGGACGAACTCAAGCAGCGGTTGATTCACCGCGGAACTGATAGCATGGAAGTGATTAACAAGCGGATTCATAAGGCCTTTGGGGAAATCCAAATGATGCAGAATTATGATTACGCCGTTGTGAACGATGAAGTGCCAAATGCGGTGGCTAAAATTAAGGACATTATTCGGACGGAGCGGTTACGGGTTCCCCGGGTAATGCCACGGTATCTTGATATGTTAGGAGATTCAGAAAAATGATTCTTTATCCATCAGTCGATGAATTGCTCAAACGGATTGATTCCCGTTATTCATTAGTTATGCTGGCTAGCAAGCGTGCCCATGAGCTTGATAACGGTGCGGCACCTCTACTGGAACACTATGAGTCGAGCAAGTCAGTTGGGAAGGCTCTTGAAGAAATTTTGGCAGACAAGGTGACGATTGATCCTGACCACACAGAAGATTTGCAAGACTAGTAATTAAATAGTTGGCATGGACTCTGGTATTTGCTTGGCCGAATACCAGAGCCTTTTTAGTTTTACCAGGGGGCGGAAACGACTGTCTCGCATGATTGACCTTGTAAATGCTATAATCAGGTAATAAGAAGAACGATGGGGTGAAATGATGGCAAGGATAACGGTTTATTTGACGGGAAGCATCGCGGCTTATAAGGGCGTGGAAGTAGTTAGGGGGCTGCAAAAGAAGGGCCACCAGGTGCGGACAGTGATGACGACGGCGGCCAGTCGCCTAGTAACGCCAACGACCTTGGCAGCACTTACCAAGCAGCCGGTGCTAACCTCGCTCTGGGAAAATACGGACCCGATTCCCCACATCGAACTAGCAGACTGGACAGAGCTGGCGCTGGTTGTGCCGGCGTCAGCTGATATTCTGGCGAAGATGGCTACGGGGCTGGCCGATGATGCCGCTTCGACGACCCTCCTGGCGACCAGTGCCCCGAAGGTGGTCGTGCCGGCAATGAATAGCCACATGTGGCAGGCTCCCGCGACCCAGCGGAACCTCCGCCAGCTGCAAAGTGACGGGGTAACAGTCATTAGCCCGGTTGATGGAATCCTTGCCGAGGGCTATGCCGGGAAGGGGCGGATGCCTGAACCGGCAGCAATCGTTGACCAGGTCCATACCCTGCTCACCAGTTCCACTAGCCTGGCCGGTAAGCGGTTAGTGGTTACAGCAGGGGGGACCCGTGAACCGATTGATCCGGTTCGCTTCATTGGCAACCGATCCTCAGGTAAGATGGGGATCGCCATTGCAGAGGCCGCCGCTGCTGCTGGTGCCCAGGTGACCCTGATCACGGGACAGGTTAGTGTTGCTCTGCCGACTTCTCCGCGGGTGCACAACCTTAAAGTTGAAACGACGGAAGAACTGCTCCAGGCAGTGCAAACTAGCTTTAGCGCCGCTGATATTTTGGTAATGGCTGCGGCAGTTGCCGACTACCGGCCCCGGCAAACCGCTGATCAGAAAGTTAAGAAAACAGCAGGGCATGACAATTGGCAGCTTGATTTGACAGAAACCCCGGATGTTTTAAAAACCGTCGCACGCAGCAAGCGGCCAGGGCAGCTTGTCGTTGGTTTTGCGGCGGAAACTCAGCAGCTGCTTGCCAATGCCCAGCGCAAGTTAGCGGTAAAAGGGGCGGACATGATTGTCGCCAATAGCGTGGCGGGCGTCCAGGGAGCCTTTGGGAGTGATGACAACCAGGTAACCCTCCTCCAAGCCGGGCACCAGCCGGAACAGTGGCCGTTGATGAAGAAGACCGCGGTCGCCGCACGCTTGGTAGCGACCTTAGCACAGAAGATGGAATCAGGTGATTAAATGGTGGAATTGGCGCAGGTGGTAGTCGACGTTCCGACGATGCAGACTAACCGGCCATATACATATCAGGTACCAGTACTGCTGGAGCGGCAGTTACAAGTTGGGACCCGGGTGGTGGTGCCCTTTGGCAATGGTCATCGGCAGGTCCAGGGCTTCGTCGTTGGCTTCACCGACGGTACTGACTACCAGGGGAAGTTAAAACCAATCCAGTCGGTTATGGACCTTCAGCCAGTAGTGAATGCGGAATTACTGACCCTTAGCAAGTGGCTGGCGGACCAGACCTACTCCTTTTGGATTGCCTGCCTCTACACGATGCTGCCCAACCTCCTTAAAGGGAAGGCTCACCGCATCGTCCGGGTCGTGGATGAGCTTGACGAGCAGGATTACTATGACCTCTTTGCTGGCCGTGACTTTCGCGACTACGCTGATTTTGAGAATCAACCGGAGGCTATCGCCCGCCTATTGAAGCTGAAAAAAGCGGGGAAGGTACGGTTTGACTACCAGGTCGAAAATCGGGCCAAGGCTAAAACAATTACCGGAATTCGGCCCCAACTCGACTTTGAGGCCCTTGAAGAAGCCCGGACCTCGCTTCACCCGAATGCGCATGCCCAAAATCGCCTGCTTTCCTATTTGCAAAGCATTATCGGGCAGACAGTCGTGCGAAAACGGGCGGAGCAGCAAACGGGAATTTCCGCCGCCACCTTTAATCAGGGGGTCAAAAAGGGCTGGTTAAAGAAGGTCCCTGTCGAGATTTACCGGACACCGCAAGCTCACGGGCAGCCGCTCCCCGATGACCACCATTTGGAAGCGTCGCTCCAGCTTAATGCTGACCAGCAGCGGGCGGTTGACGAAATTAGCAGTCAGGTTCATGCCCGCAAGGCGACGACCTTCCTGCTCCAGGGAGTCACCGGCAGCGGCAAGACCGAGGTGTACCTGCAAACCATTGCACAGGCACTGGCTGATGGCCGAACGGCGTTGATGCTGGTTCCCGAAATCTCCCTGACCCCGCAAATCGTGAACCGGTTCCGGTGCCGCTTCGGGTCCCAGGTTGCGGTTCTCCATAGCGGGCTGTCGAACGGGGAGCAATATGACGAATGGCGGCGGATCGAACGGGGCGAGGCCAAGGTAGTAGTCGGCGCGCGTTCCGCCGTCTTTGCCCCGCTTGACAACCTGGGAGTGGTGATTTTAGATGAGGAACACGAGGGCAGCTACAAGCAGGACGAAGCACCCCGCTACCATGCCCGTGAGGTTGCTAAGTGGCGGGGGCACTATCATGGTGCCCCGGTAGTTCTCGGCTCGGCCACCCCGAGTTTGGAAAGCAGAGCCCGGGCATTAAAGGGGCGTTACCACTTCCTCCGCCTGCCACACCGGGTTAACCAGCAGCCGTTGCCACCGATCCAGGTAGTTGATATGCGGCCCGAAATCAAGCGGCGTGGGGAGAGCAACTTTTCAACGCCGCTGCTCACGGCCCTTAATGATTGCCTATCCCGGGGAGAACAGAGCATCCTGATGCTTAACCGCCGGGGCTTTTCCTCCTTTATGATGTGCCGGGACTGTGGAACGGTTCTCAAGTGTCCCAACTGTGACATCTCCTTGACTCTCCACATGGATACCCGGACGATGAAGTGCCACTACTGCGGTCATGAGGAGCCGATCCCCCGCGTCTGTCCCCACTGTCATAGCCGTCACATCCGCTATTACGGTACGGGAACGGAAAAGGTCCAGGCAGAATTACAGCAGCTGCTACCCCAGGCCCGGATTATCCGGATGGACGTTGACACGACCAGGCGTAAGGGGATGCATGAAAAATTGCTCCGGCAGTTTGGCGACCACCAGGCTGATATTCTCTTAGGAACCCAGATGATTGCCAAGGGCTTAGACTTTCCCAACGTGACCCTTGTGGGGGTCTTGAATGCCGACACTGGTTTGGGACTCCCTGATTTTCGGGCGAGTGAACGGACTTTTGACCTGTTGAGTCAGGTCAGTGGCCGCGCGGGGCGGGCGGATAAGCCCGGCCAAGTGATTATTCAAACCTTTAACCCGGAGCATTATGCGATTCAGGATGCTCAGCGGCATGACTATGACCGTTTCTTTTACCAGGAGATGAGTTTGCGACGGCAGGCCAGCTACCCACCGTACTATTACACGGTACGCCTGATGGCAAGCCATCCTGAAGAGCAGGAGGCCGCCCGGGCCATGGCGGAGATCAAGTCCCTGCTCAGCCAGCGCTTAGCACCGGAGACAATCGTACTGGGACCGACTCCCCGGGCAATTGCACGGATGAAGCGCCGCTATTATTATCAAATCGTTATCAAGTACAAGCAGGATCCGGCGTTGCACGCAACCCTTCAAGAGATTATGCAGAAGACACAAAGTAAAGGCTTTAAGGATGTTCAGGTTAGCATCGACCCTGATCCCCAATACTTTATGTAAATGAAAGGATGAATATTTATGACCACTTCAATCGTATTTATGGGAACTCCCCAGTTTGCCGTGCCGGTTTTACAGGGCTTGTTAGACCAGCCCGAGTATGACGTTCAAGCCGTTTTGACACAGCCTGACCACCGGGTCGGCCGCAAGCACGTTTTGACCCCTTCACCAGTTAAGCAGTTGGCGGTTGATAATAATATCAAGGTTCTCCAGCCAGCTAAGCTAAATAAGAGCCCTGAAATGGACGAAATCATCGCCCTCCAGCCGGATTTACTGATTACGGCGGCCTATGGGCAATTCCTGCCGAGCAAACTACTCGCGGCGGCTAAAATTGCCGCGGTAAACGTCCATGGTTCCCTCCTGCCGAAATACCGGGGTGGGGCGCCAGTCCAATATTCTATTATCAATGGGGATGCTGAAACGGGCATTTCTATCATGTACATGGTCAAACAGATGGATGCAGGGGATGTACTTGCCCAGCGAGCCATCCCGATTGAAAAAGATGATGATAATGGCACGATGTTTGATAAGCTGAGTATTCTTGGCCGTGATTTGCTACTGGAGACGCTCCCTAAGCTGGTCGATGGGACTGCCACCGCGACTCCCCAGGATGAATCCCAAGTAGTCTTTTCGCCAAACATCTCGACGGCCCAGGAACGGATCGACTACCGACTGCCGGCGGACCAAATTGATAACAAGGTCCGGGGGCTGCGGCCGGCGCCACTGGGCAATATGGTCATTGATGGCTTGCGAACGAAGATTTATGATGTAACCCCCCTGGACGAAAAAACGAATTTACAGCCGGGACAGGTCGTTCGGACAACTAAACACCAGCTGGTTTTAGCGGCTGGCGATGGCACAACCTACCAGATTAACCGGTTAAAACCGGCAGGGAAACAGGCAATGGATATTACCGCCTACTTAAATGGTCACCAGGACTTGACGGAAGGAGCTCAAGCGGTAAGCGATGACTAAGCAAGACATGACGGCGCGTGAAGTCGCGCTGACGGCCCTCGACAGGATCCGCCGGCAAGGGGCCTATTCCAACTTACAGTTAAACCAACTCCTCAGCAAATACCACTTGAATGATAGTGACCGCCGACTGGCGACGCGAATCGTGTACGGGACGCTCCAGCACCAGCTGACCCTGGAATACTGGCTGCAACCGTTTGTGAAAGGCAAACGGCTGGATTCCTGGGTGGAAACCCTCCTGCTGACGGCCCTTTACCAGTACCACTACTTGGAGCGGGTCCCTGACTGGGCGGTCACGGATGAAACGATTGAAATTGCCAAGCACTGGGGAAATCCCGGTATTCGGAAGTTCGTAACGGGGGTTTTACACGCTGTCTTACGACGGGGTTTCCCGGACTTTGACCAGGTTCAGGATCCGGAAGAACGACTGGCGGTTCAATATAGCATTCCCCGCTGGCTCGTTCATGAACTGGATGCTCAGTATGGACGAGCACAGGCAGCCCAGATTCTGAAAGCCGTCAACGATCCGGCCAGACTGGTCGTACGGGTTAATACCGTGGTTACGGACCTGGCAACTGTGAAGGCCAGACTGCACGCGGCCGGGATCGAATATCAGGAGAGCCGTGTAGCTCCCAACGCCTTGGTGATTACCAAGGGGGAAATCCTAGATTCACCTTTATTTGCGACCGGACAGATCACGGTCCAGGACGAAAGCGCGATGCTGGCTGTCGATAGCATGGCTGTCCAGCCTGGTGACCGGGTCCTGGATGCTTGTGCGGCACCTGGGGGAAAAACGGTACAAATTGCGGAACGGCTTGATCCTACGGCAGGTGGGCAGGTCGACGCCTTAGATATTCACCAGCACAAGGCCCGCTTGATTCAAAAAAACGCTCGTCGGATGCAGGTTGACGACCGGGTAGTCGCTCATACTCTGGATGCTCGGCGGGTGGACGAGGAGTTTGCCGATGAAAGTTTTGATAAGATTTTAGTTGACGCTCCTTGTAGCGGGATTGGCCTCCTCCGCCGTAAACCAGAGATTCGTTATACGAAAGAACTGACTGATTCACAAAATTTACACCAAATCCAGGGAAGTATTTTAAATGCAGTTGCCCCAAAAGTGAAAAAAGGCGGTATAATCACATACAGTACGTGCACGATTTTGCAGCAAGAGAATGAGCAGACGGTCCAAGAATTCTTGGCAGCACGTTCCGACTTTCGGCTGCTAACAACTAAAACGTCACGGAACTTAAAAGATGATCGAGCATCAGCCACGTTGACGATTCTGCCCTCTGACTATGGGTCAGACGGGTTCTTTATCAGTAGTCTTCAACGGATTCTTTAGAAGGGAATTAGCACTAGAATGAAAGTTGCTTATCAAACAGATGTTGGGCACCGGCGGTCGCAAAATCAAGACCGGGTTGCCCAATTTACCAATCAACGCGGAAATCAGCTAGTGGTGATTGCCGATGGAATCGGTGGTAACCGCAGTGGCGATGTTGCGGCGGAAATCACTGTCAAACAGCTTGGTCATCGATTTATGACAACTGGGCCGGGGACACCGCTGGAAGCAATCCGGTGGTTTGCCCGGGAAACCCAGCTGATTAATGATGAAATTTTAACAAAATCAAAAGAAAAAACGATTTACCAGGGGATGGGAACGACGATGGTTGCCGCGATTGCTTTTGCGGAAACCTTGGTGGTTGCCAATATTGGTGATAGCCGGGGCTATCTTTTTCACGATGGCTTAATGACTCAGGTGACAATCGACCACTCCCTTGTAAATGAATTAGTTAAGAGCGGCGATATTACAGAAGAAGAGGCCCTGAAACTTCCACAGAGCAATATTATTACCCGGGTAATTGGAATTTCTCCCGATGCACGAATTGAAGTAAATCGGTTTAAGTTTGCTCCTGGTGACCAACTACTAATGTGCTCAGACGGCCTATTTAAGACTGTTGATAAGGAAAAAATCAAGGAAGTTCTGCTGACAACAGCCTCCTGCAGTGATAAGTGCGCGCAGCTAGTGCAACTGGCAAATGCAGCCGGGGGCCCAGATAATATCACCGTCTTAATTGGATTAAATGAATAATAGCCAGGAGGGTTGAGTATGAATCCTGGAGACATAATCGGTCACCGATACAGGATTATCCGCTCCTTAGGTGAGGGCGGAATGGCAAACGTTTACTTAGCTCATGATTTGGTTTTAGATCGTGATGTTTCGGTTAAGCTCCTACGGTTAGACTTACGGGACGACCCGGATACCAAACGGCGTTTTCACCGTGAAGCATTGGCGGCAACCCAGCTGAATGATCCCCATATCGTAGGGGTTTACGATGTCGGTGAAGATAACGGAATGCAGTACATGGTGATGCAATACGTGCAAGGGACGGATCTGAAGGCCTTTATCAAGCAGCACTATCCGATTCCGCTGCCCCAAGTAGTTGATATCATGGAACAAGTCCTGTCAGCTGTTGAGGCCGCTCATAATCGGGGAATCATCCACCGTGATTTAAAGCCACAGAATATACTGATTGATGCTAATAAGAATATTAAAATCACCGATTTTGGGATTGCGGTTGCGACCTCCCAAAATTCGCTGACCCAGACGAACACTTTAATGGGGTCGGTTCACTACCTCTCGCCAGAACAGGCGCGGGGGAGCATTGCAACCAAGCAGTCGGATATTTATTCGCTGGGAATAATTCTTTATGAGATGCTGACGGGAACGGTTCCCTTTGAGGGGGAGACGGCGGTTTCGATTGCCCTTAAACACTTCCGCGAAGATATTCCGTCAGTGCGCACGGTTAACAGTCGAATTCCCCAGCCCCTGGAAAATGTGGTCCTCAGGGCGACTGCTAAGAACCCGCACGAACGCTATGCTAGTGTCCAAGAAATGGCGGTAGATCTGGCGACTAGTTTAGATTCCTCCCGGGATGGCGAGCCGAAGTGGCATGCCGAGTGTGACGACGGCAAGACGAAGGTTCTTTCTACCGCTGAAATTGCTAAGCAGATCCGGGCAGCAGATGCCAGCCAGGAAGAGCAGAATCAGGAGGAAGAGCCTGAATCCACGCAGCCGGCCAAAAGGAAGCACCATGCTCGCTACTGGACTGCTGGAATTGCGGCAGTGGCGGTAGTTGGCCTGGCAGTTGCCAGCTGGTGGTTTATGTTCCGTCAGGTAATCGTTCCTGATGTTGAGGGGCAGACGCCAATTCAAGCGGAACGGACCCTTAACCGGCAGGGCCTCCGCGTCGGCAATATTACCCGGGTTACTAACCAGCAGGTCGATAAAAACCACGTTATTTCAACCACGCCGGGGATCAGTTCAAAGAAACGGGTTAACAGCACCGTTGACCTGACCGTTAGCACCGGGGTCAAAAACATGACGATGGCAGACTACGTAGGCGATAGTTATGATGAAGTGGCTTCTTCACTCCGCGCCAAGGGCTTTACGGTGCGGAAGCAGGAGCTTCATTCCGACACGGTCGATTCAGGGATGATTATTAAGCAGAATTACAGCAAGGGTAAAGTGGTGGCGACTAGCGGCAACGTAATCAGCTTTCAAGTGAGTTCTGGAAAAGAGAACATCAAAATTCCCAACTTCCGGAACCAAGACATTAGCGTTGTTCAAAAGTTTGCCAATGAACACAAGCTCCAGTTAACCACCCAGGAGAAAAAATCCAAGACGGTGGCAACCAACCACGTGATTAGTCAGACTCCTAAGGCTGGTGGCGTGTTGAACCACGGCGATACCTTGACCGTGACGCTGGCTAATTCGGGCAACCAGACGAAAACGACCAATATTCAGATTAATATTCCGTTTGATGGCAATGGTGGTCAGCGGGAAAACCGGGTCCAGATTTATATCCGGGATGCTAACCACAACCTGACGATGGAGTACCAGGACATTACGATCAACCAGGAAACAACCATTAACGTCCCGTTCACCCTTCGGAATGGTCAGATGGGGGCTTACCGGGTCGTTCGCAATGGTCGGACAATTATGAGTGCTACTAACATCACGGGTTAAGTAACGGAGGTGTGACGTGAAGACAGGAATCATTCAGCAATCTTTAAGCGGCTTTTATGACGTGTTGGCAGATGGCCAGCTGTACCGGACCCGGGGCCGGGGGAATTTTCGTCAAAAGAAGGTTAAACCGGTCGTGGGCGACCACGTGGAATTTACGGTCAACGATGATGGGACATCAGGTTACCTGCTCAAAATTTTAGACCGACGCAACCTGTTGGTCCGGCCGCCCGTGGCCAATATTGACGTTGCGGTTGTGGTCACGGCTGCAACCCAGCCGGCCTTTTCACCCAATTTGCTTGACCGGCAGCTCGTGGGGTTGGAAGAGCAGCGGATTACTCCCGTGGTTTATTTTTCCAAGACCGACCTGCTGACGGCGGAACAGTTTGCCCAATTGCAAAAAGTGGCGACTGGTTATGCCAATATTGGCTATCAAGTCTTTTTCAACCAAGAACCATTTGCACCGGAGCAACTGGCTAAGCTAAAGGGACTCCTGGTGGGAAAGGTTGTCACGATGATGGGGCAAACGGGGGCCGGTAAGTCAACGCTGTTGAACCACCTTGTGCCGGGGCTGGACCTTGCGACCGGGGAAATTTCCCAGGCACTAAAGCGGGGCCGGCATACAACCCGCAAGGTAAGTCTGTTAGACGTTGATGGCGCGTTGATTGCTGATACACCTGGTTTTTCATCTTATGAAACCTTTGATATGACGGTGGAAGAGTTGCCGTCGCTGTTCCCCGAGATGCGTCGCTTGGCGCCTGAATGTAAATTTCGCGGCTGCCTCCACCTGAAAGAACCGGGGTGTGCAGTGAAGGACGCGCTGGAACATGGTATAATCATGAAGAGTCGGTATGACGATTATGTTCAGTTTCATGACATCATCGTCCACCAGAAGCCAAACTACAAGAAATGAGGGAATTTAGAATGATTAAGGTTGCACCATCAATTTTGAGTGCTGATTACGTAAACTTGCAAAAGGACATTGAAAAGGTTGAACAGGCCGGGGCAGAATACCTCCACATCGACGTGATGGACGGAACGTTCGTGCCAAGTATTTCTTACGGCCCTGGTTTCGTTAAAGCCATTCGGCCAATCACTAATATGACCTTGGATGTCCACCTGATGGTTCAGAGCCCAGAACACATCCTCCCAATGTTTATTGATGCCGGGGCTGACATTATCGGGGTCCAGGTCGAGGCTACCCAGCACATCCACCGGGCGCTGCAAATCATTAAGAACGGTGGTGTCAAGGCGGAAGTTGTCATCAACCCTGGTACGCCAGTGGCAATGATTGAACCGGTTCTGCACATGGTCGACCAGGTTCTAGTAATGACCGTCAACCCTGGCTTTGGTGGTCAGAAGTTCCTTCCTGAAACCGTTGATAAGATTGCCCAATTGAACGCTATTAAGCAGGAAAAGGGCTATGACTTTGACATCGAAGTCGATGGCGGGGTCAACGATCAGACCGTCAAGGATTGCTACCAGGCCGGTGCTACCGTGGCAGTGGCGGGTTCCTACGTCTTTAACGCTGACAACCCGGCAGAACGGATCGAAGCACTGCGGAACGCGACAAAATAAGTTGCTTTTCTGCGCCGGAGCATACCACCAAGGAGGCAGTTGCTTCCCAGACCTTTTAAGGTGAACTACGGCGCGTCAACGGCCTCTAAAGTTTCTCAAACGAACTTTAGAGGCCGTTTCGGCTTCATAATCGAAGCATTTTAGGATGTTTTCAAGTGAGGAGGAAGCATTAATGCGGGTTAATTTATTGGTCGGGGGACCGGTTGGACTGGTTCCCCAGGAAGTGGTCCGGGCACGCCAGGCGGAAACCTGGATTGCGGTTGACCACGGTGCGAGTCTGCTCCTGAAATGGGGAATCACACCCGCAGTAGCAATTGGCGATTTTGATTCGACCAGCCAGGCGGAGTTTGCACGGCTCCGGCAGCACTTGGCAGAGATTGAAACTTTCCCGCCGGCGAAGGACTTCACGGATACTCAGCTGGGAGTCAAGCTGGCAATTGACCGTTTCCAGCCAACTCAAATCGACATTTTTGGTGCTACTGGCGGCCGGCTTGACCACCTCCTAGCTAACCTGTACCTGCCTCTCCAGGATGATTTTCGGGACTATCTCGACCGGATCCGGCTCTTGGACCGGGGCAACACGGTTAGCTACTACCGGCCGGGTTCCTATACAATTACTAAGGAAGCCGATAAGGACTACTTGGCCTTTGTCAACCTCACACCGGTCACGGGCTTGAACTTGGTAGATGAGCAGTACCCGCTTGCTGACTGGTCAAGTTCGATTCCGTTTTCCTGGTCCAGCAACCGCTTTACGGCGGCGGAGAACCACTTCAACTTTGCCAGCGGGGTGGTAGCGGTAATCCAAGCAGCGGACCGGCCGCAATTATAGCTGTCAAGGAAAAATACTTGAAAGAAAACTATTGCATTGTGCTAACCGCTATGGTAAATTAATTAGGTGAGTTACAGCGCAGATATGCGTATAAACAATACTGTAATAAAGAGGAGGGTATCACCAATGGCTAAAGATTTCATCAACGGTAAACGGACACGCTTTGGTAACAAGCGTTCTCACGCCCTTAACTCAAGTCGTCGTAGCTGGAAGCCTAACTTGCAAAAGGTAACCATTTTGGTTAACGGTAAGCCAAAGAAGGTTTACGTTTCAGCACGTACCTTAAAGTCCGGTAAAGTGACTCGGGTTTAATTAAAAATGATGCCGTCCATTGTGGGCGGCTTATTTTTTACCTAAATTACAACACCCCATTAACTACTTTTTATTGGGGTTACTTTTTATTATTAGTGTGCTATGCTATGATATTGTTAATTGTAAAGAGAATGATTTTCTAACTAACAGGGAGGCCATGACGATGGCAGTAAAAATTAAAACAAAAGCGGGAACAATTGACATTGATAACGATGTGATTTCGACCGTTGTTGGTGGTGCCGCTACGGATAATTACGGTGTTGTTGGAATGGCAAGCCGTAACCCGGTGCGCGATGGTGTTAACCAGATTCTGCGCCGGGAAAACTTCAACAAGGGCGTGGTTGTGCGCCAGCAGGATAACGGAATCGTCGTTGACGTGAATATTATCGTCAGCTACGGTACCAAAATTTCAGAAGTATCCAAGAGCGTCCAGGCAAAAGTCAAGTATAACCTGGAATCAATGCTCGGCATCACCGCGGACGCCGTTAACGTCTGCGTCCAAGGTGTCCGCTCAACAGAAGACTAGGATGGAACACGGGAGGAAATTTTAATTGGCTGTAACAGAAATTACAAATCTTGAATTCGGCAAGATGGTCCAAGCCGCTGCCGATAAGTTAAACCAACAGGCGGACTTTATTAATTCGCTCAATGTTTTCCCTGTTCCTGATGGTGATACCGGGACGAATATGGCGTCCTCAATGGCGAGCGGTGCTAAGTACGAGCGGGAAACGGCAAGCGATAATGTTGGTGACCTCAGTGGTGCGCTGGCTAAGGGCCTGTTAATGGGGGCCCGCGGAAATTCGGGGGTAATCCTCTCCCAAATTTTCCGGGGCTTTGCCAAGGCCGCTGCTGGCAAGCAGACCTTGAATGCCCAAGATTTTGTGGACGCATACGCTAATGGCGCCAAAGTTGCCTATAAGGCGGTAATGAAGCCAACTGAAGGGACGATTTTAACGGTAGTGCGGGAGTCAGCTCAGGCCGGCTTAAACAAGGTCAAGCAGACCGAAGACCTGGTTGAAATCGTCAACGCCATTTACGAAGCCAGCAAGGCTGCCTTGCAAAAGACCCCTGAATTGCTGCCGGTGCTTAAAGAGGTCGGTGTAGTTGATTCTGGTGGTCAGGGCCTGGTTGACGTTCTTGAAGCCTTTGACGAATCCCTCAGCGGCAAGGAAGTTGCTAAGAGTGCCGACTACAAGCCTGATCAGGCTGAGGTAGATGAAATGGTTAACGCAATGGACCACCAAAGCGTTCAGGGTAAACTAGACCCTGCTGACATCAAGTATACTTACTGTACCCAGATGCTGGTTCGCCTGGGGAAGGGGAAGGAAGTAACCAAGAAGTTTGATTACGATACTTTCTACAATTACCTGGCTAAACTTGGCGACAGTTTGCTGGTCCTAAATGACGACCAGGTTGTCCGGGTTCACGTTCACACTGAACACCCGGGACAGGTTTTGTCATGGGGACAGGAATTTGGTGACTTGCAGACGATTGAAATCCATAACATGGTCTGGCAGCAGGAAGAGATTATGGAACATGATGACGAGGGCGACGCAGCTGCTTCTGATGAGCAGGTATCCCAGCCGGCAGAAACTGAGCCTGCACCAGAAACTGCGGTCATCGCGGTCGCTTCTGGTGATGGGGTGATCAAGCTCTTAAAGAGCCTGGGCGTGACCCACATCATCAGTGGCGGACAAACGATGAACCCTAGCACCCAGGACATCGTGGATGCCATTAACCAGAGTGGTGCCAAGCAGGCGCTGGTCTTGCCGGATAACGGCAATATCTTCATGACGGCTGAACAGGCGGCAGAGGTAGCGGAAATCCCGACCCGGGTCGTTCACGCCAAGACGATTGCCCAAGCGATGTCAGCATTGCTGGATTACAATCCAGAAGCTGACCTGGCTACTAACCAAGAAAGCATGGAGGCCAACATTGGCAACGTTGCTAGCGGGGAAGTCACCCATGCTGTCCGCGACACGACCATTGATGGTCAGGAAATTAAGAAGAACGACTACTTGGGAATTGTTGACGGCAAAATTGTTGAGACTAACCCCGACCTGGAGGAAACCGCGATTGAAATGGTCAAGAAGATGCTTGACGAGGATAGTGAAATCGTGACAATCCTCTACGGCGAAGACGGCACGGAGGAAACCGCCCAGGCAATTAAGGCGGCCGTAGAAGAAGTTGACGACGAACTGGATATTCAGATTTACGAGGGTGGACAGCCGGTGTACCCATACCTGATTTCAGTTGAGTAGTTTACTGGTAGACTAAAGCAACAGGTGAGGTTGGATTTTCCCAGCCTCTTTTTATGTAGGAAGGAGGGGAACAGATGAAGAGCTTACAGGATCCGGTAGCGACGTTAAAGGGCGTGGGGCCAAAAAGGGCCGCGGACCTGGCGACCCTCGGCATTGACACGGTCGAGGATCTCCTGACTTACTATCCAAACCGTTATGACGATGTTACTCCAGCAGATTTGGAGAACGTCCAAGACCGGCAACGAATCACTACTCAGGGAACGGTGGTATCCGAACCCCTCCTCTCCCACTTCGGCTACCGGCGAAGTCGCCTCAGCTTTCGCCTCCAAGTCGGCCCGCGGGTAATCATGGTGACTTTCTTTAACCAGGCCTACCTCGCAAAAAGGGTCGCGCTGGGGCAAACCGTTACGGTAATGGGGAAGTGGGATGCCCAACGTGCCCAGGTTACGGCAAATAAATTCCTGTCTGCTGGTGACCAGGAGCAGGCCGATTCGGGAGCGGTTTATTCGGTCAATAAGCATATTCGCCAGGCAACGCTCCGGGGGCTGATCAAGCAGGCTTTTGATGAGTACCAAAACGTTATTCCCACCCTCCTGCCGGCGTCACTTCGCCAGCACTACCGTCTGCTGGACCGGCGGACGATGATTAAAGCCCTGCACTTCCCGGAAAACGTGGGTCAGGCCAAGGCCGCGCGGCGGACGGCTGCCTACGAGGAGTTTTTCTTGTTTCAGTTGCGCTTACAGGCCATTCGGCAGGCCCGCCGGCACGCGAATGGTGACCGTATTTTGTACCGCAATGACGAATTAAAAGAGTTTATCGCGGGAATCGGTTTCGAGTTGACCGGAGCACAAAAACGGGTCGTGAATGAAATCTGTCGTGACCTGCGTGAACCTTACCAGATGAACCGCCTCCTGCAGGGAGATGTCGGGTCGGGAAAGACCATCGTCGCGGCGGTTGCCATCTACGCAACGATTACGGCTGGCTATCAGGCCGCCCTGATGGCCCCGACGGAAATTTTGGCAGCCCAGCACGCTGAAAAGCTGTCCCGGGTGTTCGCGGGAACCCACGTTCACGTTGGCCTGCTGACTGGTTCTTTGACCGCTAAGCAGCACCGGGAACTTACCGGGGCCATCAAACGGGGAGAAATCAACCTGATTATTGGGACCCACGCCCTCATCCAGGACGACGTCGAGTATGCCAACCTCGGTCTGGTAATCACTGACGAGCAGCACCGCTTTGGGGTCAACCAACGGCAGCTTCTGCGTGAAAAGGGCGCCCATCCGGATGTTCTGGCAATGACGGCGACACCAATTCCCCGAACCCTCGCGATTACTGCTTACGGGGAAATGGACGTTTCCGTGATTGATGAGCTGCCTGCGGGACGGAAGGCGATTGAAACCCGGTGGTTAAAGGTCGACCAGCAGAGTGAAGCCCTTCATTTCCTGCGCGACCAGCTCGCCACGGGGGCCCAGGCCTACATCGTTAGTCCATTGATTGAGGAATCTGAGGCGCTCGACGTCCAAAACGCCACCGACTTATATAATGAGCTGGCAGAGTATTTTCAGCCCCGCTATCAGGTTGGCCTGCTGCATGGCCGAATGTCTGCTGAGGAAAAGGAGCAGGCAATGCATAGGTTCCAACGGGGTGAGTACCAGCTCCTGGTTTCTACCACGGTGATTGAGGTCGGCGTTGATAACCCGAACGCGACGGTCATGCTGATTTACAATGCTGATCGCTTTGGATTAGCACAGCTTCACCAGCTCCGGGGCCGGGTCGGTCGTGGGGACCGGCAGAGTTACTGCCTCCTGCTTGCCGACCCGAAGACGGATGACGGTAAGCAACGGATGAAAACAATGGTCGAGACGAATGATGGTTTTGTCGTCGCCCAACGTGATATGGAGCTGCGGGGGTCCGGCGATGTCCTGGGCAGTAAGCAGTCAGGAATGCCGGAATTCAAAGTTGGTGACCCGGTTGGTGACCTTAAAATGCTCCAGGTGGCACGGCAGGATGCGACCGACCTCTTGCGGACTCCCCACTGGGACGAACAGGACGATAATCAGCCGCTGGTGTTATATTTGCAACGCCACCAGCTTGAAACACACTTTGACTAAGGAGTAGATAATAATGAAAATTGCTGTTGACGCTATGGGGGGCGACAATGCCCCTCAGGCGATTATTGCGGGGGTCGAACAGGCACGTGACCAGTACACGGACCTCGAATTCCAACTTTTTGGCGACCCGGCAAAGGTTAAGCCACTGATTAAAAATGCTGAACGGCTGACGGTCATTGAGACCACCGAAGAAATTACGATGGGTGAAGAACCAGTCCGGGCAATCAGACGGAAGAAGGATTCTTCGATTGTCCGGGCAGCCCGGGCCGTAAAGGAGGGCAGCGCGGACGCCTTCTTTTCTGCCGGCAATACCGGTGCCGTATTGGCTGCCGGAATTTTTATCGTGGGCCGGATCAAAGGGATTGACCGTCCTGGTTTAACCAGCATTTTGCCTATTACCCAGCCCGGTGCGACCCGGCAGAGTTTTGTTTACCTCGATACCGGGGCCAACGCTGAAAGCAAGGAACGCAACCTGGTTCAGTACGGCTATCTCGGGAAGTTTTATGCTGAAAATGTCCTGGGGGTTGCAAACCCCCGCATTGCCCTACTGAATAACGGGGCCGAGGAAGACAAGGGTGATAAGCTCCATAAGGATGTGTGGCAGCAGCTGAATACCGCGAGTGACCTTAACTTTGTCGGCAACATTGAATCGGGGGACCTCCTCGTGGGTAAAGTTGATGTGGTGGTCAGTGATGGCTGGACTGCCAACGCTGCTTTGAAGGCGACCGAAGGAACTGCCAAGATGATGCTGACCCTGATTAAGGACGGGATCTTAAATGGCGGCCTCCGGGCAAAGCTAGGCTACCTCCTCTTAAAACCAGTCTTTCATAATATCGGCAAAAAGATGAGCGCGTCGACATACGGCGGGGCAGTTTTGCTCGGCCTGAAAGCGCCCGTAGTCAAGACTCATGGCTCTTCTGATGCAACGGCGGTTGCTAACACGATTAGTCAGATTCGGACGATGCTGACCTCTGGGGTAATCGAGAAAACGGTTGACTTTTTTGGTCAGGAAGCGGTAGTGGACAAGGACGCCAAAAACGAATAGAATAGGATTCGGATTTAATAAAGTGAGGTTATTTACCATGGCTGAAAATGATAAGCGTACACAAATTTTTAATAAGGTTTCTGAAATCGTGGCAGACCACTTCGATATTGACCGGGCTAAGATTACCGATGATTTGAATCTCAAGGCCGACCTGGATGCCGATTCGATTGATTTTGTTGAATTTGTTCTGGAACTAGAAGATACTTTCAACGCGGAAATTGCCGATGACGAAGCAGAAAAGCTCAGTACAATCGGTGAAGTGGTGGACTACATCGACCAGCACACCGCTGACTAAGTTAGGTGGCCAATTTGCCAGCTGCTGTGTTGAAGCATTTTATCTATGTAATAGTTGAGGCGGGGAATTAACTCCAGCCTCTTTCCTATTTTAAAGGTAAGAATGCCACGGCGCTGGCTGTAAGTTTGCCCGCTGGTCGGCCAGTAAAGGACTCTCCCGACAAGCCCCGCGGTAAACGGCAAACATCAGGAACGGGTACTCAACCAAGTTGGACCGGTTTCTCTTCTCCGCATGGTGGGGCTTTTTTCTTTTTAAATCGCGAAAAGCCTGCGCAGGGCGAACTTGTTTAGTATAATAGGAAAGAATGTAATTTTTATAGATAAGAAGAAAGGAATCTAAACATGATCGAAGAACTACAAGACTACTTGGCCAAGGAATTTGATATTCATTTTTCTGACCCGCGCTTGTTAGCTGAGGCCTTTACTCAGGCTTCATACGTCAACGAGCACCCTCATCAGAATTTGAAGTTTTACGAGCGAATCGAATTCCTTGGCGATGCCGTGTTGGAACTGATTGTTTCAGAATATATTTATAAATGCTATCCAGAGTTGCCCCAGGGTAAGCTGACCCGCCTGAGGGCTGCCATGGTGTGCGAGGATAGCTTTTCTAAGTTCGCCAAGGAGTGTCATTTTGACCAGTACATCCGGCTGGGTCACGGGGAGGAACTCGCGGGTGCTCGCCAGCGGCCGGGACTGCTCTGTGATATTTTTGAATCCTTTGTGGGGGCCCTCTACCTTGACCAAGGGCGGCCGGCAGTTGAAAAGTTTGTCCGCCGGGTCATCTTCCCGAAGCTGGACATGGGCTGGTTCGACCACGCTGTTGATGCTAAAACCAGCCTGCAAGAGTTCCTTCAGCGGGATGGCGATGTTTTGATCGAGTACCACCTCCTTGAAGAGAGTGGGACTGAAAACAACCCCGCCTTCCATGTTGACGTGGCAGCCAATGGTCAGGTCATTGCGGATGGTCAAGGGTCATCGAAAAAGCAGGCTGAGATGCAGGCAGCCCAGCGTGCTCTAAAGAAATTACGAGCAAAGAAGTAACGTGAGAGTAGGTTAGTATGCAATTATTGTCATTAACAATTGACGGCTTTAAGTCATTCGCCAACAAGACAACGATCAAGTTTGAGGAGGGGATGACCGGAATCGTTGGTCCAAACGGGAGTGGGAAGAGCAACATCATCGAAGCTATCCGGTGGGTAATGGGTGAACAGTCTGCCCGGCACCTGCGGGGAGATAAGATGGTGGACGTAATCTTTAACGGGGCCGCTAACCGGGCACCGCTAAACCGGGCCCTGGTCTCAATTACCTTTGATAATAGTGACCACTATCTTGCCAGTGATTTTAACGAACTAACCATTACTCGGAAGTTGTTCCGCAATGGGGATAGTGAATACCTGCTCAATGGTAATAAAGTGCGCTTGAAAGACATTGTCGACCTTTTCATCGATTCTGGACTGGGCCGGGAGTCATTCTCAATTATTTCCCAGGGACGAATTGAAGCAATCTTCAATGGGAAGCCGGAAGACCGCCGGGCCATTATCGAAACGGTAGCCGGCGTCGCTAAGTACCGTAAAAATAAGCAAACGGCGGAACGACGGCTTGGACAGACGATGGACAACCTTAACCGGGTCAACGATATTGTCAGCGAATTAGCTAGTCAGTTAGAACCGTTAGCTGATCAAAGCGCGCTGGCAAAGGATTATCTGGAACAAAAGGAACAGTTTGACCGCCTGGATCAGACCCAATTGGTTCGCAATTATGATCAGCAGCATGACCAGCTGCAACGGCTGCAGAGCAAACTGGCTGACTCGCGGCAGCTGGTCGACCAGTACCGTAAAAAGACCGCGGCCGCTGATACTGAATTAGAAAAATACAAGCAGCAGCGGACGGCCCTTCAACGGGACAAGGATGCCGCGAACCAGTCGATTCTGCGCAAAACCCAGCTGATTGCTGATTATCAGAACCAGCAGTCGATTTCGACGGTCAAGCGCCAGCAGCAAGAGCAGGAGCAGCACCGGCTGAGTGAACAAATTAGTGCTAACCAGCAGGAACAAGAGCAAGTACAAAAGCAATTAGCCGCGGTCAAGCAGAATTTGACTGTTCACGAGCAAACGATGGCGGACCACAAGAAACAGCTCCAAGCGGCTGAACAGCAAACAGCTAGTGAACGGTTACAGCAGTTGCAAGCCCGGCTAGAAGAACTGCGTAACCAGCAGATTGAACTTCTCCAGCAGCAGACGACCCTGCACAACCAGGCCAACTACCTCCAGGAAAACCACCGGCAGGCGCTAAACGTCCAAAAGGAAAGCGATGCCGAACTGGCGGCGTTGAAAGAGCAACAGACTGCCCAACAGCGGGAATTAACTACTAAGCAGCAGGAAGTGGCTCAGCAACGGGACCGCCTGGCGGCAACTAACCATGAACTCTCTGGTGTCCAAGAGCAGCTGGAACAATTGACCAACCGTTACCAGGAACAGCAGCGAAAGTGGTACCAGCTGCTGGGGGATGCTCATTCAACCGCGGCTCGGATCAAGGACTTCCGGACACGTGAGGATGACTACGACGGCTACTATCACGGTGTCCAAAGTGTCCTGCGCAACCGGCAGCAGTTTGCGGGGCTTGCGGGGGCAGTCGGGGAGCTGATTACGACTCCAGCCAACGTTACGACGGCGATTGAAACCGTCCTCGGCGGGCAACTCCAGCAACTGGTCGTAGATCGACAGGACACCGGGAAAGAAATTATTCGCTTCTTAACGCGGCAACGGGCCGGTCGGGTAACGATTCTTCCTCTGGATACCCTCCGTCCTCGGCGGACGCTGTCGATTTGGCCGACCCTAGAGGGGATGCCGGGCTACGTTGGCCGGGCTACCGACTTGGTCCAGTATGACCAGCGCTACCAGCTAATTATTGACTACCTGCTGGGCAGCACTGTGGTCGTTGATAACTTGGATAATGCGACGGCCATTGCCCGGGCTGGCCACCACCAGGTCCGGGTGGTAACCCTTGATGGTCAATTAATTAACGCCAGCGGAGCGATGACTGGAGGGGCTAATCGCCATCAGCGTGCTGGAGTTTTGACGCAAAAGCAGACCGGGCAGCAACTGGCGAACCTCCTGGCTGACCAGCAACAAAATGCCAAGCAGGCTGAAGCAACGGTTGCAAAGCTACAGGCGTCCCAGCAGCAGGGGCAGGCCAAATTGGCTGACCTGCAAGCAGCGGCCCAGGAGCAAGCGGACGAACTACGGACGGCAGAGACGGCCCTTAACCGCCTGGCTGACCAGGCCAAAACGACAAGCCAGCGGGTGGCGACTCTTCAATACCAGACCGATGAACAGACCGCCCGTCACAGCTCTTATCAGGATCAGCTCCAGACGAACTCCGCGGCCCAGCAGCAGATTGATGCTCAATTGGCAACGGTCAAGAAGCAAACTGAAGAGGTTAATCAGCAAATTACTGAGTTACGGCACAACGCAGACGCGCAAAATGACCAGGTCCACGAACTTCAGCAGTGGTTAGCAGTTGCTAAGGAGCGGCAGCAGCAGTATCAACGCCAGGCCGCTGCTCTCGACCAGCAACTAGTTCAATTGAAATCGGCCGACGCTGACCTGGGGCAACAGCTTCACCAGCTGGAAGAACGTTACTGGCAGCAGGGAACTCACGGTGAGGATACCGCGACGGCACTGTCGACGGCTCAGGAAGCATTGGCGGGTTATCGTCAACAGTTGGCAGCGGCCGATGATCAGCTGACAGCTTTAGCTGACCAGTTGAACGCCGCTGAAAGCAATCAGGAACGGCTGATGAGCCTTGAGCGGGCCGCCCTCGATAACTTGAATACCCTGAATGAACAACGCATCCGGTGTGAAGGCCAGTTGGACCAGTTGCAAAACCAGCTACGGGACCACCACTCATTGACGATTGCTGCCGCCCGGCAAAAGGCTGACCAGCAAATCAGTGATGCTGACCTGGCCCGGCAGCTAAAGCTCCTGCAACGGGGCCTCAATGAATTAGGCACAATCAACGTCAGCGCAATTGAAGAGTATGACCGGGTCAAGGAGCGTTATGACTTTCTAAAAGGCCAGCAGCAAGACCTCTTGGAATCACGGACCCAACTCCAGCAGACGATGGACGAGATGGATGGTGAGGTCAAGCAACGCTTTATGGCCACCTTCAAGGAGGTCTCGGCTGCCTTCAACGAAACCTTCCGGCAGATTTTTGCTGGCGGGCGGGCCAAGCTGGAATTAACCGATCCGCATGACCTCTTGACGACTGGGGTCGATATTATGGCCCAGCCGCCGGGAAAGAAGAACCGGCATTTGAACCTCTTGTCTGGTGGTGAACGGGCCCTCACGGCTATTACCTTACTATTTGCCATCTTAAAGGTTCGTCCCGTCCCCTTTGCCATCCTGGATGAACCGGAGGCAGCGCTGGACGAAGTTAATGTCCAACGCTTTGCTAACTACCTGCAACGCTTTGGCAAAGAAGGACCACAGTTTATCGTAATTACCCACCGGAAGGGGACCATGATGGGGGTGGACGTCCTCTACGGGGTGACAATGCAAGAATCAGGGGTGTCGAAGATGGTTTCCGTAGACGTGATTGATACCCTAAATGACCAAGAAGAGTAGGAGGAATCAGAATGGGATTATTTGATATTTTCCGCCGCCACAAAAAGGAAACACCGGCGAGTGACCACGTAGCTTCCACATCGTTGACGACCGCGTCGTCGGCCAGCACATCGACGACGGGGGCGGATAGTGTTTCCGCTAGTGGCAGTGGCAGCCACCAGACCGGTGTGGCAAGTGCCAGCACAGAACGGTCAAGTTCGGTCTCCCAGTCGACCAGCAGCATTCTAAGCACTAGCGTAAGCCAATCGGCGGCCCCACTTAGTCAGTCATCGTTGTCAGCTAGTACGAGCGACCTTGAGAGTGCTAGTGCGGCAGCTAGCTTGAGTAAGGATGCTGCCAACCAGTCAACGACGATGGCGGCTAGTGTTTCTCCAGCGGTACCATCCTCAGAAATGCCAGATGAGACAGCCGGACAAGCACCAAGTGGCGAAAAGTCAACAACCACCGCACTAAATGAAGACCAGCAAGAGAAAAAGTATGACCGGGGCCTGGAAAAGTCGCGGACGGGGTTTGGTACCCGCTTGAACCGCTTTCTGGCGAACTTCCGCCACGTTGATGAGGACTTCTTTGACGACCTTGAAGATATGCTGATTGAGTCAGACGTTGGCTATGACATGGCGATGAAGCTCAGTGACAGCCTGCGGAAAGAAGTTAAACTTGAAAATGCCAAGAGCAAGCAGGAGGTTTCCAACGTCATCATCGAAAAGATGGTCGACCTCTACGAAGAAGCGGGCCAGGGTGAAAATCCTGACCTGCGGATGGCCGCGGAAGGCCCAACCGTTATCATGTTCGTCGGGGTTAATGGTGCCGGGAAGACAACTACCATTGGGAAAATGGCGGCCCTCTTTAAGCGGCAGGGTAAGAAAGTCCTGCTGGCGGCAGCCGATACCTTCCGGGCTGGGGCCACTGAACAGTTAGACGTTTGGGCCCAGCGGGACGGCGTCGATATTGTGACGGGTCCCGAAAATGGTGACCCAGCGGCCGTCGTTTTTGACGCGGTTCAAAAGGCAAAGCGGGAAGACTATGACGTCCTCTTCGTCGACACCGCCGGCCGGTTGCAGAATAAGGTCAACCTAATGAACGAGCTGGCGAAGATGAAGCGGATCCTGACCCGGGAGATTCCCGACGCACCGCATGAGGTCTTACTGGTCCTCGACGCGACGACCGGCCAGAACGCCCTCAACCAGGCCAAGCTCTTTAAGCAGAGTACCGACGTTACTGGAATTGTCCTGACAAAGCTTGATGGGACCGCCCGCGGGGGGATTGTTCTCGCAATCAGGAACGAACTTCACCTGCCAGTCAAGTATGTCGGTCTAGGTGAAAAGGTGGACGATCTGCAGAAGTTTAACGCCAGCGACTTTGTTTACGGCCTCTTCAAGGGCCTAGTCGAAGTCGATTAGGAGCGTCGCGATGGAAATCGAAAAAAATTACCGGATCAACTCCTTATTTGAGTTCTACCAACCACTACTGACTAAAAAACAAAATGACTACTTAGAGCTGTACTACGGGGATGACTATTCGCTGGGCGAGATTGCGGAAAACTTTCACGTCAGTCGGCAAGCAGTGTATGATAATATCAAACGGACGGAAAGTATTCTGGAAGACTACGAGCAAAAACTGCACCTTTATGCTGAATTTCAAGCTCGCAACCGCCAGGCTGACGAGATTCAGCAGTACGTGCGCAGCCATTACCCAGATGATGACCAGCTCAATGAATTGGTCAACCACTTAGAGAGTTTGGAGGAAGAATAAATGGCATTTGAAGGATTGACGGAACGCCTGCAAAAGGCGATGGAAAAACTTCGGCGCAAACCGAAAGTGACGGAAGCCGACCTGCGGGAAACAATGCGGGAAATCCGCCTGGCCCTGCTGGAAGCCGACGTTAACTTTACCGTCGTCAAGGATTTCGTGAAGACCGTGCGAGAAAAGGCCGCCGGTGCGGAGGTCCTTAAGGGCTTGAACTCGGCCCAGCAAATCGTTAAGATCGTGAACGACGAACTGACAAAGCTGATGGGGGAAGAGGCGGTACCGCTGAACAAGGCCGCCCATATCCCGACCGTTATCATGATGGTTGGGCTCCAGGGGGCTGGTAAGACGACCACCGCCGGCAAATTGGCGCTGCGGCTGAAGAATGAAGACCACGCCCGCCCGATGTTTATCGCGGCCGACGTTTACCGGCCAGCTGCCATCACCCAGCTGCAACAGGTCGCTGACCAAATCGACGTCCCGGTCTTTGAGAAGGGGACCGACGTTGACCCCGTGGAAATTGTCCGCAAGGGGATGGAAGTGGCCAAGCAAAATCACAATGATTACGTCATCATTGATACCGCCGGCCGGCTCCAGATTGACGAGCAGCTGATGGACGAACTGGCGAACATCAAGGAGCTGGTTAACCCGGACGAAATCCTGCTGGTAATCGACTCGATGACCGGGCAGAACGCCGTCAACACCGCCCAGGGTTTTGACGACAAACTCGACATTACCGGGGTTATCCTAACCAAGCTCGATGGTGACACCCGTGGTGGGGCTGCCATGTCAATCCGGGCCGTCACTGGCAAGCCAATCAAGTTTGTCGGTGAAGGGGAAAAGATGGCGGACTTGGACGTCTTCCACCCGGACCGGATGGCTTCACGGATTCTCGGCATGGGGGACATGATGACCCTGATTGAGAAGGCCCAGAAGAACTTCGATGAAGAACAGGCCCAGGAAACGATGGACAAGATGCGGGAAAATACGTTTGACTACAACGACTTTCTTGCCCAGATGGACCAGGTCACCAAGATGGGGCCGCTGGAAAACATCCTCAAGATGATGCCGGGGATGGCGAACAATCCGGCACTCAAGAACATCAACATTGATCCCAAGCAGTTTGCCCACATCAAGGCGATTGTTCTCTCAATGACCCCTGAGGAACGGGAAAATCCGGACCTGATGAACCCCAGTCGTCGGCGCCGGCTAGCTGCTGGTGCTGGTCGGCCAATAGTCGAGGTCAACCGGATGATCAAGCAGTTTAACCAGATGCGGAAGATGATGAAGCAGGTCACGAATGGTAACATGAGTGGGATGCAAAACCTCTTCGGCGGCCAGATGCCCGGTGGCAAGATGGGGCAGATGGCGATGAACCGGCTGGCCCGGAAGATGAAAAAGGACAAGGCCAAGCGGATTAAGAAACTTCGCAAGATGCGGAAAAAGTAAATGAAAACCAGCGTTGCCAGTATTCGAGATTTCCGGATGCTAGTAGCGCTGTTTTTTAGTACTTGGCCAGTTAAATGATTTGATATTGCGATTGGGGATGGAATGGAATGTTATAAGTATGTCTCAAAATTAGTTATAGGGGGATTGATGATGATTTCTTGTAATAATCACCAACGGGTACTTGCTCGGTATCCACGCTACGGGCTGCGAAAGCCCGGCGTCGGGGTTGCATCGGTCCTGCTATCCACCAGCTTTTGGCTAGGCATGACCATCAATGTGTGGGTGGATGTTAATCCGACGCCGGCAGGCACCCAGGCAAATAGCGGGGTGGGGTGTCCGCAAATGATCAGCATCAACCGTTGACGAACGCTACTAGTAATCTGGCGGCTACTCTAGCCGCGGCAACGAGTACTAGCAAGAGTTTAACGCCGACCAGGTCGATCAAGGGGTTACGGTTATCAATCATACGATTACCGAAGCAGCGGGCGATAAGGATACTGGTAATCCGGGGACAGTTACCCTCCACCTGGGCCTAACCGTTCCTGTTGCGGACTTGCAACGGGAGCTGCAGGAGATTATCGTTCCGGTAATCAGCAGTGATTCTATCAAGCTGAATGACCAGTTGACGGATTCCGGCGCCTTTTACCTGACGAAACAGTATGTTTATCAAAAGCCCTTGGTAAAGGTGGAACGCACGGATAACGGTGCCGATGAAGCGACCTACCACGTTACTGTTAGCGGGGATTACGCGGGCTTCCGCTCAACTAATAGTGAGTTCACCGGTCACCCTGCTGACCTGGAAACCGACGGACCCGGTCGCACTGATGCCCGGGGATGGTATTCGGAACTACAAGCAAGACCGGCAGGCGGCTAGCTATGGTGACCAGCCGGGCAACTGGCTGGGTGGTTACTCAATCCAAAGCACAGCGGTTCGTGAATATATGGATAGTCATCCCTGGCACGCGAAGGTCGTTAGTCAGGGGCAAACGAAGTATGACGCGGACTGGGGATACTGGATTGATATCAAGAACGACCTCAAGCCGGTTAGCCGGGCCTACGTCGACTCGACCTACTATGGTTTTGTTAACCAGGTGATCCACTTTGTTAATGAGCAGGGCCAAGCAATGACGCAGCCGTCTGGGGAGAAAATCCCCGATGTCAAGCGGCAGGTAGTTTTCACCAGCAAAACGGGGAAAGCCGGCAGCTACCATACTGATGAACAGTTTAACGTCTTGAACCTTCCAGTACTTGACGGGTATACCGCTTATCAGGGTGTCCAGTCGGCTGACGGGCAGCTGACAATGACGTCTGAGGGTCAAGTGCAAACGACGGGGACGGCAATCCACCAGGCCGGCCAGGAAGCGCCATTTGACTTTCCGAACGCTGACTTTATTGAGTATGTGGTTTACAAGCCGGTTGCTCAGGAGAATGCCCATTTGCGTTTTTACGATGATACTGACCACCGTTTTATTCCGGGCTTATCGGACCTGAGCGTTAGCGGTAAGAGTGATAAGCCGATTGCCTTTACAATTCCTACAAGCTATGACTTTAGTAAGTACGACTATGCTGGTATCTACGTGGGGGATGATCCGGCTAACAAGGACCAGTGGCTGGATGGGACTGTGCTGAGCGAAGTTAGCTTTGGCAACTTTGACACCGCCCCAGCTGGTGACCAGTATTTCATTGCCCACTTTACACACCGAACTGCCCCGGTTAGTGAGCAGTAAACAGTGACGGAAACTATTCATTACGTCGACGCGGCTGGCCACCACTTGCGGCCGGACTACCAGAAGCAGGTCACCTTTACGCAGACGGGGAACCGGGATTTGGTGACCGGGGCAGTGACGGCCACCTGGTCTGGACCACAAACCTTCCCGGCCGTGGTCTCACCCGCCATTTCCGGCTACCGGCCCGACATCACGGCGGTGGTTGCGCTTACGGTCAACCATGTGAGTTCAAATGTGGAACGAACAGTGGTTTACCGGCCAGTTGCAGCTCCGGTGCCAACTCCACGGCCAGAACAACCGGGGCAACCGGCTCGACCGGGTGAAGGCGGAGCTCAGTCCGGGACGCGGACCGGGCTGCCGATGACCGTTGCACCAGCTGCTAATAATGAGCTGGCTGGTCATCAGCGAATGCCCCAGACCGGAAAGAGTGAAAATCCAGGACTGGTTGCTCTTGGGCTAGCGGTCCTCGCTGCTTTGTTCGGCCTTGCAGGTACCCGGCGGAAAAATAATTAAGCCTGTCAAGAAAAACTACTTTACATTCTCTCGGAAGACTGGTATATTATTACCTGTTAAAAGAAATCAGGGAGGTGCAAAAATGTCTGTTAAAATTCGTTTAAAGCGTATGGGTTCTAAGAAGCGTCCTTTCTACCGGATCGTTGTTGCCGACTCACGTTCACCACGTGATGGTCGTTTCATTACCGCTTTAGGTACTTACAACCCATTGACTACTCCTAAGGAAGTCAAGTTTGATGAAGATGCTGTTATGGAATGGCTGCAAAAGGGTGCCCAACCATCCGACACTGTTCGCAACATGCTTCAAAAGGCTGGCGTTATGCAGAAGTACCACGAAGCTAAGTACGCAAAGAAGTAAGTGATGATTTATCATGACTGAGACAAATATAGAGACGCTGATTCGTGATTTGATTACCCCGCTATTAAAACATCCGGCGGCGTTAACAATTTCCCAAGAGGATAGTGGGCGTTACCGCCAGTATATTGTTAATGTTGCCCAAGATGATGTTGGGCGCCTGATTGGCCGCCAGGGTCACGTTGCTGCAGCATTGCGGACTATTGTTGAGGGTGCGCGTTCTCGGCGTTCCAATTCTAAGAAAGTCCGGTTACTGATTAACGATCATCGTCACTAAATAAAAACTCCCACACCAGTTCTGTGGGAGTTTTTATCTTTTTTAGGAGGAAAATATGCAATTTTATAATGTTGGTAAAATTGTCAACACCCATGGTATTCGGGGCGAGGTTCGGGTCCTGCCCACCACTGACTTTGTTGACGAGCGGTTTGCGCCCCAGCAGAAACTCTACCTGCAAGGGACGGGCGCGCCGATTGAATTAACGATTGAACGCTCCCGCCAGCACAAAGGCTTTATCCTGGTAAAGTTCGTGGGTTACGACAATATCAACGATGTCGAAAGTTTTCGTAACCATGAATTAATGGTCAGTGCAGCGGACCAGCAACCCTTAGAGGACGGCCAGTATTACTACCACCAGATTATTGGCCTGACTGTTAAGACGGTGGCGGGGGAAGAACTCGGTAAAGTCAAGGAGATCCTTGCTCCAGGTGCTAATGACGTTTGGGTTGTGGAGCGTCCAGGAAAGGCGGAACTCCTGCTACCGGTGATTGACGACGTGGTCAAGCAGGTCGACCTCGACAACGGTCAAGTGCTGGTTGAATTAATGGAGGGGTTAGAATAATGCGAATTGATGTGTTGAGCCTTTTTCCAAACATGTTTCAAGCGACGATGGGCGAGTCGATTATCGGTAAGGCGCAAGGAAACGGCTTCTTGGACCTCCAGGTGACCGATTTCCGTGACTACACCACTGATAAGCACAACCACGTCGATGATGCGCCATTTGGTGGGGGCGCCGGAATGCTCCTCCAGCCCCAGCCAATTTTTGACGCGATGGATGCAATTGAAAAGGAAACGGCGGGCAAGTATCCCCGGGGACGGGTTATCCTGATGGATCCGGCGGGTCGGCGTTTTGACCAGGACTATGCCCAGGAACTGGCCCAGGAGGAACACCTGACCTTCATCTGCGGGCATTACGAGGGCTATGACGAGCGAATCCGTCAGCTGGTGACTGATGAGGCTTCCCTGGGCGACTATGTCCTGACCGGAGGCGAACTAGCGGCGATGGTGATGATTGACGCGACCGTGCGCTTTATCCCGGGAGTCCTTGGCAACATGGCTTCTCCGATGGGTGATTCCTTCAGTAACGGTCTGCTTGAATATCCGCAGTACACGCGGCCGGCGGACTTCCGTGGCATGAAGGTGCCGGAAGTCCTGACCAGCGGGAACCACCAGAAAATTCGCGAATGGCGTATGAAGGAGTCGCTGCGGCGGACCCTCCACCGGCGGCCAGACCTGCTGGAATCCGCCCCGCTCAGCCGGGAACAGCAGCGGATGCTAGAAGATATTCAGCTGGACGAAGACCCGGACGTACCGGATTAGGGAGAGGTTCATGAAAAAATTGTTTGAACGCTTGCTTTGGAAGCAGAATCCGGCGGTGTACCAGCAAAAGGATGCTAAACTGACGCCCAGTCTGCGAACAATTGACCTGATTGGTCTCGGGACCGGGATGGTTGTTGGTACCGCGATCTTTACCCTGCCAGGAATCGTCGCGGCTGAGCATACCGGACCCGCAGTTCCCCTGGCCTTCATCGTGGCGGCAATTGGGGCGGGTTTATCAGCCTTAGCCTATGCAGAAATGTCGTCAGTCTTGCCCTTTGCCGGCTCGGCCTTTTCCTGGATTAACGTCCTCTTTGGTGAATTTTTCGGCTGGATTGCCGGCTGGGCCTTGCTGGCCGAATACTTTATCTCGGTTGCTTTTGTTGCCTCCGGTTGGTCGGCCTATATGCAGGGCTTCTTAGCCAGCCTGGGGATTAAGCTGCCGGTGGCCCTGACCGGGGGCTTTAATCCCCGGCAAGGATCCTATGTTGACATTTTGGCGGCGGTCGCCATCCTGGCGGTGGGAATTTTGATTTCCCGTGGGGTCCACCAGGTGAGCCGGATTGAAAACATCATCGTTGCAATCAAGCTCCTGGTGATTATCATGTTCATCGTGGTCGGGGCGACCGCCATCCAGGCTCATAACTACGTGCCCTTTATTCCAGCGCACCGGCCGGGAACGAGCTTTGGGGGCTGGCAGGGGATCCTCGCTGGGACGGCCCAAATCTTTATCGCCTACGTTGGCTTTGACGCAATTGCGGCCAACACAGCGGAAACGAAGAACCCGCAAAAGACGATGCCCCGGGGCCTAATTGGAACCCTGGTGCTCGGGACTGGATTCTTTATCGCCGTTTCTCTGGTGCTGGTGGGGATGTTTAAGTACTCCCGCTACGCCAATAATGCTGAACCGGCGGCCTGGGCGCTGCGCCAGTCGGGGCACTACCTGACGGCCAACTTGTTGTCAGTGGTGGCGATTATCGGGATTTTTTCCGCGCTGATTGCGATTCTGCTGGCGTCGTCGCGGCTAATCTATGCCTTTGGACGGGACGGCCTCTTGCCGAGCCGGCTGGGGATTGTTAATGGCCGCCACGTGCCCAGCCACGCCCTCTGGCTGATTACTTTGCTGGCGATGGTCCTGGGTTCGGTCTTTCCGTTTACTTTCCTGGCGACCCTGGTTTCTGCCGGGACACTGGTAGCTTTCATTTTCGTGTCCCTCGGAATTTACGCCTTGCGGCCACGTGAGGGGAAGAATCTGCCGGATGCCCAGTTTAAGATGCCTTGGTACCCGGTGCTGCCGACGGTTTCGGCCCTGTTTTCTGCGGTGATTTTCTGGGGTCTGAATAAGGATGCGAAGATTCTGATGGTCGGCTGGTTCGTGATTGGCCTGCTAATTTACTTTGTTTATGGTATTCGGCATTCCATCATTAACCAGGAGCACGGGAAATAGCCCTTGCAAGTTAGCACGAAACCATGTATAGTAGTTAATGGCTGTTTAGCCGTGAATAACGGTATTCCGCTGCCCATTGTGGACATGAATGTCGGCGAAAGGAAAGAAATTGTATGCGTCAAAATAAGTTAATCGAAAAGATTACTGCTAGTCAACTGCGTGATGATATTCCAGAATTCCGTGCCGGTGATACTGTGCGAGTTCACGCGCGGATCGTTGAAGGTTCCCGTGAACGTATCCAGATGTTTGAAGGGGTTGTTATCAAGCGTCACGGTGCTGGTATCAGCGCTACTTATACTGTTCGGAAGATCAGTAACAGTGTTGGTGTGGAACGGACTTTCCCACTGCACTCACCACGGGTTGCTAAAATCGATGTTCTTCGTCATGGTCGCGTTCGTCGTGCCAAACTGTACTACCTCCGGGCACGTACTGGTAAGGCTACGCGGATTGCTGAACGTCGTCGCGATGCTGAATAGTAATCCTAATGAAGAGAACCCTTGTGTAGCAAGGGTTCTCTTTTACTTTTAAATTAATTTTTTGCTTAAATTTAGGCAGAGAATTTTTAATTAAGGCAGATTGTAAAATTTAAGTTGAACATTTAAGTGGACAGAAAACCCATCAAGGTCTTTAATGGTTTTACCACACAATCCATTAGAAAGAAGGACCTTGATGAGCACCACTATTTTATCATTCTAGAACCGTGTTGTCATTGAAACGCTTCATAATGAAGGACGTTCCTTGCGATACATCGCTAACTACTTAGGCTTTAGTAAGACCACCATCTTTAACGAACTTCACCGGCTAAATAGTGAGTACCAGGCTGAGCTAGCGCAAACTGACTTTGAACAAAAGGTTAGTCAACGGGGGCGGAAGTCTTCGCTCACTAAAAACCTTAAACACTTGGTCGAGGAAAAGATTCAAGTCCAGAAGTGGTCCCCTGAACAAGTTGCCCATGTGGTTGGGATTGCCCACAAGACGGTTTATAACTGGATTGATCAAAAATGGCTTGATGTGCAGTTATCTGATTTGCCTGATCATGGAATACGTCGCCATCGCGCTAAAGAAAAGCGTGGTACATTCAGTCACGGCCGCTCAATTGAGGAGCGTTCTCATAAAATCGAAACTCGCCAGGAATTTGGCCACTTTGAAGCTGACACCGTGCTTTCTGGCAAGCGTAAAGGTCAAGCTGTGGCTACTTTTGTGGAGCGTAAGAGTCGCCTGACAATTGTTAAACGGCTCCATGGTCGCGATAGTCAATCCATGACTCAAGCCGTGCTTGAACTAGCTAGTCAACTTCAAGACAAACTCAAGACGCTGACCGTAGATCATGGTAAAGAGTTCGCTAACTACCAGGCAATTGAGCAGCGAACTGGTACTCCGGTTTATTTTGCTCATGCTTATTCACCACATGAACGCGGTAGTAATGAGAACCGTAACCGAGTTTTGCGACGGTTTATTCCCAAGGGACAAGCCATTGAAGAGCTGAGCGATCGCCAGCTGGTTCAAATCAATTGGTATCTGAATTCCCGGCCACTTAAATGTCTTAACTGGCGCACACCAATCGAGATCTTCCTGCTTAATTTACGTCATTAAATTCGTTCAAGTTATTTCTTGCAATCTGCCAAAAATATAATTTCTGCATTTATTCACTTAATTGGTCTAGGTCGGCTAGTAAACGGATTAACTTCAAACGCCACTCAACTATTCCGCTAACTGCTGTTATTACTTGGCTGTTTGAGGCTATCTTTAGTCGACGCTCACTCTATCGTGCTCAGCCTAGTCGCTGGTTTAGTTCTCGAACAGCCAGAAACATTCTCAATGATGGCCGGATTAATTGGCAGAAATTACTATGCCTTGTCGCCATTAAAATGATTTTAATCCTCACTCCGTTTATTGATCAACGGCGGCGATTAGCGTTAATCGTTGATGATACTTTAATAGAACGGGCATACTCGACCAAAACTGAATTACTAGCTAAAATTTATGATCATGACCAGCATCGGTATTCAACCGGCTATCGGAATTTAACAATTGGTTGGAGTGATGGTAATACCTTTTTACCGGTTAACTGTGCCTTAATGTCAACTAGGAAGAAAACTAACCTCGTTGGCTCTAAATCTAGCATAACTGATCAACGGACCATCGCTGGTCAACGTCGATCTCAGGCACAACGTAAAATGAATGAAGTAGTTCTGGAGTTAATTAGCCAAGCACTTAGACTTGGGGTTACTGCTAAATATGTTTTATTTGATAGCTGGTATAGTTCGCCACAAATGTTCTGGCACCTTAAAGAATTGGGGCTGGAAAGTGTCGCTATGCTTAAGCGCAGTTCGAAAGTTTACTATCGATATCGTGGTCGTAATTATAGTATCAAAGCTCTTTATCAGCGATTACTTAATTCTAAACGTCCCGCTGGTCAAAGCTACCTATATAGCAGTATCGTTGAAGCCAACTTTCAAGGCCAGGTCTTTCCAGTCAAAATTGTTTTCGTCGCTAAAAATAAGTCCCAAATTCAAAGTTATGATGGCCAGGTTGCCCAAATTACTGTCACGGCGATGACTTACATTCTTTTAGCCTGGCAAGAGCGCCTGAATAAAGACGACCGGACCCTTGGTGATTTATTTTATTTGATGAATGACAGTTTGCCTGAAATTAAATTTATCGAGGCATTGGTCTACCTCTTGAAGACATTCCAGTCACAGGAGGCAGGCTTTATCAGCCAAACAATTAATCAATTCCTGGCTTACTTACCGCATAATGTTCAAAATATCCTTCAAAAGGTGGTTTGAAACTAATTTTGGCAAAGAAAAGCCAGAGCTGACATGGGCTCTGGTCATTTTGAGTGCTTTCAAGTTTCAGTTAGAAATATAAAAAAAGCCATCTGTGATAGACTTTTGAATAACCACAAACAAAAGCAAAGGATATCACAAATGACCTATCATCATCTTACCATACGCGAACTGACTCTCATAGCTGATTTTTGGCACCAAGGTACTAAAGCCTATTAAACCGCTAAGCTACTTAAACGGAGCCAAGAAACAATTTACCGCTTCCTAGATAGCGGTAAGACGATTGATCAATATTTAGCTGCCTATCAGCGGCACAAGCGTCGCTGTGGCCGCAAACAATCGCAATTGCCTCGTGATGAGGTCCAGTATATCAAGCAACGCGTTGCGGCCGGTTGGACGCCAGATACAATCATTGGTCGTGCAGAGCGGCCAATCAGTTGTAGTATGCGGACGCTGTACCGGATGTTTGCCCGTGGACAGTACCATTTTGCGGCTCAGCAGCTACCAATGAAGGGCCAACGTCGTCCAAATGGTTACGTGGAACGGTGTGGGAAGGCTGGACACCTGGGACGCAGTATTTATCAGCGCTATCAGGATTTTCCGCACTATCAACACGAGTTTGGCCACTTTGAAGCCGACACTGTCCAAGGCAAGGCGCATCGCGGCGCCGTTATGACGCTGGTTGAGCGGTAGTCGAAAGTCATGATTGTGCTAAATGTCCATCACAAGACGGCTAAGAGCGTTAATCAGCACTTAGATTGCTGGTTGTCAAAACTGCCGCGGCACTTCGTCAGGTCGATTACCTTTGATAATGGTAAGGAATTCGCTGGTTGGCGTGAGATTGCTAATAAGCATGACCTTCACACCTGCTTTGCGGAGGTAAGTGCTCCCAATCAGCGTGGTCTGAACGAGAACAACAATGGGATCTTACGGCGCGATGGTCTCAGTAAGCGGTTGGACTTCCGCCATCTGCCCAACGAGCTCATCACCCAGCTAATGCATTGGTGAAACAACATTCCTCGTAAGTCACTCAACTACCGCACACCACTTGAAGTATTCATGAAGCACGTCACAGATGAACAACTAGCTTTTTTCTAACTTAATTTGACATTTCGGGAAAGAAAAAACAAGTCTAACTAAGATTGGACAAACTAATGTTAATTAACCGGATTATGGTATATACTGAAATCGCATACAGCAATTAATTAGAGGTGTTTTTATGTTTTTTATTGATACCAGTCGAAATGGGAAGCCGGTTTACGATGCCCTCGTCAACCAGTCCTTGGATAACTACTTGATTAACGACCTACGCCTAAAGGGTCATGGCTTGATTTGCTACATTAACCGTCCTTCTGTCATTGTTGGCGTCAACCAGAATGCCTATGCCGAAATCGACCTGCCTTACCTAAAAAAGCACAATATTGAACTGGTTCGGCGCTCCAGTGGTGGTGGTGCGGTCTACCATGATTTTGGCAACTTGGTCTTTGAAAACATTGTTGTCGGTGATATGAGTGAGTTTGGCAATTTCCACGCCATTGGTGACCCGATTGTCGATGCGCTCCACGATTTGGGGATTGAATCTGCCGAGGTTAGTGGGAGAAATGACATGACAATTGACGGTAAGAAATTCTCTGGAATGGCAATTGTCAAGGGTGACAACTCCTATGCTGCCGGTGGGACAGTCATGTTTGACTTGAATATGGCGGCCGCAAGTGAAGTCCTGACACCAGAAAAGGATAAGCTAGCTTCGAAAGGAGTTAAGTCCGTTAACGCACGCGTAACTAACATCAAGCCTTACCTATCGGAAAAGTATCAGAATTGGACGACGGAGGATTTCAAGAATTATCTGCTCTGTCACATGTTTGGCGTTGACTCTATGGAGGATGTAGAGACCTACCACCTGACCGACCACGATTGGGATATCATCGACTCACGTTTAGTTGAGCAGTATCGCACTGATGAATGGAACTACGGGAAGAATCCAGGCTTTAAGCACTATGTGACCAAACACTACCCAATTGGGACTGTTTCTTTCAACTTCAATGAGAAAGATGGTCAGATCACGGCTGTTAAAATCTATGGTGACTTCTTCACGACTGGCGATCCGCGCGTCGTTGAACAGCATTTGCTCGGTACGAAGTTGAATCGTGAAAACCTGATTCAAGCCTTTAACGATGCTCATCTGGATGCTAACCTGGGAAAAGTTAGCGCCGAGGAATTGGCGACCCTGCTTTTATCAGACAGGAGAGATTAAAATGTGGCAACGAATTATAAATTGCTTTAAGCGCTTTTTCAGTCGTAAGCCCCTGCTTCACGTTGAGGACAGTGGCCTTTGGTGGCAGCAGGTAGGTAACCTGGTTAAAGTTGGCCTTGATAGTAAGGTGATTACTGAATTAGGAGATATTACCTTCTTGGAAACACCCCAGGTCGATGATGTCATTCATAAATCTGACCAGCTAATTAACATTGAGGGCGGAAAGGCGGTTGAGACCTTCAAGTCCCCAGTCAGTGGCAAGATTGTCAAAGTCTATACCGATTATCAGAATAATCCAGTAACCCTAGTCAAAGCAAAAAATCCATTATTGATTGAAATAATAACGATATAGTAATAATGGCTGTCTTGGTAAAATTACCGGACAGTCTATTTTTAACTCGAGCGAGTCCAGATATTTGAATTTATTAGCAAGAAACTGCTACTAGCCCTTTTAAATATCTACAGTAGCATTTTTTGACAAGTAATCCCGTGTTATTAAGGTATTTAGATTGTAAGGATGGAAAATATCATGCATGACGAACTACATATCCTAATCTCTTCATCTGGCTGGCTATACTTATTGCTTGCACAATTGGCAAAAGAGGTCGTAACTACCGGTATTGCTTATTAAAAAGTGGCGTTATAGATTAATTTGACGAATGCTGGACAAGTTGCTGCTTAGTGCTAATGGTGTCGGCAAGAAGGGGAAAACTGGTACTACCATTCAATTGAGAGAGAAAAAACATCGAAAATTGGCTGACAAGCTGATTTTCGATGTTAGTCTTTCAACTCTAAACTAACCTTTGGCAACCTCCACAAGGATAGCTATGCAGTAGGCATATTTAGGGAGATTACCGCTGATTTGTCAGCAGTTATCTTGCCAGCTAGCTACTTCGCTGAGATATTATTATCTAACCACTGCGTTAAAAAGCGAACCAGTGCCTGGGCGTCATGCTTGTCTAGCAAGTAAGTGTTGTCATGGCTGCTTCCAGCAAAGTCGATGTTAGATAGCAGGAGGGTAAGCTGGTCACTATCAGCTTGCCGATACAGGCTCAATTCGTTCGGACAACCGTCATCAGCATCCTCACCGGCATAACGGGAGTTGAACCAGTCCTGGTCAAATCTAATCTGGTGTTTTGTCATTTTCTCACCTCAAATTCATCCTTATTGTAGCCAAGTTGCCGTGCCTTGGCAATTAGTCCCCGTTTCCACTGGGCGACGGCACTGGGACTAAATTTCCCGGTCGGTGAGGTGGAAATGCAATTTACCGATTAAGTAGCGTTGCTGGTTAGGGGTGCACTTGGTCAGCAAATGCTGGAGACAAACCCTGTCTAAGCACATCGCTAATCCTGCCCCGGTACTGGGGAGCGGTTCCGTTAGCTCGTTATCCTGGTCGTCAAGGGAGTATTCGGTCAAGGCTAGTCCCCGTTGCTGGTGCCGCAGTTCATCTAACAGCCGCTAGTAGACTTTCTGATAGGCGTAGGCGGGGAATCGGCTGTTGGTCCGTGGGTCGCCAGGGAAGTCGGCAAAGGCGGTCGCATAGGCTAGACAGCCGTCTTGAAAGAGGTCGGCGAACTGATCCTGCCAGGGAGTAATATGGAGCCGTTTAAGGACCCCATAAATAATTCCGGTCCGCTTATCGTCCATTAGGAAATACAGACCGTTCGTAATTTTTTCGTTTTTCATACTGAGAATCATCCTTGTGATAAATTCTCAAGAGCTCCTGAGTACCGCTGATTATAGGCATCTACTAGCAGCTAAGCAAACGATAAAAAAGGGGATTAGCAGGGTAAAAAGTGTTGACGCTGGGTAAACGTGCTTGGTATCTTATTATTTGTGAAAACGCTTTCTTACTTTGGGGGAGAAATGCTAATTTTTAAAATTTGAGGAGGAGTCTTTGTGACTTTTATGAAGACGTTTGACTTTAGCGATTTGTCGACCATTGAGATTAACGCGGAAATGGAAGGCTTTCAGCCGCGCTTTGATAATACACTAGCCCTGACCGCTTACCGGCAGCAAACCTTGATCCTAACTCGGGAGGGGCAGGCGGTTATTCTGAATTGCCGGCTGCAGGAGTGTCTCTGCCGTTTTCGCAAGGAGAATGGCATCTGTCGGCATGAACTATCCGCTTATTATTCCTTGGCCCGCTGTCAGACCCAGGCAATTATTTCGGGGCATTACCGGCTGGTTCCTACTCATGGTGCCAGCAACCGTCAAGTTGTCTATTACATGGCCCACCACCTAGATACTTATAGCTATTCACAGAAGCTCAACCGCCTGCTAATCATCCTCAAGGGACAGGGTGGCTTATACCAGCTTCGGGTTGACGCAAGTTTTAGCAGTTTTGGTCGGATCCTGGACGCGGCTGACCAGGTAGCCAACCTCCAATTAGCGAATATCGAAGGGGCCATGTGGCGGATGGGGGTCTACCAGGACAGCAGCGGTTTGCGGCCTGCTTCCGGTACGTACTTGAGTCACCAGCAGGGACTAGCTATTCACCAGCAGATTCTCGCAAATTACGTGATGGCAGTTACTAACGAGGCGTTCTTGGCGACCTTTGGCGAGCTGCCAGATGCTGATTTTCAGCGGCGACTTAATAGTGTTATTGGTTATGCTGGCCTGCCCCTTAAAAAATATGAAAAATTCGTCAAATAATGTTCAACTGATTAGCGGACAATTTATAATAGAAGGTGCCAAGGGTTTAGCTATCAAACTTGTGAATAGGAGGAATTGATAACTATGACAAAGGAAACTAAAGAAAGTGGTTTAGCTTATGCCAATGAAATTTTACAAGACAAGTGGGCACCAGTTCTGCTTTTTTGGCTAGGCTTCCGGACCTTTACAAAGCAGGAATTACTGGAATTGATTCCAGCCTTGTCAGAAGAAGAGTTATCAGCAAAGTTGTGTCAATTACAAAACCTTCGTGTTGCTAACCCAATCCGGGATACGGAAAATAAGTATTCGCTGACTGAGGATGGAGAACAGCTGCGGTGCCTGATGATGTCACTCAGCGTCTGGGGAGCCCAGCAGCAGGATGATAACGCCGACCGCCAGTCGGTACTTGTAGTTGAACCGGAAAGTACGGCAAAACTAAAGGACTTGGTCAAGTATAACCAAATCCTCTCAAAGTACATTAAGTAAGCCGGGACACGAAAGGGGGTGTGCTGGATGAACCGGACATTTATGAATGGCTACTATCAGGGTGTCGTTGAAGTCGCACCAGCTGCCCTGTCCGCTGCTCATGTGAAGGAATTAGCGGTGACCATGACCATTCAGCACCTCCGTCACGCTGGGGTGCCGATCAGCACAATTCACGACTTCTTAACTAATGATATTGGAGTAGCTCCACGGCTTGTCAATCGCTTTATTAATATATCTGCGGCCGAATTGGAAGCTGCTCAAGCCAGGATCCTCGCTATTGCTTTTTAGCGAAGGAGATTGCCTTTCTGCCAGAAACGGCAGAGAGGCTTTTTTCTCTGGCGCGGGGGCCCAGTGAAGCGTTAGGAAATGTTCTGAGACTTTTTGCGGGCAAAGACGAACGTCTAAATGCCTATTCTTTATTTATCAGCCGATTTAGTTAAATTTCGTTTTCAGCTCTTGCTATGCTTCGGCTTTTACTGGCAGAAAAAGCATGCTAAAATACATAAGGGAGCCATGACACCCTGGTCACAGTTCCCCTAGTAGAAGTATGTTGGCGAAGGTGATTGCAAAATCGCCTTCGCCTTCATTATAACAAAATTTTTAAATAAAGTATCAAAAGTGCTAATAATTATTAAATTACTGCACTTTAATTATCCCGAAGGTAATAGGATGCGAACAAAACTCTCTCTGCTCCTCGCCCTTGTCGGCCTGCTGATTGTTGGGGCGGCATTTGTGACCAACACCCCGCAGCGGATGATGATGGTTGTCCTGGGCTTGATCATTGCCTGTGGTGGTTGCCTGGTCTTGCTGGCTACCGACCGCTTTGTCAACCAGCACCGCAGCTTCATCACTGTGGTTACCGGTCTTTTTATCCTCCTCATTATCGGTTACGTCATTAAGGTGCTTTAAATACTAAGTTTAAAGTATTCTTGAAGATACTTTGCCAACCCGTCGTGGTCGTTATCAACCGGAGTGACGTCGTCGGCAATCGCCTTGATGTCTGGAATCGCGTTTTGCATTGCGACCCCGCGGCCGGCAGCATCCAGCATTTCCAGGTCGTTATGTTCATCGCCAAACGCAATGATGTGGGACCGGCTAATCTGGTACTGCTTGGCAACGTAGTACATTCCTGATTCCTTGTGCGTGCCGCGGTGGATTAGTTCCAGAATATTGTAAGGACCGCCCCAGACCCGTGCTTCTACGAAGGTGCCATACTTCTCGTTGACCGCCTTAATGACTTTTTCAGCCTGGCCCGGTTGGTACTCGATAATCAATGAGATCGGTCGGCCAGTAAGGTTCTCGGCCGTCAGCAGCTGGTCATCCCGGAGGTGGTCCGGTAAGAATTCGGGCAGGTCCTTAGTGGGGTGGTTTGCCCAGACCCGGTACTTGTCTTCAACGGTGATTGTTTTGATGCCGAGTTGTTCGCGGTTGGCAAGCAGGTCCAGCGCCAGTTCCCGGGTCAGTGCCACTTCGTATTCACCATCCCAAGCCTCGTGGGGGATGTGCGTCAGGGCACCATTGAAATTGACCATCGGTGTCTTAATTCCAATTTGATCATAGATATGCCGGGCAATCCGGTAGGGCCGACCGGTAATGATACTGACGATATGGCCTTCATCCGCAAGGGTTCGCAGGGTACGGATAGTTTCCTGGGTGAGGGTGGACTGGTTATTTAACGTGGTCCCGTCGAGATCGAGGGCGATTAAGTGCTGATCCACGTTCGTCACTCCTTTATAAAAAATACTTATCAAATAATTATACGGGAATTGCTGCTAAATGTGAACTGTTTCGTGGCGGCCAGAAATTACTGTATAATAGTGGGGAAGAGAAATGAGGGATAATTGATGATACTACCAGATGCGTTTATTAACAAATACCAGCGCCTGCTCGGTGACGAGGCACCGGCCTTCTTGGCATCCTTTGACCAGCCATCGACCGGCGGTTTTCGGGTCAACCCGGCTAAGGCGGCACCGACCGCGACGCTTGAGAGGGCGGTAGGAAAGGTGGAGTATGTCCCGACCGGCTACCGGGGACCGGTGGATGGCAAGTCGCTCGACCATGTCGCCGGGGCAATTTACAGCCAGGAACCGTCCGCCATGTACGTCGGCGAGGTGGTTGCTCCCCAACCAGGCGAGCGGGTTCTTGACCTCTGTGCGGCCCCTGGTGGCAAGACGACCCACCTGGTCGCTAAGATGAAGGATCAGGGCTTGCTAGTTGCCAACGAAATTTTTCGCAAACGGGCCCTGGTCCTGGCGGAAAACTTGGAACGGTGGGGGACCGCCCAGACGGTAGTTACTAACGAGAGCCCAGCTGATTTGGAAAAGCATTTTCCCCAGTTTTTCGACCGGATTCTGGTGGATGCCCCTTGTTCTGGTGAAGGAATGTTTCGGAAGGAGCCGGCGGGAATAGAATACTGGACGCCTGACTACCCGGCCGAATGTGCTAACCGGCAACGGAAGATTCTCGCTTCGGCACTGAGAATGTTAAAGCCAGGGGGGACGCTGGTTTATTCGACCTGTACCTTTGCCCCGGAAGAGGACGAGCAGAATGCTGCCTGGCTGTTGGCTACCTACCCGGGGTTAACGATGGTTCCAATCAAAAAATACCCGGGAATGGATGATGGCCGGCCGGAGTGGGCTGATGGCAATCCTGACTTAGCCAAGGCGGTGCGGCTCTTCCCCCACCACATTGCAGGGGAGGGGCACTTTATCGCCAAGTTCCAACTGGCGGCTACTGGTTCAGAGCCAGCGGTTAGCGGACAAGCGAAGAAGAAAAAGAAACACCGCAAGAGTCACCAGCAGGACGGGGTGACTAAGGAGCAGCGGCAATTCTTTAGTGACTTCTGCCAGTGGTTCATGCCGGATTACCAGCCACATCAACTGTTGACTTATGGTGACCAACTTTATGACCTGCCAGCTGAAATGTCGTCCGTCGAGGGGCTGACCGCCTTACGACCTGGTCTCCACCTGGGGACGTTTAAAAAGCGGCGCTTTGAACCGGCCCTAGCACTGGCCTTGGCGATTGACCCCGCGGTAACGACCCGCCGGATTGACCTTAGCACTGAACAGTGGCGTTCCTACGTTCACGGGGATGTCCTGTCCGGGTCGGCTGAGCTTTCCAACGGCTGGTACCTGTTAACCTGCCAGGGCTTTAACGTCGGCTTCGGTAAGTTAGTTAACGGCACGGTGAAAAACTTTTATCCCAAAGGATTACGCTTTTAGAAAGGACAACCAATAATGAAAGAAAAGAATGCGTTTCATATCAACGGCTACTTAGCCTTCCTCCTCACAATTATAGTCGCGTTGGTTGCTGCCTGGCTGGGTTACCGGGGGTTAACCGCTGACCAGGTGGGCCTCACGGTGATCGGTGCCATTTTGCTGGTGCTGGTAGCAGTAGCTGCTACGTCATTGACCATTATCCAGCCAAACGAGGCCAAGGCCCTGACTTTCTTCGGCAATTATATCGGGACAATCCGGGATGCCGGCCTCTTTTTGACGGTGCCCTTTACCGAGAAGGAACGGGTATCGTTACGGGTTGGCAACTTCAATAGTCAGATTCTCAAGGTCAATGACTCACAAGGGAATCCAGTTGAGATTGCTGCCGTAATAGTTTACCGGGTAGTTGACACTGCCAAAGCACTCTTTGCTGTTGATGACTACGAGCAGTTTGTTCAGATTCAGAGCGAGTCGGCTGTCCGCCACGTGGCAAGTGAGTACCCATATGATACCTTTGAGGATGAGGACGCCCTGACCTTGCGGAGCAACCCAACAGAGGTGTCAGACCGGTTGACCGCGGAGCTCCAGGAACGGCTCAATGTTGCCGGGGTTGAAATTATTGAAACCCGGCTGACTCACCTGGCCTACGCAACCGAAATCGCCAGTGCAATGTTGCAGAAACAGCAGTCGGCTGCCATTCTATCTGCCCGTAAGATTATTGTTGAGGGGGCGGTCTCCATTACGGAGGACGCCATTGACCGCCTTGCTCGGGAAACCGAGTTGGATTTGACTGACGCTCAGCGCCTCCAGATTATTAACAACATCATGGTTGCGATTGTCAGCGAGCGGGGCACCCAGCCGGTAATTAACACTGGAACAAATAATTAATTATTGCAGTCGTAAAAGGGAGTGGGACAGAACTAGCTTGTCTAGTTCGTTGTCCCACACCTGCAAGGATGGCTAGGTTGGTCAAATGCTGATTTATCAGCTTTTGAACTGCCAGCCAGCTACTGCGCTGTTACATTTTTAGCTTTAAAATAGCAACGAGACTGGGTTTATTCCCAGCCTCTTTTACTTTTAATCTTTAAATTATAACAGTTGGCGTTGCTGGGCGTAGCTTGCTAGCTCTGGGGCTAGAACTGTATCGGCCATTACCGAGAGGTCGGTGAACTGTTCGACTCCTTGCAGGGCTAGCAAGCGGGGAATCACGGTCAGCCAATCCGCGACTTCCTGGTCGAGCGCTGCTGGTCCGGCTGCCTGGAGAATGTTCAGGAAGTAGCCGGCCACTCCACAGGAACTGGCCCCCAGAGCGGCGGCCTTGATAAGGTCTACAGGTGAGCTGATTCCCCCAGAGGCGATAACTGGCAGGCCGCTCTTAGACGCCCGGGCTTCTAAAAGGGCTTCAGGCGTTGTTTGCCCCCACTGGGCAAGCGTAGCGAAGTCCTGCTTGTGGTTGCGGCGGTTTTCAATCAAGGCGAAGTTGGTGCCGCCCCGTCCGCTGACATTAATGGCCTCAACACCGGCCTGCGCCAGCTTAGCAACGTCGACTTTGTTCATCCCAAAGCCAACCTCCTTGACAATCACCGGGACGTCAAGGGCGGTTGCTAACTCACGAATATTGTCGAGCCAGAAGAACCAGCGATCGCCCTCCGGCATTATCAACTCCTGGGCGGCGTTGAGGTGCAGCTCCAGCGCGTTGGCCCCCAATAAGTCAATGGCTGCCCGGGCATCCGTCAGACTGGCCCCGCTGCTGAGGTTTGCAATGACGATTCCGTCCGGATTTTCATCCCGGATCACGGTGAATGATTCCCGTGCAGCGGGATCCTTCAGGGCAATGCTGACCGACCCAGTTGCCATTGCCAGCTGGTACTTGGCAGCAATTTGCGCGAGCTGGCGGTTGATAGTCAGCGCGGCCTGGCTGCCACCCGTCATTGCCTCAAAGTAGAAGGGAGCGTTAAGCCGGATTTGCTTGGTCAGCGGGCTTGTAATATCAACGTCCGCTACCGCCGTTTCGGGCAGGGCCGTGTGAATCAGCCGAACCTGATCAAAGGGGTGGCTGGCGTGTGCCTGGTCGTAATACTTCCTGGCGAGGGAAAGGTGTTCGTTTTTCCGTTGTGCTTGACGCGATTCCATAAACTTACTCCTTAAAATAATGGGTCGTTAGTGCATGATTGGCCCCGGTGGGTTAATTCAACGGCAGGTGCTGCTGTATCCGCCGCTTGATGTCAGAGATAAAGTGGACATTAAGGGGGAGCTGTTCAATGTGGTTCTGCGCCCAGGACTTTAGCACGGCATTGAAGTCGGCGTTCTGGTCGATAGCAACGATTCCGCAGTCGCCACCCCCAGCCCCCGAGGTTTTAGCTGCCCCGCCAAACTGTTCCGCAATCTGGCACAGACGGTTTAAGACGGGGGTTTCAATGTCAACACCGGAGTTAGTTCCAAGCTGCTTGAGGAGGTCGCGGTTATAGCGGATTTCCCGCTTAATTCGTTCAAGATCCTGCTGGTGGAAGCCATCGACCATCCGCTGGATGCAAGACTTGCTTTCCTCGAGGAAGCGGTGGTAATCATCCTGCCGCCGGGCCTTGAAGAGGGAAATCTTGTCGACCAGCTGAGAGGTAGACGCCGGTTTACCGGTCCAGCCGATTAGGAGCTGGAGGTTTTCTGGCGCGTGTAGTGATTCAATCTGCAGGTCGGGCCAGGGGAGGTCGACCAGGGACTTGATGTCCAGGTATTGCCGCTGCTGAGCGAGCCACTGCCGGTCAAAGGAGTGGTAGGAAATCCAGCCCCCGTACACGGACGCCGCCACATCACCCAGGGAGCCGTTGCCCTGAACCTCGAAGTGGGCGATTGCCGCCAGCTTGAAAATTTCATCCTTTGTTACGGGGAGGTTATAGAAACGGCAGAGGGCCTTTACAGTGGCGACCGTGACCGCCGCGGAAGATCCCAAGCCGTACTTACGGCCGTTCTGGCTATCAAGCTGGCTGTCAATCTGCAAGTCATAGATGCGCAGTTCCCGCTCAAACTGCCGGGCGTATTCCTCGGTTACCTTAATGGCAGAGAGAATGTAGGAGAAAGGGTTATCCCTTTTATCCACTACCATCTGGTCACCCATTCGCCGCCAAAGTAGTTGGTTGTTGTGGTACTGCCGGCTAAAAATCTGGCCCATTTCCCGCGCCGACTCCTTGATCGTGCAGGTGACGAACTGGTCAAGGGCGACCAGCACGGCGGGATAACCATTTTCAACCACGGCGTATTCGCCAGCAATGTATAATTTTCCTGGTGCTTTTTCAGTAATCAATTGCGTAAGTTCCCTTCTCATCCAAATTAATCATTCCAAATCTCAATTCCCGGTCCCGGTTTAGCAACTACCAGCCGGTCAGTACCAAACTGGGCTGCCAGGGTCGAGTAGACTGCTTTCCGGTTGGCTTGGTCATAAATGACCTTCACGTTCGGCCCGGCGTCCATTGTAAAGTAGCAGTTGACACCATTTTCACGCAGCTCCCTGACGATGGTCATCGCCGTTATGGTATCACTGTCAAAGTAGGTGAAGCCGGGGTCGGCGGAGAGTGTCAGGGCGTGCATTCGCAGGGCGTTTTCCTCGGCGATGGCCCCAATCTGGTCAATATCCTGGGCCGCGATGGCCTTTTTAACCGCCGCCATGTCTTGAGCGACCACTTCCGGCCAGACCCGGTAGTAGGGAGAGGTCGAAACACTCTGCTGCATGCCAAACCGGCTCGAAATCTTCTTCTTATGGGTATCGACCAGGATGGCAATCATTTCAATACCAAAATCGACTTGTTCCATAATCGGCAGCGCGTAGGAAGTCTGGTCATCGTGGCCGGCCTGCCATTCGACTAAGCCGCCATAAATTGACCGGGTTGCCGAACCGGACCCCCGGCGTGCCAGTCGGGAAAGTTCGCGCCGGCTCAGCTGTAAACCAGCCGCCCGGCTCGCAGCACCCGCCAGAGCCGCAAACGCGGAGGCAGAAGAGGCCAATCCTGCTGCTGTGGGCACGTGGTTTTGCGAATCTACCCGTGCCCGGGCACTTAGGCCGTTGCGCTGTCGTACAATGTCCAACAGGTGGGTCACTTTCGCGGCCGCTGGTCCGGCAAGCTGCTGGCCGTTGATCATTACTTGGTCGGCGGTTAGTTCCTGGTCAAAGTTGACCCTGGTGGTGGTGTAGAATTCATCAAGCGTTAAGGACAGGCTGTCCGTTTGCGGAATAATCAGCTCCTGGTCCTTTTTGCCCCAATACTTGACTAGGGCGATGTTGGTGTGGGCTTTCGCGGTCGCCATTAAATCGTCCCTCCTTGGTCGAGTGGCTGAATCCAGGTCTGCGCCGCGCCATTCTCCTTGAGGATGCTGGCGAGCTTGCGGGCGCCGAGGGCGGTTTCCATAATGGCAAACATACAGCCGCCGCGGCCGCCCCCCGTTAGTTTGGCCCCCCGGGCGCCATTTGCCCGGGCAACGGCGATCAGGTGGTCCAGCTGGTCATTGCTGACGCCGAGAGCTGTTAGATCAGCCTGGGCGGCATCGAGTGCCATCCCCAGTTTACCGACTTCATTGTGTTCTAGGAAACCACGGACATCTTTTACTAGTGCGCCCAGGTGGTCAATGTGCTGGTTAGCGCCTGCCGGATCCTTTCGGATGAGGGCTTGCACGTCGGTAATGGCCTCCTTAGTGGCCCCCTTGATTCCGGTATCGGCAATCACCATCGTAGCCGTGAGCTTCATTTCAAGTGGTTGTCCGGCCTGACCCTTGACATAGTAGAGCGGGTTAGCAGATGAGCTAGTGGCCGCGTCCAGACCAGAGGGGCTCCGGTGGGTGACTTCCTCTTCGATGTCGGCGAGCCGGAGCAGGGTCGGACGGTCTAAGGACTTTTCGTAGTAATCAAAAAAAGCGCGCACAATCGCAATTGCGGTTGCGGCTGATGATCCCATTCCCCGTTCTGCGGGCAGTTCACTAGCGATTGTCAGGCGCCAGCCATCCTTTTCGCCAGCAAAGTGCTGGGTGAGGGCCCCAATCAACTTTTGAATGCCGCGCATCGTCGGAGGCAGTTGACTGAGTGGACCGTTATAGTAACGACTGGCAATGAGCTGCTCGCTAGTCGGCATGTGCTTGATGGTCGCCGTGAGTTTAACGTTGGGAAGCGGAAGCGCAATTGCGGGCTGTCCATAGACAACGCTGTGCTCCCCCATTAAAATAATTTTGGCATGGCTCGTTCCAATCCCCTGTTGTTTCACCATCGTAACCTACTTTCTCAGATAAAAATTCCATTTTCCATCATAACTTAAAATGGTCCAAAGTCAAAGGGGCGGACTTGACTTGTAACCAAATCTAAAGAAATCGGCGACTTAATCCCCCGCGGCCGGGGAAGAATGGTGTATCATACTATTAGGAATAAAATAGGAGAAATCCGGTGATATTTTGCAAAAGAAGAATAAACGGCGGACACCCAAGCGTGACCGGACCGCGCCGATCTATTCGGTCGTTGATCTGGAAACGACTGGTACCAGTGTTAATCACGGTGACCGCATTATCCAAATTGGCTGCGTTCTTGTCCAGGACGGCCAGGTCATCAACCACTTTGAGACAAAGGTTAACCCGCGGGAGAAGATCCCCCGGGCGGTCGTACAGCTGACCGGTATCCAGGACCGGGACGTTCGCAAGGCCCCGCTCTTTGAAGATGTGGCGGGGACAATCTACAGCCTCTTGACGGGCACAACGTTCGTCGCCCATAACGTTAACTTTGATTTTCCGTTTTTAAACGCGGAACTTGAACGGGCGGGCTACCCACCGCTGCCAATCAAGGCCATTGACACAGTGACGCTCAGTCAAATCTTGCTGCCCACGGCGAAGAGCTTCCGCCTGCGGGACCTGACGAGCAGCTTGCAAATCGAGCATGACCATCCGCATAGTGCGGTCTCTGACGCCGAGGCGACCGCCAGTTTGCTGGTCGACCTCTTAAAGCGGGTTCATGACCTGCCGACGGTGACCCTTGACCAGCTGGTTCAGATGAAGTTGGACCTGCCTCAGCAGACAGCCGAAGTGTTCACGGCTGAGCTCGAACGGCGCCGTACCCACCCGCAGCCGCTCAGCGAGGACCTGTTCGTCAGTCATGGCCTGGTCTTACATAAGCAACGGCTAGTAGCGGTAGAAAAAGCCACCGCCAAGGTTCGTTACCCGGCCACCCGGCGCGCAAAGGAAAAGCTCTTTAAAGACCAGCTCGTTTTTCGTCTGGTCCAGGCCAAGATGATGAATAGTATCTACAATAACTACACGCATGACGAACCCAAAAATATGGTTGTGGAAGCCGGGACGGGGAGTGGGAAGACCCTCGGCTACTTGCTGCCGTTGGCCTACGCTGCCTTCCCTGACAAACGGATTGTCGTCAGCACCGCCACGAACCTGCTCCAGGAACAGGTCGATAGTCAGGCTGTTCGGCAGCTTAACCAGGTGTTGCCGTTTACCGTCAATAGCGTGGTGGTTAAGGGCAACCAGCATTACATTGACCTTGCCAAGTTCGTGCACTCCCTGAGTATTATTGAAGATTCCAAGCTGGTCCAGCTGATTAAGGCAAAAATCCTCGTCTGGCTGTTGCAAACGACGACAGGGGACCTTGATGAACTGAACCTGACGACTACGAGGTCGCCATACTTTACCGAGATTCGCCACCGGGGTGTGCGGACACTCAACCCGAAGAGTGAGTTTTACAGGGATGACTTTCTGGTTCGGCGGAACAAGCGGCTCGACCAAGCCGACGTGATTATTACTAACCACTCCTACTTGGTAGCTCATGCTGAGTTACTGGGGGATGGCACCCGGCGGCCGTACCTGGTAGTTGATGAGGCCCAGCACCTCAGTCGCAACATCCTGCGTCAGTCGCGGCGGCAATTTAACTTTCAGCAGATCAGGGCGGCTGTTCATATTTTGGATGGCCTAGTAAGTAATAGTAGTGAGCGCAACCTGGTCAACATTTTCGCCGACCACCCCCTGGGGAGCTACAACGTTGAATTGCTCCGGGAGGACCTGCACCATGTCAGCGAGGCCGTTAACCAGTTTCAACAGGCACTTTACCGTCAGTTTATGCAGCAGTCGACTACGAGTACGGACAACGAGCTGATTGAGCAGCCGCTGGCAAACGAACAGCTGGAGCAACTGCTCGACATCGGTGGACCAGTAATGATGGAGCTGGAACAAGCGCTGGGGAGCGTGCAATTGCACTTCTCCGCCTTGCGCCACATTTTTAGCCAGCAGGCGGGGCGGTGGCTGCCGAGTGACCGTTACCTGATGAGCCAGTTTCAGAGTCAGCTGACAACGCTCGTCGACGCTGACACGACCTTGAACAGTTTTAACGAAACCCTCCGCCACCGGGGTGAGGAGGCAGCATTTTGGCTAACGATCCGTCAGTCAGCCGAGCACAGTACGATGGTCCTCCGTGGGGGCCTCTTGTCGGTCAACCACTTTTTGACGGAGCAGGTCTACCCGTACTTTGCCCAGCCGCTGTTCGTTGGCGCGACCCTCTTTAGCTCGAGCCGGTCGCAGTATTTATACCAGCAGCTAGACCTAGACCGGCGAGGAACACTGACCAAGCGCTTTGCATCGCCGTTCGACTACCAACACCACTCTAAGGTCCTGATTGCTAAGGACGCTCCACTGCCTGGCAACCAGAAGAATGCGGACTATGTTCACTACCTGGCCCAGACGATTTATGACCTGACCAAGGACAGCAACTGTCAGACGATGGTCCTCTTCAACTCCCTGTTGATGGTTGACCAGGTCTATTCACAGTTGCGCGAGACCGGCCTGTTTAACCAGCGTGATATTTTGGCTCAGGGAATCACCGGTAGCCGAGAAAAAATCTTAAAGCAGTTCTCAACTGGAGAAAACGCGCTGCTGCTTGGGGCCGCCAGTTTCTGGGAGGGTGTTGACTTGCCGGATACGGCCCTGGAACTCCTGATCATTACCCGGTTGCCGTTTGATTCTCCCGACGAAATTATGAACCGGGCTTACAATAGCCTGCTTAAACGACAGGGAAAGAATCCTTTCTACCAGTCTGAGTTGCCGAAAGCGACGATGCGGCTCCGGCAGGGAATTGGCCGCCTCATCCGGACCGAGACGGACACCGGGGTCGCGGTAATCTTGGATCCGCGGCTCCTGACCCGTCGGTACGGTCAGACGATTATGAAAAACTTGGAGCGGGACTACCCGCTTACCATTCTGCCGACCGACCAGCTGGTGCGGACTGCTAATAATTTTCTTAAAAAGCACCATTAGTTAGCGCTAGTTGCTAATTTTTTGATATAATCTAAAAGATTGACATCAGAAGCTGAGGAAGGGATAGCAAGAATGCAAAGTCGACGTGAAGTTCAACAAGCGCAAAGCCGCGGTTCGTTTCTGAAACGGGTTCGCAATGTTTTGCTGGTATTTCTGGTAATCTTGCTGGTAGGCTGGGTGACTTACGCAGTCAGCAACCAACCACGAGCGGCCGCTCGCCGGCAGGCCATCCAGCTGGCCGAAAAATACGGTCATCTCCAGGATCCGCAAAAGTTTTACATCTATAATCGGGAGAGTACCTTCTACACAGTAGCCGGCAAGAACCAGCAGGGACAGTCGATCCTGGTGATTGTTCCGCAGAAAGGCGGCAACATCCGGGTGCTCAAGCAGGCGGACGGCTTATCTGCTCAGCAGGTTCGGACAATGACCAGGCAGCGCCGGCATCCCGCTGAAATCCTCAAGGTGGCGCCGGGCGTGTTTAACGATAAGGCTGTCTGGGAAGTCACTTACCGTAACGGGAAGGGCCGCCTGTGCTATGACCTGATCAATTTTAAGACCGGGAAATATGTTCAAGAGATTAATAACCTATAAGATTACAAAGAGGTTGGGAGAAAGTTGCATTTTCTTCCAACCTCTTATCTAGGAGGGGTGTTAAATGGCAGAAAATATCTTGCAGCGGTACCTGGCGGCAGGGGAAACCCTAATCAGCAACCTGCTACTCCACCATTACAAGGAGTTAGGGCTGACGACCTCGCAGCTGGTGCTCTACTTACAATTGAAGTCGTACCAAGACCAGGGGGTGGCTAATCCCGATATCCGCCAAGTAGCGAAAAACCTGGGGACGTCCGAAGTGCAGGTGTTTGACCAGCTTCACCAGATGATGGTCAATGGTCTTGCGGAGCAGAAAATGCAACGTCAGGCGGACGGCAAGGAAGAGGCGGTGTATGACTTTACGCCGCTAATCAACCGCTTGGTTCTTTATGATGAGCAGCAGGCTGACCAGCAAAAAGATGATACGGGAGCTAATGAACGGATGAAGACCTTTAACCAGTTGGAAGCCGAATTCAACCGGCCCCTGTCGTCAATGGAGATGCAGATCGTCAATGACTGGCTGGACAAGGATAGTTATAGCCCGGTAATGATCAAGCTGGCCCTACGCCAGGCGGTCCTGAACAGTGCGCTCAACCTGAAGTATATGGAGCGTATCCTGGAAAGCTGGGCTCATCAGGGCTTGCGCAGTCAGCATGATATTGAGGAACATGAACGACAGTTTGAGGAACAGCGGGGGCAGTCAGCAGCTGCTAGCGGGAAAGGCAAACAACCGCGTGGCCCCAAGATTCCAATTTACAAACTAGGTGAGTAGAAGTAGAGAAGGGATGGATGAAAATGGATAATGGTAATTTGTCACGGCAGGTAATGAAAGGGATTGGCTGGGCGGCCCTCGCTTCCGTTATGTGGGGGATTTCCGGGACGGTGCTCCAGCTGATCTCGCAAAACTTAGCCATTCCGGCAACCTGGATGCTCTCGACCCGGACCCTGATTACCGGAGTGATTCTTCTGGCAATCAGCTTTTGCATTTATGGGAAGCGAACTTTCGACGTCTTTAAGACTAAGGAAACTGCTATTTCGGTTGTGACTTACGCAATCTTTGGCCTGATGCTGAACCTGCTGACTTTCTACTATGCGGTCCAGACGGGGAACGCCTCCGCGGCGACGATTTTGCAGTACCTGTCACCGCTGTTTATTGTTCTCGGGGATATTTTTATCCTGCGGGAACGGCCCCTCCGGAGCGACATCATTGCCTTTGTCTTGGCAATGATCGGGATTGTAATGTGCGTTACCCGGGGTAACCTGCATTCCCTGTCGCTGCCAGTGGTTTCCCTGCTGTGGGGCCTGGGATCCGGAATCACGGCCGCCTTCTACGTTGTTCTGCCGAAGCGAGCCGTTGCCAAAAACCCGCCACTGGTTGTCCTCGGCTGGGGGACAATGATTGCCGGGGTCCTGTTTAACCTTTACCGTCCAATGTGGGTCAACCCGCCTCACATCTCGACGACCCTCGTGTTATCAGTGGGGACGGTAATCCTGTTCGGAACGATTCTGCCATTTGGCTTGCTGCTGCACGCGACGAACTTTGCGCCATCGGACGTGGTCAGCATTATGGATGCCCTGCAGCCAATCGTTACCTCAGTGTTGAGCGTGATCTTCTTCCACCTCTTCATGAACTGGGTGGAAATTATCGGGATTATCCTGGTCCTGGTCGCGATTTACCTCTTGCAGGATGGTCGTCGGAAGATTCAGGTATGATGTTCCATTTAATAAACTTAAAGGGAGCGTGACAGAAGTCATTTATGACTTCGTCTTCACGCCCCCGCAAGCACAAAGAGGGCTTCAGAGTTCGGCTTTGCCGAGCACTGAAGCCCCTTTGTGTACTGCGCTGTTCGTCTTTTATCTAAGTAATAGTACTTATGTCACAGCCTCTTACTGTTTTAAAGACAAAATGCAACAGCGCAGTAGCTGGCTAGCAGTTCAAATAGCCTTGCTGTGCGGCGGAGTTATCCTTCCTACAGGCTAGCTCCGCGTCGTCGTCCCAGCCAGCCTCTTTTAAATACAGCAACGGCCCATACCAGAGAAAAGTAGTTCTGGCATGGGCCGTTGTATTAGTCTTAATTGTAATTGTACTTATTGATTATTATTCCCGTTGCTGGGTTGTGTATTTGGCTGTTGATTACCATTCCCGTTACCCGGCGTAGTCGTGTTAGCATTGCTCGACTGGGTCGTCTGACTGGAGCTGTTTTGCTCCTGATTGTTGCTAAAGACTGAAGACGAAGAAACAATCGAACTGCTAAGTGATGAGGAACGGCTTTCGCTGCTACTACTGCTGCTGTCGTCGTCATCATCAATTGCCGCGTACTCTAAGGCCCACTTGGAATCCTTAATAACCAACTGACGTTTACCATTGACCCGGACAGCTTCGACTGTGTCTGGCATCTTCCAGTTGGAGGCGTGGTTCCGGCTATCAAGGTACTGCATTTCGTCCTTGTATAACCACTGGGCGGAGTTGGTGTAAGTGTCGGAAATCGGGCTGGCTGACTGTGGCCGGTCATAACCGGTCCAGACAGCAATCGAGTAGTTCTTGGTGTAACCAGCCATCCAGGAATCCATGACCCCAGACTGGTTGCCGCCAGGGTAGTTGGTCGTCCCGGTCTTTCCGGCCTGGTTAACGCCACTGATGTTTGCTTCCCGTCCAGACCCCTGGGAATCGGTGAAGACGCCCTTGAGCATATCGGTCATCATGTAAGCAGTGGCCTTATTCATTGCTTGGTGTCCCTTGGAGCTGAAGCGCTTGACGTTACCGTCCTGGGTAGTGATTGAAGAAATATAGTATGGTTCGTAGTAAGTCCCACCGTTGGCAAAGGCTGCGTACGCTGCAGATACTTGTAATGGGGAGATGTAGAGGCCAATCCCGTTTTGCAGGGTGTACGGCTTCTTTTGCGAAATACCAAGACCATTTAAGAAGGTCGTCGCCCGTTTGATTCCGACATCCTGCAGTGTCCGGATTGCGGGAACGTTCCGTGATTGGACGAGGGCCGCCCGCATTGTCATCGTTCCCTTGTACTTGTTATCAAAGTCGTGAAGGGCAATGCTGGTGCCTGGGTAGTAGAACTTCGTGTCCTGAACCGCCTTGAAGGTCGGCCACTGGAGGTACTCGATTGCCGGACCATAATCCATTAACGGCTTGGCAGTCGAACCAGAGCTCCGGTTGGTTTGTACGGCCCGGTTCAGACCATAAACTACGTTCCCAGTGTGCCGGCCGCCAAGCATGGCAACCACTTGACCGTTATGCGGGTCGGTAATCGCTACACCAGCCTGCATCTGGCTACTTTGGAACGGTACGGTATCGTTAGCTGCGGTATAGAGGTGCTTTTGGGCAGCCAGGTCAATGTTAGTGTGGACTTGCAGACCGTCGTTATAAGGGTTGTAGCCCTTAGATTGCAGGTCGGCCAGCACTTCCTTAATGTACGGGTCAATGACCTTTTCATCAACGTTGACGTCCCCATTAGAAGTATTGCCGTGACTGGAATCCAGATCAGCGGTAATGCTTTCCTGGGCGGCCTTGTCCGCTTGGGCCTGGGTGATGTACTTGCTCCGGACCATCGCGTTTAGGACCTCGTTCCGCCGGCGCGTTGCGGCCTGGGTGTTAGTAGACAGGGGGTTGTAGTAGGTCGGTGACTGGGGCATCCCTGCCAGCAGAGCCAGTTGGGAGAGGCTGAGCTGGTTAAGGTCCTTGCCGTAGTAATACTGGGCCGCGGTCTGCATCCCATAGACCCCGTTCCCCATGTAAACCTTATTAATGTAGAAATCGAGGATCTGGTTTTTGCTGAAGTGCCGTTCAACGTTGATTGCCAGCCAGGCTTCCTGGGCCTTGCGCTTAAAGGTCCGGTCTGAAGCCGCCGTGGAAAAGACGGATAATTTGACCAGTTGCTGGGTAAGGGTACTACCACCCTGCATCCCGTCGGAACGGCCAAAGATATTCGCGGTCGCGGCGCCCACGATTCGGATCGGGTCAACCCCGTGGTGCTTGTAGAAGCGCCGGTCCTCGATGGAAACGACCGCGTGCTTTAAGGTCGCGGGAACTTGGCTATCCTTGGCGTATTCACGCTTTTGCAGGCCCAGCCGGGAGATGACCCGATTTTGGCTGTCATAGATAGTTGTTCCATTCTGACTAGCTAATTCGCTTTGACTAATCTTAGGCGCGCTCGACGCGTAGTAAAAGAAGAGGGCAGCACCAGCGACGAATAGCAAGACGACGACCCCAACAATTGAGAGGATAATCTTCTTAACTAAACCGCCGCTTCGTTGTTCCTCGTCGCGTTCTTCATCGGCTTGCCGGCGAGAACTGCGAGTCGGTTGTTCGTTATTCGACATGATAGGCTCCTTTGTTCTTTGCAGCGATAATCTGATCGACTGCTTGAAGATATGGTAAGCGCGGATTCAATTGGTAGTCAATAGGAAATCCCGCTTGCTGAATATCGGTCAGCAGGATTGATTTGCGGCCACCATTTGTTTGGGCATCCCAGTACCGGATCAGGGTGCTGGCTGGTAGAAGGTATACCAGGTCCAATTCGGTGAATTTGATGAAGGCAAAACAAATGCCCCCCTGCCGCACACACTCTTGCATATGCCGGATTTGGTGTTCGTGGAAATTTTTGAGTGGGAAGGAACGTTTGTTGCGGGTTTCCTTCGCGTCAAAGTCAATGTAGTAGCCCTTATAGATACCATTGTAGTCGGTGGTAGAAGGACGCCGGAAATAGGCCTCCTTAATGACTGCGGCGCTGCGTTTCGGGTAGTCAACTTTGACTAGCTGAATCGGCGTCGGTTTTTTATGAATAACTGCGATGTGCCGACTAAGGTAGTATTGGTTGCTATGGTTGATTTCGTCTTCCAACGACATCCCCCGCTTCGCGTAAATCGACTGGTGGGGGGTCGGTAAATCCCGGTTAGCGTGATATGATTGGTGAGGGTGCTGACCATTGGGATAGTGAATAGTCAATTTGCTCACTCTCCTAACTAGCATTATATTATACCAGAAAAAATGTAAAATGATTGATACAGAACAGTTACGGGGGTGAAATTATGCGTCGTTTATGGTTAACAGGCTACCGCAGTTATGAATTGAATGCTTTTCAGGATGATGACCCCAAAGTAGCCGTGGTCAAGCGGGTCCTTACGCAACGGCTGACGAGTCTGCTAGAAGAGGATGACGATGAATTCTGGGTGATTACCGGGCCCCAGCTCGGGGTCGAGCAGTGGGGAGCGGCGGTGGCCTTAGAACTTAAAAAGAACTTTCGCCAGTTAAAGGTTGCGATGATGCTGCCGTTTGCAGATTTTGGTCAGCAGTGGAACGCTACTAACCGCGACCGGCTGCTAAACCTGCGTGATCGAGTTGACTTTGCCCGCGAGGTGACGACTAAGCCTTATGAGTCACCGGAGCAGCTCCGCTTGTACCAACGCTTTATGCTGGACCACACGGACAGTATGCTGATGGTGTACGACCCGGATCATCCGGGCAAGCCAAAGTACGATTACGAACTGGCCCAAAAGTACGGTGACCAGCAGGACTACCCGGTCGACCTCGTGGACTTTGATGAACTGCAGGAAGCAGCAATCGAGTGGGGCGAAGAGCAACGGGAGCGGAAGCTGGCTGAACAGGATTACTAATTGGCCCTTGCAATCGAAGCTAAATTTGTTACCATTATTAGTGTATTACGCAAACTAAAGATTGAGGTGTTTAAGGTTGGATAGTATTAATTACACGCCGCAGGACATCCTGCACAAGCAGTTTAAAGAAAAGAGCATTGGTAAGGGCTATGACATGGCTGATGTGGACGAGTTCCTCGACAATGTGATTAAGGACTACGACGCCTACAACAAGGAAGTTGACCGCTTGAACGACGAGAACGAACGGCTCAAAGCGAAGGTTGACGAATTAAACCGCCAGGTCGAGGTAGGCTCTTCGATGCCGAGTCGGTCTGCTAGCCGGCAGCCGGTATCATCCGCTACCAATATGGATATCCTCAAACGCTTATCTAACCTGGAACGGCGGGTCTTTGGCTCCCAACTCGGTGGGGAAAATAACAATAACGAAGATTCACACTTGCTTTAGTGCGCGGTAAAAGTTTATAATATTTACTTGCAAGTCTTGGGTGATTGAGCACAGCTATTGTTGTGTTAGGAAGGTCCATGCTCGCACAGGCTGCGATGCCTGTAGTGTTTGTGCTCGCTGAAAAAATAAGGCGGGGCACCGGCTGGTCCGGTGACGGCGGAAAAAACGGCTACGGTTTTACTATGCCCGAGTATTCCTGAAAAGTGCCACAGTGACGATACAGTTGGGGAAACCCAGCTGGTGGAACGCGGTAAACCCCTCAAGCGGTAAACCCAAACTACGGTAGGGGAGCTTTGGATAGCAAATTGAAGCGATTCCAGGGGAGAGCTTTTGCTCTGAGATAGATGATTGCCTCGGGGTGGCCATTGCCTGGTGGTGGCCCTACGACAAAACATGGCCTATAGATTCTTGCAAACAGGTGCCCGGTTCTGCCGGGCTTTTTTTGTGGAAGTGCTAGTCCCGTGGGTGGAAAGCACGTTATCTTATGTCGCATTCAGAATAAAATTCCAGATCGTCTTGACATTTTCTTAAAAGCTGGTATCTTTATAGACAATCAATGTCCTTTAAGTTAGTCCCGTGAGGCTAGTAAGGTGCGGCTAAAAATACGAGAATACCAGTTGTTTGGTATTGGAGCCCCTAGACTACACGGATGAGTCTAGGGGCTTTTCTTTTGGGGCATTGCAGAAAGAGGTGTGTTTATGAATAAGCAGATTATCGATGCAATGGCGATGAAGCGGGCGTTGACCCGGATCACCTACGAGATTATCGAAAAGAACAAGGGTACTAACCAGCTAGTCCTGATTGGCATCAAGACTCGCGGCGAGTTTATCGCCCAGCGAATCGCTGAGCAGATGAAGAAGCTCGAGGGGGCAACGGTTCCAGTTATTGCCCTGGACATTACCGGCTACCGTGATGACCAGCCTAGTCAGGCAGCGCAAAGTCAGAGCCATGTAGAAGGAGCCTTGCCAGTTTCGATTGACGATCAGCGGGTGATTCTTGTAGATGATGTTTTCTACACGGGCCGAACAATGCGGGCGGCCATGGATGCCATCATGGACCAGGGCCGGCCACAAACAGTTCAGATTGCGGTCCTGATTGACCGGGGGCACCGGGAAATGCCGATTCGACCGGACTTCGTTGGTAAAAACGTCCCGACGGCGAATAGCGAGGCGGTCAGGGTTAATATGACCGAAATTGATGACCAGGATAAGGTCGAATTAATTAAATAGCAACCATTAACTCTGCTCCAGAGAGGGCGTCATGGTATCTACGCTAGCGAGAAAACTAGCGATCAGTACGCCCGGAGCAATTGCCCCAGGCTTTTTTAGTATAAGGAGAATCATAATGACAGAACTTGTTCAATTACCACATTTCGTAAGTGTTGAAAATTTAACCGTTGACCAGATCAACGCCCTGATTGACCGGGCCGAATATTTCAAGCAGGGGGGCGCAACGCCGACACTGACCCAACCGGTCTATGTTACCAACATGTTCTTTGAGAACTCAACCCGGACCCACACTAGCTTTGCGATGGCCGAGAAAAAGCTGGGACTGACGGAAATCCCGTTTGACGCGGCCCACTCGTCAATGAGCAAGGGGGAGACCCTTTATGATACCTGCCTGGTCATGAATGCTTTGGGCGTGGACCTGTCCGTTATCCGGGCCAGTGAGAACGCCTACTACGAACCGCTGATTAACCCGGCTGCGGGCCAGCACCTGAACTTAGGAATTGTCAATGCTGGCGACGGTAGTGGTCAACACCCTTCGCAAAGTCTCTTGGATATGATGACTATCCATGAGCACTTCGGTCACTTTGCCGGCTTGAAGGTTGCCATTGTCGGGGACATCACCAATTCCCGGGTGGCCCGGTCGAACATGGAAATCCTTACCCGTCTCGGTGCGGAAGTGTACTTCTCCGGTCCAGATTACTGGTATGACCACCGCTTCGACAAGTACGGTAAGTACCTGCCGGTAGACGAGCTGGTTGACCAGGTCGATGTGCTGATGCTCCTCCGTGTTCAGCACGAACGGCACGCCGGGGATGCTAACGAAACTAGTTTCGACGCCGCTAAGTACCATCAACAGTACGGTATTAACCACGACCGTTACGACCGTCTGAAGGATGACTGTCTAATTATGCATCCGGGTCCGATCAACCACGACGTTGAGCTGGCCGGGGACCTGGTGGAAGCACCAAAGTCGGCCTTCTTCAAGCAGATGCAAAACGGTGTCTTCATGCGGATGGCGATGTTAGAAGCAGTAGTACGGGGACGGCATCTAGGAGGTCTGCAATAATGAAAACCTTAATTCAAAACGGGACCGTATATACTAACGGTCAATTAGTGAAAACCGATGTATTGATCGATGATGGTCAGATTCAGGCACTTGGCGATTTTGGCGACCTCGGTGATGAAGTTGGCCGGGTAATTAATGCTAGTGGCAAGCTGGTTGCACCGGGTTTGGTCGATGTTCACGTTCATTACCGTGACCCCGGTCAGACCCAGAAGGAAACGATTAAAACCGGTTCTGCCGCGGCGGCACACGGTGGCTTTACGACCGTTGGTGCGATGCCAAACGTTGAACCGACACCGGACACGCCGGAACGAGTTGCGGAAATGGTTAAACGCAACCAGGCAGAAGGACTGGTTCACATTGCCCAGTACGCTACGATTACGACCGGGCGGAGCGGCGACCAGCTCGTTGACTTTGCCGGCGTCAAGGAAGCCGGCGCCTTTGCCGTGTCTAATGACGGCAGTGGGGTGCAAACCGCCGGAACGATGTACAAGGCAATGCAGGGCGCAGCCGCCGCGGGATTGCCACTAGCAGCCCACGTCGAAGACAACTCCCTCCTTTTCGGTGGAGTGATGAACGAGGGCAAACGGTCCCGTGAATTGGGCGTACCGGGTGCACCGAGCGTGTCTGAATCAGCTCAGGTGGCCCGGGACCTGGTGCTTGCCAAGGCGACTGGCGTTCACTACCACGTCTGCCACGTTTCCACGAAGGAAAGCATTGCCATGATCCGTTTTGCCAAGCAGCAGGGGGTGAACGTTACCTGTGAGGCATCTCCCCACCACTTGCTGCTGGCCGACAAAGACATTCCGACCTGCAACAGCAACTATAAGATGAACCCGCCATTGCGCAGTGAAGAAGACCGGCAGGCGTTGCTTCAGGGGCTGCTGGACGGGACGGTCGACATGATTGCGACCGACCATGCCCCCCACACCGTTGACGACAAGCCGGGCGACTTTACCAAGGCGGCTAACGGGATTACCGGGAGCGAGACGGCATTCTGCGAATTGTATACGAAGCTGGTCAAAACCGGTATTTGCGGTCTAGCAAAGCTTTTGGACCTGCTGACGGCGAAACCGGCAGACCTGTTTGGCTTGGATCAGGCGGGGCACCTAGAACCAGGGAAGCCTGCCGACATCGCAATTTTTGACCTGGAACACGAAAGTGAAATCAAGCAGGAAGATTACCAGTCCAAGGGCATTAACACGCCGTTTACCGGTGATCACGTTTATGGGGCGACGGTCATGACCCTAGTCGATGGTCATGTAGTTTATGAACGAAAGGAAGATTAATGATGGAACGCTACCTAGTATTAGAAGACGGCAGTGTTTACGCCGGGGAAGCCTTTGGCGCCGACCGGTCAACCCTCGGTGAGGTGGTCTTCACCACAGGGATGACGGGTTACCAAGAGGCAATTACGGACCAGTCCTATGCCAACCAGATCCTGGTCTTTACCAACCCGCTGATTGGCAACTACGGGGTCAACCTCGATGATTATGAGTCCCTGGAACCGCAAATCAAGGGTGTTATCTGCCACCAGGTTGCCCGGCGGCCAAGCAACTGGCGGATGCAGGATACTTTACCGCACTTCCTCAGCCACCGCAGCATTCCGGGGATCCAGGGGATTGACACCCGGGAATTGGTGCGGAAGCTCCGCCATCACGGGACCCTGCGCGGTGCCATCGTTGATAGTGTGGCCAATCTGGAAGACATCGTTAAAAAGCTCCAGACAGCGGCACCAACGGCTAACATCATCAGCCAAGTTTCGACCAAGTCGCCGTACCCGAATCCGGGAACGAAGCGCAACATTGTTGTCATCGACTTCGGGATCAAGCATAGTATCCTCCGGGAACTGGCAGAGCGGGAATGCAACGTGATTGTCCTGCCATATACCGCGACGGCTGAAGAAATCCTCAACCTTAAGCCGGACGGTATTTTGCTGAGCAACGGCCCTGGAGACCCGGAAGAAATGACGGCGGCGGCCAAGATGGTAGCTGAGGTGGAAAAGCACCTGCCGCTGTTTGGCATCTGCATGGGGCACCAGATTTTTGCGCTAGCGAACGGTGCTAAGACTTACAAGATGAAGTTCGGCCATCGGGGCTTCAACCACCCGGTTCGCAACATCGCCACCGGCGAAATCGACTTTACCTCCCAAAACCATGGTTATGCCGTGGATCCGGCTTCGGTGGACGCGGAAAAGCTGTTGGTTACCCACGTGGAGGTCAACGATGGAACGGTTGAGGGCCTGCGCCACAAGCAGTACCCGGCCTTCTCCGTCCAGTTCCACCCGGACGCGGCTCCCGGTCCTCACGACGCCGACAGCCTATTTGACGATTTTATTAGCATGGTAGACCAACAAAGGAGTGAACGGACGAATGCCTAAACGCACGGATATTCATAAAATTTTAGTGATTGGTTCTGGCCCGATTATCATTGGGCAGGCCGCAGAATTTGACTATTCAGGAACTCAGGCGTGCCTGGCCTTGCGGGAAGAAGGTTATGAGACCGTCCTGGTGAACTCCAACCCGGCAACGATCATGACCGACAATGAAATTGCCGATCACGTTTATATCGAACCGCTGACGGTCGAGTCCGTTTCCCGGATTATTCGTAAGGAGTACCCGGATGCCATCCTGCCGACTTTGGGTGGACAGATTGGCTTAAACCTGGCGGTAGCCTTGTCGAAGACCGGCCTGTTGGATGAACTCGGCATCCAACTGCTGGGGACCAAGCTGGCCTCAATCGATGAGGCCGAGGACCGGGAAAAATTTAAGGAACTGATGCAGCGTCTTGGTGAACCGGTTCCGGCTTCCCAAACGGTTGAAACGGTTGACGAAGCGCTGGCGTTTGCTCACCAGATCGGCTACCCAGTCATTGTCCGGCCCGCCTTTACCATGGGTGGCACCGGTGGGGGAATGTGCCACAACGATGAGGAATTACGGACGATTGCGGCCAACGGGTTGGACTTATCGCCAGCAACTCAGTGCTTGATTGAAAAGTCAATTGCCGGTTACAAGGAAGTCGAGTTTGAAGTAATGCGGGACGCCGCTGACAACGCGATGGTAGTCTGCTGCATGGAAAACTTCGACCCAGTCGGCATCCACACTGGGGACTCGATCGTCTTTGCACCGAGCCAAACCCTCTCCGACCGTGATTACCAGATGCTGCGGGACTGTGCTCTCAAGCTGATTCGCGCCCTGAAGATTGAGGGGGGCTGTAACGTTCAATTGGCCCTCGACCCCAACAGCTACCACTACGACGTGATCGAAGTCAACCCCCGGGTCTCCCGGTCATCGGCCTTAGCCTCCAAGGCTACGGGTTACCCAATTGCTAAGATGGCGGCAAAGATTGCGGTTGGCCTGACGCTAGATGAAATTAAGAACCCGGTTACCGGGACGACCTACGCCGAATTTGAGCCGGCCCTCGACTACGTAGTCTGCAAGATTCCCCGTTGGCCGTTTGACAAGTTCAACCGAGCTGACCGCCGGCTAGGCAGTCAAATGAAAGCGACTGGGGAGGTTATGGCAATTGGTCGGACCGCCGAGGAAGCCCTCCAAAAGGCCGTTCGTTCATTGGAAATTGACGAAAAGGACCTGTACTCTGCGTCGGCCCATGCGGCGACCGATACCGCCCTGGAGGACAAGTTGGTCCATGCGGAGGATGATCGTCTCTTCTACATTGCCGAAGCCTTCAGCCGCGGTTACAGTATTGACGACGTGCACGAGCTGACTAAGATTAACGACTACTTTCTTGATATCGTGGCCCACCTGGTTGAACTGGAGCAGGCAATCAAGGACCAGCCGAACGATGTCGCTACCCTGCGACAGGCCAAGAAGTGCGGCTTTAGTGACCCAACAATTGCCCGCCTTTGGGAAACGACTCCGGCGGCAGTGCGGGACTTGCGCAAGGCTAACGGGATTGTGCCGGTCTACAAGATGGTTGATACCTGTGCCGCCGAGTTTGAGTCGGCAACCCCATACTTTTACAGCACTTACGACCGGGAAAACGAAAGCCAGCGGACGGATAAAAAGTCAGTCTTGGTTATCGGTTCTGGCCCGATTCGAATTGGGCAGGGGGTCGAATTTGACTACGCCACCGTTCACTGTGTTAAGGCCCTGCAGGCACTGGGCTACGAAGCTATCGTCATGAATTCGAATCCCGAAACGGTCTCAACCGACTTTTCCATTTCCGATAAGCTCTACTTTGAACCACTGACGCTTGAAGACGTTATGAATGTGATCGACCTTGAGCAGCCGGAAGGGGTCATCGTTCAGTTCGGCGGTCAGACGGCAATCAACCTGGCGGCCGGCTTGGAGAAAAACGGTGTCCAGATCCTGGGGACCAGTGTCAAGGACCTTGATGCTGCTGAGGACCGGCGGATTTTCGATGAGATTATCAAGCAGCTTGACTTAAAGCAACCGGTTGGTCTGACCGCCACGACCCACCAGGGGGTTATCGACGCCGCTAAACAAATCGGCTATCCGGTGTTAGTTCGGCCGAGCTACGTCCTCGGGGGAAAGGCGATGGAAATCGTTTATAACGAAGATGAGCTCCGCCAGTACCTTAAGGAAAACGCCGACGTGGCGAGCGATCATCCAATCTTGATCGATGCCTATCTGGAAGGACGGGAGTGTGAAGTTGACGCCATCTGTGACGGCCAGGACGTCCTCCTGCCGGGAATCATGGAGCACATTGAACACGCCGGAGTCCACTCAGGGGACTCAATGGCGGTTTACCCACCACAGAGTTTTGATGATGATATCAAGCAGCAGATTGTCGGCGCTACTAAGAAGCTGGCAATTGCCCTCAAGTGTCGGGGAATTATGAATATCCAGTTCATCATTCACGACCACGAGGCCTATGTCTTGGAAGTCAACCCGCGGGCAAGCCGGACGGTACCGTTCCTGAGCAAGATTACCGGAATTGAGATGGCCCAGGTGGCGACCCGTGTAATCCTCGGTGAGAGTTTGGCGGACCAGGGCTACCATGATGGTCTCTATCCAGAGAGCAAGACAATTCACGTCAAGGCACCGGTCTTCAGTTTCAACAAGCTGGATGACGTTGATGCCTACCTCGGTCCCGAGATGAAGTCGACGGGGGAGGTAATGGGCAGCGACCAGACCTTCGCAAAGGCGCTCTACAAGGCCTTCGCTGGGGCTAAAATGCAGCTGCCGGATAACGGGAGCGTCCTACTGACGATTGAAGATAACGATAAGGAGACGATTCTGCCGCTGGCGAAGCGCTTTGCCCTGATTGGCTACCGGCTTCTTGCAACGAAGGGGACCGCGGACTTCCTGAAAGAGAACGGCCTCCACGTCGAAACGGTCGGCAAGATTGGCGAGGATGATGGGGATGTTAACATCATCAACAAGCTCAAGGATAACCGGGTCGACCTGGTTATCAACACGATGGGGCATGACTATGCAAAGAACTCAGACGGCTTTATCATCCGGCAGACGGCGATTGAACACAACATCCCGCTGCTGACGGCGCTGGACACGGTTGATGCCCTGTTACGGGCGCTTGAGAACCGTTCCTTCTCGACGACCGCCTTGTAAAAAAATTGGACCGGGAATAGGCGCTTTAATAAAATGCAAGCCTAGCTCGGTTACAGATCAAACGACAAGTGCCTAAACTCGACTTTTTTGGCTGAGTTTAGGCGCTTTTTTGTACCCTCTTTTTTAAATTATGTTATTTTTATAATGAAAGGAAGTGGACGGGATGAAATTAGTGGTGACTGAACGGGCCAGTGACTGGCTCCAACAAAGGGGAATCGCTAGGGGCAGTCAGGTGGCTGTCTGGGCGGAGAAACAGGGTAATCAAGTGCGGATTAATTACCAGGCTAAGCAGCCTGATCAAGCAGTGGCAACTGTTAGTCAGGGTGGCGTGGACTTTTACGTTGAGTTTGCCGAAGAATGGTTTTTCTCTGGCAAGCAGGTGACAATCGACTATCGCGGTGATGACCGGCTAGCGTATGAAATTGCTGCTGAGCCAGTCCCGAACGTAGACACCACGAAGCAGCAACCAACGCCAGCTCCGGCTGATGCTAGTACCGCTGCCTCCCGTAAGTATGAAGAGTATTGGGAATAAATTGGAGGTTATAAAATGGAAACAGTAGAATTAAACAATGGCATTTTCATGCCGATGGTGGGCTATGGGACTTACCAGATTGCCCCGGCAGTAACGACTAAGAATGTTTTACGAGCATTGCGCACGGGCTACCGGCTGATCGACACAGCTCAATACTATGGCAACGAGGCCGAGGTCGGTGAGGCGCTGACTGAGAGACCAGGTTTTTGTGACGACGAAGGTGCAGACCAGTGGTTATGCGGCAACCAAGCAGGGCCTTGATGAATCCCTGCGCCGTTTCAACCATGACTACTTTGACCTAGTCATTATTCACTGGCCGACTGGAAACGATGCCGAAACTTACCGGGCCCTTGAGGACGCCTACCGTGATGGTAAGGTACGGGCCCTGGGATTGAGCAACTTCAATGCTGAGCAGGCACAGTCAATTATTGACGGCGCTACAGTCATGCCGGCACTCGACCAGATTGAGACCCATCTCAACTGACAGCAAAAACGGATGCACGCCTATCTGACCAGTCGGGGGATGATCCACGAATCGTACGCGCCACTGGGTGAAGGGCAGCGGGGCTTCTTAGACAATCTAACCCTAGTCAAACTGGCCGACCGTTATCACAAAACTCCGGCCCAGCTTACCCTGCGTTTCTTGGTTCAAGAAGGGATTGTTGTTATCCCGAAGACACTGAATCCCCAGCACATGGTTGATAACTTTAATATCGATAACTTTACCATTGAACTGGCAGATATCCGGGTATTAGAAAGCCTTGATAGTCGGCAGTCAATTGACGGCTGGCCGGCCGCGATGCAGGAGGACCAATATTAGCTTTGGCTTTCGCCGGAAATCGGGTAGAATAGTAACAGAAGTTTCGACGAAGAGGAGCAGATACTTTTGCAAAAATATAAATTAATGGCAACTGCAGCAGCGGGAATTGAGGCCCTGGTCGGCAAGGAGCTCCGTCGACTGGGGTATGACACCCAGGTGGAGAATGGCCGGGTGCGCTACCAGGGGGACATGAGGGATATCCTGACTACGAACCTCTGGCTGCGGACAGCTGACCGGGTCAAAATTATTGTGGGTGAGTTTACGGCCCGCACCTTCGATGAGCTGTTTGAACAGACTAAGGCGTTACCCTGGGAAAGTTTCCTGCCAGTAGACGCTGAATTTCCGGTGGAAGGGCGGAGTCACCACTCGCAGCTGCATAACGTGCCGAGTGTTCAAGCCATCGTCAAAAAGGCGATTGTCCAGCGGCTAAGCGAAGTTTACCACCGGCGGACCCGCCTGCCGGAAACCGGTGCCCTGTACTCGCTAGAAGTAGCAATTAACAAGGACCAGGTCATGCTAACCCTGGATACTACGGGGGATAGCCTGTTTAAACGTGGTTACCGGCGGAATAAGGGGGGCGCGCCATTAAAGGAAAACATGGCCGCAGCCCTGGTGCTTTTGGCCCACTGGTTTACCGATAACCCGTTTGTTGATCCTGTTTGTGGTTCGGGGACGATCCCGATTGAGGCGGCCTTGATTGGCCACAACATTGCTCCTGGAATCAACCGGAGTTTTGTCTGTGAGCAGTGGACAAACTTGACGCCAGCGGGCCTTAGTGACGAGGTCCGCGATAAGGCTGATGCCCAGGCTGATTACGACGTTGAACTGGATATCCACGGATATGATATTGACCAGAACATGATTGACATCGCCCAGGAAAACTGCCGGGCCGCTGGCTTGACCCATGACATTGCCTTCAAGCAACTGGCGGTCAAGGACTGGCATACCGATAAGATTAACGGGGTGATCGTCGCCAACCCGCCGTACGGGGAGCGGCTTTCCGACCACGAGGCAGTCCACGAGCTGTATCGGCAGATGGGGGATATCTACCGGCCAATGACGACCTGGAGCAAGTACATTCTGACCGCCGACCTGGAGTTTGAAAAGTACTATGGTGCGCCGGCTACGAAGCGGCGTAAACTATACAATGGTGCCTTGCGGACCGATCTTTTCCAATATTGGGGCAAAAAGAAACGCTAATATAGCAAGGGGCTTCAGTGCTCGGCAAAGCCGAACTCTGAAGCCCTTTTTGTGCTTTCTAAAGACTAGCTGCGCGTCGACGGGGGCGTGAAGGTGAAGTCATAAATGACTTCTGTCACAGCCCTTTTACTGTGTCTCAATATTGGGTGAAGGACATAAAGGGAAAACGGCAAGGCCCCGCACCGGCTGTGAAGGGCAGATGGGGGCACTTAGCTTACTTTGCTGGATTGGCGGCAGCGGCTTTTTGCTGCTCCTTGTTCAAGTTGGCATTGGCGGACTTGAGGGCGGCGTTTTCTTTCAACAGTTCTTGAACTTGTTTTTCCAGCTTAGCAACTTTCTGCGGATCGGCTTTGCTGGCTCGGAGTGTTTTGAGTTCCTTCCCCTGTTTCAGGTGGTTAGAGAAGGAAAAGAGGTAGATAATCAGTGCCCCTATTAGGAAACAACCGAGGATCAGCAGAATCAACGGGCTCTGGAAGCGGGTGAAGAGCAGGTTGACCTCAACGGGCGCCATATTGGCAACGGCAAGGATAGCGATAATGATTAATAGGATAATTGAGATAATCGTCGTAGATTGTTTTTTCATTTAAAATTCCTCCTTATTACGTATATCTATTATAGGAGCATCGACAAGGAACTATTAGGGACACCAGCACAGCTTTTTGTTATACTGGAGGAGTTCATTCTACTGATTGCAGGGCCTGGTTTGCTAAGTGATGGGCACCCTGATTTTGGGCGTCCGGAATCCACTGGGTTACCACGGTGGGAAAACGGTTGAGCAGGTCATTCAGCCGATCCAGCTCAGCTTGGTAATGTTTTGTATAATTTTTGCCGATGGCGTCACTCAGGAGGCGGCTGTCAGTGTAAAATAGGATTGTTTGCGCGGTAGGAAAGTGCTGGAGGAGGTAGTGGAAGCCAAATTCGGCTGCCGCGAATTCTCCCTGGTGGTTGTCACAGTTGGCAACCGTTGATGTTAGCTGAAATTGCTGGTGGTCGGCGAGCACAAGGGCCCCCAGTCCCGTCGGCCCCGGGTTGCCCTTGGTTGCCGCGTCAGTATATAGTTTGATCATTCAAAATCACCTCAGATTGAAAGGAACTTGATTACATAATGGAAGAAGAAACCCGCTATTTTTATCAGCCTGATTTGACCGGAGCCATTATCAGCTGGTCATGGACCTTCTTGATTTTCGTCGCCGGTCTGGTGGTCTGGTTGGAAATTACTCACTTTCAGTGGCTGACGGCCATCCTGTTTGCCCTCTTTGCAATTTTAACCTTCTTGGAAATCAAACGGCGCACCGTCCTGGTCACCCCGACCAAGCTGACTTTTAGCCGGCTCTTACAACGGGACTACCTGGTAATTCCCCTGGCTGATATTCGCCAACCCCATTTTACTAAACATACCGTCACAATGACAGTTAATGGGGAGGTCTTGAATTTTACCTTCAGTAATAAAGCGGTGCGCCGCTTGCAGGCACTTATCAAACAACAGGAAAAGGAGAATTAGTCGTGCCAGTACTCGGAGCTTTGCTGCTAACGGTTATCCTGATAGTTGCTGACCAGCTGGTTAAGCACTGGGTGGTTGCTCACATTGCCCTGGGTGCCAGTCAGCCCTTTCTTGGTAACCTTGTTGCGTTAACCAACCTGCATAATGATGGGGCTGCCTGGAGCATTCTGGCGGGGCAGCAGTGGCTTTTTACGGTCATCACCGTGGTTGCACTATTGGCAGAACTTTTCTTTGCCTGGCGGTGGCGCCGGCAGCCACGCTTACTGGCGCCCCTGTGTCTGATTATTGCCGGAACGATTGGCAACTTCATCGACCGCCTGCAAAATGGCTACGTGGTCGATATGTTTGAGCTGCTGTTTATTAACTTCCCGGTCTTTAACCTTGCTGACTGCTGTTTGACGGTCGGGGTTCTCTGGTTATTGGTAATCGTCGTGCGGGAGGAAGATTAGATGGCAGATACACTCAAACTAACAGTAGATGATACGCTGACGGGGCGGATTGATAAGGTCCTCGCCCACCAGTTTAATCAATTTTCCCGTTCCCACCTGCAAAAGTGGATTGAGGACGGAAACGTCCGCGTTAATGGTCAACCGGTTAAGCCTAAGTATAAACTGGCGGTCGGGGACCAGGTCGTAATTGAACCCGAGGCACCCCAGAAAGTTGACCTAACACCGGAAAAGATCCCCCTTGACATTGTGTATGAAGATGATGATGTCATCGTCGTGAATAAGCCCCAGGGGATGGTCGTCCATCCAGCCCCCGGGCACCCGAACCATACCCTGGTTAATGCCTTGCTGTATCATAGCCCGCTTTCAACTATTAATGGGGAATTTCGTCCCGGAATCGTTCACCGGATCGATAAGGATACCTCGGGCCTGCTGATGATTGCCAAAAATGACCTGGCTCACCGCTCGCTGGCGGCCCAGCTGAAGGCCAAAACCAACCAGCGGGAATATGTGGCCCTGGTCCACGGGGTCATTAAGCAGGATGCGGGGACAATCAACGCCCCCATCGGTCGTTCAAAAAAGGACCGCAAGAAGCAGGCGGTTGTGAGTGACGGGCGGCACGCAGTCACCCATTTCAAGGTTCTTCACCGCTTCCGTCACTACACCCTGGTTTCCTGCCGTCTGGAAACTGGCCGGACCCACCAAATCCGGGTTCATATGAAGTCAATCGGCCACCCGCTGGCCGGTGACCCCCTGTACGGACCACGGAAGACCTTGCCTGGCCGGGGACAGTACCTGCACGCACGGCTTCTCGGGTTTAAACACCCACGAACCGGGAAAGAACTGGTCTTTACGGCACCGTTACCGGAGTATTTCCAGCAGATGCTAGACAAGCTGAAAAAAACGGATTCTAATTAACAGTCAGCGAAAATTCGTTTATAATAATATGAGTGAATTAATGAGCAAGCAATGACAGGGAGGGACATTCAATGGCAGCACGTTACCTGATTTTTGAAGATGGCACGGTTTTTGCCGGCGAAGACTTTGGGGCTCCAGCGGTCACGTTTGGCGAGGTAGTTTTTAACACCAGCATGACCGGTTACCAGGAAATTATTACTAACCAGATTTACAATAACCAGCTGCTGGTGTTTACCCAGCCGAATATTGGCAGTACCGGGATTCAACGGAATATTTATGAAACAATTGTGCCAACGATTAAGGGGGTCGTTGTCCGCTCCCTCTCCAATGTGGCTACTAATAACGTGCGCCGTCTGACCCTGGATCAGTACCTGAAGCAGATGAACATCCCAGGAATCACCAACATTGATACCCGGGCAATCGTCCATAAGCTCCGGACGGCGGGTAAACCGCTCAAGGGGAGCATTGTCCCCGTGCCAGATGATCACGCCTTTGACCAGCTGCATGCGACCGTGCTTACCAGTCAGCAGGTCGCCCAGGTAGCAACGCCCAAGCCCTACCCAAATCCGGGAGTGGGGAAGAGCGTCGTCGTGGTCGACTTTGGACTCAAGAACGGTGTCCTGCGCCAACTGAGCCGTCGCAAGTGTAACGTTACCGTATTACCGTACACGGCGACGACCGACGAAATTCTTCGCTTAGATCCAGACGGGGTCGTCCTGTCAACCGGGCCGGGGGACCCGAACCGGCTCAAGGCGTCGATCCTCCAGACCATTCGGGAAGTTGAAGAGCGGATTCCGCTGTTTGCCATTGGCTTGGGGCACGAGCTCTTCGCGATGGCTAATGGTGCCCGCGTGAACCGGCAGCCGGTCGAGCACCACGGGATGAACCACCCGCTCCGGGAAGTGATTACTGACCACATCGTTTACGCGACCCAGGGCGGTGGCTTCCAGGTTGATCCGACGACCGTTGACCGGACCAAGCTCTTCGTCACCTATATCGATATGTTGGACAATAGCATTCAGGGCTTGCGGCACCGGGAATATCCGGCCTTTTCCGTCCAGTTCTTCCCAGATGGGGCACCGGGTCCTGATGAGACCAACGCACTGTTTGACGAATTTATTGACGTAATGAACCGAAAGGAGGCTCAGCGCTGATGGAAAGTGATGTGCACTCAGTCTTAATTATCGGTGCGGGGGCTAACGATATCCAGCATGGGGATGAAGTCGACGCGGCCACCTTTCAGGTAGCGACCGAGTTTAAGAAACTGGGAATTCACACAATCTTTGTCGATGATAATCCTTTTTCGGTAAGCCTTGAAAGCCACGATGTCATTGACCATTTGTGTGTCGAAGCCCTAACCGTCGATAACTTGATGGCGCTGATCAACCGTTACAAGCCGCACGCCATCTTGCCGACCCTGGGCAACCGGCGGGCCTTCGAGCTGACCCAAAAGTTAATGGAGAAGGGGGTCCTCCGGGAGAAGAATATCCAGCTGCTGGGGATCCCGGAGGCAACGATCCACCAAATTAATAACCCGGTGCTGCTCAGTCGGACCCTCCACGCCATGGACGCGCCAATGAAATCAATTGCCACCGTCGATAATTACCAGGATGCCCTACAGGAGGCCAACCAGCTTGGCTACCCGGTCATCATCCGGTCGGTCCTCCCCAAGAGCAGCAGTACGCGGCGGATCGTTCATGACCGGCGGGAACTGGCCACGGCCGTCCAAAACTGCCTGAAGCAATCCCGGGCCGACCAGGTGCTGGTCCAACAGAGCCTGGCGGGCTATAAGGAAATCGAGGTCATGGTCCAGCGTGACCGGTCCGGCACCATGATGATGCTGTCGATGGTGGAAGACATGGACCCGATCGGTATTCACGCCGGGGACTCCATCGCCTTTAACCCGCCACAGACACTTTTGGACCGACAGATTCAGGATATGCGGGACACGGCCTTTGCCATCACCCGGAAGCTGCGGATCGTGGGGATTAACCATGTTCAGTTTGCCCTGAACCCCGCCAACGACCGCTTTTACGTCATCAAGAACAGTCCCTACTTCGACCGGATGACGTCGTTCGTAGCCCAGTCGACCGGCTACCCGATTGCCCAAGTCTGTGCGCAATTGTACGCTGGCCGCCTGCTCCGGGAAATTGACCTCGGCGATGATTACATCCATCATGCCGCCCTGGTAGAACCGACAATGGACCATATTGCCGCCCGGGTTCCGCTGTGGGGCTTTCATGAACTTCCCGAAGCCGACCGTCAACTGGCGACCGAAAAGAAGTCGGTGGGAACGGCCTTTGGTGTAGGGCGGAGTCCGATTGAGGCGGTCTTTAAGGCCATTGAGGCGACCCACAGCAAGTCGACTGATGCCCGTCTGCATGAGCAGGAAAAGCTGTCTGATGATGAGCTGGTAGTTAAGTTAGTTCACCCTGAAGCAGGGCGGCTGTTTACCCTGATTGAGGCAATGCGCCGGGGCTATTCGGTTGAGGAACTAACCGAAATGACCAAGATCGATCCCTTTTACTTTGACCAGATTAACCGGATGCGGCTGCTGATTGAAGACGTGATTGAACACCGTCAGAAGGAGCCAATGCTGGCGGAGGCGAAGTACTATGGCCTGAGCAACCAGCTGATTGCTCACCTCTGGGAGACAACCCCTGAGCAGGTTTACCAAATGGCGGAAGACCACCAGCTGATGGCTAAGTACAAAGAAATTGAGCCATCGGGAGGCGAATTTACTCAGCACACGCACAGTTTTTACGCTGCTTTTGAGGACGAAAACGAGGTTCGAAAGACTGCGCAACCCAGTGCGCTAGTTGTTGGTACCGGTGGCTTGCGGCTGGGCTTGAGCAATGCTGGGGACTACTTCGTGGCAATGCTGATGCGGCATCTACATGCGGATGGTTTCCACACGATTGTCGTTAATTCCAACCCCAGCTCAGTTAACCTCAGCTATTCATTAGCCGATAAACGCTACCTGGAACCGGCAACCGCGGAAAACATTCTTCAAATCGTTCGCATTGAGCAGCCCCGCTTTCTCTTTGTCCCGGCCAGCTATACTGAGCTCCTCAATGCGTTGGCAAAAAATGAAATCAGCGGACGGGTGGTAGTGATTCCAGATACGAGCCGTTCCCAGCTGATAAATCCTGACCAGCGTCTCCTGGCCGTTAATTTTCTTTATGATGGCAAGTATGCTTATCCGCTGGGCTCGACCAGCAATACTCACACTGCTCACCCTGAGCTAGCCTCAACGGTGATTCAGTACCCGGCGGAAGTCAATGGTTCACTTAACCAGCAGTTGACCGAACAGGGACTTGCCGACGTGCTAAAGGAGAACCGTCCGGGACTATACCAAGTGCTTTTCGAACAAGAGCCAGGAGATAGTTACGTTAAACGTGGAATTCAAGAAATGCCCCTTCCTGAGCTAGCCTTTCTTTCCAAGGCGCTCCAGCTGGATTTAACGGGAATTTTTACCCGGATTATGACTGGACAGGTGAGTGATGAGCAAATCAACACTTTTCTAAAGCGGGAAGCGACGATGGGCACCGTACTGTATCAGCCGAGTTTTCCTTTTAAGGCTTTACACGTGGCTGATGGTGTACCAGCTGCGAACAAAATTATTGGGGCCCAAATCCACTTCCTAAAGTGAAACTGAGAGGCGGGCTAGGGACTACTTATAGGTCCCCCACCTTGTTCCCCGTCACCGTGCCACTATTTCTATAATCAGGTCTTCAGAGCTTGGCTGCCAAGCACTGGGGACCTTTTTATTGTTAGGATCAAGAACCGGACCATTAGCCGGCATTCAGTGATTTTATTTTCTGGGAAAGAGTCCTTTGAAAGCGCTATAATGTAGTTATAAGAGTTGGGTGCTTGTCTACAGGAAGGAGACATTCTTATGTATTACTCTAATGGTAACTATGAAGCATTTGCCCGGCCACGCAAACCAGCAGGGGTAGACCATAAACACGCCTACATCGTTGGTGCCGGCCTTGCCGGATTGTCCGCCGCCGTCTTTTTAATTCGGGATGCTCAGATGCCTGGAAAAAACATTCATATATTCGAAGAACTCCCCATTGCTGGGGGCTCATTAGATGGTCAAGACCGGCCAGACGTCGGCTTTGTAACCCGTGGTGGTCGGGAAATGGAAAACCACTTTGAATGTATGTGGGATATGTACCGGTCAATTCCTTCACTGGAGGTACCAGGCGCATCCTACCTCGATGAATACTACTGGTTGGACAAAGACGACCCAAATAGCTCCAACTGCCGGCTAACCTACAAGCGGGGAAATGAGGTGCCAACGGACGGAAAGTACCTTCTTGGCAAGTCGACCAAGGAGCTCATGAAATTAATCCTTACTCCCGAAGAACAGCTGGGGGACCAAACAATTGGCGACTACTTCTCTGATGAATTCTTTGAGAGTAATTTCTGGATTTACTGGTCAACTATGTTTGCCTTTGAAAAGTGGCACTCATTGGCGGAGATGCGTCGGTATGCAATGCGCTTTATCCACCATATTGATGGTTTGCCTGATTTTACCGCTTTAAAGTTTAATAAGTATAATCAATACGAATCAATGACCAAACCGCTCCTTGCCTACCTTAAAGATCACGGCGTTAACTTTGAATATGATAGCCAAGTCCAAAATGTCCTTGTCGACACCAAGAATGGGGAGAAGCACGCTCAGAAGATTGCTTTAAAGCAAGGGGGCGAAGATAAAACCATCTCTCTCACCGATGACGACCTTATCTTTGTTACGAATGGGTCAATTACGGAAAGTTCTAATTATGGCAGTCACCATCGAGTGGCGCAGCCAACCCGGGCCCTTGGCGGTAGCTGGAAGCTATGGGAAAACATTGCAAAACAGTCACCGGCGTTCGGTCATCCGGATGTTTTCTGTAAGAATATCCCCAACCGCAGCTGGTTTATTTCCGCCACCGCGACTGTGAAGAATCCGCAGGTCGAACCGTATATTGAGCGGCTGACCAAACGGGACCTCCACGATGGAAAGGTTAACACCGGTGGAATAATTACGGTAACGGACTCTAATTGGATGATGAGCTGGACAATTCACCGGCAACCTCACTTTAAGAGTCAAAAGGAAAATGAAACGATTGTCTGGATTTACGGCCTGTACTCAGACACTGAGGGTAACTACATTAAAAAGCGGATTGTTGACTGCACCGGGGAAGAGATTACTAAGGAGTGGCTCTACCACCTTGGTGTACCGGAAGCGTTAATTGATGACCTGGCAAAGGAAGAGTCAATTAATACCGTTCCGGTTTACATGCCATTTGTTACCAGCTACTTCATGCCCCGGGTTAAGGGTGACCGTCCCGCGGTCGTTCCTGAAGGCTCTGCCAACCTTGCCTTTATCGGCAACTTCGCCGAATCGCCGACCCGTGATACGGTCTTTACAACCGAATACTCTGTCCGGACGGCAATGGAGGCTGTATACTCGCTCTTAAATGTTGACCGGGGAGTACCCGAAGTCTTCAACTCCATTTACGATATCCGGGAGCTGATGCGGGCAATGTACTACATGAACGATAAAATGCCCCTTGAAGACATTGACTTACCAATTCCAAAGATGATTAAAAAGCCGCTATTGAATAAAATCAAGAAAAACTGGATTGGCGAATTGATGGAAGAACAGCACTTACTATAACTAAACGAGGCCCCTGGAACGGAAAAGAGTTTCAGGGGCCTGTTTGGGCCGCGCATTTTGTTGGGAAGTGCTATACTAGAAGATGAAAACGGTTACTAAAATAATAATTAAGTTAAAGGAGCGCGCGATTGCGATGGAAAGTTTACTGTTGATTTCGTCATTTATACTAGAAACAGCCTTATTGTTAGTGGTTAAGCAGGTTTACTCCTAGCTCAGCTGATGATGAGGGGAGGCACCAGCCGAAATGTTCACCGGCTGGTGCCTTTTTATAATGGAGCCGGCTTAGAAGATATTATTTACTTTAACTAAAAGCAAACCAATAACCTGAAATAAAAAGCCACCAGACAAAAAATCTCGTGGCTTTATACAGCTTAATTATTCAGTTTCTTCGGTGTGACCCGCAATGTCTTCTGGCCCGTGAAAGTAACGAAACCGGGCTTAGCGCCATTGGGTTTCCGTAGTCGCTTGACGGGAAGGTAGTCGACTGGGACGTTATCCGAGTCCCGTCCCTTAGAGAAGTAGGCGGCGAGCTGGGCCGCTTCTAAAATCGTCTCGTCACTCGGGTTAGTATCCCGAATGACCACGTGGGAACCCGGAATATCCTTGACGTGGAGCCAGATTTCGTTCTTGTTGGCAGTCTTAAAACTCAAGCGGTCGTTTTGCAGGTTGTTTTTGCCGACCAGCACAGTCGTCCCATCACTGGTATGGAACTGCTCCGGCTTGCTAGCACGAACCTTGCGTTGCTTTTTACCCTTGTGCTTTCGCTTAATGTAACCCTCTTCTTGCAATTCCAGGCGGATTTCCTGAATATCTGCCGGGGAGGCGAGTTCAATCTGGTTTTGAATATTTTCAAAGTAGTCGATTTCAGCATTAGCCAGTTTGAGCTGTTCATTAACGTGGGCGACGGATGCCTTGAGTTTGTCATACTTGGTAAAGTATTTTTGGGCATTTCGTGAGGGGGACAGCTCTGGTGACAGACTAATTTTTAGCGGCTTGTTGTCATCGTAGAAGTTAGGCAGGGTAATTGAATCCATCCCCGGCTTTAGTTTGCCTAGGTAGGTGGTCAGAATTTCGCCCCTAGTCCGGTACTGATCGGCCTTGTTAGCATCGTCAAGTTCTTTATTTAACTTCTTGACCTTCCGCCGGTCCTTTTTCAACTCGTTTTTAATCACCTTGATGACTTGTCCAGCAAGTTCCTTAGAACGGTCCTGCTGGGCCTTTTGCTGGTAATAATTATCAAGCAGGGCAGAGAGGGTAGCAAAATATTGGAGCCCATCTGCCGCCGCGTTTAACGGTGGGAAAGCCATAAAATCCTTCTTCCGGCCGTCAATAATCACGGGTTCGGGCTGGTCAAAGAGGTGGATGAACTGCTGGTAGGTTGTCGGCAGGTGGTCACTGGCAATCAGTCGGTCTGCAAGGTCACGAGCAGTATCGCGGCCTAGCCCCTCGTAGCGGGCTTGCAGTTGTTTGGCTAGTTCTTGAGGATCCGGATATTGGCGAACAAGGTCGCTATAAAGCTGGTTGGGCAGGTAGGGGTTCGCCTTGTCCTGCTTCGGCGGCATCACAAAGGTCGCTCCTGGGAGGAGCAGGCGGACCCGATTTTGATCAGACCCGACGTGTTTAATGGTGTCAATAATTTTGCCCGTTTTTTCATTAACCAGTGAGATGTTACTGTGACGGGCCATAATTTCACTAACCAGAACCAGGCGCTGGCTGTCGCCGAGTTCATCCCGGGTGTTAAAAGTCAACCGGATGATTCGGTCGTTGCCCACCTGGTCAATTTCTTCTAGGATTGCCCCGTCAAGGTACTTCCGCATGGTCATGGTAAAGTTGGTTGGGACAGCGGGATTGGTGAAGGGCACTTCGGTAATCTGGACCCGGGGATAGGTTGGGTTGGCCGAAAGCAAAAGGGCGTAGTTATGACGCTGGGCGCGAATTGTGATGATCAGTTCGGCTGGGTAGGGTTGACTGATCCGGGCGACGCGGCCCGTCTTCAAGGTAGAATTTAATTCATGCACGATGGCATGAGTGAAAAAGCCGTCAAAGGACATGGTGATTACTCCTTTTTTGTTTTATTCGAACAAGTTAAATGCGGTTATTATTATAACGTTTTTCGCAAAAAAGACACAAGCTAGAAGGTTTATCAGCTAGAAGAATTGTTTGGTTTATCGGCGTTCATGTGGTATGCTTCTTATATTATTGATATTTAATTTTTGCAATTATTCAAAGTTTATAACGACTTGGAGGAAGAGAAGATGAAAATTGCTGTTGTGACTGACAGCACCGCCAACATCACTCCTGAAGAGGCGGCGAAGAATAATATTCACGTAGTGCCCATTCCATTCTCAATCGATGGGCAAAATTTCCGTGAAGGGGTCGACATTTCAACCGATGACTTCTACCAAATGCTGAAATCATCTAGTTCATTCCCCAGCACGTCCCAACCATCAATTGGTGAAATGATGGAATTGTACCAGCAACTAGCCGCAGACGGCTACGATGCCGCCATCAGCATTTTTTTGACAGGCTCGATTTCTGGTTTCTTGAACAACGTTGCTCAGATTGCGGAAGAAATGGCCGATACGATTAAGGTAATCCCATTTGACTGTCATATCACCTCGGAGCCAATGCACTACATCGTCTTAGAGGCGGCAAAGCTGGTTAAAGAATACGATAATCCTGACGAAATTACCAGCCGGCTCCGAGCGTTGAGTGATACGGTTGGTGACCTCTTCGTGGTTGATGACTTGCAAAACCTGGTGCGCGGTGGTCGGTTATCGAATGCTTCGGCCTTTGTTGGCTCGATTCTAAAAATTAAGCCGCTCCTGTCATTCGACAACCCTAACCACTCAATCGAAGCCTTTGAAAAGGTGCGGTCGATGAAGAAGGCTAAGCTCCGTTGTGAGGAAATTTTTAATGACAAGATTGCTGACGTCGACTACCCGGTTCGTGGAATGGTTATCCATGCCAACGCGGAAGAGGCGGGGCAAAAGTGGCTGGATAAGCTCCAGGCGGACCACCCTGAAATTGACTTTAGCCTAGGCTACTTTGGTCCGGTGATCGGGACCCACCTGGGACAAGGGGCTTTGGCGTTAGCATGGCTGCAAGACACGTCAAAGAAGCCGCTCTAATGAAGACGAAGAAACAGCTAAAAACCGCGGGAATTATCATTCTCGCGGTTGTATTAATGTTATTGCTGGGGGTCAACAGTTGGCGGATTAGTGCGCCGACCGCCGTCCTGGTTGCGCCACTTGCTGGCCTGGTAGCAGTGTCGATGACAATTGGCCTGGGAACCGTCAGCGGCGTTGCCACCGCACTGGTTGGTGGCTTGGGACTGCTTTTACTGGCGAGCGCGGATTGGCCCCTCGTCCTTAATTTCCTTGTGTTGGTCCTTCTTGTCGGTTGGCTGATTGGCTGGTGCATTCCACTTGGTCAACGGGTAACCCAGCAACAGTTGATTTGGTTAGGGATTGTCGCTGGTATCAGTGAATTTATCCTTAATCTGGTTCAAGTGGCTCTGATCGGGGCACTGACGGGTGCAGGCTGGTTGATCTTTATCCGCCTGGCCCTGCTTCCCGGTGTACTAACGGCGCTCATGTATGCCGTTTTGGTGGGCCCCCTGGCAATGTTCTGGCGCTGGCTTGGCCGACAGGTCCTGCCGCCGGAAGAACAGGAAGGCGATTCCGAAAATTCGCCACAGGGCTCGGTGGAAATTGACCTTAGTAACAAAGATAAACATAAGCAGAAGTGAGGACGTAACAATGGAAAGTTGGTTGTTTTTAGCACTGGTACTGGCAATTGCGGTTTTTGGCAAAAATACCTCATTGATTATCGCCAGTATTGTTGTGATGGTGCTTAAACTCCTGCCGATGACGACCAAGTGGCTACCAATCATCCAGAACAAAGGGATTAATTGGGGAGTAACAGTGATTTCCGTTGCCATCTTAATCCCGATTGCGACGGGACAAATTACCTTTAATGACCTGTGGAAGGCCTTTCGGACGCCGGCAGGCTGGATTGCGATTGCGGCCGGAATTGCCGTAGCCATTTTATCTAAGTACGGGGTCAATCAGCTGGCCGCCGTTCCCCAGGTGACCGTTGCTCTGGTCCTCGGAACGATTATTGGTGTGGTAGTTTTCAAGGGTGTGGCCGCGGGGCCGGTCATCGCGAGTGGAATGACCTATTGTATCGTGACCCTGCTTAATTTGCACTTTTAACAAAAAAGGAGCATGACAGAGGTGTTCAAGTTACTTCTGTCATGCTCCTTTTTGCTAGCACTCGTTGTCCCATTCACTGTAAAATTCATCCAGGAAGTTTTCCAGAACCTGCTGGCGGTGACGGGCAATTTGCTTGGCAGTTGCTGTCTGCATCATGTCAGCAAGTTTCAGAATTTTTTCATGGAAATGGTTGATAATCGTTTCGTCTTCTAAATTGCGGTATTCTTCGTGGGTCATATTCTCCCGCGGCTTAACCAGTGGATCATAGATCTTTTCGTGGTGGGCACCGCCGTAGTAGATGGCCCGGATGATCCCAATGGCCCCAATCGCGTCTAACCAGTCAGCGTCACGGACGATTTCCCCAATCTTGGTCAGGTGAATCGGCTGGTCATCAAGGGTGTGGGCAAAAGAAATGTTGGCAATCACGTCCATGATAGTGATGATGTCGGCATCATCAAAGTCGTGTTGTTCGAGGTAGGTCCAGAGTTCCTCCTTTGCCTCGTCAACGTTGGCAATCAGCTTCTCGTCGATCGTGTCGTGAAGGTAGGCCGCAGCAACTGGCACAAAGGGATCCACACCTTCCCCAATCGCAATCTTTTTGGCCATCTTAACGACCCGATTGATATGGTCCATCCCGTGGCCCGTGCTATCTTCACCCAGCTTCTCGACCGTATAGCGCTTTACAGCAGCAATCTGTTGTTCGTGATTCATTCCCGTCTCTTGCTCCTTTTTAACTAATATTCTAAGGGTACCTAATTTTTGCTGGTGGTGCAAGCAGTCATGGCTACTCTAATACCAACCGGTCACCAGCGAGAAAGCTGTCTTGGAAACGACCGGGACTGCGGAGGTACTGCTTGCCGAATTCGTCAATCAAGCCGTGGAAGTCTTGGGCCCGGGCCAGGTCGAAGTAGGCGCTTAGCCGACAACGCTTGGCGAGCGAATGGTAGTCGGTCAGACCCGTGATTCCCAGGTGGGTAAAAAGGGTTCGTGCGTACTTATCGCTGACAAAGGTCGGGATACCAAAGACAAAGGTCAGCAGGACGTCGGCAGTTTCCTCACCGATTCCATGCAATGCCAAGAGCTGATCACGCAGCTGGTCACCGTTCTCGGCCACGACCCGCTGGTAATCGAAACCGTACTGGCTGAGCCAAGCAAAGACCGCTTGCACTGCCCGGGACTTATTGCGGTAAAAACCGGCAGGGCGCGTTAAGTCCTGAATTTGCTCAAGCGGCAGTTGCTGGATTCTTGCCGGGAGAAATTCACTCGCCTGGCGAAAATTTGCGACGGCCCGGGCAGCATTTTGCCAGTTGGTATTTTGAATCATGATGGCGCCAATAATTATTTCGGCTTTAGAGTCAGCGGGCCACCAGCCTGACGGTCCCATTTCCTGCCGCATTTTTTGGTAGAGTTGTTCTAAAGTCAGTTCCATTCCAGTGACTCCTTATTTTGCCCAGAAAAACTGGATGAGCAGTTTGTTAACTGCTGGGTTGTGGTGCAGCAGCTCGTGGGAGGCATTCTTCCCGGTAACCTTAATCTCCCGGTACGATTTGGCTCGGCCGTTAATCAGGTAGCGGAGGGTCTGACAAGAGCGGTTGCTGACCTGGCTATCGTTGCCACCGCCAATATCACCGTAAATGTTGAGAACCTTGACTTGGCGGGGGTAGGTCTGGCGGAGCGGTAAGAGTTTTTTGAAGGCGTCATTTTCGGCCGAGGGCTTGCCAGTTTTCTTGTCGACGGTCAGGTTTTCCGGCTCATTCCAGCCAATCGCACCATCAAAGGTTCCGGCCATCGCAACCTGTTTTTGCAACTGAGGGAGCTTTTTATTCTGCGCGTTAGCCAGCAGGTAGTACATTACGGCCATGTTGCCCATCGAATGGGCCTCAATATTGATCTTTTTAAAATGGTACTGCTCCCGCAGCTTGACGATGACGTTTTTAACCCACTGTCCCTGCAGGGGGTAATCGGTATTGCGGCTATTAACAAAGTTGACCATTACCAGCGGGTTAACAGCGCCGTCGGGGATTCGACCCTGGAGTGTGACCTTGCCGTTGGCCGCGACTACGGCGGTAATGACCGTCTTGCTGACACCGGCTTTTTTAATGCCGTTGATCATGTACTGCTCAGCATGGGCCCCGCTGTTATAGCCGTGGAAAAAGAGCGTTGGGGTAGAGGAGTGAACGTACTGTTGGCTGGCCTTGACCGGCTGTCCGGTCAGAATAAGTGCAATGCTACCGGCGAGGAAACAGAGAAATAAATTTTTGATCTTAGACAAATTAAAACCTTCTTTAATCATTTAGTGCTATCATAGCATTGATAGCTAAAAAATTTCTAAGCAAACCGGCTCTTTATTTTTAGTTGGCAAAAATAAAAGAGTGTGGTAAAGTTTTTTACGTTGATTCTGTGAAAAACGATTAACAATCAAAATCAGAGGGGAAGGATAACGATGAAACTTAAAAAGGCCACGATGGAAGATTACGACCAAATTATGACGATCCTACGTGATGGCAGCAACCAACTGGCAGAACAAGGGATTGACCAATGGCAGGGTGATTACCCTAATCCAGATGTTGTTAAAAATGACATTAAGAATGGTTGGGCGTATCTCGCTGAATCCGCGGATGGCATGACTGTTGGTACTATCGCAATCGTTGATGGTCCAGATCATTCATACGATACCATGAAGGGAAACTGGCTGATCGATACCGATAAGTACGTTGTTCTTCACCGGGTCGCTATTCACTCCAGCCACGCCGGCCACGGATACGCATCAAAGCTGTTCGTTGCGGTCCTTGATTATATTAAGGAACACCGGACGGACATCGAGACGATTCGGATTGATACTCATATCGACAACAAAATTATGCAGCACCTGATTACCAAGCACGACTTTAAGAAGGTCGGCGAGGTGTACGGCTACTACCGGCCAGATGAAGTGTTGTACGTTTACGCACAGCTGACCCATTCAGAAGAAGATAAGTAAAGATTTGATTAGTCCTCCTCAGTGGGGGCTTTTTTATTGCTTTCCTCCACTACGTACTGGAGGAACTTTTCGGCAGCGGGGGCGAGAACATTGTTTTTCCGCCAGACCATTACGTGGCCGGTTTCCTTGGCGGGAGAGAAGGGGATGAACCGAACGTCAGGATCTTTTAAGATGTCAGTTACCCCCTTGATGGCAACTGCATAGTAGTGACCGGTCCGGATAAGTTCAAGGGCATTATTAGGCAAGTTGTTGCTAGCCATGATATTTAGCTTGGTCTGATCCAGTTGAAGGACATCGCTGACTTCATCACGGATGATGTTCCGGCGGGGGAGGATTAGGGGAAGTTTATAGAGGTCTTCCTTAGTGATGTGTCCCCGCTTAGCAAGCGGATCATCGGCGCGCATGATCACACCCCAATGTTCTTTTTGGGGCATTACCAGGTAGTTGTACTTGGCTGCTTCAACTGGTTCTAGCAGGCAAGCCAGGTCGGCAGTTCCTTCATCAATTTGCCGGCGTAAAATGTCGCCGTCCCCGTCAAAGATGTTAAAGCGGACTGCCGGGTGAGTTGCTTGAAACCGGTCAACGAGTTTCATCAAAGCGATTGAAGCGGCGGAAACCGCGCAGCCCAGGTTAACCGTCCCCACCAGCTCCTTTTCGTGCTGGTGGAGGTCGTCTTTGGTCTGATCTAATAACTGGAGCATGGTGGTAGCGCGTTGCTGAAACAGCACCCCGGCCTTGGTGAGTTGAAGGCGCCGCTGGCTACGGTCAAAGAGCGGCACATCCAGTTCATGCTCCAGGTCCATAATTTGCCGGGACAAGGTTGGTTGGGTAATGTGCAATTGCTCCGCCGCTTTCGTGATATTATTGGTATGAGCGACGGTTAAAAAGTATTTTAAGACCCGCGTATCCATCTGTCTTCCTCCAAGTAAAGTTAATATGATTATTATAGCATTAAGGGGTGTCCGACATGGCGCAAGAAGCGTTGATTCTTTATTATTCTCAATTTGGCAGCACTGCCCGGCTGGCAGGTCAGATTCGTCAATTGACCGGAGCCGATATTCTTCGTGTCCAAACCGCACTTGATTTTCCCGCGGATATGGAAGACACTGACCGGGTGTACAAACGGCAGCGACAACGGGGACAGCTGCCTAAACTTGTAAACCAGTGGCCGGATTTTAATTACTACGATGTGATTCTAGTGGGCGGTCCGGTATGGGATGGGCAGCTCTCGTCGCCAATTATGGCGCTACTGGAACGGTTGCAGGGCTTCGAAGGTAAGGTCGCCCCGTTTAGCACGGGTTGGTCCGCGACGGGGAATTATCAGCAGGACTTCACTGCCCATGCCGGAAAGTTGCGGGTCCTTCCCGGCTATCACATCTTGACCCACGGCCGGCCGCGGTATGACCAGGCAAGCCTGATGTCCTGGCTGCGGAAACTATAATTCACTTTTTGCATGTAAAGGTAATTGAAATAAGTATTTCACATTGCCATGACTCCGGTTTAGACTAACGGTAATGAAATTCAAGGAGTGATTATAATGGCAAAAAATGAAGAAACAGTAAAGAAGGACCTGTTTGGCTTTGGTGAAAAGAACGTTGCCTTTGCTAAGTACTTTATCGGTGACAGTTATTTAAATGGGTTGGTGGCACCTGACGACAACATTGACGTGAATGTTTCTAACGTTAACTTTGAACCCGGCTGCCGGAACGACTGGCATATCCATCACGATGGTTTCCAAATCCTTTTGGTAACTGCCGGTGAAGGTTGGTACCAAGAAGAAGGTAAGCCTGCTCAACTGCTCAAGCCTGGTGACGTGGTTGCCATTCACGAAGGCGTTAAACACTGGCATGGCGCTACTAAGGACTCTTGGTTCTCCCACATTGCGATTACCAAGGGAACTAGTGAATGGCTGGAAAAAGTTGATGATGAATATTACGATCAACTCGAAAAGTAAAAATTTAAAGGGGCTCCGGCCTCTTTTTTATTTAGTCAAATTATATATACGGAAAGAAAATTTGTGCGCATTCCCGGTTTCAAAACTGGATAAGGAATCCCCACTTGCGGGATAATCGAATTAATTATTAGCAACGGGAGACTCTGCTACTCATGAACTTATTATTTTCAATTGACGACCGTTTTTACCAGCAACTGCTAACGACCCTGTACTCCATTAAGCTCAATTCGAGCTTTGCTGGTGAGAAAGTGAACGTCTATGTCATTGCTAATGGACAGTTCCACTATTCGGCCCAATTAGCGGCCGGGTGTCAGCGCCTGGGGATGCACTACCACGAGGTGCCGATTCCGGACACCGCCTTTCAAAATGCCCCGGTGACCGATCGCTATCCGCTAACCATTTATTACCGGCTCTTAGCACACCTGTACCTACCGAAGGACCTGCACCGCATCCTCTACCTAGATGCCGACATTCTCTGTATCAATGACTTGCAGCCGCTGTATAACACCGACCTGACTGGCTATCTTTATGCTTCGGCAATCCATACCAATTTGACCAACGCAACCGAGGTTATTAACAAAATCCGCCTGCAAAACTTCGATGCGGATGGTTACTACAATTCGGGCGTGCTGCTGATGAACCTTGACGAGATCCGTAGTCATGTCCGGCCGGATGACATTTTTAACTACATCCGTAGCCACGTCCTCCTGCTGCCGGACCAGGACGTGCTCAATGCTCTGTATGGCCACCATATTAAGTCCGTGCCGGACGAACTGTATAACTTTGATGTTCGCAACCTGCGAATTTACGAAACGATTTCCATGGGGGTTGATACCCTGGATTGGGTCATGAAAAATACCGTCCTCCTTCATTATTGCGGAAGGCAGAAACCGTGGCTGGAGAACGTCAACCACGGGAAATTCACCGCGTTATATAAGAACTACTTTCAGATGACTAAAAAGTTCTTATTAGGCTAATAGGGGAGGATTCTTGATGGCAGATACTTTGAGCAAACGGGTTTCACTGATTGAATTGTTCTACGACCTGGTCTTTGTCTATATGGTTTCGCAGGCCACGGGCCTGATTCGCCACCTGCACCACGGCGTCGTTAGTCTAACGACGCTGGGAATCGTAATTGTCTTTATCAATTCCTGGATGGTGCAGATGGTTTTTACCAACCGCTATGGCAAATCATCGTGGACTAACATTATCTTTTCGTTTGTCGACATGGCAATTGTGCTGTACATGTCGAATGCCTTTACGGTGACCTTTGACCGGAAGCTGGCGACCTTTTTCATTGCGGCAGGCTTGTTGTCGTTAACGCTGTGCCTGCAATACTTGATTACCTACTTCCAGGCCGAAAAAGAGGTAGATAAGAAGATTACGGTGGCGTTTACTGGAATCCTCGGCTTCCGGACGGTCACCCTGCTGATTGGTGGCTTCTTCTATAACACCTGGGGGATTGCGATTGCCCTGGCTGGAATCGTGGTTAGCTGGATTGCGCCGGCGTTTACTGGTAAGTATACCCGCCACCACCCGATTATCTTTTCCCACATTCTGGAACGGCTGACGGCCCTGATTATCGTGATGTTTGGGAAACCATTGTCGGAATTGCGGATTACTTTACCCGAGAAACGCTCTCCTGGCCGTCAATTCTTATCTTTCTCGTTGTGGTAGGGCTCTTCTTTACTTATATCGTTGAATTCGACCACCTGATCGATGAGCACCGGCGCAAGGAGACGGGAAACCTGCTAATTTACCTGCACTATTTCATTCTGTTTGGCCTGAGCATGGTGACCGTTGCGCTACGCTTTATCCACGAACCAGAAGCCAACCATGTCTTTGCAGTGACCTTCTTGTATGTAGTCATTCTGCTCTTCTATATCGGTTTAGACATTGCGAATTATTATAACCAGCGTCATTTACGGGTAAGCCCGGTGGTAAAGGGGGGCTTTATTGCCGTCACCCTGGCCGGCTACTTAGTATCATTAACCAGCCATGAGTTTGCTCTGTTAACGTTAGTTGCGGCACTCGTAACGGTCATTAATGCGGGGATGCTGGTCCGCTTCCTAATCAAGCAAGATTAGTAGTTTGCACCAACTACTAATTTTTTGTCAGTGTTTCATTGACATATCGAAAAACGACGATATAATGTAAACATGAAGTTAAATGAAAAACTCTTTAAGGCGCTCGCTAATAAGACGCGCCTAGAAATCTTACAGTGGCTCAAGGACCCAGAAAATGAGATTCACGTGCCCACCTGCATACCCATTAGCGAGGAAATCAAGGATTACGGGGGTGTCTGTGTTAGCGACCTGGTCAACCAATCGGGGTTGGCACAGTCGACGGTTTCGTCATACCTCAACATGCTAGTGGAGGCGGACCTGCTGATAGCGGTGCGGCATGGCAAGTGGACATTCTACCGTCGGAATGAGGCGGCAATCCAAAAGCTGGGTGAGTTGATCAAGGAAGAATTGTAGTGGTTCTTCTTTTCTTTTGCGAGTATAAATCGTTAAATAGCGATATGTAAATGTTGAGGAGGTTGGATGATGCTAGTAAGTCAAATGGTCGGTTTGAGCGTGATGGCAGGCCTGCTGCTGATCTTAACAGGAGGCACGCCGCGGAAGAAACGGTAGGGAGCTTGGAAGTGGGACAGAACTAGCTTGACTAGTTTGTCGTTCCAGCTCCGTTAACCTATGGGGGGGTCAAGCGCTGGCTGATCAGCGGTTGCACTGTTACGTTTTTACCTTTAAGTATAATATTTAAGAGGCTGCGTCCATTTCCAGTCTTAGTTAAATTTTTTATTTTTTCAAACAGTACTGATTGTAATTTAGTCCAAAGGAGTGACGTTATTATGAAGAAAATTGTTGTGTTAACCGGAAGCCCACACCACCCGGGAAGCTCGGAACAATTAGCGAATGCTTTCGTTAAGGGTGCTACTGAAGCAGGAAATGAGGTTTACCGCTTTGATGCTGGCCGGCGGGTCAATGAATTTTCGCTAATTCAATTAGAAGATAATCATCCGGGGCAGGAAGTTGAGGTCGAACCAAACGACATCATCAAACGGGAAGTCATGCCCAAGCTATTAGAGGCTGACCTGGTAGTGCTGGTCAGTTCCCTTTATTACTACGGAATTAATTCCGCTTTAAAGGCCGTAATCGACCGTTTTTACAGTTATAATCACGAACTGCACGGTAATAAGCAGGCAATCACCCTGGTTTCCGGCTACGGGCAGGAGGAGGCCTTTGCTTCCCTGAATTTGTATTTTAAACAGTTGTTGGATTATATGCGCTGGCAGCTAGCGGGGAGTGTCTTGGCAGCCGATTCGTGGAATGAAGCAAAACTTTCCCGGCATGTTCAGGAGGCATATGCACTGGGCAGGTCAATTGCTTAGTCTTTTCTTTACAGCCGAGGGTTAATGTGAACTGCTTTATGGCGAAACTAATTTGTTGACAGTTGCCAGTGGTAGAGTATAAACTATACTTACTATTTATAAGCATAAAAATATTTGTAAGGAGATGCTTACAGTGAAGTTTACGGTTGTTCATAATCAGCCTACGGTTAGCTGCTGTTGTTAAGCCTCCTATTGGGAAACCTCTAGCTTGCAACAGTATTCATTATAAGTGAGGTGGTTTAATGAAGCAGCCTTCATTGCGGATCGGTATCCTTAACCTAATGCATGATAAGGTCGATACCCAAGAGCGCTTTAGCAAAGTTTTGCAAAATGGCCCGTACGAAGTTGAAGTCGATTTCTTCTACCCCTGGAGCCATTACACTGGTCGTCCGGTTCCGGACCTGGTTCAGCAAATTTCACAACCCTTGGATTTGCGGAAAGTTACGGAGTACGATGCCTTTATTATCTCTGGTGCCCCGGTTGAGCAGCTACCATTTGCAGAAATTACTTACCTAGAAGAAGTTCACCGACTGATTGACCGGTTGGTAGAGCAAGAGATTCCCCAACTATATATCTGTTGGGGAGCAATGGCGGCGGCTGACTACCTTTATGGTATTCCAAAGCGGCTTTTACCGGAGAAACTCTTTGGTGTCTTTCCCAACTTTCGGCGCGACCCTGACCCGTTGCTGGCAGGACTGCCCGACGGTTTTTGGGCTCCCCATGCTCGCTACGCGGAATTAAATGCTGCACGGGTAGCCGCGGACCCACGGCTAGTCATCAATGCAGTTACTAAGGAGCAGCGTTTATTTTCATTCCAGGCGCGTGGACAAAATCAGTATTTCCTGTTTTCACATTTGGAATACGGTCGGGATGCCCTGCTAAAGGAATACCGGCGTGAACGCAATGCCCATCCTGACATTCAATACTTAAAGCCGCAAAACTACTTCCGGGATCCGCTTCACATGAAGGGGCCGGAGTTCAGCTGGGAACGAACCCAGCGCACTTTCTTTGACAACTGGCTGCGGTCGGTTGCTGAACAGATGACCGTTAATCAATTAGTAAAGGAGTAATAACTATGACTAAAATCGTTAATTCAATCGTTGACTTGGTAGGAAACACCCCGCTTGTAAAGCTGAACCGGGTGGTGCCTGAAGATGCTGCTGACGTATACGTTAAACTTGAATTTCTTAATCCCGCGGGTTCAATTAAGGACCGGATCGCCTTGGCAATGATTGAGGATGCGGAAAAGGCAGGAAAGCTGCAGGCTGGGGGAACCATTGTTGAACCGACGTCGGGGAATACTGGTGTTGGTCTGGCAATGGTTGCTGCGGCAAAGGGCTACCACCTGGTAATTACCATGCCGGAAACGATGAGCGTTGAGCGGCGGAAGCTCATGCAAGGCTACGGTGCTGAACTGATTCTGACACCCGGCGCTGATGGAATGAAGGGGTCGATTGCGAAGGCCGAAGAACTAGTAAGAGAAAAGGGTTACTTCATGCCAATGCAGTTTGCAAACCCCGCCAACCCGGCAATCCACGAAAAGACGACCGGTCAGGAAATTTTAGCAGCGTTTGACGGTGAGGCCCCGGATGTCTTTGTAGCTGGAGTTGGTACCGGTGGAACCTTGACCGGTGTTGGCCGGGCGCTAAAGAATGCTGACAAGGCGGTTCAGGTTTATGCCCTGGAGCCCGCTGAGTCACCGTTGCTAAAAGATGGTAAGGGCGGCAAGCACAAGATTCAGGGAATCAGTGCTGGCTTTATCCCGGATGTGTTAGATACTGATATTTATGACGGGATTCTGGAAGTCAAGAGTGACGATGCGATTGCCATGGCCCGTGAGGTCGGGCACCAGGAAGGAATTCTCGTGGGGATTTCCGCGGGTGCCAATATTAAAGGCGCCATTGAACTAGCGAAGAAGCTGGGCAAGGGCAAGAAGGTTGTCACCGTTGCGCCTGATGGTGGAGACCGCTACTTATCAACTGAATTATTCGACTACTAATTGCTTAGCAGCGCAAAAATCCTGGATGGATGGAGAGATTAAACACCTGTCCAGGATTTTTTTGTAAAAAAGTGCTTGCCTTAAAGTCGACTATAAGGATTAGTATATAAACCGTTGAAAGGATATCAAAAATAATGAGGTGAAACAAACTTAGTTTAGAAGAAAATAGTCACGGAACATCATTAAATAATACAGTCCGCCAGGCTTGTGGTTCTGCTTCGGTAACATTAATGGTAGTCATTACTGCCGCTCCAGGTAATATTGTTCTTGGTGCTCGCTATGCATTTATGGCAACACTGATAATGACTATTTTGATGATAATTACCTTTGCTCGCTATCAGAAATTAAAAAGAAGTGGAAATTAATTAACGTTATTTTCTAAGTGAATTTCTTAGAAAAAGAGTGCGTAAACGAACTATATACATAGCTCGCTTACGCACTTTTAATGTTCCGGTATTAAAGTTACTTAGTTAAATAACTCAACTAAACCGCGCCGTCATCAAATGATCGAACAGCTTTTAGTTTCAAATCAATTGGTTGCTGATTTTCCGCGCGACCGTCAAATAAACTCGGTTGATTAACCCGTCCATCGGCACCTGGCCCAATGACAATACTGATTTCATCAATCAGCCCAGCCTCAAGGAAACCACCATTGATTTTGCCACCGCCAACAATCGCTAGGCGTTCAACACCAAATTTGTTTTGCAAGATCTCCATGGCTCGTGCGAGGTCAATTTGTTCTTTTCCGGTTGCAATCCAAGAGATTCCCTTATTATCAAGATCAGTTAAATAATCTGTTGATGCTTGTTCGCTAGTAATAATGAGGTGCGGCTTGGAACTGCCACAATCATCACCCCAACTGGTTCGTCCTTTGGTATCCATCACGATTTCATAGGCGTCTGCAACCGTATTTTGATAAAATGTTTCCTTATTGATCGGACTAGCACTACTAGAAAGCAATTGACCGTTCGAAAGTTCAGTTTGCGCGGTTACCCGTCCACTAATCCGTGTTGGGGTGTCAATTTCATCAAGTGCCGAATAATAAGTATTATTTCCTTGAAGTTGTGCAGTCATTCCACAGTCAATTCGGCCATCAACCGAAGTCATCATGTGGCATACATACTAGATCAATTGTTACTTACCTTATAGTCGACTTCAAAGTTTATAGTAAGAACTGTTAAGTTGATACTATAAAAAATATTAAAGGAGCGGATATAAATGAAAGCAGCCGTATTTATGGAACCAGGAAAAGTTGAAATTCACGATGTTCCTAAGCCAACAATTGATGGTGATAATCAAGCGATCATTCGAGTGGTTCGGGCGAGTGTCTGTGGCTCTGACTTGTGGTGGTACCGGGGAATTGCTAAGCGGCAAGCAAATTCCTTAGTCGGCCATGAAGCCATCGAGGTGGTCGAAAGTGTTAGCGATGATGTTGACCAGATCAAGCCGGGTGATTTTGTAATCGTACCGTTTACTCATGGTTGTGGTCACTGTGTTGCTTGTGTGAATGGCTTTGAAGGTAACTGTCTAAACCAGAAGCCAGGTACCAATGGTGGTTACCAAGCAGAATTTAAGAAGTACGAACCAGCCAACTCTGGCTTAGTCAAAATTCCGGGTACTCCAGCAGATTATACTGCTGACCAATTAGCATCCTTACAGACCCTTTCTGATGTTATGGCTACTGGCTTCCATGCCGCTAAGAGTGCTGAGATAAAGGAAGGTGACACGGTTGCGGTAATTGGTGACGGTGCTGTTGGTCTGTGTGGGGTGATTGGTGCCAAGCTTTTGGGTGCTGAAAAGATCATCTTGCTTAGCCACCATGAGGATCGAGCAGCATTAGGTAAAGAATTTGGTGCAACTGAAATTGTAGCAACAAAAGGCGATCAAGCAGTGCAGGGTGTCTTAGCATTAACCAAGGAGAATGCCGGTGCTGATGCCGTGTTGGAATGTGTCGATGCCACTAGCGCGATTGATCAAGCTGGCCAGATTGCCCGTCCTGGTGCCGTCATCGGCCGGGTTGGTGTTCCGCAAACTGAACCCAAGTCCAACCAACTTTTCTGGAAGAATGTTGGTCTCCGCGGCGGAATTGCCTCTGTTACTAAGCCGGACAAGGAAGTCCTGTTACAGGCAGTCCTCGATGGTAAAATTAATCCTGGTAAGGTCTTTACGAAGAGCTTCTCATTGGATAAAATCCAAGACGCTTACCAGGCAATGGACAAATGTGAAGCAATCAAGTCATTATTGATTGTTAGCGAATAAACCAATGGGGCGTAATTAAGATTAATAATGAAGAGGAGGAAAAATTCCGTCCTCTTTTTCATTATCTAGCTTTATAATAGGAAGGAAACAAAGTTGGAGGTGCCTCATGGGAAAGAAGCGACGGTTTGTCAACTGGGCGACATGGTTTAACGAGCGGCCATTTGTCAAAATCATGCAGCAAACAATGATTATCCTGTTTCCGGTGGCCCTGATTGGGTCCTTTACCTGGATGATTAGCGATAACTTATTAGCCACTAATGGTTTTTTAGCAAATATTTTTCGGGTTCGCCAGTGGTTGCCCCAAATGCAATTTTTGCAGCAACTATTTAATGACATCACTTTGGCGACGATTGGTTTGGTGTCGCCATATGCGGCCTTCACGAGTGCGACACTAACAACCTATCACTACAAGCACCCCAATATCATTGCTGGGTTAACGGCCGCGGCCGCGTATATTTTAATTTTCTTCCATAGCCAGCGGGGGGCGCAGACAATCGAAATGCGTTATTACAATGCCGGTTGGCTTATAGTTGCCGTTTTGATTGGCTACGCGATTGGCCTGATTTTTGCTAAGTGGGGCAAAGAATTCAGCATTGCTGATGTTCGGTTAAAGGATCAGCAATTAATGAGCAAGAGCCTGGCAAACCTTCCCTTGGTCGCAGGAATCCTTAGCGGGGCGTTCGTGCTCCACTTGGGATACGCCTTATTACGGACTTTTAACATCGACGTCACTGCCAACCAAATTTTAACGTCATCGATCAGCAAAAACAGCAATTATTTATTAAATGGCTTTCTTTCACTCAACAATACCATGTCGGTTTGGCTAGGATTCGCAGAACCAGTTCGCCTATCATCAGGGGCCTATAACAATGAGGTGACGAGTAATTTGGTCTATGCACTGACCCATAAGACCCTCGTCAATGTTCCGTACCCCTTTACCCCGTCCTCGCTCTACAATGGCTTTGCCAACTTTGGCGGTGTGGGGGTTACGTTAGCACTGGTAATTGGGATTCTATGGATTGGTCGACACAAGAACCAGCAAACGGTGGCCGTGTGGAGTGCCCTACCAGCAATCTTCAATACGGGTCTGCCAATCATGTTCGGGGCGCAGGTATTTCTCAATCCTTTCTTTGTCCTGCCGTTCGTTTTCTTGCCGGTTCTTAATATGGTGATTGCCAGTGGCTTCACTTTCCTGCACATCATTCCGCCAATTGTTTACCCGGTTCCTAATGGGACCCCAGGAATCCTGGTTCCGTTTATTGGGACGGGTGGCGATTGGCGAGCCCTGGTGCTTTCGATTGCCTTACTGATTCTCGATATTGCCGTTTATCTTCCCTTCATTAAGTGGGCGTTTGAGCCTCAACTTAAAGACGGCGGAAAGGAAGCGTCTCAAAATGAAAATGACTAAACGACGCAGGTGGATTATTGCTGCTTTTGTGGGAATCTTTACCGTCCTGACCTTCTTTTCCTATTGCTGGTCACGGCAAAGCATTGACGTCCTTCAACGGCGGCAGCAGTCACGGATGTCACCGGTGATTATGATTCCTGGAAGTAGCGCAACCGTAAACCGCTTTGATACACTGGTTGCCAAAATTAACCGGATGGACCAGCGGAACCATAGTTTGCTAAAGGTGAAGGTCTATAATAACGGCAAGATCACTTATACCGGGCAAATTCGCCAAAACGATAACGAACCATTCATCGTCGTTGGCTTTGAAAATAATCATGATGGCTATAACAACATCAAGAAACAGGCGAAAATGTTCAAGGCCGCGTTTAACCAACTAAAGGTCCGTTATAACTTTAACAATTTTAAGGGGATTGGTCACTCCAATGGGGGACTGATTTATACCTACTTCTTGGAACATTACTTCAATGAAAGACAGATTAAAATTAAACGCCTGATGACGATTGGGACACCGTATAACTTTGCGGAACCGGCCAACCGGCGGACGCAAATGCTGACCGACTTCATTAAGTACCGGAATAACCTGCCCAGCAACCTGACAATGTACTCGGTAGCCGGTTCGGAAAACTACGTCGAGGACGGCCTGGTCCCGCTCAGTAGTGTGATGGCCGGCAAGTATATTTACCAGGGGAAGGTCAAGCATTACACTCAGGTAACGGTGACCGGGAAACTGGCTCAACATTCAGCCTTGCCCCAAAATCAAGAAGTGTTGGACCTAATCCAGCAGAATATTCTTGAACATGATAACCCGCAGCGACTAAATGGTAGGAGAGCTGCTAGGTTTGCAAATTAACCGTTGGCTGCGAAATAATAAACGGCAGGAATTTGATTGTTTGATCGGCTTCCTGCCGTTTGTTTTAGTGGCCCGCTGTTAGCTTAATCCCGATGATAGCAATGATTAATAGGATGACGAAAATCCAGGTGATTGCTGGGAGCTGGTCGTGAAAGAGGATCACCCCAACAATGATTGAACCAACCGCGCCAATCCCAGTCCAGATAGGGTAAGCGAGGCTGAGCGGCAGGTGTTTGGTAGCCATGATTAAGCTGGCAAAAGAGATGACCATCCCTCCCAGCGTTAGGGCCGCGTAAGGCAGATTGCTAAAGCCATTGCTGAGTTTCATCGCTGTCGCCCAAACAACCTCAAAAATTCCGGCAATTAATAAATAGATCCATGCCATTGTAATTTCCTCCTAAAAATAAAAATGCCGAATAATTATCACCATCTTCAATGACCTAATGATGGTAATAGTTGTTCGGCTTCCCAGGTGGGAATATTGGTATTTATTATTAGCCTACCAAAGTTAATCGTTAATGGCAAATGGTGGGGATTTTAAAACTGGCTGAATATAGTGAGATAATTTAGTATGAGATTAGGTGCAGAATTTTTGAACATCGGCAATTTTAAGGAGAATAACATTAATGACCGCTTTAACAGAAGAAATGTATGGCATCTTTGACCAGCCCGAATTTTCTTTCAAAAAGATTAAGGAGCAGCACACGCCTGCCGAGGTTGACCAATTAAAGGCCAAATTTAAAACCGTTTGGCAGACTTGGAAACAGGTTCAGCAAAATGTAGCAAAAGAATTACCAGCAGGCAGGTTCGCGAAAGTCCACGTCGAGAGCTGGACTAATGGCTGGAATTTACGTGATCATTACTGGGCCGCTTACCGGCTGGATCGCCTGGCGGATGCCAACCCCTGTATTGGGGTGATGCTGGACCGCAAACAATTTCAGGTTTACCTGATGTTTCAGCATTACAAGAGCGACCAGCGGACCGGCACGGCGGCAGAGTACAACCAGCTTTTGCCGCAGATACCAGCATGGGCCGCGGGAATCGCTCCTGCCCACTGGTATCTCTGGGACAAGGATGAAATGGAGTTTGCTGACCATTTATCACTAGCAGAGTACCTTGATAATCAGGAGAAACGGCAGACTTTTAATAACACAGCTTTGCAGACGAGTTTCCTCCTGGGAAAGTTTGCTTTTCGGCGTCAGGACACCGTTGACGATTTGGAAGAGTATATCTTGACGGCCATTAACGACTTGTTGCCGTTATATGAACAGCTTTGATATTCACTTCTTAGATAGATTGCCATCAATGATAAGCATTTAACATTGGATTCGCCCTTCTTTATACTGAAAATTAGCAAGAAGGCAGGAGGGTGCCAAATGAAATACAGTCATATTCCAGGAACAGATATTAAAATTTCTCAGTTAGCGGTCGGGGGGATGAGTTTCGGGATCCCCGCAGTGAAAACCTACCGCTGGATTTTGGACGAAGACCAGACTGATCAGATGGTTCAGCACGCCCTTGACCTAGGAATTAACTTTTTTGACACCGCCAATGTCTACGGTGCCGGGAACAGTGAAGAATTTATCGGCAAGTCACTAAAGAAACACCAGGTTCCACGGGACCAAGTAGCGATTGCCAGCAAGGTTTACTTCAATGACGGCCGTCTCTCCAAGAGAGGCTATCAACCGGGAAATTGACGGAACCCTAAAGCGGCTGAAAACCGACTACTTAGACCTCTACATCATTCACCGCTTTGACTATGACCACCCAATCGAAGAAACAATGGAAGCTCTTAATAGCTTGGTTGCAGAAGGAAAGGTTCGGGCAATCGGTGCGTCCGCCATGTACGGTTACCAGTTCCAAAATATGCAACACGTTGCGGAAAAGAATGGCTGGCACCAGTTTGTGGCAATGGAAAATCACTATAATCTCCTGTACCGGGAAGACGAACGGGAACTGATCCCGATTTGCAAGCAGGGCGGGGTGATGCTGATGCCGTACAGTCCGCTAGCTGGTGGGCACCTTGCTCGGCCAACATGGGACAGTTCATCAAAACGGAGCCAGGTTGATACCTCGGCCCGATCCAAGTACGACCACGCCGAGCAGCAAGACCTGCCGATTATCAAACGGGTAGCAGGACTAGCGGAAAAGCATAATGTAAAGATGTCGCAGATTGCCCTTGCTTGGCAGTGGGCGAAGGGCGTTACTGCACCTATTGTCGGGGCAACAAAGAAGCAATACCTCGACGACGCGGCCCAGGCTACTGAAATTACGCTGACACCAGAAGAGGTTGCCTACCTTGATGAACCTTACACTGCCCATGAGATTGTTGGTGCGTTGGATAGCAATCCAGATGGCTTGCTGCCTAAGGATGTAAAGTAGTGACATACTTATGTGCGAGGTGAGTGGATGAATTATAAAGCGGCTGGAGGGACAAATCAGGATCGTCTAATTATAAGTTCAGCTGATGTTGAACATGATCGGCACCTGGTTGAACAATCTTTTGAGTATGATATACTCCTGACCGAAGAAGATATGAAGAAACGCTTTGGAAAATATAGCTGGGGACAAGATGAAGACTAAACATCGGCCAAATTTCCTTATTCCCTAGTAAGCAACAAACGACCAAAATCGGCGGTAATAGCTGATTTGGGTCGTTTGTCTTTCAAATAAAGTTTCTGAGCGCTTCCGTAAGGATAGTTGTGGAGCAAAAGGTTGATTTCTAATTCACCAACCGCTAACTATCAATGGGTTTCCAGTTTTGATAAGTCGATTTTGGCGATACAGTGTTCAATATACAGGTTGATAAACCTAAAATATTGTTCTGCATACAGAACAGTATTCCAGCTTTAATACATTATTGTTCCCGCTTTTGAATTGCAGCCAGGGCCTTGTACTGATTTAACATCCATTCAGTGTAGGTTTTTCCTTTCGGTTTGGTTTCCGTCACGTTCAGGACGGGAACGTTGTTTTGCTGGGCAAGTTTGACCAGATTTTTAACTACCGAATCACTAGCTTGCGAATTATTAACGAAAAATGCGATTTGATGATTTTTGATGGCGGCTTGGAGTTCAGCAATGTCTTTGGGTGACGGGTCGCTACCATCTTCAACTGCTTTTGCAAAGTGACGGTCCATTACCTGATAGCCAAGGTTGCTGAGGGCGTAGTCAAAGACGGGCTCACTGACGGCCACCTGTCGATTATTGGGGTTCACCTGGCGCTTGACCTGGTTGATTTCCTGTTTAAGTGGTCGCAGTGAGGCGAGGTAACTTTGAGCGTTCTGCTGGTAATCAGCCGCGTGCTCTGGGTCGAGCTTACTATATTGCTTTGCCAAACGGTGGGCGAGTTTCTCCATGGTAGCTGGCTGGTACCAGATATGTTCATTATCACCGACTTTTTTGCCGGCTAGTTGACCAACGTTGATTATTTTGGCATTTTGCCCGGCGTTGGCACGTGTCAGTTTGTTCATCCATTGGTCGTAGCCAAGACCATTTTCAACTACCACGTTGGCATTTCCACCTGCCCGGGCTTCCTTAGTTCCTGGCTGGTAGTCATGAGGGTCCACAGAGGGATTATTGATAAACGAGGTGACTTGACCATGGCTGCCGGCTATCTGCTTGGCAACCTCACCATAAAAGTCCATTCCGGTAACAACACGGATCGGCTTTTGCCGGCTGCCAATTGATTTCCAAGGAACAAGAGCCGCCACTAGGACGATTACTAAGATAGCAATTAGGGCACTCCAGCCCCAAGTAGATTTCTTTTGCATACAATTTCTCCTTCTTAATCGTAATGATTACTATTTACAATCAAGAAGCATACTCGCTTGATTGAAAGAATGCAAACGGGCAGGTAGGGAGTAGGGGTTAGCAATATCAATCTCAACGTTGAAATAAATGCTTTGATTAAATAACTAAATTTTTAAAAATAAATCAGCAGGCAATGAAACATGCACTCATTGCCTGCTGATTATTTACTTAAAAGTTAGGCTGGCGATAATTTGCTTGACGATAACTTGGCGGTCGGTTGTTGTGCCGGGGATTTGAAAAATTCTTTCCTGAACGACGTAGGTTAGAAGGGGGCCAACAAACGCCCGCAGCAACTGGCTCGGGATGAGTTGCTGATTAATCTCCGGGTAATGGCTTTGCAACTCCCGGACCCGGTCGAACATTCCATTATCGCCATTGAAGAAAGCACCGTAGTACTGGGGTGCCAGCCGGTTGGTTAAGACTTCCTGGATAATCAGCCGGATGAAAGCAAAGTTAACTTCGATAAATTCCAGACGATCGGCAACAATGAAGGCTACCAGCTCTTCTAACGACTGCGAATCGTCAATCGTCGCGAAGAAGTTATCCTTGATTTCAAATAGGATCGGCTCCAGTAGCTTCCCCAGCAAATCGTCCTTCGACTTGAAATACTTATAAATTGTTCCTTCACTGACCCCGGCCTGTTTGGCGATTTTCGCGGTTGTAGTGGCGTGAAAGCCATTATTGGCGAAGAGGGTCAGGGCGGTTTGAAGGACTTTCTTCTTGCCGGCCGGCATTTTTGCTTGGTCAAGCTGGGCGGCATAATTATTTAATACTTGTGACAAGGTTAGCGCCTCCTTTTCCCTTATTATACTTTGCGGTAGTGTTTCAGGCCAATGATGTTCAACCAGAGGAGGACGATGAGGAAAATCAGCAGGGCTAAAATGTCACCGCCGAGACACGGTAATCCTTTTCCGTACATTACGATTTGGGTTAACGCATCCCCGGTGTAAGTTAGGGGAAGGATTTTACCAATGTACTGGACCCAGGAAGCCATTGAATCAAGTGGAATGATTCCCGAGAAGAAGACTTGCGGCACCACTACTAGCGGGATAAATTGCATCATCTGAAATTCAGAGTTAGCCAAAGTTGACATTAAAATCCCGAAGGCGAGGGCGACAAAGGCCAGCAGGACGCTAATGATAATAATGTTGAGGATATTACCAACCACTTCGACCTTTAATAGCCAGATGGTTGCCATCACGATGACCGTCGATTGCAGGATAGAGAGGATCCCATAGCTGAGCATGTAGCCGAAAACAATTTCACTCCTTTTAACCGGTGTCGCCAGGAGGCGGTCAAGCGTACCTGATGTTCGTTCCTTGAGCAGGGCCATTCCAGAGATAAGGAAAACAAAGAAGAAGATGAAGAAGCCCATGAGGATTGGCACAATCTTAGCGAAGAAGCCGGTATCAGCGTTTCCGTATTGGTAGTGGTTGCTGATTGATGGTGCCTTATTACTTTGCTGTGGAGCGTTGAAGCTAGGGTTAGTGTCTTTAATCACTGACTGCAATTGCTGGATTCCGGTAGAAAGGGTCGTGATGGTTTGCCCGGTGATTGCTGCTTTAAGTGCTTGTTTAGTCAGTGCAGTCTTGCTGGAATCAGTATTAGCGTACGTTACGTTGAGACGGTTTCCTTTCTCTTGGTATTCGATTACCGCGTCAACATGGTCACTTTTAAGTTTATCTTCGGCTTGGCGGACCGTTTTCGTGGGTGTCACTGTAGCGCCATCAACCTGAGCCAGGTTGTGGCGAATCGTTTGGCTAACGTTGACAGTTGCAATTTCAACATCCGTCTTTGAATTAGCAGAGAACATGACGTTCATCAACCACATAATCAAGATTGGCGCAAGAAACATTAGAGCGAGGGTTCGCTTATCCCGGAGCAGTTCCTTCAAAATTCGTTTAGTGATGGCGAGGGTTCTCATTTTGTTCTTCCTCCTTTTCTGCCGTTAAGAAGACATCTTCAATTGTCGGGACTCCATACTGCTTTTCCAATTCTTGTGGCGAAGCAAAGGCAATGACATCACCATGCAATAAGAGGGCGACCCGGTCGGTGAGTTCGGTCTCATCCATGACATGGGTAGTAATTAGGACACTTTGACCTTGATTGCGCAATGTCTTTAGCTCTTTCCAGATCTTTCTCCGCAATGCGGGGTCAATCCCGACCGTTGGCTCATCCAGAATTAATAATTCAGGCTGACCGAGGAGGGCAATCGCTAGTGACAGGCGGCGCTTCATCCCACCTGAATAGCCACTGACGCGTTGGTTAAGATCACTTGTTAAATCGACCACCTGACTGACATGGGCGATTTCCTGCTTTAATTTTTTACCAGTAACGCCCTTCATTTCACCAAAGAATTCTAGGTTTTCCCGGGCCGATAGGCTTTCATATAGAGCATCCGATTGGGCCATGTAACCAATCTGCCCAAGAATCTGCCGATTAGGCATTTGTTGACCCGAAACGAGGGTGGTACCGGAAGTTGCCTTTTCCATCCCCAGCATTGTTTTGATAGTCGTGGTTTTCCCGGAACCAGATGGGCCAATCAGGCCAACGATTTCCCCGCGGTTGACAGCTAAATTAATATCGTGAAGGATAGCGCGGTTACCAAATGACTTGGCTAAATGATCAAGCTCAATTAAGTGTTGCATAATTGTACCTCCTTGGTGAGTGAACACTCACTTAGACTTTGCGGTTATTATAGTGAGTGAATACTCACCTGTCAACTACAAAAAAAGATCTAACATCCGGTTAGACCATTTTTATAATGTTATGCGTATGTGTCTAGTGATGCCATGAGGCGTTTTATGAAAAGCTGAGCGGCTTTAGATTGAGTAACATTCTTTTTCCAAATTACATTGGTAGTTTCGGTCAGTGCAGGTGCAAGGGGGCGGAAAGTTAGTTGACTGTTATTAGCATTATTAATCAGATGGTCAAAAGTAACTAGGTAGGCGCTCCCTTGGGCCACCATTAATTGAGCGTTAAAAACCAGGGAATAGGTTCCGATAATGTTCATTTTTCTGTCGAGGTTACCCCACCAACTTTGAAAACGGTGTTCTTCAATCGCTTGTTCTGACATTAAAAGGGGAAGGTCAGCAAGATCTTCAGGACTGATCTCCGCTTTGTTTGCGAGGGAATCATCTTTCCGCATCACTAATCCCCACCGGTCGCTTTCGGGAATCTGAAGATGATGGTAATTATCAAGCGAGCGATTTGCCATTAACACTGCGAAGTCAATGCTTCCGTGTTGGAGGGCCGTTTCCATTTCGTCAGCGTTGCCACTGATTAAGCGAACCTTGACATCAGAATAGTCTTTAATAATTTCACTAAGGACCCGCATAATCCTTTCCATGGCAATGCTTTCCCCAGCACCAATTGAAATTGTTCCGCTGATGACTTCTTGACCTTTAATGTTTAAGGCGGTTTGCTCGGCTAGCTGGGTAATCTCCCTGGCTCGCGTCTGTAAATATTCTCCTTCATCCGTTAGGGTAATTTGCCGGTGTCCACGAATAAAGAGTTGGACACCGAGTTCGTCTTCCAGGTCGGCCAGTTGCTTAGAAAGTGTCGGCTGCGAGATAAGCAATTCCTGCGCGGCCTTAGTGATGTTCCGTTTCTGAGCCACGGCGAGAAAGTAGCGCAGTACTCTTAATTCCATTTCACTTCCTCCTATAACTAAAAGCTATTGTTATTGATATTATATAAGTATTTCCGATTATAGGTTAGGGTCAATATAATAGAAAATATTAGATAAGCGGCATTTATTAAGTCAATGGAAATCCATAATTAAAGGAAATAGCAATGCAAGAATTACATTTAACTCAAGAGTGGGATAAGGTTTTTCCTAAAAGCGATAAAGTTGATCACAAGAAGGTCACTTTCACCAATCACTTTGGAATTACGCTGGCAGCTGACCAGTACACACCTAAAAATTATGAGGGCAAATTACCGGCATTAGCAGTGGCAGGGCCCTTTGGAGCAGTTAAAGAACAATCAAGTGGCCTTTACGCGCAAACAATGGCTGAAAAAGGGCATTTAACGATTGCATTTGATCCATCCTTTACTGGCGAAAGTGGTGGCGATGTCCGCGACGTTTTTTCATTGGATATTAATACTGAAGACTACCAAGCGGCAGTGGACTATTTAAGCAACCTCAGTAATGTTGATCCAGAAAAAATCGGAATTATCGGTATTTGTGGTTGGGGAGGTATTTCGCTCAACGCCGCGGCAATTAATCCCCGGATTAAGGCCACGGCAGCAGTGACGATGTATGATATGCCACAGGTTGGTGCCTGGGGCTACTTTGATCAGTGAACTGCTGAGGAACGTTATGCAAGCAAAAAGCAAATTGCGGAACAACGCACCAAGGAATATAGTCAGCAGGATTTGGCAAAGGCGGGTGGCTGCGACGATTAACCGGCTCCTGATGACCAACCGGACTTTGTTAAGCAGTACAGTGCTTACTACAAGACCAAGCGCGGTTACCATAAGCGTTCCGTTAACTCCAATGAAGGCTGGGTTTTGCAGAGTCAGCCAGCCTGGATGAATACGCAGATCCTAGTTCACCCGGAAGACATCAAGAATGCCGTTTTGATCGTTCATGGTGAAAAGGCTCACTCACGCTACATGGGGGAAGATACCTTTAAAAAATTAAAGGGTGACAACAAGGAATTAGTATTGGTACCTAACGCTACCCACACGGACCTTTATGACCAAATGGATAAGATTCCGTTTGGCAAGATTGATAGTTTCTTTAAGCAAAACTTGTAATAAAAATGAAGCCTGCCACACACTGCTGTGCAACAGACTTCATTTTTAATTTTCATAAACTGAGCGTTTTAAGATTCCAACGTAGGGGAGGTTGCGGTAAAGGCCGTCATAGTCAAGGCCGTAGCCAACGATGAATTCGTTTGGCACCTCGAAGCCGACATAATCAGCGTTGACTTCGACTTCCCGGCGGGCCGGCTTGTCCAGAAGGGAGCAGGTTTCAATGCTCTTGGCGCCCCGGCTGGCAAACAGCTTGTTCAAGAATTGGAGGGTGTGACCGGTGTCCACGATGTCTTCGATGATTAAAACTGGCCGCCCATTCACGTCATGGGAAAGGTCCCGGAGCAGGCGCACCCGTCCTGATGATTGGGAGTTATCCTCATAACTGGATACATCAACGTAATCAATGTTGAGCTTGAATGGCAGGCGCTTCATCAACTCGGTCGCAAACATCATTGCCCCAGTCATTACCGGTACGACGACTGGAAATTCACCCTGGTACTTAGCGGTGAGGATTGCCGCGAGTTCGTCGATTCGCTGGTTAACTTCTTCTTGACTGTATAAGACCTGTTCAATATCGTTATTCATTCTATTCTCCCTGTCTGATCAGCAAAATCCGAACATTATTGCCGGATAATCCGTCTTGATAGTAGCATTTTATCATATCTCGACCAGAATTAAAGGGTAAATCCGCCAAATATTCTCAACTACGATTTTGTTGACACTCAACAAAATGATGATAAACTACAATTGATTTATGTTGCTAGTCAATAAAGGAGAGATTAATCATGAGTACGTTATTAGTAATTCAAGCCCATCCGCATACTTCAAACAGCTTGTCACTGACGGTTAGTCAGCATTTCATTGATTCCTACCGGCAAAGTCACTCCAACGACCAAATCATCATCCGGGACTTGTATGCTGCGGGCGGCGTTCCCCCGCTGAACGATGTGACGATGGAAGCCTGGCGAAAGCAAAAGTTTGATGAGCCAATGACCGGGGAAGAAAAGGCGCTGCTAAAGCGCCACGAGGAATGGCTGGACGAGTTTATCAATGCTGACAAGTACGTTTTTGTCAACCCGATGTACAATCACTTTCTGCCGGCTGAAATGAAGCAGTACCTTGATCTGACAGCGGTAGCCCATAAAACTTTCAAGTACACGTCAAAGGGGCCGGTCGGCTTGCTGGAGGGAAAGAAAGCCCTGCATATTCAGGCGGCGGGGAGTGAATACCACCGAAGCGGTAAGTGGGGGATTGTCAAATTCTTGGTTCGCAAGGCCTTGGGGATTCAAAGCAAGGAAAGCTGTGCGTTACAGGACCTGGGCGATACTTACCTAACTAACATGATGAAGTTCTACAGTATTAAGGACGTTACAAAGCTCTTCATTGAAGGTGCTGACGCCCACCATGACCAGCGAGCGGCGATTTTAAAGCAGGCGCTCACCCAAGCCGAAACGCTTGCACAGCATTTTTGATATAATCAGTAAAAAAAGGCTGGTGAACGTATTTTTATGACTACTGCTACTGATGAAATCTATCGGGCTATCCAGGAACTCCGGGCAGCCCACGAGAATCCACGTGGGTCGTACGAACAGCAATGGCTCCAGCACCATCTAGCTAACGAGAATCTTCAGGAGACCGTGACCAGACTCTCGTTAGTCGCCCTCCACATCCTTTCGGCCCTGGAAGATGCTCCGCTGACTGGAATTGAACTTGCCCAGAAAATTAGGGTTACCCGCGGTGGGGTTACCCGGGCGGCCCAAAAATTATTGGAGTATGATTTGGTACGGGCCAATAAGCGGCCAGATGACCAAAAGAAAATTTACTACTCTTTGACTCCCCAGGGAAGACAGGTAGCTGCTGCCCACGACGAAATGCACGAATCGATCAGGACAAACATTGAAGCCGCGCTACTAAAGAAGTATTCTTCCCAGGACTTGCGGCTCGTTGCTAGCTTCTTGCGCGACTTGCAACGGTTAGAAGGACAATTTGGCAAAGCGGGGGCAGAATAGCAAATGAAAAAACAGTGGAAACGCCAACTCAACCTTGGAATATATGCTATCGTTTGGAGCTTCGTGATTGGGGTTGCCACGGCAAGCTACCTTAATTTTGTCAACTGGCTAATTGAGCTGGTCTGGCACTCCTACTTACACGGTGATAATGCGTTTGGTCGTTGGTATCCCTTCCTGGTGTGTGGGCTCGGCGGAGGCCTGGTCGGCTGGTTGAACCGCCACTGGGGGAACTACCCCTGGACGATTGAACAGGTGCTGAGCAAGGTCAGACTCCATGGTGAACTGGATTATCACCAGTGGTGGAAGTCACTGGTCCTCGGTCTCTTGGTTCTTGGGCTTGGTGGAAGTGTTGGTCCTGAAGCGTCCACAGCAGTCCTGACGGGCAGTATGATCAACTGGCTCGGTGACCGCCTGCGCTGGGAAAAGTCCAGTTCCTCCGTTCAGCCCGCCCGGAACTTATGGAGCGGACGAATGGACCCAGTACAGTTAAAGCAAGCGCCGCGCTTTTCGGCATTATTTCATTCAAAGGCGGAGCGCTTAGCGACGGTGACCGCCTTGACTATTGTTGGGGTCGTGGGCGCCAGTATTATTTTTAAATTATTTCCGGAAGAAGGGGCCTTTGGTATTCACCACCAGGCTATTCAATGGGCGCCAGCCAACCTGTGGACCTGGCTGCCGGCAATGGTTGTCGGGATCGCTTTTGGCTGCTTCTTCGTCTACCTTGAAAATAGTTTCGCCAAGCTGATCAACATTCGCCTGGGGCCAGTCATGCAGGGAATCATCTTTGGGCTGACCTTAGCACTAGCTTCGTTGGTTAGTCCTGACGTCATGTTTTCCGGCGAATTCCGGATTGTGCCGTTTAGTAACGAAGCCCTCAATTTATCGGTTGCCTTCCTGATCCTGCTCGCCCTGCTCAAAGCAGTGCTGACCAACCTGGGCTTCGTAATGGGCTGGCGCGGGGGAACGATTTTCCCGGCAATCTTTTCGAGCGTGGCAGTTGGAGTTGCCTGCGCAATGCTCCTGCCTGGGAACCTGCGGGTCAATGCCATCGTTGTGGTAACTGCCAGCTTGACCAGAATTTTAGGGAAACCGATCCTTGTGATCGTCCTCCTCTTTTTCCTGGTAGCGGTTGAACTATCACCGGTAATTATCGTCATTGCCCTGCTTGTCAGTGGGCTACTAAAACTCCCGGCAGTTATAAATAACTAAAAACGGGAAGCTGTTGTAACTTGGCAGCTTCCCGTTTGTTTCTAATGATTACTATTTACAAAATCAACAATCTGATTAACGACTTGGCGGTGCGTTTCTCCATAGACTAAGCCAAAGGGAGCAGTGAAGTCCCAGTCGACATTTTGGGTTTTGAGCATGGGGTGGGCAGTCTGCCAATCTTCGGCTGAGCAAAGGAGCCAATTATTTTCAACGCATGAATTTAATACTGGGATGTCAAAGCCGTTAATATTCTTAATCGTGATAGTTGGCTCTTTTTCTAGTAGGTCTCTGACCCGGTCAAAACAGGAAAATTCTCCCCGTGGTGATAGGGCAATTGTCTGTCATTTTAAGTCATCTAATGATAAGCGCTTCTTATTACTTAACGGATTTTGAATCGGGACGGAAATTTTTAACGGAGTTAGGTCTAATTCAGTCGCAGTCAGGCTGTAAGCTCGCAGTAAATTAACATCATATACTGATGAAACCAAATCGAATTCGCTATTAATGCCAGCAAGAAATTCATTAAAGCTCCCCAGGGCACATGAGCAAGGGATGAATTGAAAATTGATATTGGGGTATTTTTGACTAATCTCCAGCCATAAATTATTTGTTCCCACGCCGGTCGCTAATGGGCCGACACCGATTTTGACAACCTGCTTTTCTTCGGCAAGGTTTTGGGCATGATTAATTGATTGGGTATAAGCAGCTACCAATTTCTTGGCATCCTGGTAGAAAGATTCGCCAGCTGGCGTTAATGTGACCCCGCTGTGGGTTCGATTGAAGAGGGAGACATGAATGTTTTTCTCCAAAGCGTTGATCTGCTTGATAACACCGGGAGCAGAAATGAATAGTTGGCTGGCAGCCTTGTTGAAGCTCTTGCTCTCCGCTACAGCAATGAAAGTTGTTAATTGATCATTTATTAATACCATCCTTTTAATCTAAAGTTATTAGCTAATAACATTTTAATACTTCCGCTTTCTTTTAGCATGGACTACTATACTTACAGAAAGTAAGAAATACCTTTAAGGAAGAATGGAGGATTAGAAATGGAATTTATCGATACAGTAAACAACCGTCATTCGGTTCGTGATTTTAAGTCACAACCAATTGCTAAAGAAGAGCTCGAAAAAATTGTTGAAACTGCCGGGAAGGCCCCTTAATGGGCAAACACCCAGCCATGGAAAGTAGTAATTGCAACTGGCGATAGTTTGGAAAAGATTCGTTCTTACCATGAATCAGGAAGGGCGGAACATTCTGAATTCCCATCCCTCCACCGCGGAAGCATGGGAAAGCAGGGACAGGCGAACTTACGAACCTGGTCCAGCGGGATTCATAATTTCTTAGGCGCCGATGCCAATGACATGTATAGCGATTCAGAAAAACTTTTTAATGCGCCGGCAATCGCCTACTTGCTTTTGCCGCGGGACATCAACCCCTGGACAACTTATGATCTGGGTGCCTTTGGGCAGACTTTGATACTAGCAGCTAAGGACCGCGGGATTGATTCTATTCCCGCTGAAGAGTTCGTCTTCAATCCAAGTTACATACACCAAGTATTAGGGGTAAGCAATGACTATCTCTTTGCGGTAGGAATTGGGCTTGGCTATCCAAAAGACGCCAAGATTAATCAGTTCCGTTCTGAACGGATGAACCTAGATTAATATCTGACGATTAAGGATTAATTTAAGAAAGAGGGTCTTTATGATGACAAAGAACGTTTTAATTATTGGTGCTAACAGTCGAATTGCACAATGGGCTGACAAGATGCTAATTTAACGATGTTTGTACGGAATAAGGCTAAACTTGATCCAGAATTACAGGATCAGAACGTAATTGTGGGGGATGCCACTAATAGCGCTGACCTTGAAGCAGCAATCAAGGGACAGGACATCGTCTATGCTAGTTTGGCGGGAAACGTCGTTGATGAAGCAAAGAAGATTGTTGCTGCCATGGATAAGCAGGGCGTTAAACGCTTGATTTGGACTTCTTCACTGGGAATTTACGATGAAGTTCCTGGCAAGTTTGGCGAATTGAATACCAGGGCATTACCAGGTTACCTGCAAACTTACCGTGAAGCAGCCGATGTTATTAGCAATAGCGATCTGGACTACACAATTATTCGTCCAGCATGGCTAACGGATAATGGTGAAGTTGACTACGAAACGACTAGCTATAATAATGGCGAAGCATTTAAGGGGACCGAAACTTCTCGAAAGAGCGTGGCCGCTTATGTGGTCAGCTTGGTCAACGATTCTGAGAAGGATGTTCGGGACTCAATCGGGGTTGATAAGCCGGGCTCTGATGGTGACCGTCCACGTCGCGAAGTCATGATGGCAAACGGCTTTGATCCAGAGATGTAATAAGTAAGGGTATAGATATAAAGTTACCAAACGTAACAACATTCATTTCGTACATTGGGGTGGGCTCAATTACCTATCCCTTTTTTTGTATAGAAAAGTAATTTTGCATTTTACGAAGTTCATTGACTTGTGTAAAGGTACCTTTATACTCTGAATCATAAATAAAGCTCCAGGACTTTCTTTTGAACTGCACCCTGTCAAGTAGACAGGTAATTATACAATGAATGTTAGGCAGCTTGATGCCGGTATTCTACCGGGGTCAGGCTGTTTAATTTTACTTGATAACGTTGATGATTGTAGAAGTAGATATATTGATCAATTGAAGTGACTAGTTCTTCATAGCTTCGGAAGATTTGTCCATAGTAGGCCTCGTCCTTATAGTGGCTCCAAAAACTTTCCATCGGGGCATTATCAATGCACTTCCCGACGCGGGACATACTGCGACTAATACCATGTTCGGCCGTCAAACGAGCAAACTCCTTGGAAGTGTATTGGAAACCGCGATCACTATGAAGTAATGGTTTGGCAGTCGGATAGAGTTTTAAAGCCTGTTCAAGCGTCTTCATTACCAATGGGTTGTCATTGCGCTGGCTAACGACATAACTAATAATCTCGCCGTTGTATAAGTCCTTAACAGCACTGAGATAGGCTTTTTGACCATTACCATAAGTCAGATATGTTACATCAGTTACCCACTTTTCATTTAACCGTTTAGCTGTGAAATCGCGGTTAAGGAGGTTCGGCTCATAGCTTTGTCCACGAGCGATTGTGCAGCTGTGACGAGGACGACGAATCACCGCCCGCAGGTTCATTTCAACGAGAAGTCGCCGAATGCGCTTGTGGTTGTAGTGGCAGTTATAGCGGCGATTAATGAGCATCGTTAGTCTGCGGTAGCCCCAGGTACCCTTCATTTCCCAATAGGCCTGTCTGAGCCGCGCTTTTAGTTGCTTATTGACTGCTTCTTTAGTAGGAAGTGGTCGGGAAAGCCAGCGATAGTAAGCTGATCGTGAGACCTGGGCAAGAGCACAAAGTCGCTTGACTAATTGCCCTGGAAAAGCCTGACAAGTAGCCTGAATGGCCTGATATCGCATCAGATGACTACGATTATTTACTTCTTGTCTTCGTCCTCCAGGGCACTTAATTTTTTTAGGAAGAAGTTTTCCGCGGCGAGGTCTTGATTGCGGGCTTCTAGTTCCTTAATCCGCCGTTCCAATTGTTCTTCTTTACTTAACTTAGCCAAAGCCGGTTTTTGCATTTGATGTCCGCGATGATCAACGAGTGCTTTTCGACCGTCACGTTCATATTTCCGAACCCAGCTATAAACCTGGCTGTAAGAAACACCATACTTCCTCACCGCTGTTTGGTAGTCCTTATCATTGGCAAGCGTGAAGTGGACAATTTCCAGCCGTTGATCGTAAGTAGTTTTCCGCGGTGTTTTCATCTTGGTAGAACCTCCCGTAATCTTCTTCAAGGTTTTACCGTTAGTATACTGGTTCACCCAACGCATGAGAAGACTACGACTGGAGATATTATACTTACGACAGCACTCTAGTTGCGAGTAATGATTGTCCAGATAATCCAGGACCGCCGCTCGCTTGAGGTCAGTAGGATAACGGCGACAAGTGTGTGACTCCTTTAAGCCCGCCACCCCATTATTCTGGTAGTTAACGATCCACCTTCTTAAAGTTGTCCTGGCAATTCCCAGTTCTCGGGCCACCCCGCTTAAAGAGTGCTTTCTCTCCAGAACCTTTACCACGGCTACTAGCCGCTGATTTAGAGTATGATTACTAGTTCGATTGGACATAAAAACTCCCCCTAGAGTTAGATACAGAATTTTGTACAATTCCGTGTCTACTCTAAGGGGAGCATATCATTTGCCGAGCACTGGAGCTCATTTCGTTTTAATAATGATACTTTCCTAATCGCCCATATAATTGTGCAATAGGTCATCAGACGTTGACTTGAGGGTCAGGTAGTCGATATTGTTGGTAAAAAGCATTACCATTTTCTTGGTCTTGTAGTTGGCGATGAAACAGCAGTTATAGCCAGGGACACTGCCGTTGGCACGGATAATGTCTCCGCCAAAGTACACACCCCCGAAGTAGGCAACTTCTTGCTTGGCCGCCTGCTGGTAAAATTCCGCAGTCATCTTGGGGTTATTCAAGACTTCGTTGTAAATAAACTTCCAATAATCATTTGGCGACATAAAGAGGTTTCCCGCTCCGAAGTCTGAAGAGGTCGTAACCGTCACTTGCCGCCAATCAACTGTCCGGTCCATCGTCTGGGGAACTTCCTTTTGAGCAACCTCGGAAAAATCCTTCATTTGATGAAGCTGCAGGGGCTGGGCGAACTTCTGGTGGAGGTAAGTATTGTAGCTGGTATGAGTTTGCTTGCGAACGATGGCCGCTAACATTTCATAATCCACGTCCTGGTAGTCCCAAGTGTGGACGTGGTCGTTTTTCAGGTGTTTCAACATATAGGCAATTTGCTGCTTTTCACCCTTTAGCGGCATTACTGGACGGTCGTTATTGACCAATCCGCTAGTGTGGTTCATTAATTCGCGAACCGTAATATCCTCACTGCCCGCAACTTGGGGGAAGTATCTATTCAGCGGTGTATCCCAGTCAAGCTGTTTTTTCTGTCTTAGCTGGTAAATCGCCGTTCCGGTAATAATTTTTTGAAGGGAAGCAATGGGAAATAGTTGGTTAGCTTTGACAACCTGCTTTTGATTAGCATTTTCGTTGTGAGTGATGGTGATTGGCTGGCTCCCCTTGCCATTGACCAGCATTACCCCGTTGATGTGGTGGGCTTTAAGGTAATCCTCAAGCTGTTTTTGGCTTTGTCGGTCAGCTGGTGCGGCCTTTGCTTGCGGTTGTGCAATTGCAAACGACATTCCCAGAGAACAAAGCATTAGGAGAAAAAATAAGCTGATTTTTTTCATAATTGATACCTACCTGTAATTGAACCGATACTCTCTGGCTCTAAGTTAGTGGGAGATTAAATTTACCCATTTTTATTTTAAACCGCTTCCGACAATTGGGCAAGAACGCAAACTGCCCGTTTTTGGTCGCTTTGCTAATGGAATCGGTAAAGTGGGCCAAGCTACATTGTGCGCGGAATACAAACTTATCCCAAAGATATAGTTGACTTTAGCAACCATATCATTATAATGGTTGCTAAAGTCAACTAAATGAGAAGGAATCTGATGAGAAACGAATACTTACACAACGCAAGACTAATTGAAGAGTTGATCGAAGTTATTCATTCATTGTCCAAGCATTAAGAGGAGGACTAGCAAATGTTATCTTTTGAGAGTGACTACACTGAGGGTGCCCATCCAAATATCTTACGGTAGCTAATGGCAACCAACATGGACCAGGAACCGGGCTATGGCTTTGACGAATTTTCCCAGCTGGCAAAGGAAAGAATTCAAAAGGCACTGGGGCACCCAGAAGCTCAGGTTGAATTTCTGACAGGAGGCACCCAGACCAACCAGGTTGTTATTGATGCAATGCTGACGCAGTACCAAGGAGTCATCGCGGCTGAAACGGGGCACATCAACGTCCATGAGGCCGGAGCCATTGAAGCAACCGGACACAAAGTCTTGGCCCTGCCAGCTAAGGATGCGAAGCTCGATGCCCAAACTGTTGACCAATACATTCAGACCTTCGAACAGGACGAGAATCGGGACCACATGGTTTTCCCAGGAATGGTTTACATTACCTACCCAACAGAATTCGGGACCTTGTACTCAAGGGAGGAATTAGCCGCCTTGCACGCGGTTTGCCAACCCCTGTACATTGATGGTGCGCGACTCGGTTACGACCTGATGAGCGCACAAGCTGACCTCCAATTTAGTGATTTACCCGATTTATGTGACGTCTTTTACATCGGCGGGACCAAGCAGGGAGCTCTATGTGGGGAGACAGTAGTTTTTGTCACCACAATGAGCCCGACCATTTCCTTACGATTGTCAAGCAGCACGGGGCCCTGTTAGCAAAGGGGCGGCTGCTCGGGGTTCAGTTTGCTGAACTGTTTAAGGACAACCTCTACTTCAAGCTTAGTCAGCACGCCGACGAACTGGCGGCAAAAATCAAGCGGGGTTTCCTGAATAAAGGCTACCGGCTTTACCTCGACTCGGTCAGCAACCAGCAATTCTTCATCGTCGACAACCAAAAAATTGCCGAGTTAGTAAAGAAGGTGCGCTTTGCCCGCTGGGAAAAGTATGACGACCAGCACTCGGTCATCCGTTTTGTCGCCTGCTGGGCCACCCCGGCAGAGAGTGTCGACCAGTTGTTGAAGTTGATTTAAACCTAAAAAGCTCCAGCTTGCCGTGAATGTAACGGCGAGCCAGAGTCACTTCATTAATCGTCCCAGACCTTCTTGGCAACGTTGAATGCTGACCAGGCATTCGGCCAGCCAACATAAAAGGCGAGTTGGGTAATCATTTCGGCAATTTTTTCCTTGGTAATCCCATTTTTCTTTGCGGTTTGCATGTGGTAGGGAAGCTGCTCAAAAGCGCCCTTAGTGATTAACGCAGTGACGGTGAGAAAACTCCGGTCACGGGGACTCAGTTCCTTTTCCCGGGACCAAACCTGTCCGAAGAGGACATCATCATTCAGTTCTGCAAATTTCGGGGCAAAAGCACCCAGTTGATCACGGCCAGCAGTTTGTTTCTTTGCCATAAGAAAAACTCCCTTCAAAACTTTCTCTGTACTCTTACTATAAACCGCTAGGTGAGAAATGAAAAATACCAATATCAAGTAATTACCTATTCAAAAATTGAATTTAAAACCGATGGTGGACGAAAGCTACCATAAAAGGAGGAGATCCTATCGAAAACTTATACTTGAATAACAGCTACCCTACGTGAGCAGGAGAACGGGCTTAGCTACAAGCTCGCCCAATCGTGGGTGGTGGCCAGGCGGCGTTCATCCAGTTTGACTGGGCCTTCCGCTACCAAAACATGCGTTATCACACTTTACTCCACATTATTTCCGGCTACTTGTACCGCATCACTAGTAGCGGGATAATGTCTGACCACGCCCGACTCGAAGTCGAATTTCAGGAGGACAATGTCCCAAGTGAGTTTGACCCGGAACTAATTACGCAAAACATCCGGCAACTAATTAAAGATGACTTCCCGGTTACCACTGAGACGGTTGACCGGAACACTTTGAACGAAGAGGACCTGATCCGGACTTACACCAACCTGATTCCCAAGTCAATTACAAACGTCCGCCTGGTCAAAATCGGCGACTTCGATGAACAAGCATGTGCCGGCACTCATGTGGCTTTAACCGGAGAAGTCGGGGACTTTAAGTTTATCCAGTTAAAGAACAAGGGTCGGCTAAAGAAACGTATTAAAGTACAAGTTTTATAGGGGAGGAATGTGAATGGCAAAAAACGTTGTAAGTAAAAAACTTCGCCGGTCAATGACCCCACTGCAAATGGAAATGATTGGCATTGGTGGCTCTATCGGGGTTGGCCTCTTCATGGGTTCAACCTCAACGATTAAGTGGACTGGTCCTTCAGTAGTGCTCGCCTACCTGCTAGTGGGGATGGCCCTCTTTGCGGTTATGCGTTCCCATCCGTTTAAATTACCCCTATATCCATACTCTAACTATCTCTCGATTGGTTTATTGATTGTAATTTTATTCTTCATGTTCATCAATCCAGACACTCAGGTTTCCGTATCCATTGGCGTCGTTTTCCTGTTGCTTGTTTCTTGCATGTATTGGGTAAAGAAGAAGCAGGGGACAGTTTAGTAAAGTAAACGAGGCGGCCTTATTTCCCGCCTCGTTTTTAATATAGTGGCTAAAGTAAACTAAATCAGCTATAATGTTTAACAATCAGTTATTAAGAATATTTTTTAATGTGTTCACTAATTTGTTTACAAATTTCTTCACGGTTGAATTCCATGAACCAGTGACCAGCGTCTAATTCGACAAATTGATAAGGGCCAGTGATATATTGGCGGTTTCGCTCAACACCACTCCTAGCAATTGCAAGATCTTGATTACCCCAAATAAATTTGGTTGGCACGGTGATCTGTTTGTAATTAATTTGCGGTAGTTGGAGAAGGGCACGGTACCAATTAACAACCGCTGTTAACGCACCTTTTTCAGAGAAGAGATCTAGGTAAGCGTCAATCGTTGCTTGTGGGAACCCGGCCCATAGTTTCCTTAATACTCGGTAGTGAAATGCGCGAAGAATTAGTTCAGGAATGTACTTATGCTGGAAGGTATGAACATAATGCCCTTTTTCCTCTTGGACAGGATCATTCTCCAATGCCCAAATATATGCAGGCCAATTAGGAACGGAAAGCGCAGTCCAGGACTTCAATAGTTGTGGGTAAAGGGTTGCCGTTGTCCAACCGACAACTGCTCCAATGTCATGACCTACTAGGTGAAATTTTTGTTGAAAACCGAAAAAGTGAGCTAACGCAACAACATCAGCGGCCAGTAACTTCATCTTATAATTTTGAACACCCAGTGGCCTAGCCCCAGCAGAATATCCGCGTTGGTTAGGGGCAATTACCCGGTATCCCTGATTCGCTAGTTTAAGCATTAATGTTTCCCACATTAACGAGCTTTCGGGGAAACCATGGAGTAGCACCACCAGGTCACCATTATTATCAAGTCCAGCTGTCCGAACCGTGAATGTTTGCTGATTGACAGTGATTTGTTGGATTGTTATTTGATTCATTTTAGACACCTTTCTAACATTATCTTTATAATCATTTTAGTGAGAGATAATTAATGTTAGTCGGACAATGAAGAGGGAATTGTCTATGCAAAAACGAGCCGAAGAGAAACAAGTGATTTTCTTCGTTAAAGGAAGCATTATTACAGTTATTAGACCAAAAGAGTTTTGAGAAAATTACGATTAGCCAGTTGGTAATAACTGCCGGTGTGGCAAGATCAACTTTTTATCGGCACTTTACAGATAAATTAGATTTTGTCCGTTTTTTAATCCAACAGGAATTAACTGCCTTTGATCAGCAGTACCATCCCCAGACAATTAAAGAACGGTTTCAAAAGGAGTATATGCGTGAAGTGTGGCGTTACTTATTACGTGACCAACGAGCAGTTTTAGGGCTTGAAAGGGCTGGTCTTTCATATCTCTACTTGGAAGAGCTGAACAAACATTTATTAACTCTATACCCATACAGCATGACGACAGAAGAACAGATTGATCTATTTGGTCTTGCAGGCGCTCAGTATAACATTATCTTTAATCTTTTCGTGAAAAAGCATCATTAATCAAGGAGGAACGTAACTATGTTAACCGACCAAGAAATTGATAGTATTCGGGCATTTAACCGGCACTACACCCAAGTCTTAGGAGTATTGAACAAACGGACTTTTGATACTGACCTAACTTGGCCGGAGGGGCGGATCTTAATCGAAGTGGCAGTTAACCACCTCGACACCCCGATGGCAGTCACCCGGGCCCTGCACCTGGATAAAAGTTATGCCAGCCGGACAATTAAACGGTTGACAGATAAGGGGATCTTACAAAAGACACCCTCACCAACGGATTCACGGTCAATTAATATTTCGCTGACCGAACATGGTCACGCGGTATTTGAAGATATTAATCAGAAATCTAACGACCTGATTAAGAAGATGATTGAAGATCTTTCGCCCGCGGAGCAGGAAGAATATTTTCAAAGTATCAAGACCATTAATCAGTTACTTTTCAAGAAGGGGATGGATTAAGCATGTGGCAGGTTAAACGATTCAATGAATTAACGGTAACCGATCTTTATCAACTTCTCGCATTACGGGCGCAAGTTTTTGTGGTTGACCAACAGCGCGTTTACCAGGATCCTGATGGTCGGGTTGCAGCGAGCAACAAGGTGCGTGGCCAGGGATTTGGTGGTCAGTTGTTGGATAAAATTATGCAAACAATCCAACAAGAGTTCCCAGGCAGACAGATTGAAATTGAGGCTCAGGTCCAAGTTGAAGATTTTTATAAACGAGTCGGCTTTGTCAGTGAGGGAGAGCCGTTCATTTATAAGTCCACACCACATATCAAGATGGTGCATGAGCCGATGTAGCTACTTTAGCTCTACCGCCGAACGATTTTTGAGCTTGAATAGGAGCGCAAAGGCAATAATATTGAGAACCGCAATCGACCAGAAAGACCAGTGAAAACCCTGGAGAACTGAAGCGGGCATCGAAAGCTGGTGGGCAATGCCGTGCTTTTGGCCGAGTGCTTGCAAGCTAGCAGCCATCGCATTAGCGAAAGCATTCCCAATTTGGTTCAGGTTAACCATCAGAGTATTACCGAAAACGACATACTCCTGCGAAAGGGCATTTAGACCATAGACACTGACCGGGGAGTAAGCCAGATTAATACCACCACAGCGAATGGCGTACAGGGCCGTCACGGTAGAAATACTCGTAGTTGGTGAGTAAAAGGCCATCGGGATTGTCGTCAGCAAGCCAATCCCAAAACCGAGGAAGGCGACCTTCTTAATCCCAATTTGGTCATAGAGCTGCCCAGCAATTGGTGAAACCACCATCATCACGAGGGCGCTCGGAATCAGCATCAATCCGGAGACAGTGGGCGTGACTTTCAAGACGTTCTGGTTAAAGAGCGGCAGCATTAGTTCGGTTGCCATTAAGGACGAAGTGTTAAGGAGGGCCAGAATTGCGCCAAGCCGGAAAGAGGGCGCCTTGAAGACCCGCATTTCCAGTAGTAGCCTTTTGAGCCTGAGCTGGCGTTTGACAAAGTAAGTCATAATGGCGATTCCGGCTACCTGGAGAATCACAGTCTGCCAATCTAACCGTCCAGTTTCACCAACTCGCCCCAGACTGTATAGTAAGATTGCCAGGCCCGCCATCGAGGTGAGGACGGAAGGAATATCAAGGGATGACGGCTTGGCTGGAGCCACGTTTTTAACGAATAATTGGGTGGCGATCAGGACAACGATGCAGACTGGAATTAGAATAATAAATAGCATCCGCCAACTAAAGTAGTCGACGATGATCCCGGAAACGGTGGGTCCCGTAGCCGGTCCGAAGTTAATGATAATTCCTGCCAGGCCCATTACGGTTCCTCGGTGCTGCGGCGAGAAAATCAGGGCAAGAACATTAGGAACCAGTGGCATGGTAATACCAACGGAAACACCTTCAATCAGCCGCCCGATTAGTAAGAGGGCGAAGTTCGGTGCCAATGCTGAGATAACGGTCCCAACGAGGAAAATCATCATGGTAACCGAGAAAAGCGGCTTTAGTTTAACCGAATTAGTAAGGTAAGCCGCGAGCGGCATGGTGATTCCAGCGGCAAGCATGTAACCAGTGCTGAGCCATTAAACAGTCATTTCGCTCACGTGGACCTCTGCCATGATTGTTGGCAGGCCATTATTAAGCAAGGTTTCGGAAAAGGCAGTGATGAAGCTCCCACAGAGCAGGGTAACCACCATTAGAATTTTATTTTGACGAGACATAATAACTCCTTTCAAAGTAAAAGAGCTGGACAGGAAATTAACTTCCTTATCCAGCTCTTATTTTTTCGCCCGCTGTTCTTGAGCGCCTGTTATTAAATTATCAGTATCATAGCAGAGAATAGTAGGGATTGCAAATTGAATTTGGGATAAGGAAATCAGCAACTTACCCGTCAATGTTGACCGCCCATTGAGGAAACAACGTATTAGTGACCCCAGGTTAATACAATGCTAACTGAGGTGAGAGAAATGCTAATAACAACCCAAAATTTAACTAAGAAGTATGGTAGCAAAATTGCTGTCAATCAGCTGGATTTAGCGATACCCCAAGGAGCATTGGTTGCGTACTTGGGAACAAACGGCGCTGGCAAATCAACCACCATTAACATGCTGGTGGGCCTGCTAAAACCAACTGGCGGAATCATTTCCTACGCCAAGGACTTAAAAATCGGCGTTGTTTTCCAGAATAGCGTATTGGATGATCACTTAACGGTCAGCGAGAATTTACAAAGCCGGGCGGCAATGTACCAGGGGATTGACCAAGACTGGATTGAGCGCCTGACCAAGATGATGGTCCTGACTAAGTTCCTGCACCAGCGGTACGGAACCCTGTCCGGTGGTCAGAAAAGACGGGTCGATATTGCCCGGGCACTGTTAAACCATCCCAATTTGCTGTTTCTGGACGAACCAACAACGGGTCTTGATATTCAAACGCGCAACGTCATTTGGGGGCTTTTGAGAAAACTGCAGTACGAGCAGGGACTGACGATTTTTCTGACGACCCACTACCTGGAAGAGGCCAGTAACGCGGAATTAATCTATATTCTGGAAGAGGGGAAAGTACTGGCGACCGGTTCGGCAGCGCAGTTAAAACAACAATACGCGCGGAATTCATTGCTGCTGATCTTCAAGGATAACACAGTTCCAGAGGGTGCCAAGTTGGTTGACCACCGGCGCTATGAAATCAATGGCATTAACCATGAGCAAGCCTTGACGCTCCTCGACCATTACCGGAGCAGTTTGGAAAACTTTGAATACCGGCAGGGCGACCTGGATGACGCCTTTGTCAACATTACCGGAAAGGAGATTCAATAATGGCAGCTTTAATTTACCGTAACCTCAAACTATACTTTCGTAACCGCATGGGTGCCATGATGTCGTTACTAGGAGCCCTGATTACATTCTTTATTTACATTAGTTTTCTGAAAGAAAATTTAGTCCAAGAATGGCAAAAAGTCGCTAACGCAAACCAGGTCTTAGATGCCTGGATGATGGGCGGCATTTTGACAATTGCCGGGGTCACGACAGCCTTTGGCGCTTTAGGCCAGTTAGTAAGCGACCGGGAAGACAACCGCTATCAGGATTTCCGGATGACAGCACTAAAGCAGTGGCAGCTCGCGATTAGTTATTTTATCAGTGCCTTTTTAATTAGCTTGATTATGCAATTGGTGTCTTTTATCATCATGGCAGTCTACTTTAAAGTGACTGATAACTTGACGATTAAATGGGCAGATGGGGGTAAGCTCCTGCTGGTTTCACTACTGGGCACGCTTGTCGCGACCGTCTTTTGCCAGATTATTATCGAGTTTATCCACAGTCACGTCGTCTTTAACCGAACGTCGGCCTTGATTGGAACGGGAATCGGGTTCGCAATTGCTACTTACATGCCGGTGGGCGCACTATCAGCGTTTGGCCGCCACCTGGTCAAGGCCTTTCCAAGTTCTTATATTGCCAGCAGCTTTCGTGAGCTTCTGGTTGGAAACCGAATTCCGGCAGTAGTCCTACCAGAGCTCAATGACTACTTAGGGATTAAGCTGACGGTGTTTAAGCATTCTTTGGGACTGTCACAAAACATGCTGCTGGTCACAATCGTAAGTCTGCTTGGCCTTGGTTTGCTAATTATCGTTAATCATTTAAAATATAAGCAGCATTAACTTATTCAGGAGGTTTTCATAAATTGAAAGTTCGGTTTCAACAGGCGGACCTAGAGCCAGAAGAACTGACAGTAATTGTCGAGAGCTCCGCTAAAACGGCCCGTGTTGACCGCCTTCTTAATTATTTAAAAGCGTTTGAGAGTAACCCAGCGGAGAAGTTGCCGATCAAGACACCTGACCGCTTTATGATTATTAAGACGGCTGACTTAGTAATGGTCGAAGTCAACCAAAATGAGCTCTCGTTTTATACGACCGCTCAAGTGATTAAGTCGGTGGGCAAATTGAAGGATGTTCATACCCGGCTAACAGCGCCGAACTTTATCCAGGTTTCGCGCTTTGCAATTATCAATATGGATTATTTGCAGGCAATTGAGAACGGCTTTTCGGGAACGTTAGTAGCCAGGCTCGAAACGGGGGTCAGAACAACGGTTAGCAGACGGTACGTACCGGTAATTAAGCAATACTTAGGCTTATAGTGGGGATTTCACAGATGAAGAGAATTTTAAAGCGATTTTTAAAAGGACTGGCAATTGGGTCAGCCACGTACTTAGTGTTTTTAACCATTCACTTCCAACCGATGCTGCCAACGGCATTGAACACGGTCAGCGTTATGGTCATCAGTGGGTTAATTGGCGTGGCAACGTTTATCTTTCAAACGGACTTAAATTATTTTGTGGCGTTAATCGTTCATTTTATAATTACGGTTCTGCTGGTGGCAGTGATGATTGTCGTCAACCACTGGGGAATCACTTTGCAGTCGTTGTGGCTAATCGTGGTTGCTTACGTGATTATTTGGATTGTCCTGCGGTTCCAACAAGAAAGCGATGTTCGAGAGATTAACGCCAAATTGAATAAGCGGAAATAATAGTAAAGATGAGTAGTAGGTTATGAATTGCTACTCATCTTTTTTGATACACTTTTAGGTCAATGGAATGAATAATGTTAGATGTAGTTAAGCCTAAGATCTATCTGCAAGCTCTTTATATTATTCGCTATTTGGACCAATCTGGTTATTATCATTTCGAGTCCATCTTAATTTGCTTAATATTAAACGAATCTTTTGTCATCGTATTGAATTAGACCACCTACCTCTGTATAGTCTAACTATTATCTTAGTAACGATGAGGAGTGAGTTGAGATGAGTACGACAAACACATTATTTGTAATGGTTGCTAGTATCCTGGTGTTTTTTATGACGCCAGGATTAGCTTTTTTCTATGGTGGAATGGTGTCACGCCGTAATTCAGTCAATACGCTGCTCTCAGTATTCTTTATTTCAGGACTCGCCATTATTCTATGGGTTATCCTAGGATATTCATTATCATTCAACGGCAACGTCTTTGGATTAGTAGGTAATCTTCATGCCATGATGATGAGTAATGTCCGACTCGACCAGTTAACTACGGGGAAAATCCCATTAGGACTGTATTCACTATTCCAAATGATGTTTGCAATCATTACCCCGGCTTTATTCGTTGGTGCGATTGTTGGAAGGGTCCGGTTTAAGTTTTTAATGGTCTTTATAATTTGCTGGTCAATCTGTGTCTATTATCCACTCGTCCATATGATTTGGGGCAATGGATTACTTTCAAAACTGGGAGCATTAGATTTTGCAGGCGGAACAGTAGTTCATATTAATGCTGGGATTACCGCGCTGGCCCTTTCTATAATGGTTGGGCCCCGTTCTCATCCCGAAGACGAACACGCCAACCATTCTTGGATCTTATTAGGTACCGCAATTTTATGGATTGGCTGGTATGGCTTTAACGCTGGCTCTGCCTTAGCAATTAATGATGTTGCAATGCAAGCGATGATTACAACAACTATCGCTACGGCCGCTTCAATGGTTGCTTGGCAATTATTAGAAGTTTGGCGAGTTGGTCATATTACCCTGGTTGGGACATGTTCGGGCGCTTTATGTGGCCTAGTAGCAATTACACCGGCTGCTGGTTATGTTGCTATCGACGGTGCAATTTGGATCGGGCTAATTGGTTCGATCGTGAGTTTCTTATTTGTTACACTGATTAAGCCAAGAATCCATCTGGATGATACCCTTGATGCTTTTGGTTGTCATGGGGTTAGTGGAATCTGGGGTAGTATTGCAACAGGATTATTTGCCAGTCATGCGATTAATGGTCATGTTACTAGCGATGGCCTATTTGTTGGTGCCGGTTGGCATTTATTTAATATTCAATTATTAACAACTATTATCGTGATTGCTTGGACTTTGATAATTTCAATGCTCCTAATTAAGTTAATTAGTTGCTGGATGCAAATTCGAGTTTCTAGCGATGATGAAATACTTGGTCTGGATTTAAGCCAGCATAACGAACCGCTCCATTCTACCCGGTTAGCAGATGAAAGAACTGAGTAAATTAATTCAGCCACCTAATGAGTCGATAGTGATCTTTTTAAGTGGCTGAATTTGTTGCGTTTTCAATTACTGCCTAAAAATTTTAAGATTGTCCATTAAATCTGCTAGCTGCTGAGCACTCCATGGCATATATTCAGCAATTGTTAAGCCAACAAGATCAAATTGATTACTGAGATCAGTTAAAAATCGCCATGTTTTCGGAACTGTTGTAATTTCTTCGGCTGTATGTGCTAGTAAATTGCGGATTATTAAAATACGCGTGGTGCTAGTGAAACTTTTCTAGACAATACTCCATATTAGATGCTAAAATTGCCACTTCTAACCGTTCTTGAAAGCCTGCTAAACTTCGCGCACGATTATTTTCGGCATTATAGTATTTTAATAAAAATACCCCAGCGCAGTAGCTCCTGATCAACGAGACTATTTGAGCATCTTTGCCAATTGCTGCAATACTGCCTGGTCATCGTTAGTTCCAATCGTCTGGCTCGCTGCCGCTTTTACGTTAGCCGGTGCGTTGCCCATGGCATAACTGGTCCCAGCAAGTTCAAACATTTCGAGGTCATTTTCGCCATCGCCAAAGACTACCAGGTCGGCTGGGTCAACCTGCCAACGATTTAACAGCTTTTTCAACCCGTATGACTTGTCCATGTGGGGAATAATCAGGTCAATCGCGCCGTTCCCGCTGGCCGTTGCCCGGATAATCCCAGCAAACTTCGTATTAATATTATGAGAGATTGCCCGCATTCTTTCAGCTGGGACGGTCAAGGCAAACTTAAAGATCTTGTCTCCCGTAAAGTCAAATTCAGGCACGACCTTTGTCCGGGTATAGAATTTATCCATATTCTGAATAAAGTAATCTGGCATGGTGTCCTTGACGTAGGCATACTGCCGGCCACAGACAATGTAATTAGTTTGCGGAAGAGTTTCCAGATAGGCGATAATTCTGGTAACATCAGCTGTTTTCAACTGCCCACAAGTAATTTCCTGGTTGCGGTCAACTGTCAGTACGCCGTTCTCAGCCACAAAGGCCAAGTCGTCCGCAATATCTGGGAAGAGGGACCGCAGGAAGTAATATTGATCACCACTGGCAACGATAAAGCGAATCCCTTGCTGGGCCATCCGTCGGTAAAGCTGTTTAAAGAGCTGCTGGTCATAGTGGCGATCGGTGGTTAAAAAAGTACCGTCAATATCAGTAGCAATTGCGCGAATCATTAATATTTCCTCCTCATTAACGATGTCTTGTCCCTATTATAACAAATTGATTTATTCATTTTTAGCATGGTTATGTACAAGTAATAAGTATTTTCCTTTTGTCCTGCCAGCTACTATAATTTAACTAACAAATAATTAGAAAAGAGGAATTCACTATGGCAAAGACCTTAGTACTTTATTATTCAGCGACTAACACTACCAAGAACAAATCCGTCAGGTCTTGACTAATGTGACGGGACACCCAATTGACGATTCAGTTGAAATCCGGCTTCCCATCAGGAGCGATTACGGGGCCAACCTAAAAATCGGCAAAAACGTCTTCATTAATAGCGGTGTAATGTTAACTGATTTGGGCGGGATTAGCCTGGCCGATGACGTCCTTGTCGGGCCCAACGTCACCATCATTTCCGTTAACCATCCCTTAAATCCCCACAAGCGTCATGGGGTAGAGCTGAACCCCGTTCATATTGAAGAAAATGCCTGGCTAGGTGCCAACGCCACTATTTTGCCAGGAGTAACCGTCGGCAAGAACGCAATTGTCGCGGCAGGAGCGGTAGTTACTAAGGATGTCCCCGCAAATACCGTTGTGGCTGGTATACCAGCACGGGTCATCAAACACCTTGATGAGGAGGAAAGTTAAATGAACAGAATAGTCAAAACATTATTGGCACTAAGCGCCGTGGTCGGTGGAATTCTGACCGCCAATCAGCCAGTTCATGCCATTACACACTATGTCCAATCATCCACGCCAACCATTTTCGTCCACGGCTGGGGGAGCAGCTCCCACGCGGAAGAAAAGATGGCAAATGCCGCTCGTAATGCTGGCGTCACCAGAACTATTGTCAAGGCAAACGTGGATAAGCAGGGGCGGGTAAGTTTTAACCGGGAGATTCCAGCGCACGCTGTTAACCCAATCGTTGAGGTCAACCTCGAAGACAATAAGCTGGCAAATTACCAGAGCGACTACACGGCCGGCTACCACCACGGCGGCACCTACGTTCGGAACGTTGTGCAAGCCCTGCAAAAGCAGCACCACTACCGACAAATCAACCTGGTCGGTCACTCGATGGGAAACCTAGAAATCATCAACTACATCAATTATAATTATGACAACGCGAACCTGCCAAAGGTTGCCCACCTGGTTGCCATTGCTGGTCACTATAACGGCCTGGTGGGACAGCTGAGCAGTGAAAGAGCCACCATCAACCGTAAAACGGGAGAGCCAAGCAGCATGGACCCGTCTTACCGAGAACTCTTAGGCCTGCGCCAGCACTTTCCAACTGGCACCGCAGTACTGAACATTTATGGCAACCTTGACGACGGCAGCAACTCTGATGGTGACGTTCCTGTCACCTCTGCACAGTCGCTAAAATATCTGGTTGGCAACCGGGCCAAGTCTTACCAAGAAATTGAACTGCACGGGAAGAGTGCCCAGCACAGCCGCCTGCATAATAACAACCACCAGGTCGACCAAGCACTGATAAAGTTCCTGTGGGAAAAGTAATCGCTAACTAAAAACTCGCAAGCCCTCGTTGAGCCTGCGAGTTTTGTATATTTTAAATGACTGGCACAAAAGTGGTAGGTATGATATTTACATCAAATATAGAGTGCTTAAAAGCCGTTCCCATCAGCGATGTAGTCATCAACACCGTCCGGGTTACCGGACCACTTGAACTTATCGTACCAGATAGAATGCTTTTCCTGGTCTAGTTCCGCAATTGCTTCCATCTCATCGGCATCCAATTGGAAGTCAAAGACATCCAGGTTCTCACGCATCCGGGCAACGTGGCTGGACTTTGGAATAACGATGAAGCCTTGTTGCAGTTCCCAACGTAATTCAACTTGGGCAACACTCTTGTGGTGCTTGGCCGCAATCTCTTTGATTACCGGCTCGTTCAGCGTCTGCCCATTTCCCAGTGGTGACCACGCTTCCAGCTGAATCTTTTGCATCTGGCAAAGTGCCACCGTATCCGGCTGGTGGATCCGGGGGTTAAATTCAATCTGATTAACGGCCGGCTTCACTTCAGCATGGTCGAGTAGGTTAGTCAGGTGGTCAACGTTGAAGTTGCAGACCCCGATTGCTTTGGCCTGACCGTCCCGGTAAATATCCTCTAACGCCTGCCAGCTTTTCAGGTACTTGTCAAATACCGGCCAGTGAAGGAGGAGTAAGTCCACGTAATCCGTCTGCAGCTTCCCTAATTGTTCGTTAAAGCTCTTGCGTAGTTGATCGTAGTTGCCTTGGTCCCCGTTCCAAATTTTGGTCGTCAGGAAAATGTCTGCCCGCTTGAGCTTAGCCTTATCCATGCCTTCCTGCAGCCCGGCGCCCACACCAGCTTCGTTGCCGTACTGCTTAGCCGTGTCAATCAAGCGGTAGCCATTTTGTAAGGCGGTTGCAACCATCTGCTGCGCCTCGCCGTTCAATGATTTCCAGACGCCCAGGCCGACCCGGGGCATCACAATACCATTATTTAGTTTCACATTCCTTTGTTCATCCATTTTTTAACACCTTCTTGTAATCAAGTATAGCATTGGTGAACTACTCGGCCGTAAATGACCGAGCTTCTGGGAACACAGAGTAGTATTTAGGATTGTTCGTCTGGTATTCCAGAGACCTAACTTACATAACTCTGTTCTTTTACCACGGCTAGTTCCTAGCCAACGGCTTTTAATCCTTTATTCAAGATATTAATTGCCGCATTAATATCTCGATCGTGGTGCGTACCACACTTTGGGCAAGTCCATTCACGGATCTCTAATGGTTTCTTACCACTATTAAATCCACAGCGAGAACAAATTTGGCTTGTGTAATTAGGCTTTACTACGACTAATTGCTTACCATACCACTCATATTTATACTCCAACATGGTACGGAATTGATACCAACTTGCATTGGCAATTGACTTAGCCAGATGATGATTTTTTTGAAGATTTTTGGTTTTCAAATCTTCAATTACAATTACATCGTACTCCCTAACTAAATCAGTGGTTAGCCTATGCAGATAATCCTTACGCTTATTCGCAATTTTTTGCTGGTAGCGAGCTTTGTTTACCCTTGCCCGTTGCCAATTCTGATAATCGTTCAGTTCCATTTTGGAATCCTTATGATTGTTATTCCACTGTCGCATAGCTATAGTAGCTTGATGACACCGCTTTGAATACTTACTCTGCCAATTGGTTGCTTGCTTTTCTAACCATTTAGCGTTAAAAGTACCGTATTTAACTCCGTCAGAACTAATGGCTAAATCAGCGATTCCAATGTCTAAGCCAATTGACTGACCGGTTTTCGGTAACTGATTAACCTCAGCTTCAACTTGCAATGAAAGATAGTATCGACCCGTCGAGTCATAGCTCACCGTATAATGTTTGATTTTAGCCTCTCCAATTTGGCTAGTTTTACTAGTTCGAATGCTACCCAATTTTGACAATTGCATCCGCCGTTTAGCAGTTACCTTGCATGCTGACCGACCAGTATAGGATTGTCTCCAAGCATGACGACTTTTGAAGCGGGGGTAGCCACCCCGATGTTTAAATAGCATCTTAAATGATTGCGCTAAATTATGGTTAACGACTAAGAAACTAGTGGCATCACTATCTTTTAAGTATGGATATTCCTGCTTGAGGCGCTTTAATAAGTAATTCATACCGTATTCATTTACGAAATGACTGCTAGGGTTGTTCTCATAACGTTCTTTAGCCATACCAAGCATTAAGTTCCATACTTTTCGATCATTACCAAACATTTGCCATAGTTGATCTTGCTGGGCTTTAGTTGGATACAAGCGTAGTTTGATTCCTTTAATAACTTTGCTCATTCTAAGTTCACCTCCTTTTGACGCTGATCATCAATATATTTAGCCACCGCTTGTTCGTTAACCGTACCAATGCTTTCAACATAGTAACTTGACGACCATAGATGACGTCCTCGCTTTTTCCAATAACTAGTTTGAAGTTCCGGGCATTCACGGAACAACTGCCAAGCTGAGATTCCTTTTAACCAGCGCATAATATTAGTTACTGACAGCTTTGGTGGTACACTAACTAACAAGTGAATATAATCATCTTTACCAATTTCCATATGAGCGATTGTAAATCCATATTTTGAAGCAATCTCATACAATGATTGTTTCAAGACAACTTCCACGTGTCCTTTCAGCACTTTGTTGCGGTATTTAGTTCTCCAAATGAGATGGTAATTAAGATTATAGACTGACGTTCTACCATATGTAAGACGTTGTGTATCTTTCATATCAATAATTGTTATCCATATGCAATTTAGACGCAAAAGAAGGGCAATTCATCACGTCCTTAAAAGAACGTGTTTCCTTGCTCCTTTTCAAAAAGGCCTCCCGGTGACTTTTCCGAGAGACCAGTTAGTTTAATCATGGCGAACTAATAAAACCGCCCCAATGGTACTGATTACTGCTAAGACGGCACCAATGTACCCGATCTGGCTAATTGCAATGAAGTTAACACTCAACGAAGCCAGGAAGGAGCCGACCGTCACCCCAACGTTGGTACAAATTGGATTGAGCGACGACGCCAGGTTCATCGCTGCCGGATAATCCTTGTCAGCAACGTTCAAGAACATTACTTGTAAAATTGACCCTGGCATTCCGAGGACTAAACAAATCAGACACAGCAGGCCCACGCCAGTCCACGAATTGGCAAAGCTCAGTCCCATCAGCAGGAGGAGCGCCAGGCAGGCACCGCTGATCAACGGGAGCTTGCGGATTCCGTACCGGCTTGAGATGATCCCGGCACAGGCGTTTCCAATGATAAACATGACGCCGACCAGGCCCAACAGCCAGTTCAAATCCGTCGTGCTGAAGTGCAGGACGTCAGTGATAATCGGCCGAATGTAAGTGTAGAACGTATACTCTGCGGCCATTAGAGTAACCATCACGACAATGCCGAGGATAATTCGCCGATCCCTGAGCAGTTTAACCTGGTGACCAATTGACCCCTTTGTTTGCGGAGTATGACGGGGGACCAGTGCCAGAAGAAAGGCACCAATAATTAGTGCTAACCCGCTGATAATCGCGAAGCTCACGTGCCAGGAAAAGGCGGAGCTAATCGTTGTCCCCAAGGGAACCCCGATAATCGTCGCCGTACTAAAGCCAGCGAAAACCGTTGCGACCATCATTGACCGTTTTTCAATCGGAGCGATAATGCTGACGTAGACAAGGATCAGCGAAATAATGGCGCCCGCAACGCCTGCGGTAATTATCCGGGAAACGAACAGGAGGAAGAGGTTCGGTGCCACCGCCGTCAGTGTGTTTCCCAGGAAGAACACGACCATCAGTGTCATTAAAACCTTAAAGCGGTCATATTTCCCCGTAATGGTTGTTAGAATCGGCGTACAAATGGCGTAGGTCAGCGCGTACATCGTCACCAATAGACCAACCGCCGAAAGCGAAGCGTGGTAGCTTTCGGCAATATTGGAGAGGACCCCAACCACCATAAATTCATTACAGCCAAGCATAAATGCAACCAGCACAAAAACAATACATTGCAAACGATACTTCATATTTAGTTTATCCAATCCCTTCTACAAGCATATTAATGCAGTTTGGTGTGCACGTTTTGTTTGTTGAGAACGGGGACAAAATGGGGAAGCTGCTTTTAAAACCCCGGGGTAGGCAGTTAAATTTACCGTTGATATTATACCATAGCCGTTAGGTAAAACGTTACAATGTTTTATCTTGTCTGAGCACGAACGATCTTGTGGTAAAGCTGCTGGCTTAATACCAGGGAAACGACCAGCAGGAGCAGGCAGAAGGCAAACCCAGTTTGAATTCCCAGGTGGGAAGACTGACAGTGCAGGAAATTGTTGACGATGCCGACCACCGCGACAATTAAGGCGGTCCCAAAGGAAGCAGCGATTTGCCGCATGGTATTAAAGGTCGCCACCGCATCAGGAACAATTTCATTTGGCAAGAGTGAGAGGGCCTGCGTCTGTAACGGAATCAGCATTGTTACCAGACCAAATTGCCGGACAGTTTGGAAAATCGTAATCATCAGGATCGTGCTTTGAGCTCCCACAACGGCCTGGAAGGTTGTCCCGATGATGTCAATAATCAGCCCCGCGCCGACTAGCCACTTAATCGGGTAAATATCGTAACAGCGCCCGCTGGTTGTCGAGAGCAAACCGGTTAAAATCGCCCCGGGCAGCACGGTAATCGCTGAAGTAACCGTCCCTTTCCCTAGGACAATCTGGACCAGCAGGGGGATCAAAATGGAATTCCCGTACATTGTGGCCGTGATTAGCATGTTAATCACAGTTGCCAGGACGAATTGCCGGTGGGCAAAAATTTTGAAGTTAATTAGCTGGTGACTACTATGCCGCTGGTTGAGGACAAAGAACCCTAAGGCTACTAAACCAATAACAAGATAGCCAACGACGTTAAAGGTTGCCAAGGGATAGCTAGAAACGTTTGACAGTCCCATCAAAAGTGACCACAATCCAATCGTAATCAGGATTAGCCCTGGCAGATTAAAGCACGGTAATTCGTTGTGAGGAATATAGGGCAAGAAGAAAAATGATAGGAGCAGGGTGATGACCGCGAATGGAATGATTAAGATAAAGAGGTAACGCCAGGAAAGGTAGTTGAGCAAGAAGCCGGAAACTGCCGGACCCAGAATCGGGGCACAGTTAAAGGCAAGACCAATTATTCCCATGATTCGGCCCTTCTTTCCCGGCACGGCATAACGAATCGCCAGGACGTTGACCAATGGCATCATCATTCCAGCCCCGATTGCCTGAATCATTCGGGCAATGACGATGAAGCTAAAGGACGTTGCCAGGGCACCGAGAACGGTCCCCAGCAGGAAAACACCGGCGAAAATAATAAAGAGCCGCCGGAATGAAAAACGCTTGATGAGGTATGAGCTGACGGGGATCATCAGTGCGTTCACCAGCATGTAGCCGTTCATAACCCACTGGACGCGACCTTCGGAAATATTAAAAACCTTCATAAAGGTCGGCAGGGCGATGTTCATTAAGGTCGAGCAGAGGAGGCCGAAGAAGGTCCCAAAAACCATAATAATAAGTGCCCGGCTAATTCGTTGATCTTTCATGTGATTTAGTTGTTTATTCTCCTTTGTTTACAGTAATGCTTTCCCAGTTTAACAATTCAGTGAGGTTTGTCAAACGCAAATTAGCTTGGTCAGCTTTCTTAACCATGCTAAAATTCAGTTATAAGAAACAGCAATGGACCGGATTAAAAGAGGAGGACAACCAATGATTAAGGGATTAGGGATCGACCTAACTGAGATTAGCCGAGTGGGTGAACTCGCAAGCAAGCACCCGCAGTTTCTGGATCGAGTCCTGACAACGGCCGAGCAGAAACAGTATCACGGCTTTACTGGGCAACGCGCTCTAGAGTACTTGGCAGGGCGTTGGTCATTAAAGGAGTCGTTTGCCAAGGCCTGGGGAACCGGGATTGGTAAAGCGGTCGGCTTTCAGGATGTTGAAATCCTCGACAGTCGGATCGGTAAACCAGTGGTCACCCGGTCGCCCTTTGCTGGTCGGGTCCACGCCTCGGTCAGCCACACGGGCAGCCTAGTGATGACCGAAATCATATTAGAAACGGATTAACGTAAAAAGCGGCCAGCGAAAAAATTCGCTGGCTGCTTTTTAATTTATTTATTATCTGTTTCCCCGTCGTCGGTCTGCGCTGCCTTCTTCTTTGGCTTAATGTAAACCACTTTAAACTTATTGACATACGCGTTCTGCAGGTCGAGTGGGGTAAAGGAGAAGTTTTCGACTCTAATTGGCTGGCCGACCTTCATGTCGTATTGGCGCTCCAAGAAGAAACCAGTCAGGGTTGTTACCTCGGAATTCTCAAACTGGTCAATCTTGGTATTGAAGAAGCGCTCAAAGTCATCAAGCGGCATCTTTCCGGAAACTTCGTAGGTCGGGTTCCCCTTACTGTCAGGATCCTTCTTTTCAATCATATCAGAAGTGGCGTGGTCAATTTCTTCACCCACCGTACCGAAGAGCTCCTCATAGATATCCTTATCAGTTACGATTCCTGAAGTTCCACCGTACTCGTCTTGAACAACGACAATTGGCACTTGTTTCTTCACCATCGTCTGCAGGACATTGGTAATCGGTTCATTCTCGTAAACAATCGGGATTCGCCGCATAATTGTCCGAATTGATTGTTGCGGATTAATCTGGTTTTGCCGCATGATATCATAAGCAAACACGTAACCCAAGATGTGGTCCTTGTCGTTATTTGCCACCACTGGGAAGCGGGTAAACTTCTTCTCAAAGTAGAGTTTGGCCGCGTCCTCAATCGAAGCCTGGATATCAATCACGGCTAGTTGAGTCCGGTCAATCATGATGTCTTCGGCAACCTTATCGTTCATTTCAAAGGCCCGGCGCATAAAGAGAACGTCTTCCTTATCCATTTCCCCAGCCTTTTCGGACTGCTGAGAAAGGGTCATGATTTCGTTTTGCGAGTAAGTATCCTCTTCTGGCTGAACATTGTAGCCCAGTAGTTTGGTAATCCACGCCGCAGTTACGGCAAATAACCAAACGAAGGGATAAAAAATCGTGTGGAAGAACTGAATTGGGTGAACAATGGCTAGCAGGATCTGAACCGGTCGGTCAATCGCCATGTTCTTCGGTACCAAATCGGTGAAAACGGCGTGGAAGAAGGTGAAAATCAAGACCCCAATTACCGGTGCCAGTGGGGCCAGCACTTCCCGCGGAATCAAGTGAATCTTTAAGAGGAGGTCGGTGATAAACTGGTCACCAATCCACCCTAATACCAGGGAAGTCATGGTAACCCCAACCTGAGCAGTCGATAAGTACTCGTTTAGGTTGTTGACCATGTGCTCGGCGCGCTTAACCTTCCGTGTCTGGCGAAGCTCTTGCAGCTCACTCGGCCGTACTTTAACCACGGAATATTCCAGCAGGGTAAAGAGGGCCGCCAGTAACAGAATTAAAATAATGACAAGTAATCTGAACCAATAAGATGACCATAGTGCATCCATAACTTACAAAATCACCTAATCTTTCATTGATGTTTAGTCCTATTGTATCAATTTCCCATTTGACTGACCAACTATTTAGTAAAAAAGTGCGGTAAAATTATGATAAGCAGACTCAGTGAGGGTGAGGTTATCAATGGAAAATAAGCAACAAACGGAAATAAAACAGGGAACCCGCTTAAAAGAAATTATCGCGGTGATGCGCAAGTATCACTTTATTTCGAATTTTTACCATCAAAGGGACCCGGAGGCAATTTGCAACGCGTTGCAAGAATTAGGGCCAACCTTTATTAAGCTGGGGCAAATCCTTTCGACCCGGCCCGACCTAGTGTCCACCGATTACGTACAGGCGCTCCGGAAACTCCAAGACCAGGTCAAGGCCGACCCGTTTACGAGTGTTGAGCAAACCTTTGAAGAGGCCAGCGGCAAGCAAATCGCCCAGGTGTTCAAGAGTTTTGATCCAGAACCATTTGCCTCTGCTTCCATCGGCCAAGTTCATCACGCAGTCCTTTTAGACGGCACCCCGGTAGTGGTCAAGGTTCAGCACCCAGCCGTCACTCAGTTGGTAAACACTGACCTCGCCTTGCTCCGCCGGGCAGTTAAAATGGTGAAGTACGTGCCTGCCAATACGGCGGTCGTTGACTTAGATCGCACGTTGGATGAAGTCAGCGCCTCCCTCCTCAGTGAAATCGACACCCTCCACGAGGCTAAAAATGGAGAAGAGTTTTACCGCCTCAATAACGGGCAGGGGATTTTTGTGGTTCCCAAGGTCTATCTCAAATACTGTGCTCCACGAATTCTGGTCAACCAGGCAATGACCGGGAAGAGTATCCGCGAGCTGTTTGATGCGTCAGCCGCCGCGGAACAAGAACGCAACCAAGCTCTTGCGACGTCTCTGGTCCGTAACTTTATGAAGCAGGTGTTCGTTGATTACTTTTTCCATGCCGACCCTCATCCCGGAAATATTCTTTTCACGACAGCTCCGGGGGATCAGCTAGAAACCAGCAGGGAATTCACGCATTCATTTAAGCACGCAGAGTTAGCCTACCAGGAGCAGACGCCGCTCCCGCCTTACCGGTTGACTTACCTAGACTTCGGGATGATGGGACGCCTTACACCCGTTATGGCTGATGGCATTGCCGAGGTGGTTTTAGCACTAACCAGCAAGGACCAGCACCGAATTGCCCAGGCGGTCCTCGGAATTTGCAACCAAACAGGTGAGTTAGACCAGCAACGCTTTAGCAAGGAGCTAAGTAACTTTATTCGTCCGTATCTGGCCGAGGGCTTAGGCCAAATCGATTTCTCCAACATGCTCTACCGCATCATCCAACTCTGCGAAGATAATAACCTGCAGATCAAACCAGAGGTAACAATGTTGATCAAGGCTTTTGGAACGCTCGAGTCAACGGTTGCCCATCTGGATCCGGACATTTCAATGATGGCGGTGGTCCGGCCGTTTGGTTTAGCCTACCTCAAACGTAAACTTAAAGCGCGTGACCTTGCCGATGATAGCCTATTTAAACTGTGGTCCGTTCTGGAATCGGCAGGCCAGTTGCCTGAACGGCTCGACACCGCCTTGGACACTTTTAACAACGGCGACATTGAAGTCAAGTTACGCTATGAGGGGCAGAAGCACCTGCTGAAACAGGTAGAACGGGTCGCTAACCGGCTGCTGGTTGTTATCGTGTTAGCGGCAGTGATTCTTGGCTCTTCGCTGTTGGTCGAAAGCAGTACCCGTCATCCCCACATTTATCATCTCGGGGTCTTTGGCTATGCCATTTCGCTTGGCGTGATTGCCATACTGGTCGTAAGTGAACTCTGGCATCGTTTTAAGCACTGGCGCAATAGTAAGAAGTGAGTTTAAATGGGTACGCTGATTATTTTACTAATTTTAGCTGGCCTGGTCACGCTCCTGTGGACTTTCACGATTTACCTCATTCTGATTCGGCGGGTTAAAAACCGGACCCTTAGTTTAGCCTATAACCGTTGGACTGCGATCATGATGGGCCTTAATATGCTAATTTTCTTACCAGGATTGTGGAGCCTACCACTAGCACAGCTACCCAAGCTAGGGCAACAGCTGTGGCTGCTGGTGATAACCACTGATAGCCTGGCAACTGCCGGTCTGATTATGATAGGCCTATCTGTACTTCTCCTGCGGGTCTGGCCCCATCCACGGACAACGGACTACCTGGTCGTCTTGGGGGCAGGGCTAAGTAAGGGACAGGTCCCACCGGTCCTCGCCGCGCGTTTGAATTCGGCAGGCCGCTTTTGGAAGGTCCATCCTGAAACAGTAGTTATTGTTAGTGGCGGCGACGTCCATGGTGACCAGGTAACGCAAGCGCGGGCAATGGCCGACTACCTGCAACGGCTCGGTGTCGTTGCAACGAAGATTCTGCTAGAACGCCAGGCTCGCAACACCTGGCAAAACCTGGTAAACAGTCGCCAACTGATTGACCAGCATTGGCATGGGGAAGGGAAGCCACGGGTAACTGTGGTCACAAGTTCTTTTCATGTTCCACGGGCAATGCTATACACCCACCGCTTAGGTCTGAACTGGCACTTCCTTTCCGCACCAACTCCTTGGCCTTACCTTCCACTAACCCTGGTGCGGGATTACCTGGGAATTATCCGTGACCATCGCCGCTTTGCTGGCGCCGTCTTGCTAGTGATATTAATGTTAGGGGAAAGTTTACTATTGAAATAAACCGGTGCAGGTTTTCCCTGCACCGGTTTGTCATAATCCTACTTATTTGCGTAAACGGCAATCTCTACCAAGTTATTATCCGGGTCGTGAACGTAAACCGAAGTCATGGCACCCTCGGAGCCATGCTTTTCAACCGGACCGGCCACAATGTCGACGAAGTAGCTCTTGAGGTGGTGAAGGATGTCCTCCAGTTGGTCACCAGCCACGATACAGAAGTCGGCGGCCCCGGTGGTTAAGTGGGGCGCCTTTAGTTCCGTTTGCCGGTCACTTTTTTGTAACCGGATCAACTGGTGACCACACCGCAAAGTCACCAGCTGATCGTTACTCTGCTGGTCCAGCACTGGCATGTCAAAGACCTCGTGGTAGAACCGGGTCGACTCCTCCAGGTCACTGACGGTCAATACAATATGGTCAATTCTGCGCATTTTCATATTCAAATCATTCCTCTTTTCCTGCTCAATATTATATGATGGTAGTTAGTCTAATCGCAACTGCTTTAAAACCAACAAAAGGAGCACTCGTAAGTGACTAATCAGCAAGTAAGTACTATTCCAGCGCAAGTAGAAGTACGGGGTGGGCGTGTTCATAATCTCAAAAACATCGACGTCGACATTCCCCTCCACAAGTTCGTTGCCATTTCTGGCCTTTCGGGATCCGGAAAGAGTTCACTAGCGATGGGAATTCTGTATGAAGAAGGCTCCCGGCGCTACCTGGAAGCACTCTCGACCTACACCCGCCGGCGAATCAAGCTCGGTGCTCAGGCCGAAGTTACCAGTGTCAAACATATTCCATCGGCTTTGGCACTGCGGCAGCGGCCGAGTATCCCCTCAGAGCGGGCCACGGTGGGAACCATGAGTGAAATGTTTAACGTCATCCGCCTGATTTTCTCCCGACTGGGGTCACCAGTCTGTCCTAACGGTCACCGGTTAAAACCCAGTTTGACGATTGCGGAAGCCATGAGCAAGAGTGGTGAAGAGATGGGGCAGTTGACGTGTCCAGTCTGTGGTGTTCGGTTCAGCGCCTATAGCGCGGAGGACTTTGCCTTTAACTCTGCTGGCGCCTGCGATAATTGTCAGGGTACTGGGAAGGTCCGGCAAATCGACGAAAGCAAGTTAATCTGTGATTCCACGTTAACGCTGGCCGAGGGCGCCGTGGCCGCCTGGCACCTGCCCGGCAGGAATTTCATGCCGAACGTTGCTGAGCAGGCCGGGGTCCGGATTAACGTTCCCTACCAAGACCTGACGGACAAGGAAAAGGATTTTGTCCTCAACGGTCCGGCCAAGAAGTTTAAGATGGACTTTCGATCCGGCACCGGCCGGGTCTTTCATGACTTTAACGCCCTTTATGAAAACGCCCATGAGGCGGTGCTGCGTTCTGCCCAAACGAGTAAGAGTGAGCGTTCACAAAAACGGATCAGTGAATTTTTTAGCTACTCCACCTGTCCGGTCTGTCACGGCACCCGGCTTAAACCGGAATTACTCAAGCAGGAAGCAGGCGGGCTAAACATCGCCCAGGTGACCGACCTAACACTGGGTGAACTTAGCGACTGGAAGAAGGCGGTCCTCGAGACGCTGCCGGATGATATGCTGACGATGGCCCGGTCACTGTTTAAGGAATTCGATGACAACCTGCGGCCATTGTTAGAGCTTGGTCTGGACTACCTGACACTATCCCGGAATGGTAATACCCTTTCAACAGGGGAACTACAACGCATCCAGCTTGCCCGGACTCTACGCACCCAGACGACCGGGGTCCTTTACATCCTCGACGAACCGTCAATTGGTCTGCACCCCGACAACATCAAGGGGTTGCTCGGGGTCTTCCATGAACTGGTTGCCCAGGGCAATTCGCTGGTAGTAGTTGACCACAACGTCGACATTATCCGGGAAGCCGACTGGATTATCGAAATCGGCCCCGGTTCTGGTGAGGAAGGTGGCCAAGTGCTTAACAGCGGCGACCCGCAGACAATTGCGGCCGACCCGAATTCTAACATCGGCCCCTATTTGAATGGAACGGCGAAGTTGCTCGCTCGGATCCGCCAGCCGGTGCCAGCTAAGAAGTCAATTGATTTCACCGTCGCTGACTACTACAACATCAAAAAGATTACGGGGCAGCTCCCGGTGGGCCGGCTGAGTGCCATCACTGGTTTCTCCGGAGCCGGGAAAACCAGCCTGATTCTCGACAGCCTGGTCCCAGCAATTACGGACCAGGCTAATGGCCGTCCCTTACCAAAGCAGGTCAAGTCGCTGACAACACCGCTCAAAAACGTGGTAAGTGTCGACGCGGCACCAATCGGCAAGACGACCCGGTCAACCGTTGCCACCTACACCAGCATTATGGACAACCTGCGAAAGCTCTTTGCAGCCCAGCCACTGGCTAAGGAACGGCACTACACTGCCAGCTACTTTTCCTACAACAATAAGCAGGGGGCTTGCCCAAGCTGCGGCGGGACCGGTGTGGTAACCCTCGACATCCAATTTTTGCCGGACATGCAACAAACCTGTCCAAGCTGTGAGGGGGCCCGTTACCGGCAGGAAATTCAGGAGGTCAAGTGGCACGGTTATTCAATCGTTGACCTTCTCAAACTCGATGTCCGCACAGCACTCAAGGTCTTTACTTCGGAACCGAAGATTGAACACGAATTGCAACTGCTGGACGAAGTTGGCCTAGCCTACCTCCACCTCGGGGAAAGCACGCCCTCGCTCTCGGGTGGGGAGGCGCAACGGCTGAAACTGGTTAAGCACCTCAACCGGCGGCAAAGTACAACCCTCTTTGTCTTTGATGAACCGACGATTGGCCTCCACCCCTTAGACGTCAAGACGCTTTTGGGGGTCATGCAACAATTGCTGGACCGTGGTGCCACCATTCTCACCATTACCCACGACCTGAACCTAATCGTCAACGCAGATTACCTAATGGACTTAGGCCCGCGGGGCGGCAAGAATGGGGGCCGCGTAGTTGCTACCGGGACTCCCCAAGAGCTGGCTAAGAAGCCAACCAGCCTGACCACCCGGTACCTAGCAGATTACGTTCACAGATTTGAATAAGAGCGATAAAGAGGCTGTGACATAAGTCCTCTTACTTAGATAAAATACGAACGGCGCAGTACGCAAATGGGTTTCAGTGCTCGGCAAAGCCGAACTCTGAAACCCTATTTGCGCTTTCTAAAGACTAGCTGCGCGTCGACGGGGGCTCGAAAACGAAGTCGATTCCGACTTCTGTCTCGCTCCCTTACTTCTGATAATGGCGGCTCAAATATTCTTTCATCCCTTGCGGCGCGTGACCGGTGATGTGTTGGAAGTCGTTAGTGACCTCATCCATCAAGCCTAGAGCTGCGGCATGGTACATTGACGCTAACTCATCGCCATCCCCCTCGGACCGGTAAATATCGGCAAATTCCTGCAGGCTAACCGGTGCATAGCCGATTTGCTCGCCGGTCACTTGGGACATAATGGAACTCAATTCTACCATGTTATAGTTTTGCTTCATCGTCAGCAGGTAGTTCTGACCGTAATCACGCAGGTATGGTTTCACAGCGATGTTAGCCATGGCCTCCGCACTATCTTCCCGACTGATAAAGGACATTGCCTGGTCGCCGATGGGATAGATGACGTTATGCCGCGCAATCAGTTCCGGCAGGTAGGGTACTAACGGATCCGCATATAACGCATTTTTAACCACCGCATAGTTTAAACCGCTGCCGGCCAGTCGGGCTGGCAAGTAGGCATAATAGCTCGCCATCTGGAAGGGGTTGTTATACTGATCAGCGATAAAGCTCATTGCCACGATGGTCGAAACGTTAGCCCGCCGCATGGCTTCGAGGGTGTTTTCAAACTCGGTGATTCGCTGCTGAACCCAGTAGGTGAGGCTGGGAACGTAAATTAAGACGTCAACCCCAGTCATTGCCGCAGTCATGCTGTCAACAGCGGCATAGTCCAAGGCTACTACGTCATAGCCAGCAGATTGTAGGGCGGTGGCTTTTTCAATTCTATGAACACCCAAGCGGATATCGGCTTGGGGAACTAACTTGCTAAGTTCAGTGATAATAATTCCGCCAAGGTGGCCGGTCGCACCGGTAACTAAATACTTCATTGAGAATTCTCCTTTCGCTGCTGTGCTTCTTTCTGTACCTGTTTTACGAGAATGCTATCTAACACATCCTGTAGTGAAATACCTGCTAGTTTAGCCTGGGCAGCAGTTTCCGCCTGCTGGTAATATTCAGCCAGCGTGGCTTGAATATTACCCCCCACAATACATTCAGGATCAGTCTTTTCATCAATTGCGAAGAGGTGGCGGTCAGGCCCCTCAACAGCCAAATAAATATCATAAAGTGAAATTTTACCGGCCGGTCGGGCTAAGCGGGGGTCCGCAAATCCCGGGACCGTCTCAATGAGGCCGCCCTTGCGGAGGGCGCTCATCAGCCGGCGAACCACTACCGGTGAAGTCTCAACGCTACCGGCAATATTTTCGCTCGTCAGTGGAATTTTTCCACGGTAAATCTGCAAAAGAGCCAAGATATGAATACTGTCGCTTAGACGGGTTGAAACGCGCATTTTATTCCTCCTTTCTAATTAGAGCCACTACTTTGCTAGGGCCGCGCGCCACTTATGGGTGAGGCCCCATTCAAGCAAGCGCAGGAACCCCGCACAAATGAGGGTCAAGGCCATTGTCAAAAACGTCCCCCATAAAATGGGAGCAAGCTGCTGTCCCTGCAAGCCCTCAAACAGGAGTTGACCTAATCCGCCCGCGTTAATGGTGGCCGCAATGGTTGCCATTGCCATCGTGGAAGCCAACGCCACTTGCAAGCCGCTAAAGATTGCTGGCAACGCCAGGGGGAGCTGGACCTTATAGAATACCTGTTGGCGGGTCATCCCCATCCCCGTAGCCACTTCGATCAACTGGGGATCGATTCCTTGCAGGGCGGTGATGAAGGAACGGAGCAGGACGTACTCAGCGTAAATGGTCAAAACGATGATTGCGGTCCGCATCCCTAATCCGGAAAGGGGCAGAAGCAGGGCAAAAAAGGCAAAGCTAGGGATTGAGTACAAGAGGGAAAAGAAATAGACCAAACTATTCAGCCAGTTGCGCCGGCGGAGAAATAGCAAGGTAATGACAAGGGCCAGCACCAACGCAATTCCAAGCGAGCTGAGAACCATGAGGGCGTGCTGCTGGCTGTCCGTGATCATGGTTGTCCAATTTTCATTCCAATACTTAATCATCTTGCTGGCCCCACAGTTCTTGATTTTGGCGGACGGTTCCCAGCAGCTTTTTAACAAACTGTGTCGCGGGCTGGCGGACAATTTCCGCTGGTGTGGCAAACTGCTCAATTCGTCCTTCGTGCATCACCATGACCCGGCTCCCCAAATAGAGAGCTTCATTAATGTCATGGGTCACAAACATAAAGGTCTTGTCGGCTAACGACTCATGGATTCGCTTAATCTCGTGCTGCAGCTCCTCCCGGGTAAGGGCGTCTAATGCGCCAAAGGGTTCATCAAACAGCACATAGGGCGGGTTGGCGACTAGGGCCCGGGCCACCCCGACCCGCTGCTGCTGGCCGCCAGATAATTGGCTGGGGTACCGAGTAGCATACTCCCTGGGATTAAGCTGGACCAGCTGTAACAATTCACGAACCCGCTGGCTGGTCTGCTCCTTGTTCCAGTGCAGCAGTTGTGCCACCACCGCGATATTTTGCGCAATGGTCATGTGCGGGAAGAGGCCGATTTGCTGGACCACGTAGCCCATATGGCGGCGCAGCTGAACTAAGTCAAGCTCGCTGAGCGGCCGCCCATCAATGGTAATTTCACCCGCACTCGGCTGTAACAGGCCATTCACCATTTTAAGGGTCGTGGTCTTTCCCGAGCCAGAAGTCCCCAGGATAGTAACAAACTCACCTTGGTTAATCGTAAAGCTCAGGTCAGGAATAACCAGGTCATCGCCAAACCGCTTCTGAACGTGTTTAAATTGAATAGCTGCTTTTGTCATGTTTCTGAACCTTTCTGATTAAGAAGTCGAAGCCGAGCATTGCCCCCAGTGAGAGGGCCGCGACACTAACGGCACCAATTACAACATAGGTCATATCGTACAAGCCCAGACCCGTAAAAATTAATGTTCCCAGGCCGCCAGCCCCGATATAGGTCGCCAGGGTTGCACTGGCGATAATTTCAACGATTGCCAGCTTGATTCCGTTAAGGACGTAGGGGAGGGCTAGGGGAATTTCAATTTGCCGACGCAATTGCCGGGAGGTCATCCCGAGGGCCGTTCCGACCTCCTTGTACAGGGGACTGACCTCGTTGAAGCCCAGGATGGTGTTGATTAGCAACGGCGGCAGGGCTAACACGACCAGGGAAATTAAAGCGGGGACCATCCCGGTACCGATAACGGGAATCAGTAAAAATAGCAGGGCCAGGCTAGGAATTATTCGCAGCACCTGCGCAAAGGCGACGCAGAAACTAGCCACCGGTTTTACCCGTGAGCCTAGGTACCCTAACGGCAAAGCAATCACCATGGAGATTACTAGGGTCACCAGCGTGAGGAAGAGGTGCTGACCAACGTACTGCCAGTATTGGCCACTATTAGATTGAAAGTATTGAATCACCTGTGAAAACAAAGAATCACTCCTCACCGCTATTTGATATTGTGCTCGTACCAGTTTTTGGCAACGGTTTTGTAGTTTTGCCCGTCGACATTCACCCTTCGATTGAGGGTCGTTAACTGCTTGGTCGTCAGTTTAGCATCAACCTTGTTCAAGGCCCGACCCATCTTTGGGTAGCTCTTAGCAGCCTTTTGGTTTGCCACGGGAACCAGGTTATAAGGGGGCCAAACGTTTTTGTTGTCCTTGATGAGGGTGAACTTTCCGGTTGCCAGCTGACCATCAGTCGTTGAAACCGGTGCGGCGTCAGCCTTACCCTGTTCCATAATTTTGTAGAGCAGGTTCACGTCGTAGTCCTTAATCGATTTGAAGTCGAACTTACCATACGCCTTATTCATTGCCGGGAGCGCATCGGCCCGCTTTTCAAATTCCCCCTGCGAAGCAAAACGAATTTTATCAGCTTTCTTTTGTAGCTGGCTCAGGTCGCTAATGTGGTCCTTTTTGGCGACCTTGGTAGGCATAGCGATTCCTTGACGATTATCACCGGGAGCATAATCGAAGGTTGTCAGACCATCCTTTTGAACCCCTTGGTGGGCAATCTTGGCAATTTCACTGGCGCTCTTGCCGCTGGCCCGCTTTTTGAGGTAGGCTTCAACGATCGTCCCAGTATAGTCAGGGTAAACGTCAACCTGGCCCTTTTGGGTTGCTTGGAAGATGACGTTATTGGCAATATTAGGCTTCCGCGTAACTTTATAACCTTCATGTTCGAGGGCGAGGGCGTAAATTTCACTAACGGTCTTGCTCTCGGAAACATTCTTCGAGCCGACAATGATTGGTTTACTGCTAGCAGCACTAGCAACGCTTGGAGCAGCCGTCCCTAAAATGAGGACCGTTGCAGCTACTAGGGATGTAATCAGCGCTTGTTTAACTTTCATTGCATGTTCTCCTTGTAACTTTTATAGTTTCAAATTGCCTATATCGTAACATAGTGCTGACTAGCTGTCGAGACCGCCGCTCAATTAATTTTTAAAATGAGCGGAGAAAAGGTATAATAAGGGACAGCATAAGCAATAAAGGAGCGGCAACAGAACTATGAAATTCATCTCTTGGAACATCGACTCAATTAACGCAGCCTTAACTGGAACATCGACTCGGGCGGGTGAGACTCGGGCCGTCCTCAAAAAGATTTCTGCACTGGAACCGGACGCCGTGGCAATCCAAGAAACCAAATTGTCAAAAAATGGCCCCACTAAGAAGCACCTGCAAGTCCTCGCTGACCTTTTCCCGGGATACCAGGTTGCCTGGCGCAGTTCGGTCGAGCCGGCACGGAAGGGCTATGCTGGTACTATGTATCTCTACCGAGACCAATACCAGCCAACGGTTACTTATCCGCAAATCGGGGCCCCGGAGCCAATGGATAGTGAAGGCCGGATCATTACCTTGGAATTCCCTGACTTTTTCCTGACCGAGGTTTACACGCCCAATTCCGGGAATGGTCTGAAACGGCTAGCAGACCGGGAGCAGTGGGACGACTGTTACCGCGATTATCTGCGCCAGCTTGATGAGCAGAAACCAGTAATTGCCAGCGGCGATTTTAACGTAGCCCACGAGGAAATTGATTTGGCCCACCCGGCAAACAATCATCACTCCGCTGGTTTTACCGACGAGGAACGTTCACACTTCGGCAAGCTGCTCGCTGCTGGCTTTACCGATAGTTTCCGCTTCTTGCATCCCGAAGAGACGGGAGCGTACTCATGGTGGGCCCAGCGAGTATTAACCAGTAAGCAGAACAATTCTGGCTGGCGAATCGACTACTGGTTAGTCAGCAACCGGCTGGCCGATAAGGTTAGCTCTTCATCCATGATCGATAGTGGTGAGCGGCGTGACCATACCCCAATCATGTTAGAAATTGACCTGTAACTTTAAACAAAATCGAGAGTGAGAAAAAACGCTCCAAACCGGCTAGCAAGCTGATTTGGGGCGTTTGTCTTCGAACCTCCGCAAGGATGGCTAGGTTGGTCAAACGCTGATAAATCAGCGTTTGAACTGCCAGCCAGCTACTGCGCTGAGGCATTACTAACTTTAAAATATTAAAGAGGTTGAGTTAATTCCCAGCCTCTTTTATTATGCTACCGGCTGTTTAGCAGCCCGGTCGCGTTTAATAAGTTTTTTAATCAGGACATACATGGCAATTACCACAACGATTGCCACGGCAGCCCCGATTAGCTTGTGACTGTTGCCCTGGAAAAGCGCGTCACCCCCAAAGGCATAGATAAATGACGTTGGGGCCATGCCGACAGTCACCATCGCCAGGTAACGGAAGCGGCTGATGTTGAGCTGGGCCCCGGCATAATTAACCAAGACGCTAGGAATCACCGGAACCATGAAGCCGAGCGTCAGCCCAATCAGGGGATGCTTTTGGTGCATTAACGCGGCTAGCAGCTTAGACTTCCGGGTACACTTGGAGAGGTCCACCTCGCGGATAATGCTCATCACGCCGCAGTTCCCTAAAATGTTCCCCAGCCAATTAATCAAAAAGCCAACGACAGGGCCATAGCACAAGCCGGCTAATATACAAATCAGCGAATTGGACATGCCAGGAATCGCGTTGAATGTGGCAATCAACGCCAGCAACAGTAGCATGTCCTTAATCCCGTGGCTGCGGATCAGGTGCATTAACACGATTCGGTTATGGTCATTCATGTGTAGCAAGAGATTGATCTCCGGCTGATAATCACGGTAGATAAAATAAATTAGGATCGCTGAAATTATAATCCCGCCTAGAATTAGCAGGGTCTTATTAAGTTTTCTTTTCATCATTAATACTCCTGAGGGATGGTTAGGCCAGCCTGCGCAAAGAGCTGCCTGAGGGTCTGCCGCAGCAGGGGGTCATGGGCGTAAATATAGGTCCCGTACACACCCCGCTTAAACAACACGTTAAGGGAATTCATAATCATTCTCTTTTCCAGCTTGGTAATCATTGTCGGGTCTGTCAAGTCGGCCCGCTTTTTGAATGCCTCGCTGTCTGTATACTTGTCCAGGTTGACCTGTAAGCGGCGACTGCCTGGCACTTGACTGATTGGTGGCCCGATAATAATGCCGGTGTAATTGAGATCAAAGCCTTGACAGGTGTAAATTGACCCGACTTCGTCAATCGTTTGGGGAAGTTCGGCCCAGGGTGTCACTGTGTAATTATATTGATCCCAGGGCATCTTAAAGCGTCCCTCACAAATATAGTGTTTACCGCCATCTAGGGTTGACGGGTAGCCAGAGGTTGACAGGATTCGGGACAAGCCGACTTCCTGATTGCGGCGGACGATCGCCTGCCGCATTGCTTCCGCGTCATCATAAACCCGGAAGTCATAATGGTGGCGTGCGTTTTCCGGCAGAGCTTCCAGGCGGTAGTCACTCGTAAAGTGGTTAAACCACTGCACTAATTCCGGACTCGCCGTCATCCGAAACATCCGCTGAAGCTGGTATTCCCGGTGCGGGTACTGGTCGGTAATGGCCCGGAGGCGTTCAGGAGTCCAGAGGCTCTTCATCCGGAGCACCTGGTACTGATCAAAGACAAGCACAACCACCTTGGCCCGTTTGATAATCTCCACCAGCTGGTTATCGTGGTAAAAGTTATTGTAATGGTCGGCCTTGGAAAGGAGCAGGTGGGCTTCATCAATCACCGCCAGGTCAATTGTCTGCCCCCGCTTATCGAGCTGGTTGATGAGGGAAGTTGGCCGGGCAAAATCCTTTTTAAATAGTTCGGGCCGGGTTCCCGCGATTTCCCGGTAAACCTTCAAGATTTCCGGATGGTTGACCAAAAAGTAGTTCGTCGTTCCATAGAAAGGGGAGGCGTGATCATGCCGTGCTGCTCGCTGTAGCCGGTCAAATAGCTGGGAGAGCACCACGCTCTTGCCGGTCCCCGCATCACCGTAAATCGTATAAACTGCGGGAAACGCACCCGTAATGTGTTGACCAGCAAAGGCGAGAATATCCTCGACCAGTTTTTCCTGCTCTGGTGTTAATTTTTTCAGCGGCGAAAGCTTTTCTACCGCGGCATTTGTAGTTTCCCCCATTGTGACAACGACACCCCCATTAACATCTTTATTCCTCATTTATGGTATCGAAGTCCAGGCGGTTCGTCAATTTTCACGGGCTTTATTTTCGCGGGCTTGTGAAAAGTGTTAAAATATTAAGAAACGAATAATTACTAATATAAATAATCAATAATTATTAAAGGAGTGGCGGCAAATGAATCGGCATCCAGATTTCTTACTAAACGAAGTGAATGAGCCCCAAGACATCAAGGGAATGTCACTTGATGAATTAAAGCAGCTGGCAAGCGAAATGCGTCAGCTAGTCTTGGAACGGGATTCCGCAATTGGCGGTCACGTCGGGCCCAACCTCGGGGCGATGGAACTGACCATTGCCTACCATTACGTCTTTAATTCTCCTCACGACAAGGTAATCTGGGATGTCTCCCACCAGAGTTACCCGCATAAGATGCTGACGGGGCGCAAGCTCGGCTTCCTTGACCCAGATCATTACGAGGACATTTCTGGTTTTACTTCGCCCGAAGAGAGCAACCATGACTTTTTTGAAATTGGCCACACCTCAACTTCGATTGCATTGGCAGTGGGGATGGCGCAGGCCCGGGACTTGCTGAAAACCGGATCCAAAGATAACATCGTCGCGGTCATTGGCGACGGATCGCTCAGCGGGGGCTTGGCTTTCGAGGGCTTGAACAACGCCGCAAAGCTCAATTCTAACCTCATCATCGTGGTTAACGATAACCAGATGTCGATTGATGAAAACCAGGGCGGCTTGTACCAGGGGCTGAAAGAACTCCGGGACAGCGATGGCCAGGCTGCTAACAATATCTTTAAGTTCATGGGGTTGGACTACCGGTACGTCAAGGACGGTAACGACCTCCGGGCAATGATTGAAGCTTTCAAAACCGTTAAGGACATCGACCACCCAATCGTTCTCCACGTTAATACGCTCAAGGGAAAGGGCTACGAACCAGCCGTAGAAGCCAAAATGGCCTACCATTGGCGGGCACCATTTGACCTTAAAACCGGCCGGGACAAGCAAGCCGCAAATGGCGAGTCTTATAGTGCGGCCATCTTAGCCGAGCTGGATAAGCAAATCGCTGCCGGAGAACCAGTAGTGGCTATGAATGCTGCTATTCCGGGTGTCTTTGATCTCAAAGAATTCCAAAAGAAGCATCCCGACCGCTACTTTGACACGGGAATTGCCGAACAAGAATGTATTAGCTCAGCCGTCGCAATGGCAGTTGCTGGCGCGCGGCCCGTCGTCTTTCAAAACAGCACTTTCCTGCAGCGGGCTTACGACCAGCTAATCCACGACATGGCCCTCAATGATGCGCCCGTCGTGATGATTGTCCGGGGCGGTGCGATTGCGACTGAGTCAGCCACACACCAGGGGTCCTTTGATATCTCAATGATCAGCGACCTGCCGAATATTGAGTACTTGGCACCAACAAACGTGGAAGAGTTGATTTCAATGCTCCGGTGGGCCATCAAGCAGACCGACCAGCCGGTAGTCATTCGCCAGCCAGAAAAGCCGTTACTGCATGGCCGGGCCACGCAGGATGATTACAGCAACATCCAATATGACATTGCACACCAGGGAAGCGAAGTCGCTATTATGGCCGTTGGTGATTTTTGGAAACTAGGGGAGGATGTCCGCGCCGAACTAAAGGCAAAGCTCAACATTGATGCCACGTTGATCAATCCTAAGTCGGTCACGGGGATTGACCCAGAAGTTCTCCACCACCTGGCCGAAAACCACGATGTCGTTGTGACCCTTGAGGACGGCAACCTCAGCGGGGGCTTTGGAGAAACGATTGACCGTTACTACGGACCAAAGTCAATGAAGGTCTTAAACTTCGGTGCCCCACGGGAATTTGCTGATAACGTGCCATTAGACGTCCTGTACGAATGGTACCACCTGACGCCAAAGCAGATCGTCGACGACGTTGAAAAGGTCCTCCACGCCCTTTAAGCACCACTAACTCGGTAAGAAGTAAAATTCTTACCGAGTTTTTTAGTACAGTCGGCTAATCTTCCCGTATATATTTAGTGAACATCAATTACGAGGAGGATTACTTATGAATAAACTTAGGATTAAGGGCACGCTCACCCTGTGTTCTACTCTTGCCCTGCTGACACTCGCGTCGACTAATGCGTTAGCAGACCCAGTACCAACGGGAGAAGCGCCAGCACAGGAAGCTGTCCTAATGGGCGACCAGCAGGCAGCCACGGTCGACCGCCAAATAACGGTCATCAACCCGGTCAGCGGCGAAAAAGCTGTCGTTACGCAGACTGCAACTAAGACGCCAGGTCCGGACGGTGCTGACACCAACATTTGGCAGGTATATTTCCCACCGGTCTACCAGGGATATAAGCCATCCCAGCCGTTTGTTCCTGTCACCGTTGTTACGCCGGAAACCCAGCCTAGTAACGTCGAAATTACCTACCGGCCGCTCAAGCAGGATGATATTCGAACCAATACTTTTGCCGGAATATTCTTCAAGGATGTCAATGGTAACCGAGTCGTACCAATGCTTTGTCAGCCGGTCGACAAAAAGGGAATTGTCCAGATGCCCGAGGCTCCTAAGGGTTGGGAATACATCAACCGCGACCAGTTGCCGGACTCTTTCATCTGCTATGATTATAAAGACCCGTTCTACGTCTTCCTGGTAAAAAGGCCAGCAGAGCAGGTCCAAACGAAGCAAGTCACGAGAAAGATTATTTGCCACCTGCCAGGCGGCGATAAAGTCTATACGCAAACCGTCACGGCCACAAAGTTTGGCAAGCAACCGTGGAAGCTACCGGCGTTTCCCGCATTCAATGTCCCAACCCCGACCGGCTACCAGCCCTCGCTGCCAACCGTTCAGAAACTAATCGCTGATCCCGATCATGCACCGGTGGTCGTTGAGGTTACATACCAAGCCATTACGCCGACTAGACCCGTGGGACCAGACCGGCCAGCAAACGATCACCAAGCTGCAAACTCATCTCAGGATAGTCAACCGGCAGATACTCCAGACAATACTGTAAATGTTGCCGGTGAGGGGACCACTGCTTTCCCAGACCTAAAAGACCGCCTGGCTCAGTTGCAAGTACCCCTTGACCAATTAGAAAGCAATGAGCAAAGGAGCCGCCCCGTTGCCCTCCCACAGACGGGGAATCACTCAGAAAAAAGTGGAATGCTCCCAGGACTAATAGCGGTAGCGTGGACAGCGTTTTCAGCAAGTGCTGCTTTCAAGAAAAAAGGTAATTATTTTAAATAAACACTTGCTATTTTAATTTTCTCATAGTATTCTAATAACAACCAAAGGGAATGGAGGAAGTTAAAATGCAATTATTTAAGATTAAAATCCTAATTGAACTTACTTCCACCACAACCACAGTAAACTAAGGCGTGGTTGGGGATTAATTTTTATTCCTTTGAATACTGTATAAATCAGCTATCCAATTACTTCAGCCACGGCAGCAACGAAAATGATGCTCAGTGGTCGGAGAAGGTGGATAGCTTTTTTTGTCGAGAAAGAGAGGTTTTTTAAATGGCGGAAGAAAAGGTCAAACTTAGACGGACGATGACGCCCGGACAAATGGAAATGATTGCAATTGGGGGGACTATCGGTAGTGGTCTTTTCATGGGGGCTACGTCAACGATTAAATGGACCGGGCCGTCAGTTTTACTGGCATACGCCTTCGTTGGTTTAGTTCTCTACGGCGTAATGCGGGCACTGGGGGAAATGATTTACATTAGCCCCGGCACTGGGTCCTTCGCCGACTACGGTGATAAGTATATTCATCCCTTTGCCGGTTATTTGACCAAGTGGAGCAATATTTTCCAGTTTATCATCGTGGGGATTTCAGACATCATCGCAATGTCCCAATACCTGAACTATTGGTGGCCGAAGCTGCCCGATTGGTTCTCTGGGATTATTGTGATTGCAATGCTGACCCTCGCCAACCTGGTTTCAGCAAAGGCGTATGGCCGGCTGGAATTCTGGTTCGCAATGATTAAGGTGGTAACGATTATCGTGATGATCATTCTGGGTCTGCTGGTAATCGTCCTTGGGTTAGGAAACAATTGGCACCCTGTTGGTATCTCCAACTTATGGACGCACGGCGGCTTCTTCACCGGTGGCTTCATGGGCTTCATGTTCTCACTGTCAGTGATTGCCGGGTCTTATCAGGGAATCGAGCTGCTGGGAATCACGGCCGGGGAAGCTGCTTCTCCACGGCACGCCATCGTCAAGTCTGTTAAGTCTGTTATCTGGCGGATTTTAATCTTCTACATCGGTGCAATCTTCGTAATCGTTTCAATTTATCCATGGAACAAACTAGACGTTGTTGGTTCACCGTTTGTCGAAACCTTTACTAAGGTCGGAATTACTGGTGCAGCTGGAATCATTAACTTCGTTGTCTTGACGGCAGCGCTGTCCGGAGCTAATTCAGGAATTTACAGTGCTAGTCGGATGCTCTTCAAGTTGTCCATTGACAAGCAGGTACCGAAATTCTTCGGCAAACTTTCCAAGCGGGTGGTTCCAAACGTCGCTGTCTTAACGATTGCCTTCTGGATTGCCCTTGGTTTCATTGTTAACTCCATCATTTCGGTCGTAAATAAGGACGCAAGCAACATCTTCGTAATTGTTTATAGTTCTAGTGTCCTGCCCGGGATGGTACCGTGGTTCGTAATCCTGCTGGCCGAATTAAATTACCGCCGGCAGCACCCTGAAGACTTAGTTGACCACCCATTCAAGATGCCACTTTACCCGCTGTACAACTACTTTAGTTTGGCGGCCTTGGCAATCATCCTGGTCTTCATGTTCTTCAATCCAGATACTCGGGTTTCCGTTTCGGTAGGGGTTATCTTTATCATCATTATCTGGTTCGCCTTCCGCTGGCAGCTAAAGCGGGATCCAGAGCGGGCCAACTAAGTTAAATCTAAGGAGGTTGGGTATCCCAGCCTCTTTTTTGTAGAATCAGCTGACCATTTGTTCGCTAAATATAGTAAAATAAAAATGATTTTTACTATATGAAAGGATTGGCATTATGTATCGAATTAAAAAGAGACTCTGGCGAACCATCCTCGCCCTTGGATTGGTACTACTGTTCGGCGGTTTCATCAACCAGTCCAGCGGCAGCAATACCGCCTGGGCGCAGGGCATTCAGCGGCTGGTCTCCTGGGGCGGTAATTACCACAGCGGGAGTCAGCAAAGCCTACCGCCAACTAAGGAACAGGCGGAGTCAGTACTAACACCGGCCGTCCGCCAGCAGTTAGGGGACTCTATCAGTTGGAATGGTTCTGGTGCCTTCATCGTCAACAATAACCGGCCGCAGCTGAACGCTAACATTAGCAGCGCGCCATACGCCGTTAATCTCCGTGACCAGCAGGGCCGGGCATGGCGGGGGGATGCCTGGCTCAATCGCACCACTCGTCAATACCGCAACCGGAATGAAACTGGTAACGGTGCTACTAGCTGGCGCCCAGCAGGATTTTTACAGGCCAGCAACCTGACTGGAGGTTACCGGCACGCCTATGACCGGGGGCACTTACTCGGCTACGCCCTAGTCGGGGGGATTAATCGTTTTGACGCCTCCGAATCTAACCCCGCCAACATCGCCACGCAGACCGCCTGGGCCAATGAGGCCCGCAGTTCGATCTCAACCGGGCAAAACTACTATGAAGGGCTCGTCCGCAAAGCGCTTGACCGGGGCAAGCAGGTGCGGTACCGGGTCACTGATATATACAACGGTAATGATGTCGTGCCAGCGGGCGCCCATATTGAGGCACTCTCCAGCGATGGTAGCTTATCTTTCAATGTCTTCGTGCCGAACGTGCAACGGAATATTAAAATTAATTACGCCACCGGGGCAGTAACACAATTGAATAACTAACTGTTGAGAGTAAGAAAAGGCACCGAAAATCAGCTTGCCAGCCGATTTTCGGTGCCTTTGGCTTTTACCTTGCCAACCAGCTACTAAGCTAACACACTTTTTCTATTTTGCCATCCGGCGTGGTGACAATAATTGTTTACTTCTTAGTCATAGGGTCGTCAACCTTGCCACACTACTAACACCAAATCGTCATGACTTATGAACACTTTGCTAATCTTTCGTCCAGTGCTTGCAAAATAAGCCTAAATCAACGAAAATAAGATTAATTATTACTCTAATGAAGAAAGAAAAGGGACACGTATGCCAAGCGAATCAGACTTAACTAAATTACACATTGTGTTTAACGGGCAGAAAACACCCCCGCTAAAAGTCAACCAGCTTTTTGATGCCCGCCGGTTCAACCGTTTTACGGCGATTACTGGGAAAGCCGATGCCGACTTTGTCAACCGCTACCTCAGCAAATTCATCCAAGCGGACATCGTACTCGGGGCATCCCCAGCGAAGCACGTTAATTCCGCGAGCGAAGTAATCACCAAGGTTGCCTTGACCGACGCTTTATTAGCGGTGGCGAATAAGAAGCCGGCGAAACTGTTTGAGGCCCTCTCAAGCAGCAACCAGGCCAACGTCTTAAACGGCCTGTTTAAGTTTGAATACGCGCCCGCCCAGGCTATCTACTCCCGTTTTTACCTGCTAAGCAACGAGGAGAGCGGGGACTGCCGGGTAATCCTCGGTAGTATCGACCTGACCGAGGAATCGTTTGCTAAGGACCGCAACCAATACAGCGAAGTGCTGGTTTTTGATAATGACCAGCGCCTCTTCGCCAACCTGCTGGAACACTTCAAGCACGACATTAAGCCGGTCCTGCGGCCATACTTCAGTGATAACCTTTTAAAGGCGGCCCAAAAGCAGCTGGACGAAAGTAAGAAGGACCAAAATGCCGCTGCTGCGGGGAACAATGTCGTCATTTTGGACAACGACACCACTGACCAGGTGGCTGCCCAGGACATGACCGACATCATCAGTCACGACCTCCAGCAGCAGATTGACAGTGCCATCATTCCTCATGACACGACCATCGCAATGCGCAACGTCACCACTGACCGCTCACTGGTCAAGGAGGGAATTGAACGGGACACTAAGCAGCACGATACCATCTACAACCTCCAAAAGCTCTCGGTTTCTCCCCGGGCGGCCAAGCCGAAGATCAAGGACCGGCAAAAAATCTACCAGCAGGTCAAAGAGGCGCTCGTAAGCGGCATGACACCCCAGCAGCGGTCAGCGGAGAAGAAGTACACGACCTTTTTGTATGATCGCCCGATGGAACGCAACCTGGTTAATAACAACAGTGGACTATACGTTCCTAATGATGCCGGGACCCACCCAATCCCGTTCGGCAAGCTGGCGACAATCAGCCAGATTCGCGATAGTCTAAAGAGTATTGATGACGTTATAAAGGGCTACCAGCGTTACGTGGTCGACTATTCGGATAATTACGGAAAACGTTTCTATGAAGCCATCATGTACAGCTTTACGGCGCCGTTTCTGTGGGAAATTCGGACAAAGGCCAGTTTGAACCCCGAAGACGGGAATGACATTCCAAACTTCCTCATTCTTGGGGCAACCGCGGGCTCCGGAAAGTCAACCCTTTTACGGATCATCAACCAGCTCACCTGGAATACCGACCGCTCCCTAATCGACTTTGGGACGATTTACCCAACGGACGTCGCGCAAAAGAAAAACAAAACGGTCGAGGCAATCGAACACTACATGAAGACGGGGAGTTCCTATCCCATTCTCTTAGACGAAATCGAACCGTACTTCTTCCAGCAGGATCAATACAGCCGGCACCTGGTCGTTGACACCATGAACGAACTAGTCAACAACCCGCAGGCCATCGCGCCGCTAATCGGGACGACCAACTATGACTCCGGCTTTACGATGCTTCGGGAAACCGCACGACGGACTTACTACTTGCAAATTGATAAGGTCATTGACGAAAAGCTCAAGGGTGAGGCCAACCGGTATATTTACAACGTCCGGCAAACCTTAAACAATACACTGTTTAAGGACTTCGTACTCCGGATGGCCAGCCTGTTAGAAGACGACGAGACCCCTTGGCGGTCCTTTGACCCCGAAACGGGGCGGCTCGACTTCCTTGCACAGACCCGGCAGCTGTTCCGTGATTATTACAAGATGGCTGGACTGGATGTTCCGGAATACTTTGCGGATACCATCTGCGACGACTTCAAGGAGAGTTCGCGGAACAGTTGGGCCAAACTCTACCTTACGCAGGAAGACGACTTCAAGTACCGGGAAAGCGACGATAGCCTGCTCTTCGATATTTCCAAGCTCAATCCGGCGAACGGCTTTACCGCTGACAGTATCGAAAAATACCGGAACGCCTTGCCAATTGAACTGTGCGTAAACGGCATTAATGGCAAGCGGGGGAAGTTTGTAGAAATCAAGGCAAAGGAGTTCTTTAACTGGATTGGGGAGCGCAATCCCTATGCCGACGAAGCACCAGCAACTGCTCCGGAACCCGCTAAGAACGACCAGCAGCCGGCGGAAAAGCCGAAGAAAAAGGGCTTTTGGGCCCGGCTGTTCGGCTAGTAAACTAAAACCAATCCCTAATTTAAGGATTAGTTGAACAAAGGGATGGTTACTATCAAGAAATTTTTAAAGGGCTTGGGCCTGGTTATTGCTAGTGTGATTGTCATCGGCGGCTGTGTGCAGCTTTACCTGTTGCGCGGGACACCTGGCCGGCCCCTGCGTGAAGCTGATTTGCGGGCAGACACCGAATATTCAACAACGCCCACCTTATTGATTCCCGGTTGGGGCGGTAGCACAGTTACGTATGACAAAATGATCAACTACTATCAGAGTCACCACCTGGCGCAGAAGGTGTTGACCATCTGGGTTTCGCCCTGGGGAAGCATCCGCGTGTCCGGGCACCTCTCGAAGAACCAAAAGAACCCGCTGATCCAAGTTCTCTACGATTGGAACTATAATCAAACATTCCATCCACAGGTCAAACAGCTTACTGCCGTCTTGACTTACCTGCAAGACCATTATAATCTTCACCAGGTCAATGTCATCGCGCACTCCTATGGTGGAACTGAATTTATGCATGCTTATCTGAATTCACCGGCGCTGCAAAGCAAGTTAAAACTGCACAAGCTAATTTTCTTAGGTGTACCAGTTGAGGAAAGCCTCTCGGCCCGGTTGGATTATCACTACCACCTAATTCACCACTCACACGACCAAAACTTTCTTCGTCTCCGCCGGCAAATGCAGACTTGGCGGCCTGATTACCCCATAATGATTTATAATATCATGGGGACTAAGCCGGGGAGCACCCGCACAGATGGGGCGGTGCCGTTGATCCAGGCTGAAATGCTGCGTTCATTGGTCAAGGGCCACCCAACGATTAGCTACCAGCAAAAGATTTACCCGAACACCACCCACAGCCAGCTACATGCTCGCAAAGCAATTTTTCACTACGTCGCACACCAACTCTGGGGAAAGGATGATTCCGAGTGAAGAAGGAACATGGTCAGGTAACCGGCCTAATCTGGCGGGGCGCCGCTGATTTGACAACGTACCAAAAGCTGCGGGACTACGCGGCCGCCCACGAGCTGTCGGTCGCTACGGCAGCTAAGCAAATTATCAAACAAACGTTAGACGCCTTAGAGCGTTAAGCACCCATTTTGAAAGGAAGAGTTATTTTTTATGAATAAGAGCAAGACCGTTTACTTCTGTGCTGGTTGGTTCACCGACAAGCAAAACCGGGCCTACCAAGAGGCTATGAAGGCAATCGAAGCTAACCCGACAGTTGATGTTGAAAATTCCTATGTTCCTCTCCAACACCAGTACAAGGGCCTCCGGGTGGACGAACACCCAGAACTGCTGGAAGACCGGGAGTGGGCAACTGCAACCTACAATGGCGACCGGGTCGGGGTCTCAACTTCGGACATGGTTTTAGCAGTCTACATTCCTGAGGAAGAAGACGTCGGAATGGGAATCGAACTGGGGATGGCAAATGCCCTGGGCAAGTACATCATGGTGGTTATCCCTGACGAGGACTTTGGCAAGCCGATTAACCTGATGACCTGGGGAATCGCGGACAACTTTATTAAAATGTCAGACCTTGCCAAGTTTAACTTCAACCAGCCTAGCTATAACTTCTACGAAGGTAGCGTATATTAATGTGAAGAGGATTATGGTGACCAGCTTGCCATAATCCTTTTTATATTACATTGATAATCAAAAAATTGACAGTTCTGTTTAAAACGCTTACAATATTAAAAAGACTAATATAGCGATAGATAACGAAGGGAGGAAGCTCAACTAGGAAATTTAGCTGGGTGCTTTATTATGAATAATCAACCACGAGTATGTATTTTTTCTTCATGCTTAGTTGATCTGCTTTTTCCAAACGTCGGCAAGTCAATGGTCGAGGTGCTCGAACGCCTGGGCTGTCAGACCTTTCTGCCGGGCAAGCAAGTTTGCTGCGGGCAGCCAACTTATAACAGCGGTTATGCTAAGGAATCGCTGAAGACGTTTAAAAACGAAATTGATGCTCTGTTGAGTCTGGATGCGGATTACATCGTTGGTCCTACCGGCTCCTGTGTATTCATGATTAAGGAATACAAGGACATTTTAAAGGATGATCCGGTGTACGGGCCACGGGCGGCCGCGGTTGCCGATAAGATTTATGAATTTAGCCAATTCATTTATCGGGTGCTTGGGGTCGTCGACTGTGGGGCCGAGCTGGACGCTACCATTACGGTTCACCGGTCCTGCCACATGACCCGGCTGCTCGGTGAACGAACGGCGCCGTTTGTCCTTCTGGACCATGTTAAGGGGATTAAGCGGATTCCCTTGCATAATGTCCAGCTGTGCTGCGGCTTTGGTGGTACATTCTCTGCCAAGGAGCCTGAACTCTCCACGGCGATGGTTGCCGACAAGGCCAAGAACATTATGGATACCAAGGCAGATATCCTGGTGGGGATGGAAACCTCCTGTCTAATGAATATTGCCGGCTATATGAACCGGAACGGTCAACACATCAAGGTCATGCACATTGCGGAAGTGCTCAACCACGATGTCGACCCAAGCAGGATCAAATATTTGAAGGATACCGACGAAGCGGTTGTTCCAGCCAATGGGGGAGGGGTGTTTTAAATGGGAATCGCAACGAGTAACCAACCCTTCAAGCAACGGGTAAAAGAAGCGGAGTCAGACCAGTTTATGCGTGCCGCGATCGCCAAGGCCCAGGACGCCCAGTTTGTTAAGCGTACTGCGTCCCGGCGAGAACTCGGACACTGGAACGAATGGCGGGACTTAGCAGAACAGATCCGGCAGCACGTTCTCAAATACCTGCCGGACTACCTGGAAGAATTCGCTGGTAATGTTGAGCAGCAGGGAGGCCACGTCTTCTTTGCCCAGACAGAAGATGAGGCTCACCAGTTCATTAAGGAACTAGCAATTGCTAAAAAGGCGAAGAACATCGTTAAATCCAAGTCAATGGTCACGACCGAAATTGACCTGGACAAGACCCTGTTATCGATTCCTGGTGTCAACCTGCTGGAAAGTGACCTAGCCGAATTTATCCTCCAGGAAGACAACTGGGATGAGCCGGCCCACATTGTTTTCCCGACCCTTGGGAAAAACCGTGACCAGATTCAAAAGGAGTTTCAGAAACTCGGCTATGATGGTGACAATGATCCCCAGCACGAGGCCCGCTTCGTCCGTGGCTACCTGCGGAAGTACTTCATGAACGCTGACTTTGGCATTACCGGTTGCAACTTCGCTATTGCTGACAACGGAATGATTAACCTGGACACCAACGAAGGAAACGCCGACTTAACAATGGCCATTCCTAAGACCCAAGTAGTCGTAATGGGGATGGAACGAATCGTGCCATCAATGAAGGAAGCCGAAGTGTTGGACAACATGCTCGCGCGGAGTGCAGTCGGGCAAAAGCTAACGACCTACTGTACCTTTACCGGAAAGCAAAGGGCGGGCGAGGTTGACGGTCCAGAAGACTTCTGGGTCGTAATCGTTGATGACGGTCGTTCTAAAGCCCTAGGGACTGAATTTGAGCCCATCCTCCAGTGTATTCGCTGTGGTGCCTGCATGAACGTCTGCCCGGTTTACCGGCAGATCGGTGGTAAGGCCTACGGTTCGATTTATCCTGGGCCATTAGGTGAGGTACTATCACCAATCCTGGGCGGTTACGAGCAGTTTCAAGAGTTGCCATACGCTTGTTCTCTCTGCGCGGCCTGCACCGAAACCTGTCCGGTCAAGATTCCACTCCAACATTTGATTCGAGAACATCGAATTGTTGAAATGGACGACAAGCACATGGACCACTCGATGACCAACCTGATTCTAAAGATGGTCGGCGTCGGGACCAGTTCACCATTTCTCTTTGATTCAGCACTAGCTATGGCCCATCCGGGGACAAAGCTCTTTACTGATGACGGGCCAAATTCAGTTGAGCCAATGTACGATGGCGGGAAGATCGACTACGTACCAAAGGCAGCGCCAAAGCTGATCCATGGTTGGATCGATACCCGTGACGTTCCACGTCCGCCCAAGGCCAAGAATAACTTCCGCCACTGGTATAAGCACCACCAGCCGGTAGAACCCGCACCAATTGTCAAAAAGGAAGGAGGACAGGCAGATGAGTAGTCTCTTAGAACAAGCTAATAGCAAGGAGAACCGCGAGCAGTTTCTTAACCGCCTGCAAAAGGCCAGTGGCCGAAAACGCCACCAATTGGCCGATCATCCGTTCAAGCCGCTGAATGACCTGCCAGACCAGCTCTTAGCTGACAAGAGTCCCGAAGAGCTTTACGCGGAAGCAGTTAAAAATAGCGAATCGGTTAACGCGACGGTTGTCGAAAAAACGGCCGCGGAGGTCGCAGACTACCTCCGTCAGTTAGTAGCAAAGAAGGACATTCAAAACCTGCTCTTGCCGGGAGTTGACCAGGCAGTATGGGATAATTATGGACTAGGGGACTGGTACCAGCATTCGGGCGTAGCAACGGTCAACACTTGGTCCCCGCAAGCCGACCGCATGACTAACGAGGAGTATGCCAACCAGGCTGATTTGGCGGTTGGGATGGCTGACTACCTGATTGCCTCCACCGGGACAGTTACCGTGGTTAATAGTCCGGCGCAGGGGCGGGGCTTCAATTTCCTGCCTACCCGGTTCTTAGCAATCGTTCCTAAAAGCGGCCTGGTACGGTCTACTAGAGAAGCAGTGGAAAAGTATCAGCACCGGTTCGCTGACGGTCTAGCCACTTCCGCAATTACCTTTATCTCTGGTCCTTCCAATTCTGGTGATATCGAGATGGAGCTGGTCGTCGGGGTTCACGGACCAATTGAATGCACCTACCTCGTCGTCGCCGACCGTTAAGATTAAAAGCTATCAAGTGCGAACAAGCCTTGATAGCTTTTCTAGTCTGGCGGTGCTATATTTAATGACGGACTGGTTGTGAAGAGCAAGTACGGGACAACTGCCCAATCGTCAAGAAATGCTGACCTCCACCAACCGGTCGGCAGGATTCATCATGGAGGGAGTGCTGTGTTTCTTTTCTGCTCGGAAATTAGCCGAGTTCCCGTACTGACACAGCGGAGATAAATGACATTAACCAATCACCACTCTGAAAATGAAGTCAATGAAATGTTCTCCCGGGTGGCAGGAAAATATGATCTGCTTAATAACGTTATCAGCCTGGGAACGCAAAAGAGCTGGCGGGCAAAGCTGTTTGACCAGTTAACACTTAAAGCCGGTATGGACTGTCTCGACCTTTGCTGCGGGACGGGGGACCTGACAATTGCCCTTGCCCGGCAGGTGGGGCCGAGCGGCCGAACAATCGGCCTAGATTTTAACCAGGACATGCTCGCACATGCAGAAGCAAAGGTTCGCAAAGCCGGGCTGGGTAAAGATATTGAACTCATCCAGACCGATGCAATGGCACTCCCGTTTTCTGCTGGGGCATTCGACGTGGTTACCATCGGCTTTGGCCTGCGCAACGTTCCAGATGCCAATCAAGTACTCGCTGAGGCTTATCGTGTCCTCAAGCCAGGCGGGCAATTTGCCTGTTTGGAAATGTCGCAGCCGACTAACCCAGTGGTAAAAGCTGGTTGGCGAGCCTATTTCCATGTTTTTCCTCACCTCGCGCAGCTCTTTGGCGGAAAGGCCGCGGATTACCAGTACCTGCAAACCACGGCCCAGCAGTTTGTTTCGGCCGACCAGCTGTTACAGATGATGCAGGCAAGTGGTTTCCACAGTTGCCACTACATCAAGCTCAACTGGGGAGCGGGTGCCCTGCATATTGGCAAGAAATAACGAAAAAGGCTCTAAAATCCTTGAAGAAGTTCAGGGACTTTAGAGCCTTTATTTATTGGTCACAAAGAAAAGAGCGCTTCGATTGCTCTAAGCAGGCCAGCATGGTTGTTATCGGCAACAGTCACGGCAGCGGCGGCACTTTGCAAATCTGGGGTGGCGTTTCTCATAGCAAGGCCGAGTCCGACCGCTGAGACCATTTCCACATCGTTTGAGGTGTCACCCACGGCAACAACCTGGTCCATGCTGCCACCAGTGTGCTGGACAAACTTTTGTAGTCCCCGGGCCTTATTAACGCCGCAGGGAAGAATATCAATGCCATAGGCACCGCTATACGTAGCATTGACTTCTGGGAAGGTCCGGTTAATCGTGCGGGCAATCTGCTGGATCTGATCCAAGGGCAGCTGACGCTGATACCAGTTAACATTGACGTTGTAAACCAGCTCCCTTATCTCAACCAGCCGTTTAAAATAGGCATGATGAGGATAGTAGGGGACCGGTACTGACGCGAATTTCTGGGGAATCATTGTCTGACTAGCGGCAGATAGGGAGAGGAGGTCTGGCTGGGGGAGACAATGGATGTAGTCTAACAGCTTAGCAAGCGTCTCTGGCCGATGGGCAACTCCACGAATCTCCTGCCCGGCAACTACGACCCGACCGCCGTTTTCTGCCACGAAGTTATTGACCAGCTTACCAAACTGCGTCTGTAAGGCATCAAGGCTATTTCCACTTGCAATTAAGAAGGTGACGTTTTGCCGACGGAGGGCGCAAATATCTTTGGTAAGGCGCACTTGGTCGTAGCGGTCATGATCGTCAAGCAGGGTCCCGTCAATATCCACAGCAACGTAACGATAGTGCATAAGCATCCCTCCTTAAAGATGAATAGGACTGGTCCAAATGAGCAGCACCGGCAACCCTATGCTGTCATTATAGCGAGTGTAACAAAGAACGCCAAAATGGCAGTCCACAATACAACGTGAATCAAGGCTCCCAGACCGGCCGCGTTGGCACTCTTTGGCTCGCTGGTACGCCAGACAATGTAAAGAACCAGTCCAGCAACCGGAACGAAGAAGCCGAGGACGCTCCACCAGTAGGACCCCTCCTTACCATCAGTGGTGGTAGCGGCAGGCGTCGAACTTGCGGGGGTGAATGCGGGAAGCGCAACACCACAATACGGGCAAATTACCGCGTTAATATCAATCTTGGCACCACAGTTTTGGCAGAACTTGAATTGTCTAGCATCGTTTTGCGACGCCATAGTACTTTGATTATCGATTACAATCAATACTCCTTGAGCAAAATTTTTAGCGTTGAAATTGCACGCTGATTATTGCTAATAATTATACCAGACGATAAGCTGACATCCTATAACGGGGCGGGGAGAGCTTAAATTTACGGCACTTAACATTAAATGGTCATAGCGTCCGCAGGTTATTGATACAATTTTTTCAAAACTACTTAAAATATACTTTTAGTAAGGTCTCGTTTCTTTGCAGCTCAATTAATACGTTTAACTTCTTCTAATCGTAATTGAGCTTTCCATTACAAAATTGCATATAATAAAAGAGGCGGGACAGAACTACGTCTCCTACCTCCGTCGACGCGCAGTTAACTTATAGGGGTAAATACTGATTTATCAGCATTTGAACTACCATCCGGCTACTGCGCTGTTGCATTTTCATTTTTAAAATGGTAAAGAGAAATTGAATTAATTACCATATGCTGACTTTAATTGGGCCTCAACATTAGGATCATTTTGAGTGGCTGGATTATTAGCGGCCCATTCTCCTGCTTCACCTTCACCGTTGTCACCAACTAAAATACTATTTCCATAAAAATTTTCTCTATGAAAACTATGACCAGCGATTACTGTTTTACCATCAGCGCTATTGCTACTGTCTGCTTGTGATTGTTGTGCTGTAGCCTGTTGTGGCTGCTGGCTTTGCTGTTGGACTTGCGATGACGATTCTTCACTACTTTTCTTATGATGCTTTACTACTTTACTAGAAGAATGAGTGGAACTGCTTGTAGCCTTCTTATTAGAATTGTTATTCCCGCATGCTGCCAGTGACAGGCCCATTAATGCAGTAAAACATAATAAGCTAATTTTCTTCATTGTGATTCCCCCAAGAAATTTATTTCAGCTTTTAGTGTCTTCAGTGTTTGGACAAGTCATAACCACTCACTTGTCGAATGGCTATGGCCTACAACAAAGCACTCAGAGTACTAATTTAATAGCGATTTAGTATTTTATAATGCGCTTCAAAAATCATAAAAAATGCGCTCCCCGGGACTCGAACCCGGATCATGAGGACCGAAATCTCATGTGCTATCCGGTTACACTAAGAGCGCTTCACATAATTAATTATAACCCTTTTAGGCAAAATTAGCAGGGTGAAGATAGCAACCAGAATAATCATTAAAACGACCACTTAATCCTAAAAAATGCTAAACTAGTAGTGTAGCTAAAGGAGGCTTTAGTATTAATTATGAATATTGAAACGATCAAAGAAGAAACGAAGCAGGGACTTAACGAACTACTAGCAGAGGCTAATCTTAGTCAGGAAGATATCCTGGTTGTCGGCCTTAGTACAAGTGAAGTCCAGGGCAAAATGATTGGTAAATTCCCTAGCATTGAAATTAGCCGGGCAATCATTAAAACAATTCTCGACATCATCAAACCGCTTGGAATCCACCTGGCAGTGCAGGGATGTCAGCATCTTAACCGGGCACTGGTAGTTGAACGCTCAGTCGCTAAGGAACGGGGACTGGAAATCGTGATGGTTTACCCCCAAATCCACGCTGGTGGGGCGGGACAAATTGCGGCATTTGAAAATATGAATGATCCAGTTGAAGTTGAACATATCCAAGCGGAAGCTGGAATGGACATTGGAGATACTTCAATCGGCATGCACGTCAAATTTGTTCAGGTCCCGGTCAGAACCTCAGTCACCGAAATTGGCAATGCCCATACTACCTATCTCCGGTCCCGGCCGAAATACATTGGTGGTCCCCGGGCAAAGTACCGCTGGGATCCCTTCAACGAACACGGCAATAATTAACGGATAGGAGTTCACATGAATATTTTCATCATCAGCGCAGCGCTTGCTCTGCTACTACTAATAATCCAGTTCATTCGTCAGGTCCGCCGCACTAAAAAAGGCAATACCGAAATCAGTAGGGGAGCAATTTGTTTCAATTGGCTGCTGCTCCTTGTTTTCCTGGTTGGCGTTGGAGGAGCGATTTATACCGGCGTAAATACTCACCGCCAGGCCGCCAAACCCGCCCGACCGGTCAAAGCGGCGTCTAGTTCAACATCGTCACAGGCTGAGCAAACTATCAAATTAGACTTTACTTCAGACGTAACGATGGAAGATAACGGCCAGGTCAACATCAAAATCACTGTATCCCGTGGTACCACGGTCACCGTCAAGGGCCGCAACACGGGACATGTCTACCAGAACTTCACAGTCGCTCGAGGACGTGGAACCACCACGAAAGTCATTAGCTTAGACTCCGCCGGACCTTACCAGGTGGTTGCGAAGCGAAACGGCAAGCAGGTTGCTAAAGACCTAACCGTTCGCCAGGCAAGGGCAACGGCGATTAGTTCTGCACCGACGGCAGTGAGCCAATCTAGCGTCAGTCGAGCTGCCTCTGTTAACAACGCCAATACTACCGGAACCAGTAGCGTCAGACAGGGTGGTGCTAGTCCAGCTGTTGCAACAAGCAGTCCGGTAACCACAAACACAAGTAGCCAAGAAAATAATCAATAGCAAAATAAAAAGACATCGGCGGAAAGAACCGATGCTTTTTTGTGAGATAGGGAGGTCTCACACTAAGTAACACTCAAATGGTTTCTAGGAAAGAGTATTATTTAGATTCTGGGGGAGTTAAGTAGCAAATCCATAAACTACCTAACGCCATTATTATATGATTATTAAAAATAATATCAAGTCTAAACATGCTAAATAATCAAAATATACTAAAAAACGTTATAAATAACGTCTAAAAGCTAATAGATTGATAAGCGATCCGGCCAATAATAGTAATTCGTTTTGCTGCGGATTAGGGTTGGGAGGGCCAAAAAACACGGGGCTGAGATGAACTGGTCTCTAGCAAAAATTCAGTCTACTTTGTCCAAACAACCAATCTTTCACATTAATAATTCAATTTAAAATTCTGAACCAAGTTTCTGACTACCATCCCCATCTTTTCTACTGGCGAAATCACCTAAACTAATTTAAACTGGTAAGTGTATTCTAGTACGGATACGTTAACTATTGAACAGGGAGGATGAACACAATGGTAGGCACCATTGTTAACTTTATAGCGGTGCTAGTCGGGACCGTTGCCGGTTGTGTGATTAAGGGCGGCATTAAAGAAAAATATCAGGAGGTTCTCTTTGCCGCCATGGGCTTAGCCGCACTCGGGATCGGCCTGGAAAACGCAATTCTGAACATGCCGCGAAGCAACTATCCCGTACTGTTTATTGTTAGCCTAGCTGTTGGTGCCGTTCTTGGGACCTGGTGGCGGATCGATGAACATTATAACCACCTTATCGAACGCTGCGGCGGTCATTCCCAGCTTGCCAAGGGGATTGCCACCGCATTGCTCCTGTACTGCATCGGCGCCCTGTCAATTGTCGGTCCGGTAATGGCAGCGGTGAAGGGCGACCAGACGATGCTCTACACCAATGCCATGCTCGACTTTGTAACCGCAATTGTTTTTGGTGCCAGTTTCGGCTGGGGAATGCTGGTTTGCGCACCGGTGCTCTTCTGCTGGCAGGGTGGGCTTTACCTGATTGCCAAGTTTTTATCAGCTGACTTTTTCAGCAACGAGCTCATTACTGAGATTTCAATCGTCGGTGGTTTCTTAATCGCAACTACCGGGATTACTCTGCTAAAATTGCGGAACATCAAAACGCTGAACTTTTTGCCAGCGCTATTGATTCCCATTTTATTCTTCCTCGTTAAGGGATTGATTTAATTTAGGTAAGGGGGATTTACCGTTATGGATTTTACCAAAGTCGTCAATAAACGGCACTCGGTCCGGCAGTTTACCGACCAGGCCGTCGAAACAGATCTAATCAAAGAAATCGTCACTGTCGCCCAGCGAACGCCGTCCTGGGTCAACTCGCAGCCCTGGCAAGTCTACTGCGCGCAGGGAACTGTCCTGCAACAGATTAAGGAAGCCTACCGCGAAGCTGACCAAACTGGACAGGCAAGTCAACCTGACCTCCCAGTGATGAGCGGGGAAGAGTGGGCACCACGTACCCAGGCTAATATGAAACAGTGGCGGCACGACATCGTCCACCACTTTTCAAATTTTGACGAGGCCCATACCGCCATGAGCACGGCAAGCGACAGCCTATACAATTCACCGGTGATCCTCTTTATAACGGTTCCCCAAGCATCCCCAGACTGGTCAATTTTCGACGCCGGGGCCTTTGCCCAGACCCTCATGCTGGCCGCTACCAACCGAGGGCTGGGCTCAATTCCCACCTACAATAGTGTCCGCTTCCCCAATATTCTTCGTCAAATTCTAGGAATTCCCGATACCGAACGGGTGCTCGTAGGTATTTCTCTCGGTTATCCCGCAGATCAGCCGCTCAACCATTACCATTCGCAACGAGTACCGTTAAGCAACGTACTGCATTTTAACTAACTCTATTCAAGAGAGCGTGAGGAACCCAGCAGAATTAGCTTGCCAGCCGATTCTGCTGGGTTTTCTCTTATCTTTAACGGGGCTCGGCCGATTTTGGACGTCCAGTTTGCTTTCTTTGATTTATTCTTCCTTCACCCTTTAGCAAAGAGTATCATTAATGGCAAGGACTAAGGAGGAATCATTGTGATGAAAAAAGAAGCGCAAGTCGCAATTCTGGCGAAGCTGATTTCAATTAATAGCGTCAACGGCAACGAAGCACAGGTAGCTGACTTCATCGAGTCGCTATTTCAGCCTTACGGCAAGCGGGTCCAAATCGACCGGGTTCCCTTTGCGCCCGGCCGGGATAACCTGGTCGTAACCATCGGGGAAGGCGACCGGATGCTTGGTTTCTGTGGTCACGAAGACGTTGTTGCCACCGATAACCCCGACCAATGGACCAGCGATCCCTTTGTCGCCACCATCAGGAACGGACGCTTGTACGGGCGGGGGGCCAGCGACATGAAGAGCGGTCTCGCTGCAATGCTTGTCATGATGCTCGAGATGCTCGCTACTGATACCATCCCCGGCCGGATTCGGCTCTTCGCTACCATTGGTGAAGAAACGGGGGAGTACGGAGCAGCCCAACTCACCAAGGCTGGCTACGCCGATGACTTAGCCGGTCTCATTATCGGTGAGCCGACGAATGGCCTGAGTGAGGTTGGCTACACGGCCAAGGGAGTAATCGATTACAGTGTCACCGCAATTGGCAAGCAGGCCCACAGCTCCCAGCCAGAGAATGGCATCAACGCCGTCGATCAGTTGGTTGACTTTGCTAGTCAAGTTCGGCCGTTGATGGCGTCCTTTAACCAGGTCAACCCCATCCTCGGCAAACTCACTCATGTGCAAAGTGTTTTTCAAGGGGGCCAGCAAGTCAATAGTGTCCCGGCCAAGGCGGTTATCAAGGGGAATATCCGGACGATTCCCGAATACCCCAACCAGGTTATCTTTGACGCCTTAAACCAGCTGGTTGACCGGTTGAACCAGCAACCGCAGCACCAGCTTAAACTCCAGTTTTCCTACCCCGAAGAAGCCATGCCCGGTAGCAAGGACTCCGCCCTGGTCAAGTTGATTGGCAAGGTCCATGAGGAACTATTGGCGAGCCCGGTCCGGCCGACAGGACAAACCAGCGCCAGCGATGGCTCCGAATTCTTGCATGCCAAGGGAAAATTCGACATTGCCCTGATTGGTCCGGGCAATGATAGCAAACACCAAACCGACGAATACGTGGATTTGACAGCCTTTTATCAAGCCAGCCGTTTCTACCAGCAACTAGCGCAGGCCTTTTTCACCTAATTATTTTTACATTTGTAAACGTGTATTTGAACATATGTAAAAATATGTTGTGATAATGGTGTACTCAATTTAAGGAGCTGAACAACATGGAACTAAACAAGTACATTGATCACACCCTATTAAGCCCAGACGCAACTGAGGCACAAGTTGACACCGTTATCAAGCAGGCCATTGATAACCACTTTCACACCGTCATGATTAACCCTTACTGGGTTGCTAAAACGCACCAGGCATTGGAGGGGACTGATGTTGTCACGGCAACCGTGATTGGCTTCCCCCTTGGCGCAACGACAACGGCGGCTAAAGTTTTTGAAACTAAGCAGGCCATCGCTGACGGGGTGGACGAAGTTGATATGGTAATGAATATCGGTGAGATGAAGGCTGGGCATTACACTCAGGTTGCCGATGATATCCAAGCGCTAGTCAAGGTTGGTCACGACGCTGGGAAAGTGGTCAAGGTGATCATTGAGACCGCCCTGCTTACCGATGACGAAATTACAAAGGCTTCTCAAATCGTGGCCGAGACAGAAGCCGACTTTGTCAAGACCTCTACCGGCTTCTCCACCCGTGGCGCTTCTGTCCACGATGTTGAGTTAATGAGCGCTGCGGTTGCGGGAACCACCACCCAAGTTAAGGCCTCTGGTGGTATCCACTCCGCGGAAGAAGCAGAGGCGACGGTAAACGCCGGAGCGACCCGGCTCGGTGTTAGCCACAGTATGAAGGTTATCGGCAAGGAATAAGCAACTCCTTTCTTAACTTTTCTAATCTATAACTGGAGTGGGGCGACGAACTAGGCAAGCTCGTTTTGTCCCACTCATTTAGATTCCTCCTCTTTGCTATAATAACTACAATAACCAATCCAGGGGAGCAAAATTAATGGATACCAAAAAGCAAATTAAACAAGCAGTTGAAATCAGCAAGCTGTACTACCTTGACGGGGCCACGCAATCCCAAATTGCAAAACAGCTCAACCTGTCCCGACCAACCGTATCGCGTGCTTTACAGTACGCCCGCGATACTAACATCGTCAAAATTCAGGTCACTGACCCTCTGCAAGACATCGCTGGTCTCCGTCAGCAGCTGATGAATAAGTTTAAGCTCAAAAACGTGCTGATTGCTACTCCAACGGGGGAGGGGCAGGCAGTACTATTAGCTGCCCTGGGCAAGGCAACTGCGGACTACCTCCCCCAAGTCGTGACTGACAACGACGTCCTCGGAATTAGCTGGGGGGCAAACCCTCGACGCAGTGGCTAAACACCTTAGTATTAGTGAACGACAGGGGGTTCAAATTACCTACCTCAAGGGAACAGTCGCTAACTCGACCCATAATAACTATGTGGTTGAGGTTACCAAACGCTTCAACGAGTGTTTCCATACCCAAGCCCAAATTTTGCCGCTGCCAGTCATCTTCGCCAACCAGAAGGTCAAAGAAATGGTCACCCAGGATCGTTTTATTGACAACGTCATCGCCACGATGATGAAAACCACGGTTGCAATCTTCACTGTTGGTACCACGGCCCCTGACGCAACCCTCTTTGAACTTGGCTACCTTAGCCCAGCCGAGGTGCAAAGCCTCCAGCAAACGGCAGTGGGGGATATTATTTCTCAGTTTGTTAACCAGTAGGGACAAATTGTCAACCAGGAGCTAACCGCCCGGACAATGGCTTTCCCAATCAACCGGCTGAGGGGTCTCCATGATTCCATCCTGGTCGCCGGGGGCGCCAAAAAGCTCCCCGCAATTCGGGCAGCCCTGGCAGGAAATTATGCTAACACCCTGGTTACTGACGTTGATGTCGCCCAGCAGCTGCTGGCGGAAGACTGAAATTTATAGCTCTAGAATGCTTTAAAAGGCTGCCAAGCCGGAAATCCGAACTTGGCGGCCTTTTTCATACCGCATTTGCAGTTTATATTTACTTAGCCAACGGTTCCTGCCATACCGGGTAGTCCCGACAGGTAAGTTCGAGTGAAAATGCCCGCCGACCTGGTTCCTCACCGTCAATTTGGCCGTACTGAGCCGGCCGGACACGGTAGCTGAGCTGACTATCGCGAAAGACGTGGGCGGATGATGAGCTCGTGATCCGGCCGGAAGCAAAGGCCAGCATTGCACCCAGCAGGGAAAGCCAGCCCCGTTTTTCTACCACTACCAGCTCCAGCTGCCGCACGTCGATGCGCTGGTCCGGCGTCACACAGATTCCACCGCCGATGTACGGGTGGTTGCTGGCGATGGCTAGGAATGCCCGTGGAAAAACCTTTTCCTTGCCCTGGCACGCTACCCGCAGTTCAAATGCCGGCTGAGTGAAGAGAACATGAACCGCCTTAAAAATATAAGAAAAGGTCCCGAGATGGTGGTGGTTCAACCACTCCTTGGTGCGCGAATGGTTCGTGGCATGGACGATGGCGGCGTCAAAGCCAATGCCAAAGTTATTAAGGAAGATTCCCGCTTCCCCTGCGTTTAGGTCTTGATAACACCCCACGTTAATAGGATGGGGTTGCCGGTTATTTAAAATTTGCTGCAGGGCGACGAGGGGCTTCGTAGAAATCCGGTAACCGCGGGCAAAGTCGTTCCCGGTTCCGGCTGGGATATATGCAATCGGGCAAGACGGAGCTTCCGTCATTAGCAGGCCGCTAAACGCTTCATGGAGAGTCCCATCCCCGCCAATCACGACCAAGCAGTCGATAACAGGGCGGCGTTGACCACACTGGGCCGCCAGTTCGCGTGGATGTCCCGGGTACTTGCTGAAAACGTACCGGTAGTCAATCTGCTGGCTTGCCAAGTAGTGATGAACTTTCTGCCAGACTGCCATCCCCTTACCACTGCCAGAATTAGGGTTAATCAAAAATAGGTACCGCACTTATTCATTACTCCGTTCCGTAAAAATTAATACTCCCATTATACCGCAAAATGAACGACTCCTTAATTGACAAAGTCCGTCTTGCTCATAAATAGACAATAGTTATTAATTGCAAGCGGTACCATTTGTTTATATAATAACGGTAGTTTTTTACAGGAGGAGTGTCAACCTTGAATCATTATCGCAGAAAATGGAGTACGCTAGCTGCCGCGATTCTGCTGGCAGGAAATCTCAGCATCGCGGTACCGGCATTCGCCGATCAGCTTCCCGCTAGCAATCAGCCAACTACCAGTCAGACTGCCCAGGCAGCTGCTAGTCAAAGTAGGCAGCAGGGGAAAGTCGACCAGCCACAAACCACCAATCCAGCTGAAACGGGGCGGTTCGCCAACCAATCCGCCGGAGCACTTGCCCAGCAGGTTCGGGATGGCAAAATCAATGACCAGGGCCTGATCAACGATACCTACCGTCAGATCGACCAGCAGAACCACCAGCTAAATAATGTCATCTACATAAATCCAGACGATGCTAACCAGCAATTGCAAGACCTGCAAAAGGCGGGGCACAATGAGCAGCCTTTCTATGGGGTTCCGCTCCTCATCAAAGGGATTGGTCAGCCATACAAGGGCTATCCCAACACGAATGGCTTACCTTACGAGCAGGGTGTTCAGTCACACCATACTAAAAATTTCGTCCAACGATTAAAGGACCTCGGCTTTATTATTCTCGGACAGACTAACTATCCCGAACTAGGGTTGATCAACGTTACTAACTCCAACCTCTATGGCCCCGCGCATAACCCGTGGAGCCTGGACCGCAATCCCGGCGGGTCCTCTGGTGGGGCAGCCGCAAGCGTTGCCGCAGGCATTGTTCCCATCGCGACCGGAAACGACGCCGGGGGCTCACTACGGATTCCTGCCTCCTGGTCGGGGGTAATCGGCCTCAAGCCAACCCAGGGGTTGATCATTGGCGATTCAACAACGCCATCCGTGGTCAACTTTGCGGAGACACGGGACATTAACGACACGGTGACCCTCTTAAAGGGGCTGTTAAATCCCAAACAGGCGGGGACACTAAAGGCTCTCCCCCAAGACTTACGCTCACTCAAGATTGCCTATTCCTTAGTTTCGCCAGTAGGCACCCCGGTTAGTCAGGACGCCCGGGCAGCAGTTCTCAATGCTGTCCAATTTCTGCGCGCCCAGGGGTTCAATGTGGTTGAGCAGGACAGCCCCGTCGACGGCGTTAAACTAATGCAGAATTACTACCTGGGAGCTCTTAGTGATGGCTCCGTCGCCAACTTTCTTTTCCAGCAAAAGTACCACCGCAACCTGACCGCCGAAGACGTCAAGACGGGGCTAGTCAGCCCAATGACTTACGCGCTCTACGAAGCCAGTCGCAATGCTCCCAAAAACGTACGCCAGCAGTACCAGGACGGCCTGGCTACGGTTCACCAGCGGATGACCACCTTTCATCAGCAGTACCCTATCTACCTAACTCCAACAACCGCTACGACCGCCCCACTGAACAGTGACCCAGCCTTCCTGCCAGCAGACGTAGCCAAGCTGCTACAGATTAAGGACCTAAACTTCAAGGACCAAATGAATTTGATTTATGCGGCCTGGCTTCATGGCCTGAGCAAAACTCCCTTTACTCAGCTTGCTAATGTAGCAGGGGAGCCAGCGCTCAGTTTGCCAACCTACGTTAGTGCGGCGGGGTTGCCGCTCGGAATCCAGCTAGAGGGTGCCCCCGGCAGCGACCTGGTTCTCTTAGCGCTTGGAAAACTATTTGAAGACCACCACCAGTTCCGCTTCCTCAATGACTACCGGGCGCAAGTCCTACCGCCAAAGCAGGCCGCCAACCCGCAGGCAACAGCCCCAACTAAAAAAGCAGGGGCAACAGGCGGGCAGTTGGCGAATAACCGCATGGTTGCGGGCAGCCAGCTAGCAAGCACAGGCAGTCACAAAACCAGGGAGGTTAGCGCTTTGCAACCAGAGCTCCCCCAAACCGGCAGCCAGCACTCAACCATCCTGGTTGCTCTGGGAACCGGCTGCTTGTTAGCCCTATTGGCTGTTGATACTGAAGGCCGCCACAAACAACGTTAATCTTTTGAAAAAAGCCCCGTGCCCTCGGCAGCGCGGGGCTTTTTTCAACTAGTAAAAAAACTCCGGGGACAAATGTCCTCAAATATAGGGACTTAATGAACAAAAAACACAAATTTCGTGTATATTAAGGACAGGTGACATAGTCAATCGTAAGCGCTTCCAACTATAATAATTACATAGAGTGAGGGTGATACTCTTGGATATTAAAGAAGTGTATACAGCAATCAACTCTGACCAACGCGTTCGCCAGCTAGTTAAAACGGCGCCGCTTAACATCATTGAGCGAATGCAGGTCAAGCATTTTGACAGCAAGCAATTTATCCTGCACCAGGGGGAGCAGTACCAGTCTACTTATCTACTGGTCAAGGGGCGGGTCAAGGTTTTCCTTAATTCGCCTAGTGGGAAGCAAGTCGTGTTGGATGTCTATGACGCGGGGATGTTTTTAGGCGAGCAGGAAGCGATTATCAACCGGCCATACAGTGCCTCAATTATTAACATTTCGCCAATTACGGTCCTCGCAATTCGCAATGCCGATTTCGTCGAATGGTCACAAAAGGACCACCGCTTCGCCGACCAGCTGATCAGCAATCTTTCAGCGCAAATCTACCACTTGACTAAACGAATGGAACGCTACAGTATGCACTCCGCTTTGCAGCAAATCGGTCTCTTCCTTCTCAACTGTGCCGATGAACACATCCCGATTACCCGGGAACGAATCACCTATGAAGTGGATACTTCTTACCGGAATATCAACCGGGTGCTCAAACGGCTGGCCGACCTTGACGTTATTAAGATTGACCACGCCACCATCAAAATCACCGATTGTCAAACCCTACGCAAAATCGTGGAAACGGAGGATTAGCTACCATGACAGAAGAACAACAGCCACACACCCAGCTTACTACTGAAATCGGAACTGATAGTGCCGTAATCGTTGGTGATCCCGCCCGGGTAGATACGGCGACCCAGCTATTGGATGACGTCCAGGAATGGGCTTTTAACCGGGAATACAAGTCCATCCTCGGGACATACAAAAACAAGCGCATTCTCGTGATGTCGACAGGGATTGGCGCCCCGTCTGCTGGGATCGGGGTCGAGGAGCTCCACAATGTCAACGTCAAGAAAGTCATCCGGGTCGGTTCGGCCGGGGCCATGCAGAGTGGTATTGGCCTGGGAGAGCTGATTATCGGTGAGGGGGTCGTTCGCGATGACGGACTCACTCAAAAATACGTCCCAGGAATTTACCCGGCAGTACCGGCATTCCGCTTAATGGCCCTGGCACATAAGTACGCCCCCCAGGCAGTCTACGGGATTATCCGTTCCCATGATGGTTTCTACATGGACGATAATGCTAAAAACGAGGCGTTCTGGTCAGGTAAGGGAATCGTCGGCGCCGATATGGAATCTGGGGCCTTGATGACCATTGGCCGGCAGCGGGGAATGGAGACCCTGTCGATTCTAAACAACGTCGTCCTGTATGAGGGCGATCTGGCCGCCGGGGTCAACGACCTGGTCAACGGGGATGACCTAATGGCCGAGGGGGAAGTCGCATCACTCAAGCTAGCGTTAGATATTTTAAGCGATCAGAGTCTGGAGGAGGAATAAACAATGACGAATACAAGTAACCACGGCTGGCTGTTTACCCAGCTATTCAGCAAATGGAAGAAGTTTGAAGTAATTTACGTCACGATTCTGCTATTACTGCAAGTTGGGGTCTACCTCATCGCCCCCGACAGCTGGATCGGGATGCTCTCCGGAGTCTTTGGTACCCTGGCCCTGGTTTACGGGATGAAGGGGCGGAAGGTCACCTTTATCTTCGGTTTTATCCAGTGTATTGCCATGACCTACGTTGCCTGGCAGAGCCACACCTGGGGAACTTTCGTGATGGACATCTTCTACGTTATTTCACAACCAATCGGCTGGTTTATGTGGGGACACGACGATGCTACCAAGCGGTTTAGCCCAAAGGTCCGGCGGTGGGTCTTCGCCGGGGTCGTGGTGGCTTACTTCATTGGCTGGTACTTCATCGGCTTGTTCAACGGTCAGCTGCCATACTTTGACTCCTTCAATTTGGTGGTTAGTTTCATTGCCCAACTGCTCTACATCCTAAAGTACCAGGAAAACTGGTCCCTGTGGATTTGGGTCAACACTGCCAACATCATCTACTGGATTATCCTTGCGGTCCGTTTCCAAATGGGGGTTCACATTGGAACCTTCGGCGGCGACCTGTCACAAATTGCACTGCAAGCGGCCTTGCTGTTCAACTCCGTTTACGCTACCAAGGTCTGGGCTAGCGGTGAAGCGGATAACGAAGGGGGAACCGCGAAGTAATAGATTATCAAAAATATAAACGGGTCTTGGGCATTGTCTTGGACTCTGTCGGCACCGGAGCCGCGGCTGACGCAGCTCAGTACGGTGACCTGGGAGCCGACACCCTCGGCCACGTTGGCGCGGCCTACCATGGTCAGCTGCACTTGCCAAACCTCGCCCGACTCGGCATGAGCAACCTCCGTAACCAGCCGATTTTGGGAGTCGCACCAGCAAAGGCGCCCCTTGGTTACCAGGGGAAGATTGCCAAGATTTCCGCTGGCAAAGACAGTATGGACGGTCACTGGGAAATGATGGGCTTGCCGGTCAAACAGCCATTAGCAACTTTTCCGCAGGGTTTCCCAGCCGAGATTATCCGGAAGCTGGAAGAGTTTTCCGGCCGGCAGGTGATTGTTAACCGGCCTTACTCGGGGACGGACGTCATCCATGATTATGGCGAACAGCAGATGGATACCGGTGCACTGATTGTTTATACTTCCGGTGATTCGGTAATGTAGATTGCCGCCCACGAAGATGTCATTCCACTGGCTGAACTATACCGGATTTGCCAGTATGCCCGTACCCTGCTGAACGGACCGGATAACATTGTTGGCCGGGTGATTGCCCGACCATACATTGGCCCAGATAAGAACCACTTTACTCGCACTGCCAACCGGCGGGACTTTAGCCTCGAGCCGACTGGTGAAACGGCCATTGACCAACTCCACCAAGCTGGCTGGGATACGATCGCAATCGGCAAAACGAACGATATTTTCTCGGGTCGGGGCTTCGAACAAGTTTACTATAACGAGAGCAACATGGACGGGATGGATCACGTCGATGAGGTAATGGGACAGGACTTTACTGGCTTTTGCTTCACCAATCTAGTTGACTTTGACGCCATGCACGGCCACCGGCGAGATCCAATCGGTTTTGGTCAGGCCCTGATGGACTTTGACCAGCGACTGGGAACCGTGCTGGACCAGCTGCATGATGACGACCTGCTCGTAATCACCGCCGACCACGGCAACGACCCTGGCTTTACGGGAACGGATCACACACGGGAAAATGTCCCGTTACTCGTGTACTCACCATCAATGCAAGGCCACGGGACACTTGGCACCCGGGCGACTTTTGCAGACTTTGGTGCCACTGTGCTGGAAAACTTCAACTTGCCGGCAGGACGGTATGGGAGCAGCTTCTTAAGCCAATTACAATAACAAACAGCCACCAACTCGCAGTGCGGGAGGGTGGCTGTCTTAGAGTTGGTGAAGGGCAACATAACCATGAGGGTGCGACCAGCTAAAGTAATGAAAGCTGCCCGTCACTGAAAGATTCGTCCATTTACTGAAAAGTGCACCTTTAACGCCCATAACGGTGTACAATAAGCCTGCTTGGGAACACTAGGGAGGTTTTGTTACTAAAGCACTTATTGTTTGGGAGAGAACAAACTCGGCACCAGTTGTTAAAGGGACAATGGTGCCGAGTTCTTTACTTATCTTTATTGACGGTAACATTCTGTTCCTGGTCGACATTGTAGCGGGCCAAGAGAATTTGCTGGTACTTATCTTCAATGACGCTGTTCAGGTCCTCGCCACTTTTGAGCTCCGGCTTGTCCTTTCTGATTTTCGCTAGCACGTCATCCGCAAAGGCAAATTCCGGTCGAACCTTCTGCTCACCGTTTAGGACGGCCAGTGTTTCATCATAATCAAGGCTCTTCAGCTCCCAGCTAGAACGGTCAGCGTCCGGCTGTTCTAACGTCCCGGGTTCCTGCTCATTACTCTGATAGTTTTCTTCTGCCATTTTCCCTCTCCTCCATGTTAGTGCAAAACTTATTATAGCATGGTCAATGAGTAATTGCCGCGGTGTGCTGGCAATTTACACTAATTACGCATTGACAGTTTTTAACATATCAGGGTATAATTACTGCGGTTAGTGAAAAATCAAACATATGAAGGAGAATTGATTATGGCAAACAAAGTAGCATTAGTCACCGGTGCCGGTCAAGGAATTGGTGAAGCAATCGCCAAGCGGTTGGCTAAGGACGGCTTTTCAGTAGTGCTGGTTGCCCGGCACATGGACAAACTGCAGGAAGTCGCCGACGAAATTAAGAAGAACGGTGGGGAAGCATTCCCAGTAACCGCTGATGTTTCCAAGCGTGAAGAAGTCTTCGCAGCAGTTCAAAAGGCTGTCGACCAGTACGGGGACTTCAATGTAATTGTTAACAACGCTGGGGTTGCCCCAACGACGCCGATTGATACCGTTACTAAGGACGACTTAGATTACGTTTACACGATCAACGTTTACGGGACCATCTGGGGAATCCAGGCCGCTCACGAGATGTTCAAGAAGCTCGGTCACCCCGGCAAGATTATCAACGCCACTTCCCAAGCTGGGGTGGTTGGTAATCCGAACCTGACTGTCTACTCCAGCTCTAAGTTTGCCATCCGGGGAATTACCCAGGTTGTTGCTCGTGAACTGGCTGAAGAAGGGACGACCGTGAACGCCTTTGCTCCGGGAATCGTTAAGACGCCAATGATGTACGACATTGCCCACAAGGTCGGTCAAAACGCCGGCAAGAGTGATGAATGGGGTATGCAGACCTTTGCTAAGGATATCGCCCTGAAGCGGCTCTCCGAACCAGAGGACGTTGCCAATGCCGTTGCCTTCCTGGCTGGTCCAGATTCTGATTACATCACCGGTCAAACCCTTGAAGTCGACGGTGGGATGCAGTTCCACTAGAATAATCATTCTAAAGTCCAGCGAGTTCTTGCTCAGCTGGGCTTTTTTCATGCTAAAAGTAACGACCGATGTAATTAACACGGCTAAGGTCGATGATGTGGAGACCGCCATCCGCGAAATAATCGTGCCAGCTGGCTTAGATTACGCCGTTGATTCCATCGGCTACGGGCCGCTAATCATAGACTTGCTGCATTCGTTGGGAACCGATGAGAAGCTATGTTTAATCGGGATTGCCGGTAAACTGGACCTGACCGGGATGGACATCATGGGTGAATCCAAGCAGATTATCGGTCTGATTGAAGGTGACGCCATTCCCAAACTCATCAAATATTCTAAAAAGGGCAAATTCCCCGTTGATAAACTGATGAAGTTCTACTCGTTCGACCAAGTCAACCAAGCCTTTGACGACTTCACCAGCGGCAAGGTCGTCAAGCCGGTCATTACATTTGAATAAACTAGTAAAATCCCTGAACAGTGTTATTTTTGTCCAGGGATTTTATTTTTATTATGGATAATTAGCTAAACAGGGCAGGCCTTCATTTAAAATCAACCTGTCATTAAAATTATAGTTTTAGTGCAACTGTTTTGAGAAAGCCCCCGGAAACCGCAATTTTTGTCATTTGGATTGCCTTGCTGTTTAACCATAAATAATGTGTGTTAGCGTAACTTTTACAACTTCTTTGCCAGCAAAAAATCTGTTTGGCGATCCATGCCCACCGTAAACGTGTGCTGACCGACACGTTGAAAACCAAAATGGTGGTAAAAACCTTGGGCATTTAAATTATGTTCATATGAATTTCCAATGCATTCTCAAATTGCTTTTCAGTCTGAGCTGCGTTCCAATTGACCTTTAAATATGCTGCTGGCTGACCGTCAACCTTATAAAAGAACGTTTCTGAGTCCTGGTCCGCCAATTCACGTTTCAGCACCGGCTGATTATAATTTTTATCTAAGAAAGCGTTTAAATCCTCTGCCGACTGTTCGCTAGCAAAGGTATCCGTAAACGTCTCCCGCATAATCGCTTCCAGCTGGGCTAAGTCCTGGGGACTGCTGGTAACTGCTCTAAAGTGGCCTTGAACTTGTTTGGTCATCATTTCAATCCTTTCTTTGCTTTAATTTTTCATTCTAATTCACTGCCAGTTGACTGTCAATTTAGCGAAAAAGCATAAACGCCCAGTATTCAACAAAGTAGCAAAGCAAATTCGCAACGGGCCAGACATAATGCTAAAATAAGGATATTTGATTAAGTAAAGATGGGAAGTTGAACAATGAATTTCACGTTTACCCGCCGGTCGGTAAAACAGCTCTACCTCAAATACACGGTGATGTTTGTGTTCCTGGCGGTTTGTATCTTTGGCACGTACTTACTGACTGGGCATACCTTTATCCTCAGTAAGGATGCTCTCAACCAGCACTTGCCATTAATGGCAAACTACCGGGCAGCTTTAATCCACTTTTTCCATCACCCCGGGCAGTTTCAGTACTGGTCGTGGAAGATGGGGCTGGGGACTGATACTTTTCAGGTTTATTCCTACTATACAATCGGTGACGTTTTTGCCTACCTCGCCCTCCTCTTCCCGGCCGCTAAAATGACCCTCGCCTACCAGGTAATCACGGTAATCCGGCTATACTGTGTTGGCCTAGCCTTTGTCTACTTTGCCCAGCACTTCCGTTTTCGTGATAACGTCATCTTAGCGGGAGCAGCAACGTACATGGTAAATGCTTTTCTCCTGTACGCTTGTATTGCCCAGCCCTTTTTTACGACCCCCTTTATCCTCTTCCCGTTAATCGTGGTTCAGCTAGAACGGGTCCTTCAGGGAAGAAGTGCCTGGCCGCTGGTGGGGGCCTTTACCTGGATGCTGATCAGTAATTACTACTTTGCCTTCGTCCTGGGAATCGGCGCCGTGCTCTACCTGATCCTGCGCGTTGCAACCCATTACCGGACAAAGCTGAACTACTGGCAAACGCTTGCCAAACTGGCCTTTGCCACGATTAGCAGTATCCTAGTTTCCGCGGTCATGCTGGTTCCGGAACTGATTGCCGTCATGAACTCTACCCGGACTGGGTCGGAATTTGCGAACGGTCTAAAGGTCTACCCTCTCTACTACTACCTCTTTCTACCTAAGCAGCTGATTAATGGTGGACAGTGGTACTTCATGTATTGGACAGCCTTGGGGATCGTCTCCATCGGCTTTCTGGCCCTAGTCTACATTTACAGCCGGCCCAAGCAGTACCCCCTTTTGACGATTAGTCTTGCCTTGGCACTAATCATGCTGCTCATCCCGGCTGTGGGAGCCTTCTTTAACGGAATGATGTCGGCTTCCAACCGCTGGACACTGTTAATTTACCTGCCACTAGCAATGACTGTCTGCATTCTCGTCCAGAACGCTCCCCAGCTGAGTCACCGCGACCTTTGGATCCTCAGCTGGGCCACCGGTGTTTACCTGCTGATTCTAATCGTCACCTTCTTCTTTGAGAACAATGATGATATTTTCATGCCGGTTATTTTCCTGATCGTTTCACTGCTGACCCTGTGGATGATTGACCTGCACCGCCCACAATCGCCTGACCGCTGGCTACTCGGCTTAATCGTCCTCAACGCGGCTTTTAACGCGGTTTATTCCGCCTTCCCGTATAACGGAAACTTCACGAAAAATATGCTGAGCCGGGGGGAGTACCAGGCAATTACCGCCAACCGCTATGGCGGCCTCGACCAGGGACTAACGGGAAAGCCATTCTACCGGGTTTCAACCGTCAGTCAGAACCAAATCATCAATAGCAGCGGGAGTGTCGACGACCTTGGGCCAAACCTCGATAATGACCTTACGTCCGGGCTTAATAATATTGACTCCTATTACTCCCTGCAAAATAAGTACCTGGGCCAGTTCAACACCAGCTTGCAAAACAACCAGTACCAGGCGAACATCCCCATCCGCCAGGCCGATGATCGAAGCATCATGAACAACTTCTTTGGTGTAAAATACCTCTTCGTGCAGAGTAACGGCAAGAACGCAACGAAAATCCCGGCTGGCTACTTCATGGACAAGGCCACGGACCCGGTGATCAACTATGATAGCGGTCAGCCCAATCCACGGGCCATCCAAAAGGGAAAGGAACCCTTTGTGCCGACCCAGACAATTCGCTACCAGAGCAAGCAGGCCTTCCCACTGCTTTACTGGCAAGGCGACTACATTAGCGCCAAGCGTTACCGCCGTCTTTCGCCAACCGCTAAGGAACGGGCGCTTGCGGCAGGAGTATTGGTGGACGGCTCGACCAAGGGGATGCGGCCGGCCAACCTTCACAACCAGGTTTACACCCTCAAGAGCGTGCTGGTTTCTAACCGGCTCAACCAGGTTAATCCCCACCAGCTCAAGTATACCGACAGTGATGAAAACTACCAGCTGCAATTCCCGGAACTGGAGAATAAGAAGTTTGCCAAGCGCTTCAAGCAGACTGAATTACACATTGAATTCTCCAAAATTAAGTACACGCCGTTTAGCATGAAGGAGCAGATCAAGTATGACCAGAAACACCTCCAGCAGATGGCGGTAAACCCGGGCAGCGTCATCAACCAGCGCTTCACTAAGTATCAATACTGGCGCTACCACGTACTTAACGGTTCGCCGGATATCAGCTTTAAGTTAAACTACACGAGCAAGTTTGGCACTGCCAGCGTGGTTCAGGCAAAGCAAAACGTCCTCTCCCTCTTTAAGAAGGTCACCAATTCGACCTTAAACATTGGTTACTACCAGGGGGGCTTGCCGGAAGCGCTGACCTTCCAACCATCTAAGCTCGGCACTTACCAGCTAGACTACAAGGTGGTGGCCGAAAAACTTGACAGTCATTATGATCAGCAAGTTCGGGCCATCCAGCAGCACGCCCTGACTAACCTCCAATTCAAACGGAACCAGGTCAGCGGGACAATTACCACTCCACGTTCCGGAATCCTGACTTCCTCAATCCCCTACTCTACCGGGTGGACGGTCAACGTTGACGGGCACCGGGCGAAAACGGTTCGCACCAACCAAGCCTTTCTCGGTGTTTGGCTGCCTGCAGGCCAGCACCACGTTGCCTTCAACTACCAAACACCAGGATTGAAGACCGGTGTCAAAATGAGCCTGATTGGGTTAGGCTGGCTATTAATCACCGCTGGGGTTAGTTGCGTTTGGAAACGTCGCTAACATCAAGAATAAGCAATTCGGGCCTGTGACAAAACTATGGTTTGCCGCAGGCCCGAATTTTTAGTTTAAATAGCTCTTTACCATTAGCTCATTGCTCTGCTGGCCGCCCCCCGGATTTAGGCTGAGTTAATGAATATAATTATTTATAATAAACCCATTTACTTTTGTGTAAGCGCTTGCTACAATCACAATGTGTAGATGAGCCGTTAATTGGGAGGATGTATTTACATGAATAAGTTCAAAAAGATGGCAATGCAAGCCAGCGCCGCTTTATTAATGGCGCTAAGCGTAATTAGTTTTAGCGGTACTGCTACTATTACCGCTGCTAAGTCCGATATTGGCAACCAAAATACCATGGCAGTAGCTTGGTACCAAACTTCTGCCGAATGTAAGGCCCTTTACTTACAGGGTTACAACATCGCTCGGCGGAACCTGGACCAGGATTTGGCACAAGCAAGCGCACAACCACGTGCTATTATTCTCGATATTGATGAGACTGTCTTAGATAACTCGCCATACCAAGCCTACAACGCTCTTCACGATGAGCAATTCCCTGACCATTGGAACGATTGGGTAAATGCCGCTAAGGCAAAGCCGGTTCCGGGTGCCAAGGACTTCTTAAACTACGCGAACCAAAATGGCGTTCAGATTTACTACGTGAGTGACCGGTCGACTGGCCAACTCAAGGCTACGAAGAAGAACCTTGCCAATCAGGGTCTTCCGCAAGCAACCGATGACCACATCCTGCTGAAGGGAAAGAACGATAAAAGCAAGGAAACACGCCGGCAGGCTATCGAAAAGAACAATAATGTCATTATGTTCTTCGGCGATAGTTTGACTGACATGAATGATCCGAAGTCCCCTTCTGTCAAGGACCGTTACCAAGATGTAATGGAAAATGCAAACCAATTCGGTAGCAAGTACATCATCTTGCCTTGTCCAATGTACGGTGGCTGGGAAGGTGCCCTTTACGGCGGCAACTACAACATCAGCAATGCGCAAAAGACTAAGGATCGGAAGTCACACCTGACTTACTTCAACCCAAAGACTAACAAGGTTGAAAATAAGACCGTTACCGAACCATAGTGATTGTTATATGACGGCAACCATTATATTTCTACACAGATGAGGTTGGGAATAAAACCAGCCTCTTTGCTATTTTAAAGCTAAAGCTGCCGCAGCCACGCTAACTACGCGTCGAAAGTGGTAGACCGACGTACTAGTCAAGTCAGTTCTGTCCCTCCACTTTTGATATTAGTTGACATAATATCGTTCTCGTGAATTAAATTCATCTCCAATAGCAATTAGTAAAAATTATCAGGAAATTTACTAAAAGGTCTTGCCTAATCACTAATAAATTGCTATGATAGTAACCGTTCGCTGGTGAACAATTATTTCGGGAAATAGCTCAGCTTGGTAGAGCACCTGGTTTGGGACCAGGGGGTCGCAGGTTCGAATCCTGTTTTCCCGATTACTACAAAGGAACTTAACAGTGGTCATTACTGACGATTGTTAAGTTCCTTTTTTCTACTTATTTAATCAAGGGTCGGTAAACTTGCTCCAGCCACTGCTCAGCTTGCTCCCAGTCAATTTGTCCCTGGTGTTCCCACTTCACTGGTTGAATCAAAACATTATCCACGTTAAACAAGCGCTGGCGGCCCTTGATTGCCGCCGGCTCAATATGGTAAGACAGCCCGGTTGGATATGGAGAGAACCGCCAGCCGTAACTACCATCCGGAAAGTGATAAATCCCCTCCAGGTTCATCACGCAAAGGGCATACCCGGCGAGAAAACCCGGTTGGCGTTTCGCACTAGCGCAAATCAGTAGCGGTCCACGGTAATTGGTTTGCCAGGTTCGGTATTCAACCAGCTTATCGCCCCAGGCTACTGCCGCTGCGTTTTCCGGGTGTAAGGAGAGAGCTTTCATCTACTTCTCCTTGTGGCTCCGCTTAACCAGCTGCATAATCAGATAATCACGGGCATCCTGTTCACTCATCTGGACGCCATTAATGGTAAGCGGCCCTTCTGCTAGTTGTTCGTCATCTATCTTGTTCGTCAGGACCTTATCCGTTAGTTCGGGGGTCTGCCGATAGTAGCGATCCAGCAGTTCCGCGGTCGATAACTGCCGCAAAACTTCCGCGAAGGCCCGGTCTTTTTCAATACTCATCTTTTGTTCCTCCTTTTTGTACCACTCCTATTGTACACTTTTTCGCCAATTTCGTTTTATAATAAGTTTATGACTTTCTCAAGGAGTGGAAACATGGAAGCAGATAAATACCTAACCCTAATTCAGTCCGAACTGGCGAAGCTACCGGACTACGTCAATGAATACTACCTTGGTACCAACCATGCCGTCACGACAACCTACCAGTACCTAACCGAAATCCGGCGTTTTTTTGACTGGCTTCGGGTAAGTGGCTTGACGGACGCCCAAGATAACACCGGCATTTCCACTAAGACCCTGGAAAAACTTCGGCGAAACGATATTATGCTTTACATCGACCACCTCAAACATACCCAAAATGCACAGGGGCGGCTAAATTCGCCGACGTCCATCAACCGGTCAATCAACGCCCTCCGTTCCCTATTCAAATATTTAACGGTCACCGCCGATATCAATGACGGAGAACCTTACTTCTACCGCAACGTTATGCTGAAGATTGATTCCTTAAATGATACACAGACCCTAAACTACCGGGCCCATACCTTGTCTTCGCATATGTATCGGGGGCAAATGAAGTTTGACTTCATTAACTTTATCCAAAATGAGTACCTGCACAAGTGTGACAAGCGTGCTCTTCCCGCCTTTAAGGTCAACCGGGAACGGGATATTGCAATCATTGCCTTAATTTTAGGAACTGGGGTGCGGGTTTCCGAGGCGGCGAATGTTAACCTTGGCGACCTGAATATCAACCAGGGACTGCTCGACGTCGTGCGTAAGGGTGGGCAACGTGACTCGGTGCCGATTGCTCCTTGGTCGATCCAGTACCTTCAAGACTATCTGGCAATCCGTGCCCAGCGTTACCACGCATTAAAGAAAGATACAGCTTTCTTTTTGACAGTTTACCACGGTGAAACCCGGCGGATGACCGCCAACGCGATCGAACGGATGGTTAAAAAGTACTCAACCGCCTTTGGGCACCCTCTTACCCCCCACAAGCTCCGGCACACCTTGGCTTCGGAGATGTACGAGGTTACCAAGGATCAGGTCTTGGTCGCCCAGCAACTGGGGCAGAAAGGAACATCGGCAACCGATCTCTACACCCACGTTGGTGTCACCCAACAGCGGGAAGCATTAGACGAAATTAGCAAAGAAAAGAAATAGTTAAGAGGCTGGGAATTGATCCAGCCTCTTAACTATTTTAAAGGTAAAAATGCATCGGCACAGTCGCTGGCTGGCAAGCTAAGCGGGCCGTGGGTCAACAATGTTTTATTTTATCCTACTCCCACCTAGTTTACCGCTCAGACGTTTTCAGTTGATGACTTACCCATCGAAACTAATTTCAGAACGTCTGAGAGCAAATTTCCCAAATCTGGCCAGATTCACCAAGAGAAAGCGTTTAGTAAGACTCTTTTGATAAAAGAGTCTTACTATCATAGCTTGCAAATGCCGTTCTCATAGGCTTTTAAATGGGTGACATTTGGTGTAAGACTGTTGTATAATTTTATTAAAAAACAGGCTTACGTTAAATGACCTCTTTTAACGGCAAATAAGGAGACTTAGAGAAGTATGTTATACAATGCAGCACTTGTTCTTGAGGGTGGTGCCTTTCGTGGGCAATACACGGCCGGAATCGTCGACACATTCCTCGCTCACCATATTGAGTTCCGGAGTGTCATCGGGGTATCTGCGGGCTCACTCAATGGCGTTAATTTCGTTGCTAAACAGTACGGCCGGGCCGCCAGCATCAATATCAACTATCGGCATGATCGAAACTATATTTCAATGGCCCGGGTATTTAAGAAACAGATTATCAACCTTGATTATCTCTTTGAGGACCACGGTTACTCCTGGCGCAACTTTGACGAGCAGGCCTACAAGCGATCCTCTTCCCACTTTACAGCCGTTGCCACGTCCCTTAATACCGGGAAGACGGTCTTCTTTACTGACCCCACTGGTGATGAACTAAACCAGGCGCTTAAAGCGTCTTCCTCAATGCCTTTCCTCTCGGATCCGCAAGAAACCAGCCAGGGACTATGCCTCGACGGTGGCATTGCTGATTCGATTCCCTACGACATCGCCCAGCAGCAGGGCTTCGATAAAATCGTTGTCGTCCGCACCCGCGATGCCAAGTACCGGAAAAAGCCATCTAGTCGGGCAGTCAAGGAACTGTACCACCGCTTTTACAAGGATTACCCCCAGTTTGCTGAAGCGGGGATTAACCGTCCCCTCGTCTACAACCGGCAAATCACCGAGCTTAACCGGCTGGCTAACGATGGCAAGATTTTTGATATTGTGCCGAAGAAGCCCATCAAAATCAAACGGGTTGAGGGAAACGTCAGGAAGATTCGCAAACTCTATGAACGGGGAAAGAAGGAGTGTGAGGAATACCTTCCCCAGATGATTGCCTACCTCGAGAAGTAATCAAAGGATATGATATTATGTCAACTAAAAAACGGGAATACATTCCGAAGAACAAGACCAACGGCCAGGTGAAGGGCCGCCGGAAAATTTGGGTCGAGAACGTCAAATTTTTGACCCTCACGGAATATGAACAGCTGTGTAACACCATCAAGGCGGCGTCACGACCGGAACTGGTCAACCGCAACCTCCTGATGATCGCAATCGCCCTCAATAATGGCCTGCGGGCCTCAGACGTGGTCACCCTCCGCGTGGGCCACGTCCTCAATAAGACCAAGACCCGGGTGATTGAGCAGAAAACCGGGAAGGCCAAAACACTTTTTTGGAATAATTGTCTGGCTGAAATCATTAACTATCTTAATGACCTCAACTACCACGACGAGAACGACTACCTCTTTCCTGGAAAACAGGATGGCCATTTCTCCGTCCATGGCTTCTACGAGATGCTGCAACGCATGGGCCGCAAAACTGGCAATCCCCAGCTAGCCGCCAAGTTAGGCACCCACTCCTTCCGTAAAACCTTTGGCCGCCAGCTTTACAAAAAGGGCGTCAACGTCGAAATTATCTCCCAGCTCTTCAACCACTCCTCCGAGCGCAACACCCGTCACTACCTCGGGATTGAGCAGGAGGACCTTGATAAAGTAGTGCAGAACTTTAAATTTGAGTAGTAATCGTTATATCTGGAATTATGTAAACTAAAATAACGTTGCGAATTAAGATCTTGGTTTGCAACGTTATTTATTATTCCTTAACCTTAACTGTACTCCACGGTGATTCAAAACTGCCACTAATCCGCTAATGGTTAACAGCTTCCCCTTCGTCTAGTTTACGCTTTGCAAGAGATCGCTAAGATATTCGAAATTATGTAAACTAGGCAAAGAACCCTGGTTAGTGTATAATTAAGTCAATTAAATAATGTAATTACATTAGGGGGGTCCGTTTACCGGACTGAGATACGGCCAGAGCCGTGGACTCTAGAACCTGTCAAGTTGATACTTGCGAAGGAAAATGTGCGTTTAAACCACCAGTGGTCAGGTTCAGTGTAACCTGACCACTTTTTTGTTAGGAGGAACTTTAATGGATAATCATCTAATTGCGGCCGTCCGTCAGAACCACCCAATCACATTTACAGTTGCCAACACGGTTACCAGCGGTAAAGTCGCCGACGCCCTCAGTGCAATTGGCGCTTCCCCAATTATGTCGACAGCACCAGAAGAGGCCGCCGATCTAGTAGCAGCAGCCCACGCGGTCACCCTGAACATTGGTACACCGACGGCCGAACTCTGCAAAGAGCTTACTGTTGTAGCGGCCGCGGCTAACCGCCTCCACAAGTCCCTGGTCCTTGACCCCGTCGCCTGTGGTGCCACTGCCTTTCGTCAGCAAATCAACCACGACCTGCTAACCAGTCACCAATTCACGGTTATCCGGGGAAATGCAGGCGAAATTGCCAGCCTGGCCGGAGTTGACTGGGACGGTCATGGAATTGACGCGGGCTCCGGTGATGGCGACCTGGTCACCCTCGCCGAACGGTGTGCCAGCCGTTACCAGACAACAGTGGTCCTTTCCGGACCAGTCGATGTTATCACTAACGGCCAGGCAACGCGACACAATGACCGCGGAACCGAGTGGCTCGCCACCAACGTTGGCTCTGGCGATATCCTTTCCAGCATCATCGCCGCCCTCCTCGGCCAGGGAGCAGATCCCGTGACCGCCGGCTGGCTCGGTTGCCGGCTCGTAACAACTGCTGGAAAGAACGCCACCAAGGGCACCCACGGGCTTGGCAGCTGGCAAGAACACTTCCTTGATGAACTGACGATGATTACCGACGAAGATTTAGCATAGAAAGGATGAGCAAGATGACTAATGATTTTCCCCAAGCACTGACCATTGCTGGAACTGATAGTGGTGGCGGGGCCGGGATTGCCGCTGACTTTAAGACCATGCAGGAGCGGGGCGTTTTCGCAACGATGGCGGTGGTAGCGGTGACCGCCCAAAACACCCTGGGAGTCCAGGATGCCCTGCCAATGCCGCCCAAACTGATTGACGAGCAGTGTGCCTCCCTGGCGGCCGACCTAAAAATTAGGGCTTGTAAGACCGGGATGCTGGCCGATCCAACCAGGGTCATGGCGGTGGTCAGGAACCTGCAAAAGTATGACTTTGGCCCCGTTACGGTTGATCCCGTAATGATTGCCAAGGGTGGCGCCAAGCTGCTTAGCGATGACGCCATCGCCACCGTCCGCGACCAGCTCCTCCCCCTTGCCAGTCTCGTCACCCCCAACCTGCCCGAAGCCGAAGAACTAACGGGGATGAAAATTCAAACGGAAGCTGACATGATCACGGCGGGAAAACTCCTCCAGGGAATGGGCGCCAAGAACGTCCTCGTCAAGGGAGGCCACTTTGCCAGCGCGGATGAAGCCAACGACTTTGTCCTGCTTGAAAACGGCCATAACTTTTGGCTGACCGCCAAGCGAATACCAACCCATAATACTCACGGCACCGGTGATACCATCTCTGCTTGCATTACTGCGGAGCTTGCCAAGGGAAAGTCAATGGAAGAGGCGATTCGAATTGGAAAAGCCTATGTGGAGGCCACAATCAAAGACGGGATCAATGTCGGCCATGGGCACGGCCCCCTCAACCACTGGGCCCAGATTGGCGGTGACCAGGATGAAATTTGAGCCAACCATGCTCCGGGCCTACCTGGTCGGCGGTAGCCAGGATACCCACCACGACCCGGCAGAACTATTGACAAAGACCGAAGAAGCGCTCCAAGCCGGGATAACTGCCTTCCAGTACCGGGAAAAGGGCTCTTCTAACCTTTCGGCCAATCAGCGGTTAAAGCTGGCTGAGCAACTCCGGGAACTAACCCGGCACTACCGGGTCCCCTTCTTCATCGATGACGACGAGGAACTGGCGTTAGCGGTCGGCGCTGACGGGGTTCACGTCGGCCAAAAGGACCAGCGGATTGAGCAGGTCATCCAGCGGGCCCAAGGGAAACTGATGATTGGTTACTCCTGCAATCGGCCAGTGCAAATCGAAAAAGCCAACCAGCTGGCGGCCGTCGACTATATCGGTTCTGGCCCGGTCTTCCCTACCCAGTCAAAGGCAGACGCGGATCCGGCACTGGGCCTGAGCCGGCTGGCACTACTCAACCGCCTCAGCGAGCAGCCGGTCGTTGCTATCGGCGGCATTACCGCTGACAACATTGCGGCAACCTTTGCCACCGGTGTTGCAGGCGCCGCGGTGATTTCAATGGTTTTCCAGAGTAAAGACATTTCTCAGACCGTCCACCAGATGTTGACGGCTAGTTCTCAATCGTAACTGTCATTATGTCAACTAAATCCAGAGGAAAAGGGCCGGTTCCGTTTGTGGAACCGGCCCTTTAGCTTCCTGCCCACTCACGTAATTGGGGGGGGAGAAGAGTGAGCAGTGAATCTAGGCTAAATTAGTTATCTTCCTTTTTCTTGAGGCCGAACATGCCGAGGGTAATCCCCATCAGGCCCAGGCCGACTAAGGCACTAGAATTTTCGTCCCCAGTTTGTGGCAACTGCTGGTCATTAGCCTGGTGTCGACCAGCGGTGTTAACGTTCGTCTGGCTACCGTCGTTTTCCAGACGCGTCCCATTGTAGTAACCGCCATTAGCCTGGCCGTTACCACCACGATTATTACGCGTTGGAATCTTTTCAATTTCAACTTTGATGACCACTGGCTGACCATCACCATTAAAGGTGATTTCAGTTGGAATAGTCTGACCTGGCACGAGTTCGTAACCGGCCGGAATTTGCGGCGTAAACGGAATCGTTTGGTCGGTAACCCCCTGAATTGGTGTTTCAACAATCGGGTTACCATTCGGATCAACGTAGATAATCTTGCCACTCTGTGGGTTTGCCGTGTAGGTCACTTCTACCAGGCGGTCTGGCGTACCTGCGGTAACGTTACTATCACCCTTGACCTTGACGGAGCCATCAGGATCAACAGCCAAGTCAGTGTCAACGAACTCATCGCCGGTTTGAGCCTTGAAGAGCCGCAGTTCATCACTAGCAGCGTGGCTTCGGTGGGAGTGAGCCGTATAGCCCTGGATGGTCGGCACAACCACGTCAGCGAAGGACTGGGCCTGCGGGGTTTCCGCGTCAGCACTAGCTTCCGCTGCAGCCGGCTTCCAGTCACTGTAAGTAACATCCCCTGTAACCTCATCAATGTCCGCCTGACGAACGTAATCGGCTTCTTGAGCCTTCGTCGTCACCTTTCCGGTCCGCGGATCAGTAATCCGGACTGTGAAGTGGACGTTCTTGGTCAGCTCTTCTAGCTGCGGATAATCTCTGTCCTTGTCACCCGGTAGCGGTCCAGTTGGCTGGTCATCCCCAGGGTTGACGATGTCGTACTTGTGCTGGACGGTAATAATAGTGTCCGGGGTGTGGTCACCAGTAAAGGTGATTTCACTCGGAGCTGTCCTTTCGCCTGGCACAACTTCCCAACCAGCTGGGACCTCGGAATTCGTCTTGACAGTCTGGTCAGTCTTCCCGTTGACGCTATCCGTCTTGATGGTCTTACCATCCTTGTCCCGGTAAATGATGTTAGTCGTCTGCTCGTTTGCTTTGTAAGTAATCGTGACGGTAGTGTCATTGGTCTGGTCAGTAACCTTTTGACCGGCAACCGTGCTTTCGCTTGGTGTGTAGCCCGCAACGGCAGGAACAGTAAATTCATCCCATTCCCCGGTTGTCCAATCACCATAAGTAACTTGTCCAGTAACCTCGTCAACCGTTGCCTGCCGGGTCAGGTGGACAGTTTGCGTAGTGGTCGTCTTGCCGGTATGCGGGTCAAGCACCTCAATGGTCCGGGTAATAGTCTTGTTTAAATCATCCTTAGCCACGCCCTGAGGGAAGGTATGATTTGTCCCCGGAATGGTCGTTCCTGAATTTTGCGGCTTGTCCGGCGTAATGGTGATAGTTCTGTGGTTAAACTTGACAGTATAGCTCTGGTCAGCATTATCATCATGATCAAAGACAAGGGTTGCACCGTTAGTTTCATCAGAAGTCAAAGTGTACCCCTGCTTTTCATAACCAGCAACTGCTTCTTTAGTACTGTAGTTAGCGTTCTGGTCAGAGTGGCCGTTCAGTGTCTTAGTAGATAAGACCTTACCAGTTTGCTCATCTACATAATTAACAGTTATCTTTTGTGCGTCAGCTAGGTAAGTAACAGTAACATGCTTATCCTTAACGTCTTTGTTAACAAGCATTTGTTCAACCTTGCTTTGACTAGGAGTATAACCGTCAATCTTAGGAGAAGATACCTCTGCTAAAAACATTGGGTCATCCCAGTGGTCATCAATGTCCTGGTTGGTTACCAGGTCGGTAGTAACATGGTGAACCAGTGTAGCCGATTTGGCGACGCTATCTGCGACCTTGCTCCCATCTTCGTACTGGTAATCAATCGTTTCTTTAACGGTCTTTGGCGTATCAGTCTGCTTAGTATCATGCTTTAGATAAACTGTATATTCTTGCGGTTCATCGGTGGCATCGAAGCTAATTCCAGTAATCCCCTTTTGGGCATTGGTGTCAGTTAATTCATCCTTTTGTACATGATAGTGAGCATGCTTACTGATTTCATTTGCAGTCGAATACCACTGAGTTTGGCCGACCTTACCATGAATGGTGTCGGTGTGCAGAACCTTATAATTATCATCAACATCAACGTACTTGACGGTAGCAACTCGTGGCTCACCATCGTAAATGACATAGACATTGGCAACCTTATCAGCACCAGGCAGAGTAATCTGCTGGTTAGTACCGGTGATTACTGTATCACCATCCTTAACCGTTTGAGCAGCGCCATTATCAAATTCAATGTTGCCGTTAACATTAGTCCGTACTTGATAGCCCGGAACTGAAGGTACATTAACAGTCATTTGATGCCCAGGTTCGCCAAAGTTGGTTTGAACCGTTGTACCGTCCATCAATTCCCCAGTTTGACCGTTCAAATAATGAATAGTGATGCCCGCTTGTCCCTGAGTGTTGGAAGTGTCAACTACCGGCGACATAGAACCATTCAGCACATCAACATAGCTGTTACCGCGCTTCTCCATAATTTGCATGGTATACGAAGGAGCGGTTGTACGATAGTTATTATAGTCAATGCGGATCTCTGGAATAATACAATCAGGTAAATCTTTTAAGACACCATCGTGGTAGAAGTGATTGATAGCGGCGTTAGCCTTAGCTTCATCTTTATCAAATACCACTGTATTAGTATCACTCATACTTTGAGTAACCTTAGCAGCCTTACGAACAACATCCGGTGAGATATGGATAACAAAAAGGTAGCTGCCATCTGCCTGCTTCGACCAAACCGCACCATCGTTGCCAACTAGTGTATCTAACTGGTCAAAGTTTTGGTTGTCAGCAGCCTTGCTAAGTTTAACTGAACCGCCGCCTAACTGCTTAGTTTCCTGGGTCATTTGCCCATCACTGTTAATCACGTGGGCATCGGTAAAAAAATCAACCCGTGGATTATGAAAGCCATAGTTGGCAAGGTCAGATGGATCCTTAACGGTTACCCGGTAATAGTATTTAAACGTTTGTGGAATTGTAACATTGCCACGCTGCCCCTGGCTTTCCTGCAATTCTTTAAAAGTTTGCTGATCTTTAATAAGGGAATCCCAAGCATAGTTTTGAAGGGCACCTGAATCGGTCTGACCATAAGGAACAAAAACAACGCCATTGTAGCTTTCCAGTGGCGTATATATTTTAGGTACAACGTGAAAAGTATAAGTTTTATCAGCAAAGTGGATGTTTTCAACATACGGATTTTGCTGGGTAGCACCCTTAAAGATATGGCGATCAGTGAAGTAATTGACGATGACAAAATCCTTAATATCGAAGTTAATGGTAATTAGCTTATTCACTTCATTTGCATTCTTGTTAACGTCGAAAATTGTCTTATTGACCTTGAAAATAATCTTACCATTATTATAGCCACCCTGGAACCACATGAAGCCAAGATCGTTAATCGTTTCGCCGCTTTGCGGATCCACGTAATTGATACGATGCGTACCACCATCGCCAGTAAAGAACATATACTTACCATTGTTTGAATCAACAGTAAAATTACCCACATTAATTGTTGTACCATTTACCAAATCTTGGTATGGAATAGAGAACTGCCCCTTATAGCCGTAGGATGTCCAACTTGAAGAGTCCCAATTAGTGATTTTATCAAGTGGCCGTCCGTAATGAATAAGATCAGTATTTACATTCTGCGCTTGTAATTCAGTACTCTGGGCCTTACTCTCCTGTAAATTAGCAGTAGTAGCAGCTGTCGAATTAACGTTCAAGCTCGTCGTAGCCACATTAGTTTCATCCGTACTCTGTGCAGTTTCTGGATTTGCTTTCTCCTCGGTATTTGCCGTGGTGGTTGTTCCCTGGGCGGCCACCTGGCTGGCACTGGTCATCGCTAGCGTGGCGGTATCGGCATGGACGGTTGTCATGTTTATCCCCATAAATGACAAGCCGAGCAATACTGACGATACGCCAACCGTTAACTTCCGAATACCAAAGTGCGGCACCTGCTCCATTCCCTGTTGGAGCTTGTACCACTGATTATTTCTAGAAACCATTTCTAATCTTCCCTTCAAAAATTGTGAAACGTCAATAATTATATGGATTGACCATTTCCTAGTCAAATCAGTCAAATGCGTCTAATTTCAGGGAACGTTCTGGACTTATCAGGTGAATTGGATTTACTCTCACCCAGATATTTTGACAATCGTGTTTATTTTATATTTTTCGTTATAATTTAACCGAACAAATATGGAAAATTTTTCGTCCTTATCAAATCATTAGTAAAAAGCCCAAAACGGCTGTTCTCCCCGTCATTACGGGAAAAACAGCCGTTTCATTCAATCAATCTTTACTTTTTCAGTGGAAATGCTAGTTTGGTCACAATCCGGGCTGCAGTCGTTACATTTGGCCACCGGCTTTGCTCACCCGTAACGATAATTGTTGCATTGGGCAATACGCACAATTCCGCAACCGACATCGTAGCCAAATAATCTGCAACTACCGCGCCATCCGGGCCCGCACCTGATCAGCGGTAAAAATACCTGTCAAGGTCATCACGGAACCGTTCGATTGACTCCATTAGCCTGATTCGTTCCGTCGCGGTCCGGCCTTGCTTGCGAAAATACTTACGGTTAAAGAGCGCCCGCACCTCTGGAAAAGATTTGATTATGTCCATTTCCAAAGCGTGATAAAGGCGCAGGAGGAGTACAATAACCGCTTCTCTGCCAGGAGCGGGTTAATGTTCAACGAATTACACAGTTCCTGATCAGCGACAACTTCAATCGTACACAGAACCTGTCCGTTAAAGACGTAGTTAATTGTCTGTTCATACATCTTGATTTGCAGGCGTTTGACCTGGCCAGCGGGAACGTGGCGTCCCACGTGTTAAAGAACTCCGTCAACTGAGCCAGCAGTTCTCTATATTCCATTATGGAACCCCCGTTAATGTGACACCCGTGTCTCTTCTTTTATTATACCTTGTTGCTGCTTAATTAGACAAAAAAAGAGACTCAGGCTCGCACCCGCGTCTCTTCCGGTAGGCAATCACTCTACCACTATTAATGGTAGCAATAATTGCGTGTTTTCTCAATAGGTAAATCGTTTTTGGAGGGTCTTACTTGTGCTGATAGCCAACGCCACCCCCAGGGCCAGCGGCAGCAACGCGGTATAGTTCAAGTGGCAAACTTCGAATAGCATGAACATTGCCATCAAGGGCGCCTGCTGGGACGCCGCTAAAAAGCAGGCAGCACCGAGGACCGCCGTCTGAGCCAGGGTAATACCGGGAACCAGAGAGGTATAAACGACCCCGGCAAAGACCCCAATCACCGCTCCAGCAGCAATGGAAGGAGTTAGGATTCCACCATAGCCCCCGCACTTAATGGTCCCGAGGGTAATCGCGACCTTCGCAACCAGTCCAAAGAGCAGGAGCAGTAACGCCTGACGGCTGGTATTCGCGTTCATCGCCAGCTGGGCCAGTCCCCGGCCATTTCCCATCACCTGGGGATAGAAGCTGGCAACGCCCCCAGCTAGCACCGCTAACAAGGGGAGCTGGACCAGGACGTTTTTCGTGACTGCCCGGTGCTTGCTTGCCAGCTTGACGCCCGCCTTAAAGAACGTTCCGGCGGCCCCATTGAGGATTCCCAGGATTATTACCAGGGGAAGGAGCTGGAGACCGTAGTGCTGGCTCCCCACCAGGTAGTACGGTTCATAGCCCTTAACAATCGACCCAATCAAGGTCGCAATCACTGACATGGTCATACTGACCGCCACCACCCGGGCGTTAACCTTCTTGTAGAGCAGTTCGATGCAAAAGACCGCTCCAGTAATCGGGGCGATATAGACCCCGGCGAACCCCGCACCCGCCGCGGCAGCAATCAGCATCTTTTGGTCTTCGCGGTTTAAGTAAAGCCAGGGGTAGCGGTGAGTAGCTCGGGTCCACTTCTGCGCAATGGCCGCCCCGGCTTCCCGTGGCGCCAGTTCGCGTCCAATCGAATTTCCAGTTCCCACGAAGAAAATCTGGGTGCAGACGTGGACGAACGTTTTCCCTAACGGCATCGTCTTGCCGTCCAAAGCCTTCGCAATGCTAACCGGGTGGTACTTGCGCTGGAGGAAGTACCAAATAATGGCCGCGACGATTCCCCCCACTAAGACCGACAAGAATCGCCGCCCAGGTCCCGCGCTGATGTCAACCGGCACTAGGTTGCTTTCCCGAAAGTGGAGGAAAACGTGCTCGGTCAAATCCAGCAGCACGCTTAGGAGAAGCGAGCTGGTACCAACAATCGTTCCTAAGATGATCGTGGTCACAGCCAGCCCCCAACCACTGTTTTTCTCTTCCATCCCTCTAATTACCACCTTTCTATCAATCGCTTATCATTTTATCATGCTTCGGCAAAATCCCAAGCCTTTTCGCCGGGCTACGGGAGAAATCTGGTAGAATAAGGACGAAGGAGAATTACAATGATAAATAGCAAACGACTACTAATCGGCGGCAGTGTCTGCTGGCTAGGCTTCTTGATTTTCATGCTTGCCTACTTGCACGGCCGCGCTTGGCTCAAAAGCTACGACACTTTCGGCTATCAACTCACCCAGCCTGCCACCCCCGCCAAAACAGCGTTCCTACGAGGACTGACCACGTTAGGTGAACCAGCCGTCCTCGGTGGCGCTACGATTGCCCTAATGCTTTATTTATGGTGGCGCCGGCAGATTGGTGATAGCATGTGGTACGGGGCGGTCAATTTTATTGGCGGCTTGCTGCTCTTTGCAGTCAAGCATATGGTTCTCCGCCCCCGGCCGTCCCACCAGCTGGTCAGCATTGGCGGTTATAGTTTTCCCAGCGGCCACACCTTTGGGATGACTGTCTTTGTCCTGACGGTGGTGGCCCTGCTCTGGCCACACCTCCAGCACCGTTGGGAGCGCTGGCTATTAGCTTTACTAGCCGCCATAATCATTCTGGCAATCATGGATAGCCGGGTCTACTTACGGGTCCACTATGCTAGCGACGTCACCGCCGGTCTGCTCTTGGCAGCCGGCTGGTTCATGCTCGCCACAGCACTACGACCGCACTTACACAAGTGGCTAATTGAACCAATCACAACCTACCCGGATTAGGTTTGCTGAACAGCAGTGAAACGGGTAGAATGATGTTTAGGCTAATTATAATAATGGAATGGGGTGAAATTGATGGAAAATTTCTTTCTGATTGCACTAACCGCGATTTTCCTGATTGAAAGCGTTGCTGAGGTCCGCTTATTCATGCAGGTTCGAGACATCTTTTACCGGTCCGGCCGGGCCCAACCGACGAAGCGGGTAGCAAGGATTATCAAAATTGAGAACCAATGGAGTTGGATCTCATGGATTTTCCTGCTCCTCCTCTTCGTCCTGCCTGACGTGTACACGTTCCTCGTTATTTGTGTGATCACCCTGATTGAAACCTGGGTCGTCTACGAATTACAAAATGCCCGGAACTATGCCGATAGTATTAACAAAAACGAATGAGAAAAAGCGGAATTTGGTCCGCCTTCTCAATAACTTTAAAATGAAAAAAGGGGTTGGAATTAATTTTCCAACCCCTTTTTCTCTTCCCTAATGCAGTGCCTCTGCTTCACTTACCAAGTCGTGACCCTCAACCAGACTCGTATAGAAGTTCATGTAGGTCATGTGCTTATACGGTGTAATCCAGATAAAGCCGATTCCGCAGGTCAGCCAGCCGAGAATATCCCAGCCAATAAAACTCAGGCGAAGGATAAAGAGGTCCAACTTATGACCGTCCATTAAGCGCCGGCTCAGGGTCACATAGTCAACGTAGCCGATGTGACCGCTTGCGTCGGCCTCCTGCAAGTCCTTATACAGGTAGTAGGTCTGTGAATAGGAGAAGCTCTTGATAATTCCCGGAATAAACAACAGTAAGGTCCACAAAAAGAGCAGGACCCACTGGATAACAAATAAGACAAAGACCGGAATAATGTACTTCCCGGTAAAAGCCTGAAAGGCCTTCTTAAACGGGGCGGTTGGGGCCGACTCGGTACGTAGCCAATCAATCAGTGAAAAGTCCACCCCGACTAACAGGTAGGTCGTAATCAAGCCGCTAATAAACGATTGCTGAGTCGAGTAGTCATCGCCAAAGTCGAACGTAAAATCACTCAGCGCTATCTCCGGGTGGAAATAGACGAAGTAGAAGCCCAAACTAGCCACTGCTCCACTCACTATCAATCCCGTCAGCACTTGGAAAATCACCGGCACGATATTTAGTTTGATTGCCGTTCCCCAATTGCCAGCTAATAATGCCCGTGCGTTTGCTTTTAATTCCCGCCGTGTCTGCAACGTAACTCCCCCTTACAAACAACTACTTCTTACTTTCTTCGTCTTCCATATAGTTGACCATTTTTAAGAAATTGTCAACATCCAGGCTGGCCCGGCCAATTAGGACCCCATCAATGTCGGGCTTGGCCATGAGCTCCTTAATGTTATCAGGATTGACGCTTCCTCCGTACAGGATCCGGATTTTATCGGCAATCTCATAAGTATAGTTGTCTGCGATGGTCCGGCGAATCGTCCGACAGCCTTCTTCGGCCAGGGCCACGTTGGCGTGCTGACCGGCACCAACCGCCCAGCTTGGTTCATAGGAAATCACGACGTTGCGAATTTGGTCGAGAGAAACCCCGCGCAAAACGCTCATCAGCTGCTGAAATACATAGTGAATCTCGCCATTGACTTCCTTTTGCACCATCGTTTCATCGGTACAGATAATCGGTGTGATTCCCATTTGCAAAGCCGCGTTGACCTTGCGGTTGACCGTTTCATTATCCTCACCGAATAACCGGCGGCGTTCGATGTGGCCCAGCATAACATAATCCGTCCCAAGATCTCGCAGTCCCCGGAGACTCAGCTCACCGGTAAAGGGACCGTTGTACTCCGCCGCGGCATTCTGGGCGATAATCTTGAGGCCAGACTTACCGGCAGCTTGGGCCATGCTGTATAGGGCAAATGCCTGTGGCGCAATGCCGACTTCAACCTTTGCCGGATCAGGCAGCTGCCCCTTGATCTGGTTTACAAAGTCAACGGATTCCGCGACGTTTTTGTGCATCTTCCAGTTAGCAGCAATGAATGGTTTTCGCATGAGTCTTCCTCCATGTAAACGTTTTTAATAATTATTGCATATCTGGAGGAAAATTGCACACCTAGCTTTGCCAGTGGGTGCGCTTGAATTGGGCCCGACCGCCCTGCTCTTCGATTGCGTAGCGGAAGGGATTTTTCTTATAAAAATCCTGGTGGTAGTCCTCAGCAGGGTAAAAGGGCTGGGCATCTTCGATTCGGGTTACAATTTGAGCATCACCGAACTCGCCACTAGCTTGCAGAGCCGTCCGCGACTTTTCCGCCACCGCCCGCTGTTCCGGACTATTGACGTAGATTACTGGTCTGTAGCTATCACCGCGGTCTTGGAACTGACCCAGTGCGTCGGTGGGATCGGTCTGGTACCAATAAATAGTCACTAATTCATCGTAGGAAACCACATCTGGGTCAAAAGTGATTTTAACCGCCTCCGTATGACCGGTATTGCCGGCACAAACCTGCTCATAGGTTGGGTTAGCGAGGTGCCCACCCGTATACCCGGACACTACCGACTTGATACCGGGAAACGTATCGAAGGGTTCAACCATGCACCAGAAGCACCCACCCGCAAAAATCGCTGTATCTAAACTCATGTTAATCGTCCTCTCCGATTGTTTTGGTGACCTCATTATACAATCTCAGCAGACGAAAACAGAGAAAACTGCTTGGAAGTAGGAAAGAGAGTGAGACAAGCACTGATTTATCAGCGTTTGAACTGCCAGCAGCTACTGTGTTATTACATTTTTATCTTTAAAATAGCAAAGAGACTGAGTTTATTCCCAGTCTCCCAAGGTATTTACTCAATTTATTCTCCGCTGCTTACTTCACCAGTCGGTAGTCCTCATTGCTGTCGTCATAATCGAATTCAAAGCGACCACGATCGGTTTCAACGTAGACCCGCTCATAGGTTGGCTGATAGCCATGCTTGTTCAGTTTAACGGCAACCTGACCATCATTGGCAACCTCGACGTAGTACTCGTTGTACTCACCCTCCTGGTACTTGAAGTCCAAGCCGTTATCCTGGTAGTGCTTGTATGCACCACAGTCCCCGAACAGGCGGAAGGTCATGACCTTTTCTGGCTCGTCGCTGATGTGCTTAACCTTGTTGCCCCATGGCAGGATTGTGTCCTTCTTAATGAAGAGCGGTAGTTTTTCCAATGGTGCGTTGACCATAATCGTCTGTTGACCAGAGTATTCGGCATTATTCCAGAAGTCCAGCCACTTGCCCGCTGGCAGGTAAACTAGCCGCTTATCAGCCCCCTGGTTGACGATTGGGGCAACCAAAATGCTCGTGCCAACCATGTACTCATCGTTAATCTGCCGCACTGCTGGGTCCTGGTCATAGTTCAAAACTAACGGCCGCATTACTGGCAGGCCAGATTCGGTTTCGTGCCGCAACTGGTCGTAGAGGAACGGGACGAAGCGGTAGCGCAGGTTCAGGTAGTCGCGGTAAGTGTCAAGCGTTTGCCGGTCAAAGGACCATGGTTCCTGGTAGCGGGTCCCCATCTCGGCGTGGTTCCGGAAGAGCGGCACGAAGAGGGATGCTTCCAGCCACCGGGTCAGTAACTCAGGCGTCGTGTCCTTTTGGAAGCCCCCGATGTCCGTCCCGGCAATCGCAAAGCCGCTCATCCCCTGGCTGTTCAATTGGGGAATCGCTAGTTGCAGGTGGGACCAAATCGACTGGTTGTCCCCGGTCCAAATGGTCGAATACTTCTGCGTCCCGGCGTAGGCTGCCCGGGTGATGATGTACGGCCGCTTGCCAGTGGCCGCCTTCATCCCTTCGTAGGCCGCCTGTGCTTGGAGGTGGCCAAAGACGTTGTGCATCCGGGTATGGGTGGTCTTCTGTTCACCATCATGGAAAATCAGGTCCGTCGGCAACTCACCATCAAAGGACGCTGGTTCGTCCATGTCATTCCAAACCCCACAGGCGCCCACGTCAGCGAAGAACTTGACGTGCTTAGCCCACCAGTTGCGAACCTCAGGCCGCCCAAAGTCAGGGAAGACCGCATCACCGGGCCAAACCCGCCCGACAAAGACGGTCCCGTCAGGATTTTCGACGAAGTAGCCCTTCTCAATCCCCTCCTTGTAAATATCATAGCCGTCCTTATCCTGCTTAACACCGGCATCGAGGATCGGCATTAACCGAATTCCCCGCTTCCTCATCTCGGCAACAAACTGCTTGGGATTCTTAAACTTAGTCGTGTCCCAGGTAAAGTCGCGGTAGCCCCGCATGTAGTCAATATCGAGGTGGATGACGTCAATCGGCAGGTGGTACTTTTCAAAGCCGTCCGCAATTTTGGCGACCCGGTCATCACTGGTGCTGTAGCCCCAGCGAGATTGCTGATAACCCAGGACCCACTTCTGCGGCAGCGGCGTCACCCCCGTCAAGTAGGTGTAGTTGGCAACAACGTCCTTTAGGGAGTGACCGCCCAAGACGTAGTAGTCCACGTTTCCGTCAGTGGCGGAGTAGTAATAGTAGTTTTCGCTCTCCTTACCGAGGTCGAAGTGGCTCTTGTAGGTATTGTCAAAGAAGAGGCCATAGGGATGACCATTCTTCAGACCGTACATAATGGGGATGGACTTGTAGATGCCCTTAACCGACTCGTTATGAACCTGGCCGAAGTCGACGTTCCAGTTATCATAGTCATAGCCCCGCTTGTTTAAGAAGGCTGGCTTGTCACCCAGTCCATAAAACTGCTCGTCCGGGCTCATTGACTTAATAACTTCGTAGTAGTGGTCGTTCGTCTTGTCCAGCAGGTTAATATCGTGCCCCTCAGCAAGGACCGTCGATTGGTGTTCTTCATCGAGGTCGTTGGGCAGTGGTTGCCGCTGTCCCCGGTAGTCCATCACCAGTGGATTGCCGTCGCCGTCATAAAAGTCAACCTTGCAGTTGTCATAAGCCTTGACAATCAAACTGGGCGTGCGGAGTTCAATATGATCGCCCTTGTCATCCACGGTATAGCTAGTCTTATGGTGCTTGTCCCCTTCAATCGCATACGAATTAGTTGCACGTCCCCGGTTCATGAAGACCCGGATAATTTCGTTCGTGTAAACGTCTAATAACAGCTGGCGGCCATCGGCGTACTCCAACGTTACCTTTGGTGCCGCGTTTTGATAGCCTGTTAAGCGATTTGTCATACTTTGTCTCTTCTTTCTACGATGATTATTCCATGCAATATTCTTTACACCACTAATGTACCACTTTCTGCAAACGTTTACAAATCTTATTTAGCCTAATTGTAAGCGTTTGCTTAAATGAGAAAGGACGATTATAATAAAAGAAAACGATTGGGGATGAAAGTCACGAAACCAACAATTAAAAACATTGCGCGGGCAGCCGGCGTTTCAACCGCCACCGTCTCCCGCGCCCTCGCTTACAAGAATAATTTAAAACCAGCGACCGCTAAGCGGATTCGGCAAATCGCCCAAGAAATGGGTTACCACAAGAACGTTGCTGCTTCCCAACTAGCCTCCAACATTACCAATACGATCGCCGTCATTATCAATTACACGCAGACGGACTTTTGGATCGGGATTCTCAACGGAATTCTCCACCGCGCCCGGGAGCTTAACCACCAGGTCATCACTTTTTATGCGGGTGACAATGATTCCCGCCGGCTCACCCAGACCGTTAACGAGGCGCTCGAACACCAGGCAAACGGGATTTTAATGATTTCCGGCAAGATGGAGCAGGAACAATTTGAGATTCTCAGTACCGCCCACATGCCCTACCGCTTAATCTCGATTTACAATCCTGAGCATCCCGAGCACCGTTATGTTTCCTCTAACAACGTCAAAATTGGCGAGCAGGCAACGAACTACCTGATTAAACGGGGACACCGGCGAATCGGTCTCGTTGGCATTGACCGCTACCTGACCGGCCAGCAGCGACTCTTTGGCTACCAACGTGCGATGACGGCGGCAGGGTTGCCAATCAATCCTCATTGGATCCACTATGGCGATTACAGCTATCAGGACGGAAAAAAGCTCTTTAGTGCCATTCAGGATAGCAGTGTGACTGCGGTCGTCGCCGGCAGCGACATGATTGGTGCCGGCTTGATAAAAGCCGCGACCCAGGCCGGCTGGCGGCTCCCGGAACAACTTTCGATCATTTCAATTGATGGGTCCGATACTTGTGAACTGACGACGCCAGAACTGACGACCGTTAGCCAGGATTTCTACCAGATGGGCCTCACAAGCGTTGACAACCTGCTCCAGGATCAACCCGCGACCTTTATTCCAACCACCCTAATCGAACGAGACAGTGTTCAAACCTTACCCACGGAAAAGTAAGGCGCGTGAATGATTGATTCCTTCTTACCAAAAAATAACCGTTCCAAATCAACTTTTCAGCTGGTTTGGAACGGTTTTCTGCTTGTTTCATTGAAAAAATTCGGTAGTCCAACCGATTAGGTCAACTACCGAATCTAATTATTCAGTTATTACTGTTCTTCTTGCTGTTCGGCCTTTTGAACGGTAACCCCTTCGTGAATCCGTGGAACCACCAAGGCACCGACTAACAGTGACAGACCGGCAATCAGCATCATCATCGTTTGGTTGTGACCAACCAGCGGGAAGATGAAGAAGCTGCACAGCGATGCCAAAATTTGTGGGACACAGATCCCGACGTTAAAGAGCCCCAGGTAGGCCCCTTCGTTCTTCCCATTCAGAGAAGAAGTCAATAGGGTAAATGGAATCGTGTTGATACTGAAGTTGGCAATCCCAAAGAGAATCATCGCGATAACCGACAAGGTCTTAGAAGTGATGAAGGCCATGCTGCCCAGGCCGAGGGCACCGAGCAACATCCCTACTACGTACCACTTCTTCCGGGCATTGGCCTTGGCGTGGGCGTACAGCAACCCCCAGACAATTCCGGCGATGCTGTAAACGGCGGTCAAAATCCCGTACCAGTTCCCGGCAGCTTGGTAGCCGGCGGAACTAACATCGGTCGTGCCCCAGATGTTCTTGGCAACGGTCCCAGTAGTGTAGGTCCAAACGTACATAATTGCAAACCAGGAGAATAATTGAACGAGGTTGATTTCCCAGAAGGACCGTGGTGCCTGCTTGACCAGCTTCCAGAGGCTGACCTTTTGGTGCACTTCTTCGACATTGATCCGGTGGTAACGAGCGTAGGTCTTGGGATCGTATTCCTTAACGTTGAAGACCGTCCAGAGACCGGTAATCAGCAGAACCGCAGCGGCACAGAGGTAGGCCCAGATAACAGTTTGCGGGACCACTCCCCGCTTCGCCGTGTTAGACATCCCAAATGCGGTGAAGACGAATGGCAAAATCGTAGCAAGAATCGCACCACCATTAGAGAAGACCTGTTGCCAGGACCAGGCGGCGTTCTTCTGCTTGTTGTTAACCATGTCCCCGACTAGCATCCGGAGGGGCTGCATACAAACGTTAGAGAACAGGTCCATGAAGCAGATGGCAATTGCGGCGTATGTCATTGCGGCCAGCGAGCCGTAACCGAAGCCGAAGGAACCAGAGAATGGCAGCATGATCAGGACTAATGCCGCGATTGGCGTCCCAAAGAGCAGGTATGGCAGCCGCCGACCAAAGCGGTTCCACGTCCGGTCAGACATTTGCCCTAAAATTGGTTGGACGATCATCCCCATTAGCGGTGGGAAGATGAAGAAGAAGCCAAGACTGTTAGGGTTCGCCCCAATCGTCTGACAAATCCGGCTCATCTGTGAGCTTTGCAACGAGAACGCCATGTTAATGCCAAAGAAGGCGAAGGTGATGGAAAAGATTTGACTCTTCGTCAGGGCTGGCATCCCCGAGTCAAGGTCGACCCGGTTATCTTCGTTTGTCTTTCTATCCATGATAATTACCTCTTCCCTTAATACTGGTAAACCTTAGCTTCGTACGGCCGAAGGACATCCCCCGCATCGTCAGCGTAGTTGCTGATCAGCAGCTGGGCGTTGCTTGGAACGTCATAGTGACGGGTCAGACCCTGGTCAGTGTAGTTTAAGATGACCAACAATGTGGTGTCAGCGTTTTGCCGCAGGTAAGCGTAAACCTCCTGGTCATCCTCATTGCCGTCTGCCAAGCGGTAGCTCCCGTTAGTGATGACCGGTAGTTCATGTCGTAGCTGAATGAGCTTCTGGTAGTAGTAGAAAATTGAGTTTGGATCCGCCAGCGCCTGGTCAACGTTGATGTACTTGTACGCCGGGTTGACCTTTTCCCACGGGGTGCCAGTCGTAAAGCCAGCGTTAGCAGAGGCATCCCACTGCATTGGCGTCCGGGCGTTGTCCCGACTGTGCTTGGCAATGTACTTCATCATCGTCTTACCGTCCAGGAGGTGCTGGTCGTCGACGAGCTGGTGGTAGGCGTTAAGTGATTCAAGGTCGACGTAATCGTCGAGCTTTGGGAAGGCCGCGTTGGTCATCCCAATTTCTTCCCCCTCGTAAATGTACGGGGTTCCCTGCTGGAAGTGGAGCATCGTCGCTAACATTTTGGCGGACTTAACCCGGTATTCTTCGGTGCTATCGTCACCAAAGCGGGAAACTACCCGTGGCTGGTCATGGTTGTTCCAGTAAAGGGAGTTCCAAGCCTTGCCAGCAAGTTTTTCCTGCCACTTAGTGAAGTTAGCCCGCAGGTCACTCAGCTTAGTCTTCTGGTCGTACCACTTGCCCAGCGCCGGATTCGGATTGCCATCCAGGCCCATGTGTTCAAACTGGAAGACCATGTTTAGTTCCTTGTTGTCCAGGTCCGCGTACTTCTCAGCGTCTTCTGGTGTAGCTCCCGGCGTTTCACCCACGGTAATCATCTTGTGCTTGCTCATGACATTCTTGTTCATTTCCTGCAAGAACTCGTGAATCCGGTGACCATTGGCGACGAGCGGTTCAACGTTGGCGTACTTCTCATCCGCCGCCTTTTTACCGTCTGGCAGGCCCTCCGGCTTAGAAATTAAGTTGATGACGTCCATCCGGAAACCATCGACCCCCTTGGCAGCCCACCAGTTCATCATGTCATAGACACTGTGACGGACGTCCGAGTTCTCCCAGTTCAAATCTGGCTGCTGGGTAGCGAATAAGTGGAGGTAGTACTGGTCGGAATCCTGGTCATACTGCCAGGCCGAACCAGAGAAGTACGAACCCCAGTTATTTGGTTCGTGACCATCCTTACCATCCCGCCAAATGTAGTAGTCACGGTACTTGTTGTCCTTCCCCTTCTTCGCTTCCTGGAACCAGTGGTGCTGGTCCGAAGTGTGGTTGACTACCAGGTCCATGACCAATTTCATTCCCCGCTGGTGGATGCCATCAATCAACTCCTGAAAATCAGCCATGTCACCGAGGGTTGGATTAATCGCCTGATAATCGCTAATGTCGTAGCCATTATCTACCTGGGGCGACTTGTAAATCGGGTTGAGCCAAATGACGTCGACACCCAGTTTCTGTAAGTAATCCAGCCGGTTGATAATCCCGCGCAGGTCACCAACCCCATCACCGTTACTATCCTGAAAACTCTTCGGGTAGATTTGATAAACAACTGAATTATTCCACCAATGTTTGTTCTCCATGAAATAACACCTTTCAATCTAATGATTTCACTGCAATCGTTTACATTGACTATCTTAGCACGTTTTCATTTATATGCAAGCGGTTACATAACAATAATATGAAAACGGGTACATTTTGATTGCTAAAAGACATTATTGGTGAAATGTGTTTATAATAGAGATAATTCCTTAAACTTAAAGAAGGTTCTGGTATGTTAATTAATTTGATTAGTATTCTCTTAATGGCCGTCTTTATCTACGCCCTCGTGGTTAATTTTCGGCGGGGCAATTATGCCTACTCCTTCGTCATGTACGTCGGGGCCGTTATTTTCTATGCCAACTTTTACCACCGCCTAGCACACGGTTGGGCTTTCTGGGTCATGCTCCTAATGATCCTGCTTTCGGCTTCCCTGGCGATTCTGTTTGTCTGCCGGGCAATCGAGTGCCAGGATAACCGCCACCATTATTGGGGTGCCGTCGCCCTCAGCGCCCTGACCCTGGTGCTGGCATTGTTATTTAGCCTGGTTCTCTAAACTACTAATAATTAAGAGCATTCGAAAAGCGCCTAAGACCGGCTAACAAGTCGATTTTAGGCGCTTAGCTATAATTTAGAAGCAGTTGTCAGCAGTGCTAACGCTTATTACTGCCGTGTCTCATAAATCAAGTGCTTATTCATGAACTCCTCTATTCCGTAGCTGCTGAGTTCACGACCATAGCCGGAATTCTTCACTCCGCCAAACGGAAGCTCCGGTAGTGATGCCCAGCCGGCGTTGATCCAGCTCATCCCAGTTTCAATCTGAGCGGCTACTCGTTCAGCATGTTCATAGTTTTGGCTAAAGACCGTGTTTCCTAAACCATAACTGGAATTATTAGCCAGCTCAATTGCCTCTTCTTCGGACTTGACTTTGTACACTGGTGCCACCGGTCCAAACATTTCGGTATCAAAGAGCGGGTTATCTGGCGTAATGTCCGTTAAAATTGTTGGCATAAAGAACTGCCCCGCAAGCGCCACCGGCTGATTCCCATAGTAAACCTTGGCACCGTTGGCAACGGCTAAGTCAACTTGTCCTTGAAGTTTTTCCTTGGCTTTCTTTGAAGATAGTGGTGCCAAAGTTGTTGATGGATCGAGCGGGTCCCCCATCTTAACCTTAGAAAAGGCGTCCTTCATTATCTCTAAGAAGTGGTCGTAATCTTTTTCTAATACGATAAACCGCTTGGATGATGTACATACCTGCCCCGCATTATAGAGGCGCGCAGCCGGCGCAACCTTTTCGACAAGGTCCCAATCGGCGTCATCCAGAATGATAAAGGCATCGTTACCGCCCAACTCCATCGTATTCTTCTTTAAGTTAGCACCGGCTTCCTTAGCAACCGTTGCTCCACCCCGTTCAGAACCAGTTAAACAAACTCCGGCAACCCGCTTGTCCGCGATTGCCCTATTTACTTGGTCGTACGACAAGAAAAGGTTTGTTAAACTACCAGCAGGCGCACCGGCTTCCTTAACAGCGTCCGCAAAGGCCTGCGCCGATGCCGGACAATTTGATGCGTCTTTTAGAATCATTGGATTGCCAACGATAAAGTTTGGAATAAACACCCGAGCGATTTGGTAAAACGGGAAGTTCCATGGTTCGACCGCGACAAGCGTACCCAGGGACTGCTTGATTACCTTTGCCCGTCCGCTGGTCGTCGCAATTATCTCTGGTGCTAAAAACTGATCGGCATTTGCTACATAGTAATCACAGAAGGACGCACAGAGGTCCACTTCCCCTTCTGCCTCGCCGATTAGCTTTCCCATGTCTCTCGTCATAATTGCTGCGTACTCTTCCCGCCGTTCGCGTAGGATCCGTCCGAGATTCAGAATAATCTGCTTGCGTTCTTCCAGCTTGTTATCCCTTCGCCATTCTAAGTACAGGCGGTGGGCGGCCGTCAACGTTTGCTCCAGCTCTTCATCGGTCGTATTTTCAAATGTTTGTTCAACTTCATTGGTATATGGATTAATTGTTTGATATGCCATAACGCTTCCTCCTTTTTACTAAGCGCTTACATTTTATAACTAACCCCTAGACCAATTCAACTAATTCACCTTCATTTTCTTAAACGCTATTTGCTAATTAAGTTCATCACATGGCAATAATTAGGCTATGACGGTCATTTCGTCCCGCTCACAATTTACAGCTAGACCAATTTGTGAAGCTATTTTTTATCTTTGAAAATCGTGTTAAAAACAAACCGGTTCTAAGCCCCCTTAATTCCAGGGATCTTAGAACCGGTTATTTCTTTACGTTCTCGGCAAATTTAGCAGTCGTGAGCCGTCCCCTGCTGGGTTGCTCCAGGGGTACCGCTGTAATCGATCACTTCCAGGTTATCGGTTAAGATCCCCTTTCGACTGACCAGGGGCAGCGTGAAGAGGTGACGATTAAAACGAACCTCCATCTCCCCCTCAAACTGGGGAAGGGATTCGCCCTTAATTAAAATGGGGCCAATGTTGGAATCAATCTGCCGGTCATAGTCAGGCACGGCCAAGTCCTTGTCAACGAAGAGCATCTGGTAGCTGCTGTCCAAGGAGCAGTTGCCAACCGCGGAAAAAGGACCGACCCCGTCATCGTAGTCCAGCAAAATCTTCTTTGCCGGGCTCAGGTACCGCTTAATTCGTTGTAAGGCGTCGTCAGTAAAGGTTACGTTCATTCTTGTCACCCTTTCTCTTAGTTTACACTTACTATTTTACAGACAGACGGAATAAAGTAAAGTTTATTGCTCAGCCCCGTTTGATCTAGGAAAACGATACACTAATTTTAATTTTATGCTTGACACCGCTTCCAGGAGTGAGTATATTATTTGGTGTAACGATAAACCAAAACGCTTTCATAAAGACTGAGGAGGAGATTGCATTGAACTACTTAATTGGTGTGGACGTTGGAACTACGAGCACGAAAGCCGTCCTCTATGACGAACACGCTCATGTGATCGACCAGTTTACCCAGGGCTACCCACTCTACCGGGACAGCAACGGGATGGCCGAGCAGGATCCGGAAAAAATGGTGGCCGCCGTTGAACAGGTCATCCACGATGCTGGCCAACAGATTGATTTCGCCAAGGAAAAATTGTTAGCGGTTTCGTTCTCTAGCGCCAACCAGAGTTTGATTTTACTGGATGAACACTTCCAACCCCAGTCCCGGGTAATCACCTGGGCGGATACCCGGGCCCGGAACGCCGCCGACCAATTAAAGCGGTCGCCGCTGGGCAAACAGCTCTACGCTAAAACCGGGACGCCAATTCACCCGATGTCCCCCCTGACCAAACTCCTGTGGCTCAAAGACACGGCACCAGAAAGGTTGGCTGCTGCCAGCTACTTTGGCGACATCAAGTCCTACCTCTTCTACCGCTTCTTTAACAGCTTCAAGGTTGACATCTCAATCGCCTCCTGTACGGGGATGATGAACATCAACAGTGGCGACTGGGACCCGACCGCCCTGGAGCTGACGGGGGTCAATAAGGACCAGCTACCGGAAATCGTCAACGGAACCACCCAGGCAAGCGGCCTGACAAACGAGTCCGTTGCTAAGATGGGCATTCCGGCGGAGACCCCGTTCGTTTACGGCGCCTTTGATGGGGCACTTTCCAACCTTGGTGTTGGAGCCATCCAGCAGGACACGGTCGCCATCACCATCGGAACTTCTGCGGGGGTCCGGGTTATCACCGACCACCCAGTAATCGACCCCCAAGAGCGGCTCTTCTGCTACGCCGTCGATAATGGCCTCTGGGTGGTCGGCGGACCCCTCAACAACGGTGGGGACGTCTACCAGTGGGCAGTTGAACACCTGGTGACCCCAAGTGCCGTCCAAAACGAGCAAACCGACCCGTTTACCCTCGCCAACCGGGTGATTGAGGGTGAACCAGCAGGGGCCAACGGGCTGATCTTCCTTCCCTTCCTCGGTGGCGAGCGGGCCCCACTCTGGGATGCCAACGCCCGGGGTTCCTTCTTTGGTCTTAATAACCTTCACACCCGGGCCGATATGCTCCGGGCCGTCATGGAAGGAATCTGCATGAACATTGCGACGGTCTACCAGGCGGTCTGCGACCTGGTCGGCCAGCCAAAGAGCGTAACTGCAACCGGCGGCTTTGCCCGGGCTGAAGTTTGGCGGCAGATGCTCGCCGACGTCCTTAACTGCCCGGTCAACATCCCGGAATCATTTGAGTCGGGCTGCCTCGGCGCCATTACAATGGCGATGAAGAGCCTAGGGATGGTCGACAGCCTGAGCGCGGTCCAGGACTTTATCGGTGCGGAGAAGTCTTACCAGCCGGTCCCGGAAACCGTCGCTGTTTACCAAAAGTACCTGCCGCTCTTCCAGCAGGTCGAGGGACTATTATCACCGGCCTACTCTACGATTGCAAAATTGCAGCGAAAATAGCTAAAAGGAGAACGTTACTATGCCATTATTAATTGTTTTAATCGGCGTCATCCTGCTGATCTTCATGATTGTCAAGCTGAAGCTCAACACCTTCGTCGCCTTAGTTATCACTTCATTCATCGTTGCCCTGATGCTGGGCCTGCCACTGACTAAAATTCCGACAACAATCGAAACCGGGATCGGCGGCCAATTAGGGCACCTGGCAATTATCTTCGGTTTTGGTTCCATGCTGGGCCAGCTGGTTTCCGATGCCGGTGGTGGTTACCGGATTGCCACGACCCTGATTGACAAGTTTGGGCGGCGCTGGATCCAAGTTGCCGTCATCCTGGCCTCCTTCATCATCGGTCTGGCCCTCTTCTTTGAAGTCGGCTTGGTCGTAGTGCTGCCAATTATCTTTATTATCGCCTGGGAACTGGATATGCCACTGATGTACCTGGGGATTCCGATGGCTGCCACTTTGAACGTCACCCACGCCTTCCTGCCACCGCACCCGGCACCAACTGCCATTTCTGATATTCTTGGCGCCAGCCTGGGGCACGTCCTCCTGCTCGGGATCATCGCCGCAATTCCAACCATCATCATTGCCGGGCCAGTCTTCAACTGGTTCCTCCACAAAGTCTACCCACAGGTTTACCGTAAGAACATCGATATTTCCGTTTTAGGTGACTACAAGGAATTCAAGCTCGACGAGACACCTAAGTTTGGCATTTCAGTTTTGACCGCCATGATGCCGGTAATCCTGATTGCCATCGCTACCATCTGCTCATTCATCTTCCCTAAGAGCAACCCGGTCAACGAATTCATCCAATTCGTCGGGGCTCCTGACCTGGCAATGCTGCTTTCATTAATTTTTGCCATCTTTACCATGGGTCTGCACCGGAATAAGACGATGAACCAGATTACCGACTCGATGGTTTTGTCCATCAAGCAAATTTCCGTTATGCTGCTGATTATCGGTGGTGGGGGTGCCTTCAAGCAGGTCCTGGTCGACGGGGGGATTTCCAAGTACATCTCCAGCCTGTTCGCCCAGACCAACATCTCACCAATCCTCGCCGCATGGCTGATTACCGCCCTGCTCCGGGTTTCTCTTGGTTCCTCGACCGTTGCCGCGATGACCGCGTCCGGCCTGGTTGCCCCAATGGCACACCAGTTTGGCTCCAACTCCGCGATGGCTGCCCTGATGGTACTGAGTGTTGGTGCTGGTTCCGTCTTCTGTGACCACGTCAACGACGCCGGTTTCTGGATGATTAAGGAATACTTCGGCCTTTCCCTCAAGGAAACCCTGCTTTCCTGGTCAACTCTGACCTCCGTCCTGGCGATTGCCGGACTGGGTTCGGTCTACGCCATCTCACTGTTTGTCTAGTTTAACTTAGTAACAAGGCACAAAAAGAGTTCGCAAATAGTCAATTCATACTGGCTACTTACGAACTCTTTTTACTTGCTAGCACTTTAATCATGCCGATTACAGATAAAATTTCCATAATGATTTTAAAGGATGTGGTTATTATCATCGTGGTGATTAAAAATCTGGTTCAAAGTAAAGATATCCCACATTGTTCTCTCTTCGTTGCTTAAATGATTATCGTTAGGATCACCATAAAGATCACCACCACAAACCCAATCAATAATCCACATAAAGCCAGCAATTACCAATATAATGATGCCGAAACCAATAACAAGTTCCCAAAGATGGAGAATTGTAATTATTATTAAAACAATGATAAGCGCAATCATCTGCCGCCGGCGTAAAATTCTTTTTTTATCTTCAGGAGACATTAAGCTCACCCTTTTCTTTATAACCTATTAAACATACGAGGATTATAGTGATAGTATCATCAACATAACTTTTAAACTTGACGAAGAAGTAATACGATTCAGCTTTTATTTCTAGTTCACTACGATTTTCCCTTCTCAGCTCCTTTAATGTTTCTAAATCAATATCTACTTCCGCCCTACTGAATTTAGCTCATGGGGCGTTTTTTTCTTAATAAGAAAGCATCTAACCCTATACCATTACTGCATTTATCCTAATCCCTAACGATTGGGAGCAACGAAAATTGGGGGATTTCTTTAAAAAATATCAAAATAAGATATTTCTAGATGATACTACAAAATATATTCAAATATCAGTAAGAAATACAGGAAAAGTTGAATATCGTACGACTAATTATGGAAAAGATATAGGTAGGAAGCGTCAATATTTAGTAGACACTAAAAATTATCCCGATACTTTAACATTTACTAGACAGACTATTTATGAAGGTGGTATAGGCTACATCCCCAGTTCACTTAATGGTGCAATTGTTACTGAGAACATGCCGTTGTTGGCTAAAAATAGTAAGATAGACAAAAATTTTTCAAAAATATTATTTAAGACACACTTGTATTATCACAATGTTATCGAAAAGAACAAACCTATTGGTTCGGCACAAAAAGCTTTACATGAAAAGGTATGGCTCGAAAGCGTTGTAACAGTACCTACTTTACTTGAACAACAGAAGATAGGGGAATTTTTCAAACAACTTGATTCGCTCATCACTCTTCATCAGCGTAAGCTTGACCACTTAGAGGAACAAAAGAAGGGGTTTTTACAAAAAATGTTCCCGAAAAAGGGCCAAACAGTTCCAGAAATTCGTTTTCCGGGATTCACCGACGCTTGGGAACAGCGGAGACTGGGGGAAGTGGGTAAAACACAATCAGGTATTGGTTTTCCTAATAAAGAGCAAGGAGGACATCAGGGAATTCCTTTTTTCAAAGTTTCAGACATGAATAATGAAGGAAACGAATTTGAAATGAAAATTTCAAATAATTACGTGACTGAAATTCAAATTGCTAATAGAAAATGGAAACCTATTTCAGAAGTTCCAGCAGTAATTTTTGCAAAGGTTGGAGCCGCGCTAATGCTTAACAGGAAAAGATTAGTCAAAGTCCCATTCTTAATTGATAACAATACAATGGCATATATATTTAGTAATGAATGGGATCCTTATTTTGGAAAAACTTTATTTGATACATTGAATCTACCACGATATGCACAGATTGGGGCTTTACCATCATTTAATGGATCCGATATTGAAAACATCAAAGTTATGCTTCCTAGTTTGAGAGAGCAGCAAGCGCTTAGTCATTTTTTCCAGAATATCAACTCCCTCATCACTCTTCATCAGCGTAAGCTAAATCACCTTAAACTACTAAAAAAATCACTACTACAACAAATGTTTATTTAGGAGGAAATAATAATGTTATATGAAGAACCATTAAAAGTATTTAAAGAATTTTCCGATAGTCAAAGTATTGATGAGTACTTCAAGCAGTATTTACTCACATTAAACGCATCGCAAGAATTAACAATTCCTTATGATGCTATTAAGGATTATGCTTGCTCCCAACTTAATTGGTGGGATACGGTTACGCGCTTAGCTTTTGACGATAATTCCCAAAAACGAAAAAATTATGATAAAGAAAAGCAAGGTAAAATGCAGGGAATTCTTGAAGCCATTCTACAGAATTTTGAAAATGAATTAGACTAGTCGGTGAGATTTATGCAACAAGAACTACAGATGGAATCCAAACTCATCCAACAACTAACCCGTGATGAATCTCAATGGACATTGCGCGAGGACTTAAAAAATGAGGATGACCTTTGGAATAACTTCTTTACAATTCTTCAGAATAACAACCGTCAGGTGCTAAATGACGTGCCTTTAACAGACAACGAAAAGGCAAGCATCAAAGCCAAAATTAATCACTCTACCTTTTTCAAAGCCGCCCAAGACTTTACTGGTGCTAATGGACAGTATCGGGTCGAACTCCAACGCGACGACACTACTGTTGGAACAGTTAGTTTGCTCGTAATTGACCACACCAACATTGCTGGTGGTACATCTGTCTATGAAGTCGTTCATCAAATACAGTTAGGACGACGACAAGAGTTGGATAATGATCGTCGTGGGGACGTTACGTTATTAATCAATGGTCTCCCGGTTATTCACATTGAATTAAAAACTCCGAAGCGCTCATTCTTGCAAGCCTTTAATCAGATTCAGAAATACATTACCGAGCAAAAATTTAACGGAATATACTCTAATATCCAAATGTTCGTAGTAACGAATGGGACGGATACCAAGTATGTTGCGGCCGACCAACATCTCCGTGAAAAATTTTTAAGTGGTTGGGTCGATAAGGATAATAACCCCGTTCGCAACTACCTTGATTTTGCCAAGGATGTTTTGTCTATCCCGGCTGCTCACCATATGGTAGCGGATTATACGGTCCTAGATAGCAAGCAGAAGCACATTATCCTACTTCGTCCATACCAGGTTCACGCCATTGAGGCCATTTTTGAGGCTTCAAAGAAACAAGAGTCTGGATTTATTTGGCACACAACCGGCTCAGGTAAAACCTTAACTTCCTACCGGGTGGCTCACAACCTTTTAAGTATTCCCTCCCTTGAAAAAGTAATCTTCCTTATTGATCGTAAAGACTTAGATAATCAGACTACCCAAGCTTTTCAGGCCTACGCGAATAATGATTCAATTGATGTGGATGAAACTGAAAGCACCATTAACCTCGCTAAGAAGTTAACTAGCAGCGACAGAACAGTTTTAGTTACCACTCGTCAGAAATTACAGCACCTTTTCAAGTGGCAAGCCGATGATCGCAATGAAGCACTGTTTACTCGACTAAAAAACCTTAAGCTGGCATTCATTGTCGACGAATGCCACCGTACTATTTCACCTACTAGTAAGATGGCAATCGACAAGTTCTTCAATATCCAACCACTTTGGTACGGATTTACTGGAACCCCTATTTTCCCGCAAAACAGTCGTGAAGAGAACGGTAAAGCTGCCCGGACAACCGAACAATTATACGGCCCTTGCTTGCATCACTACACGATTAAAGACGCCATTCGGGATAAGGCGGTCCTGGGTTTCCACGTTAAGAACATGCAAAATATCTACCAAAAGGATAACGTCACAGACAGCCAGCTAAAGAAGCAGTATATTTCTACTCAGCATATGGATGCCGTGGCAGAAAGTATTCTTAAGATGTCATATCGAACTTTGGGAATCCAAAATATTAATAACCGTGGCTACACTTATTCGGCCATTCTTACTACCAGCCCAAGAGAGATGCGTCCAATTGACCAGGCTAAACGGTACTATGAACTATTTCAAGATATTAAACATGGAAGCTCATCTATTGAAGTACCAACGAGAATCAAAGAAGTGCTCCCAGATTTTCCGAAGGTCGCGATTACCTTTTCAGTTACAGAAAATGATGATGGCTCAGTGACTGATCAAGAATTCATGAAAAGTGCAATCAACGACTACAATCATGAATATGGGACTAGTTTTAGCTTAGATGAGGTCGGTGCATATAATAAAAATATTAACGACCGACTTGCACGGAAAAACAGTGCTTATAAACCGCAAAGTGAACGCCTGGACTTAGTAATTGTTGTGGACCGGTTATTAACCGGATTTGATTCGCAATACTTATCGACACTATTTGTGGACCGGCCACCGATGAACCCTCAAAATATTATTCAAGCCTTTTCGCGAACTAACCGGATTTTTGATCAAGACAAGAAATACGGTAATATCGTTACTTTCCAATTCCCGCAAGAATTCAGTGCCAAAATTGATGAAGCGCTCCAGCTTTATTCTCAGGGAGGAATAGGCGATGTCCTAGCACCGACATGGGAAGACTCAAAAGAAAAGTTCGATCAATCCTTCCATGAGATCAGTAACTATCTTGACCTAGCCGCCGGACAATCACTCTTAGATGCGCCTGAAGAGGACCAGAAGGACTTTATTAAGCAATATCAGGACTTTGATAAGGCTTTCGCCGCTGTGCAGACCTATGACGAATTCGATGATGTAGATCCTGAAAAAGATTATGGATTAACAAAGGAAAAGCTTGATTCCATGCAGGGTATGTATGAAACCTTGGTTGATCATTTCAAAAAGGAAAAAGATGATGATGAAGATGGTGATGTTCTAGACGTCGACTACGAACTTGAATCAGTGATTGATAAATCGGTGAACTATCAATATATCTTGGGTCTAATTCAATCCTATGTTCCTGATGAAGGAGAATTACTACCAAAGGCCAATAAGCAAGAAGCTGCAGAAATTGAAAGTTATATTGCAGATCTCGCGCAAACCAACAAGCCACTAGCACTAGTTGTAAATAACCTATGGCAAAAAATTAAGGAACATCCTGAAAACTATGCTGGTCAGCAGGTCGACCAGCTTCTTAACAGCATGATTGAACAGGTCTATCAGCAGAAGTTAAGGGAGTTTGCAGATAGGTACCACGTCAATCTCGATGATTTGCGGTTTGTAATAAAGAACTATGACATCTATGCCCACAAGCAAGCTGGTGTAAACCAGATGCTTAACCGTGACGCTTTTAAGAAATTCAAAGAATTAAACGCAAACACGGAACTTAAACGAATGATGGATTGGAAGAAAAAAGTTAGGTCAGAGCTTGATGAATTTTATACCAATCAAGTTGGACCATTATTACTCAATTAATAAACACCGGATTTTCAGAGGAGGCTATCCATATGGATGGAGATCTATTTAAAATACTAGAAGAAAAAAGTAAACAAGTCGCAATTCTAGAAAAGAAAATAAGCCAACAATCTCAGAAAGCTATTTCAGCCAGAAATAAGCTGGATAGTCTTCAAATTATTGATACATTGGATAAATTTATGAAAAAGAATGAGGAAGTATACAGCGCTGTTGGTGGTAAAGAGGTAGCACAAAAATATATAAAAAGTGAAGAGAATATTATCATTGGTTACCACAATGCTTATATGCTTACAATCGAAGAGCAGTATAAATTAAATAACGAATTGAACCAATTGGTTACCATTTACGGGGATATTATTCATTTATATTATGAAATTGTCTCTGGCATGTTATGACGCTTTAGCTGGGAACAAGTAATTAAATCCCTATGGTAAACATTTGCCTACTAAGAAGCCGCCTTTCTAATTTAGTTATAAAATAGATAACTAAAATTCTAAGGAGGCTTTTTTATGTCACGTAAGTACTATAGCAAAAAACTATTTTATAAATACTATAAAGATTGGATTGTACTATACAAGGAACACGCAGTAAGAAAAGTAACTTTAGACAAATACTACCTAACCTATAAGAAGGTAATTGAACTTGCACCAGACCTGCATTTAAACGAGCTTAACCGACGCTCCTATCAGAAGCTGCTTAACGATTACGCACTCAATCATGAGAGAAAAACCACAATGGATTTTCACCATCACCTCAAAGCAGCAATTCTTGATGCAGTCGACGACGGCCTGTTAGAGCATGATCCAACTAGACGGGTTATTATTAAGGGCTGCCCACCCAAATTAAAGAAAAAGAAATATTTAGATATGTATGAATTACAACGTTTATTAAAAAATCTAGAATTGGGTAACCAGATAAACTGGGATTGGTTTATCTTATTGATTGCCAAGACCGGACTAAGGTTTTCAGAAGCATTAGCCTTGACACCTAGTGACTTTAATTTTGAAAAACAGTTAATTACAATCAATAAATCATGGAACTATAAAAGTAAAAAAGGCGCGTTTCAAAAGACAAAGAACAGTTCTTCCAATCGAAAAGTAATGGTTGATTGGCAATTAATGGATCAATTTAAGGAGATGATAAGTAAATCAAAAACTGATTTGCATCAGCCAATTTTTATTGAAGAAAATCAGCGAGTTTTCAACTCCACGATTAATACAATTCTCGAAAAGCACTGTAAAGACAGTAACGTTCCAATTATTTCAGTTCATGGTCTTCGGCACACCCACGCTTCTCTTCTGCTATATGAGGGTGTTTCGATAGCTAGCGTTGCTAAGCGATTGGGACATGCAAATACGACCACAACTCAAGAAACGTACCTTCATATTATCAAGGAACTTGAAAATAAGGATAACAACAAAGTCCTCCATACTCTTGCACAACTAAGCTAATAAAAAATACCGCTTATGTTAAACAACGAGAGGGTTCTCATCTGCTAATATAAGCGGTATTATATATGGGGAGTTAATTTTCGTTGCTCCCAATCGTTAGTGAAGCCCTTAAAACGAAGCTTAGGAGCTTTTTTATTTTGCTCTTTTTTTATCAATTAAAGTCCCCCCTAAGGTCCTGGATAATGTCGTTGATTCCTTCCATAACATTATCATCTTTAGAGGTCAGCTGCGTTAACATCCCCACTAACTCCTTCTCGCTATCCTTGATTTGAGTATTCACTTCGGTTAGGTCTTTAGATACTTGCTTTAAATCAATTTCTGGTTCTGGCTCAAAGGTATCAACATAACGAGGAATATTCAGATTAAAGTCATTCTCTTTAATCTCGTCGAAACTGGCTAAATGGGCATACTTATCAACATCTTGGCGTTTCTTATAAGTATCCAGAATCTTCATGATATCAGTTTCACGGAGCTGATTTTGGTTCTTAACCTTTTCAAATTCCTTTGAAGCATCAATAAACATAACACTCCGATCCTGCTTATTCTTTTTTAGCACGACGATTGTTGTTGGAATTGATGTACTGTAGAACAGGTTTGCTGGTAAGCCAATGACTGCATCAATCGAACCATCTTCTAGCAGTTTTTGCCGGATTTTACCTTCCTTTGCCCCACGGAAAAGTACTCCGTGAGGAAGAATAATTGCCATAACTCCACTGTTTTTCAAGTGGTAGAAACCGTGAAGCAGAAACGCATAATCGGCTTTCGACTTCGGTGCTAGTACACCATACTTACTAAAACGTGGATCCTCCAAGAACCCCTTTGCTGAAGACCAATGAAGAGAATATGGCGGATTCATGACGACGGCATCAAAATTTGTCTTAGCGGAAGGCGGCCAGTCAGCATCTAAAGTATCGCCGTTCCGCAAGTGTTGGTTAGCGGTATCAACATGGTGCAAAATCATATTCATCCGTGCCAAATTATAAGTTGAGGTGTTGATTTCTTGACCATAGTAAATAATTTCGTCTTTCTGCTTAGTGTACTTTTTAAAGTTTAGTAGTAAGGACCCGGATCCCATTGCTGGATCGTAAACGGTTATTCCGTCAGGATAATTATGGCCTACCAAAGTCAGCCGCGTAAGTAATTCTGATACCTTTTGCGGAGTATAAAACTCGCCAGCTTTTTTGCCCGAATCAGATGCAAATTGACCAATTAAATATTCATAAGCATCTCCCAGGCTATCTCCAGACGACTTTACCAAGTCTAATTCACTAATTGCCGCAAGGACTGAGCTGATTGTGTCGGCTTGCTTTTGTGCGTTATTGCCTAACCGACGTGAAAATAAGTCAATGTCATCAAACAAACCTTCAAAGATTTCATTAGTCCCTTCAACTTCTTTGAACGCATCCGCCAAATTGACGATTTGAAATGAATGGTCGTTAACGTGTTCCATCACCTTGGTAAAGGTGTTTTCCGGTGAAATGACGTAGGAAAATGTATCCATTAATTCGTCACGCAGGTCTTCATCAGCGGTATTCTCTTCGTACAGTTCCTGAGCTTCAGCTATCGTGGTAGTCTCCCGACCATCACCAATTTCGTCAGCAATTTCATAGAGCATACTGTCAGAAAGATACTTATAGAATATGATTCCTAGTAAGTAATTCTTGTATTCATTGGCATCCATTTTAGAACGTAGTGCATCTGCAGCGCTATACAATGATGTTTCTAAACTTTTAGTAGCTATTTCACTCATCATTGCCCTCCTAAGTTAAAAAATGTGTGCTGTTCGAGTGCTGCTAACTATACAGTACTTGAACAGGCATCATCATTAGTATAAAACAAAAAAGAATGTTTTAAGACCATTTTTTAGAATAACCCTATTATTTTGCTGTAATAACGATGATGAATCCTTTTAAAATCATTTGGCTTATGATTACCATCTAATGGTATCCTAGTAATAGTAAATTATAAGGATGATGAAAAAATGAGCCAACGTGTAACCATCGGCGACGTTGCCAAGCAGGCCGGTGTTTCCGTAACCACAGTTTCCCGGATTATTAATGGCCACTATGAAAAGATGCGCCCGGCCACCAGAGAGCGGGTGGAAGCAGTCATTGACCAGCTGCACTTTGTGCCCACTGCTTCCGCCCAGCGCCTGCGCCAAGACCAGGGCCACGTTATCGGCGTCCTGGTTGGGGACATTGCTAACCACTTCTCCTCCTTGCTAGCGAAAGGGATCGATGACGTCCTCAAGCGGGCCGGCTACGATATCCTTCTGGTTAACACCAATAATGACCAGGCAACGGAAAAACGGGCGCTCCAGCGGCTTTACCAGCAGCAGGTCGATGGGCTGATCATCCAGCCAGACGCCCGACATTTTCAGCAGTTTGCGGGAATGGTCCAGCGCAAGGTTCCGCTGGTAATCGTCGACCGGGAAATTGACGACTTGCCAGCCGGCGTGACCGCCATTACCAGTGCCAACCGGGATGCCTGCTTTCGGCTTGGGAAGCGCCTAGTCGAGCAGGGCTATAATAATATTTTGGCGATCAGCGCTCACTTTGCCGAGGCCTCCGGGCAAATTCCCCGTTTAGCCGGTTTAGAGGCCGCAGCAACCGAGTATGGGTTAACTTTCCGCAACTTGGAAACACGGGGTCACGACCGCCGCTGGCTGGCGGACCACTTCACCCATGAGCTCGCCCAGCTACCCGGTAAGACAGCAGTGATTTCGTTAATGGGGCCGGTCCTCTTCGACCTCCTCGCGATTTTCCAGCAGTACCACCTAACTTTTCCTGATGATTTTGGCCTAATTAGCTTTGATGACTGGGAATGGTCGCAGTTCGTGGCTAACGGGATCTACCTGCTCAAACAGGATATGGAGCTAATGGGCAACCTCGCCGCCCAGCGCCTCCTCCAGCAAATTGAACAACGCCGGGTAGACGGCTCCACCACCCTGCTCCCGGTCGAAATCGTCGACCGTCCATCAATTTAAAAAATCGTGAGAGTGAGAAAAAACACCGAAAATCGGCAGGCAGCTGATTTTCGGTGTTTGTCTTCGAACCTCCGCAAGGATGGCTAGGTTGGTCAAATACTGATTTATCAGCGTTTGAACTGCCAGCCAGCTATTGCGCTGAGGCATCATTATCTATAAGGTAACTAAGAGGTTGAGTTAATTCCTAGCCTCACGATTTTTATTTTACCAGTAAGTTCAAATTAGCCTTCAAAAGCGTCCGTCAATGGTGGAACCACTTGCTTCTTCCGGGAAACAACACCTGGCAGGTTCATCCGGTGGTTGTCACCCAGCTGGTGGTTGAAGGCCTGTTCAACCTTCTCCGTATCGTCACCGATGACCAGCAGTTCGGAATCACTGTTCAGGATGTTAGTAGCGATCAGGATGAAGACCTGGTAGCCGTTAGCGTCCATCAATTCACGCATCTTCTTTTCCAGGTCAGCCTGCCGCTTGAAGACGTCATCCAGTTCAACCGCGTTGACTTGACCGATCCGCAGCTTGGTACCGCCCAGTTCAAAGGTCTTGGCGTCACCGTCAACGATGTCCGCGTCAGACTTAGCGTCAACGTCGGCCCCGGCCTTCAGCATTTCCACACCGTACTTCTCGTAGTCGTCAACCCCGGCAATCTTTGCTAGGTGTTCAACGGCTTCCCGGTCATGGTCAGTCGTCGTTGGTGAGTTTAAGAGCAGGGTGTCAGAAATGATTGCGGACAGCATCATTCCAGCCAGGTTTGCTGGAATATCAATGTGCTTTTCCTGGAACATTTCAGTCAGGATGGTTGACACACAGCCGTATGGCCGCAAGTTAGCCCACAGCGGTTGAGCAGTGTTAAAGTTGGCAATCCGGTGGTGGTCAACCAAGTGGGTAACAGTGAGCTTGTCAATGTCACTAACACTTTGTTGTGGTTCGTTATGGTCAACCAGCATTACCTTGTCAACTTCATTTGCTGCGGTCTTGATCACCCGGGGTGCCTTCATGCCAAACTTGTTCAGGGCAAACTGGGTTTCCGCGTTTGGTTCACCCAGGGCAACGGCTTCCGTCTCGTATCCCAATTGATTTTGGAAGTATGAGTATGCCATGGCCGCAGTGATGGCATCAGTATCTGGCTTTTGGTGTCCAAAGACTAATTCTTTTTCCATAAAGTAATTCCTCCAATTTATCCCCCACCGGTCCAACACCCAGCGGCAGGATTGTTCATTCACTATTCTATCATGATTCAAGTAATGGTGGAGCTAATTAGCGAATTATTTCCGCCCGGTGCTGACGAAAATAATCCCTCGCCACCGTCCACATTGCCGCATGCTGCTGGTTAAAGAAGCGGGGCGGCTGACCAGTGAGCGGGAAGCGGGCGGTTCGCACCGTTTCCGCGGGTTTGACTGGATAATCATCCTGGCTTAGCAACCGCACCAGGTAAAAGGCGTTGACGGGCTGCACCTGATCACCATTCGGATAGGTATACAGGTCACTGTCCTGGAGCTGGAGGAGCTTTACCGGCGCCACCATTAGCCCGGCGTCCTCCTTAAACTCCCGGACAAGGGTCTGGGCAAAGGTCTCACCATAATCCATGTAGCCGCCAGGGAAGCCCCAGTCGCCGGTATCAGCCCGCTCTTGCAAGAGAACAGCGCCAGCTTTATCAATCAACGCTCCCGACGCGCTAGTCAAGATCAATGGCCGGTGACCGGCCTGCGCCCGCAAATCTGCAATATACGCCATTAACTATCCCCCCTATGAATTATGGTTCTGCCGTGCCTGGTTAAGGTAGGAATGCCAGTACAGGTGGCAGGCAACCATCCACAATAGCTTATCTAAAGCCGCCTTTTCATCCGAGTCATCGGTGCCGATGGCTGGCAAATCCGCGCGCAGGCCGAAGACGTACTGGTAGTCTTCTTCTAAGCGGGCGCAAAAGTAGTCATAGGCCGCGGCCAGGTCATGGTTCCGGGCCTGGACTTGCAGTAAAAAACGCAAGTCGTCAAAGGTAGCGACCCGCCGGCACGCCGCCATAAAAATCAAAGCAGCAAGTTGGTCCCGGTCATATTGCCGCTGGTGGGAATGACCAACAATCCCCCGCTTTACGTAACTGCTAACGGTCCCCGTGGAAATGCGCAGGGGTGCCAGGCCATCAAAGGTCTGGTTTAAATAGCGGGTTACCTGTTCTAAGTAGAGTCCTAGTCGTGGTAAATCGTCGTAGCGCGGCATAATCAGCTCCTGGGTCGCACTCCGCATTTGCCGTCTGATAATTCCCATCAAATCACCCCTCTAAATTCCGCGACTTTAATGTTAGTTCCGCAGGGGCGGCTCCTGCTCTCCCTCATGGAGGATATTGGTTTCTTTAACCCGGATTTTGACCGGCGTCCCTTGGGTTTCAGTATCAATTACAAAGGTGCCGTTCGACTTAATAGAACCAAGGTGGTGGTCAGTAACCGCCACGTCTTGGAATTGTGGCCGATCAGTAATAATCTCAAAGGTCCCCGCAAAGTCAGCGTCATAGGCCAAAAAGTCCGCGATCTTGTGTGGGTGACTTTTGAGCCGGTGCAGGACCAGCTCGCCACGCCGGGCCCGGGCACCGACCGCAATCTCGTCAATCGGCATTTCCTTAAAGGCCCCGCGCTGAGTAATTGAGGCGACCCGTTGACCATCCTTAACCAGTACCAGGTCAACTAAAGCATCGTCATCCTTCAAATTAATTGCTCGTACACCGGCCGTGCGCAGTCCCGTAACTGGGACGTCGGCCACGTCAAAGCGGACCGCATACCCTTCCCGGCTGATTGCCAGGAGGGAGCGGTTTTCATTCGTCGGTTCGTAGTAGTCCACACTGACCACCGTAGCGTCAGCACTCTTGAGTTTTACCGCCATGCTGGCATGGCTCTTGTAGCGAGACCCTGGTTGGTAGTCCTTGTAGGCAGACTGTTTAACCTGGCCGTCAGACGTCCCGAAAATAAAGGATCCCGGCAAGTCAAGTTTGTCAAAGACCATCGCCTTGATAATTTCTTCGTTCTCCGCAAGGCCGATTGTCTGCGAAATATGCTCCCCGGTATCCTTCCAGCGGACGTCCGCCAGTTCGTGGACCGGCCGGTAAATCACATGACCCCGGTTCGTAAACATGAAGAGGTGGGCCAGGGTATTGGTTTGGGTAATCAGCAGCGGGTAGTCGTCCTCCCGCAGGCCATCTTCGTCCAGTGAAGAGGCCTTAAAGGACCGGATACTGCTCCGCTTGATGTAGCCAGCATGGGAAACAAGTACCACCACGTCTTCGTTAGCCACCGTGACCTTAGTATCGATTTCCAGTTTCTCAACCTGGTTTTCAATCTGGGTACGCCGCGGGTTACCAAACTCCTTTTTGACCGCCTGCATTTCCCGGCGAACCACCTTCGACAGTTCTTCGTCGTCGCTCAGGATCAACTGGTATTCGTCAATCAGGTCGGTCAGGTGCTGCTGTTCATCCTCTAACTCCGTGACGTCGGTGTTGGTCAACCGGTACAGCTGCAGGGTTACGATTGCTTCGGCCTGGACATCGGTAAAGGCGTACTGGTCAATCAGGTTCTGCTTGGCATCCTTCCGGTTCTTGCTGGCCCGGATAGTCTTAATGACCCGGTCGAGGATGGACAGGGCCTTGATTAACCCCTCGACAATGTGAAGCCGGCGCTGGGCCTTATCAAGGTTATAGCTGGTCCGCCGCCGGACGACCTCTTTTTGAAAGGCCAGGTAAGAGGTCAGAATGTGCTTCAAACCGACCCGCATTGGCCGCTGGTCATCAATTGCCACCATATTGAAGTTGTAATTGATCTGCAGGTCAGTGTTTTTCAGGAGGTAGTTCAAGATCCCGTTTGCGTTGGCGTTCCGCTTGAGCTCAATTGCGATCTGCAAGCCGCTCCGGTCGGTTTCGTCCCGCGCTTCAACGATTCCTTCCACCTTCTTGGCTAAGCGGAGGTCGTTAATCCGTTTAACCAGCTGGGCCTTGTTAACTTCGTACGGAATCTCCGTCACGTTAATCTGCTGGCGCCCGCCGCGCAGGGTTTCGATTTCCGTCTTGGCCCGGACAACGATCCGGCCGCGACCGGTCTGGTATGCTTTCTTAATGCCATCAGCTCCCTGCACGATTCCACCGGTCGGGAAGTCGGGGCCGGGGATAAACTCCATCAGCTTCTCCAAACTGGCGTCGGGGTGCTTGATGAGGTAGATCAAGGCGTCGAGCACCTCGCCCAGGTTGTGGGTCGGGATTTCGGTCGCATACCCAGCGGAAATCCCGGTCGCCCCGTTGACGAGCAGGTTGGGAATCCGGGCCGGCAAGACGGTGGGCTCCTTTTCGGTATCATCGAAGTTCAGGGTCATTTCGACCGTGTCCTTGTCAATATCCTGGAGCATCAGGCCGGCAATTTTGCTTAACCGGGCTTCGGTGTACCGCATGGCAGCGGCCGGGTCCCCGTCCATCGAACCGTTGTTACCGTGCATTTCGACCAGTGGTTCACGGAGCTTCCAGTCCTGACTGAGCCGAACCAGCGCTTCGTAGATGGAACTGTCCCCGTGGGGGTGAAAGTTCCCCATGACGTTCCCGACGGACTTGGCGGACTTCCGAAAGCCCTTGTCATAGGTATTGTCATCCTTATTCATCGCGTACAAGATCCGCCGCTGAACCGGCTTGAGGCCATCACGGATATCTGGCAGGGCTCGCTCCTGAATGATGGATTTTGAATAACGGCCGAACCGCTCACCCATGAGCCGTTCAAGCGACATTGTTTCAATTTTTGCGTCTCTCACGAAACTGATTCCTTCCTCTCACTTATTGGTTAAGGTGCTTCTTGCTGGCAACTAACTCATCGGATTCCTGGTCGTCACTCAGGGTAAATTGAACGTTTTCTTCAATCCACTCCCGCCGCGGTTCCACTTTATTCCCCATCAGGGTCGTCACCCGCCGTTCTGCCAACTCGGCGTCTTCAATCCGTACCCGGATCAGCGTCCGCGTTTCCGGATTCATCGTTGTTTCCCAGAGCTGGTCGGCGTTCATTTCCCCCAGCCCCTTAAACCGCTGCAACTGGGCCGTCTTGCCCATCCGCTTAGTCAGCTTAGTTAGCTCATCGTTGGTCCAAGCGTAGGTAATCTTCGTCTTCGCGCCTTTTCCCTGCCGGAGAAGGTAGAGGGGTGGCAGGGCAATGTAGACCTTGCCCGCCTCGATCATCGGCCGCATATACTTGTAGAAGAAGGTCAGCAGGAGGATTTGAATATGGGCCCCATCATCATCGGCATCGGTCATGATAATGATCTTGTCGTAGTTGGAGTCGTCAACGTCAAATTCGGATCCGGCACCGGCGCCGACGGTATAGATGATCGTATTCAGCTCTTCGTTTTTCAGCACGTCGTCGAGCTTCGCCTTTTCGGTGTTCAGCACCTTTCCACGAAGGGGCAGGATTGCCTGGTACTTCCGGTCACGGCCTTGCTTAGCCGACCCGCCGGCAGAATCCCCTTCGACCAGGAAGAGTTCATTTTTGTTAGCGTTCTTCGACTGGGCAGGAGTGAGCTTACCGGACAGGTTTCGTTCCTTCCGGCTCTTCCGTTTTCCACCCCGGGCCTGGTTGCGGGCCTTCCGCGCCGCCTCCCGGGCTTCCCGAGCTTTCAGCGCCTTTCTGATTAGCATCTGGGCGAAGTCGCCATTTTCCATCAGGGCATAGTTGAGCTGCTCGCTAACGATCGTATCGACGATTTTGCGGGCTTCCGGTGTTCCCAGCTTATCTTTGGTTTGGCCCTCAAACTGGAGGAGCCGTTCTGGAATGCGGACTGAGATGACCGCTGTCAATCCCTCCCGGACGTCGCTACCCTCGAGGTTCTTGTCGTTAGCCTTCAGGAGGCCAACCCGTTTGGCATACTCATTAAAAGTCTTGGTCCAGGCGCTGCGAAATCCTGCTTCGTGGGTCCCACCGTCTGGCGTCCGCACGTTGTTGACAAAGGAAAGCAGGTTTTCGGAATAACCGTCATTGTACTGAGCAGCGACTTCGACCTCGACTCCTTGATCCTTACCATCAAAGTAAAGGGTCTTGCCCAGGGTGTCTTTCCCCTCGTTGAGGTAAGAAACGAACTCCTGGATTCCGTCATTAAATTGGAAAACGTTTTCCTGCTCCTGGCCCGGACGCTTGTCAGCCAGGACAATCTTGATTCCCTTGAGCAGGAATGCCGATTCCCGCAGACGGTTTGCCAAAGTATTATAGTCGTAAGTTGTGGTTGTAAAAATTGCCGGATCAGGCTTAAAGGTTACAGTTGTCCCGCTATCCGCCCGGGTCTTGCCCAGCTTTTTCAGGGTCCCAACTGGTTGCCCACCATTCTTAAACTTTTCCTGGTAGCGAACATGGTCCCGCACAATCGTCAACGTTAAGTTGGTTGACAGGGCGTTCACTACCGAAGCCCCAACCCCGTGCAGACCACCAGAGGTCTTGTAGCCATCGGCCTGACCAAACTTACCACCAGCATGGAGGACCGTCATGATAACTTCAGGCGTGGGCTTACCCGAGGCGTGCATCCCCACGGGCATCCCCCGACCATGATCCTGAACCGTAATCGAATTGTCAGCCTCAATGGTCACGTTAATTTCGTCACCATAGCCGGAAAGAGCTTCATCCACCGCGTTATCGACGATTTCGTAAACTAAGTGGTGCAACCCCCGGCTATCGGTCGAGCCGATATACATTCCCGGCCGCTTGCGAACGGCTTCCAGACCCTTCAAGACCTGGATTGATGATTCATCGTATTTTACTTTCTTCGTGGTCACAAAATGACCTCCCATATCGCATTTTGAACAGATGTTCGATAGTTGAATTTTATCATGACTGCTAGTGCTTGGCAATCCTAGCCAGCAGCGCCGATAAATTGTTACAATATTGATAATAACTCAAATTAAAGCTATTTCGCAAACTCCAATCTCATTTTTAGCCTGAGAAACTACCGTCAGACTAGAATTCATGGTATCCTAATACTTTGACAAGCACATTATTGAGGTGAATTAAAGATGACGTTCGAAATATGGGGGATGATTATCATCGCCTACTTGCTCGGTTCTATCCCGTCAGGCTTATGGATCGGGCGTATTTTCTACCACAAGGACATTCGAAAGCTGGGGAGTGGCAACATCGGTACCACTAACACCTTCCGTACGCTAGGCCCGGCAGCTGGTACCGTCGTCCTCTTCATGGACGTCCTCAAGGGAACCCTAGCCGCCAGTCAGCCCTACCTGCTGGGGGTTAGCCACAGCGTCAACCCGCTTCTGATTGGGCTCTTCGCCTCACTCGGCCACACGGTTTCCATTTTCGACCACTTTCACGGCGGCAAAGCGGTGGCGACTAGTGCAGGGATCTTGCTGGCATATAACCCGCCGCTGTTTGGCATTGCCTGCCTGATTTTTATCGGCACCCTTCTCCTGACGTCGATGGCGAGTGCTGCTAGCATCGTCGGGATCACCTCAATTTTCATCATTGCCCTTTGCGAGCGAGACCTGATTCTCTCACTCGTCGCTGGTATTTTGACAGTTCTGGTAGTCTACCGGCACAAGGGAAATATCAAGCGAATCATCACTGGCAAAGAGTCGATGGTTCACTTTGGACTGGGGCATTACCTGCGAGAAAAGAACCGTAAGAAATAGGAGGTTAAGACGCATAACTAATCGCAATTAAAAAGGGAAGCAAAATCCAAACCAGATTTTGCTTCCCTTTTTGTTGATTACTAGCTTGTTTAGAATGGCTTGATACTAAAGTGGTACTGCTTGCTTGCGCCCGGTGCCAACCGCGACATCCCCTGCTTATGGAGAAGCAGACCGTCTGTCGCGACGTTATCAGCAATTCCCCACCAGGGTTCGATGCAGGCAAAGTTCGCCTTGGCCGGGTAGGCTGACCAAAGTCCCACGTACTGGGTTTCCTTAGTTGAAACGGTCACTCCATGATCCGTTGCCAAATCGGTCAGCGTCGCCGCAAAGTCCATTCCCCCGGTCTTGAAAATGATTGCGTCATGGGCAAACAACTGGTGGTCAAGTTTGAAGCCCGTGGTCATATCAATCAGCCGCGGGTGTCCAGAATCGTTATAGGGTCCCTCCAGGACAATCCGGGAATATTCCTCCGCCGGGCTAACCGTAAACTTAATATTATTAAAATCTCCGGTTGGTGTTAACGGCATATTGAAGCCGGGATGAGCCCCAATCGCGTAAATTAATGAACGGTCTGCCGGATTAATGACCTCATAGCTTACCTGGAGCTGGGCGGCAACTAACTGGTAGTGGACCCGTAAAATAAATTCAAAAGGAAAAACCTGCCGCGTCTCGTCGTCAGAGCGCTGTTCCAGCACTACCTGTTCACCATCTTGGTTAACCACCGCGAATTGACGGTCCCGGGCAAAACCGTGCTGACCCTGGTGATAAATTTGGTGGTCAAACTCATACTGGTCATCCTTCAACCGGCCAACGAACGGGAAAAGGATGGGCGCTTGCCGTCCCCAACTACGAGCATCTCCTTGCCATAGGTATTCCAGCCCATTGTCCCGGCGTTTAATACTGTGCAGTTGGGCACCGAGTTCATTAATTTCAACCGCTAAGACGTCATTTTGCAGAGTAATCATCGTGTTTCTCCCTTTCATTGATAAACGTTTAACACTTAGTATATACAAACCCTTTCCCTTGCACAATAGCAGAATTACGAAGCGCTTTCAATTCTTTCAAAGTAAAAACCAGTAAAACTTTTATCGCCAAGTTTTACTGGTTTTACCTTATTTCTGAACGGCTTCTTCGTAATCACCGTTTGGACAAATAACCTGTTTGCCCCCCTTAACCTTCTTTTCAACTAAGAAGTGACCATCCTTAGGGCAGTCACGGCCAATTGGGCGGTCCCAGGAAACAAAGTCACAGTCAGGATAGCGGGAGCATCCGTAGAAGACCCGGTTCTTCTTGGACTTCCGTTCCACGACCGTTCCCTTCTTGCAGACCGGGCAGGTCACCCCAGTATCCTTGACGATGGCCTTGGTATTCCGGCAGTTAGGGAAGCGCGAGCAGGCGTAAAACTTACCATACCGGCCCATCTTGATGATCATCGGCGCTCCACAAATATCACAGTCGATGCCGGCCAGTTCATCCTTCATCTGGATCTTGGCAACCTGCTCTTCGGCATTATGGACTTCCTTAGAGAATGGCTGGTAGAAGCTGTCGACCACCTTAATCCAGTTTTGTTTCCCTTCTTCAACTTGGTCTAGTTCACCCTCGACGTCCGCCGTAAACTGGGCGTTAACGATGTCGGGGAACTGTTTTTCAATAATCTTATTGACAATTTCCCCCAGTTCCGTCGGTTCAAAGTGCCGGGATACGAGCCGAACATAGTACCGCCGCTGGATTGTGTCCAGGGTCGGTGCGTAGGTCGATGGCCGGCCGACCCCATTGCTTTCCAAGGTCTTGATGAGGGCCGCTTCTGTGTAACGAGCCGGTGGCTGGGTAAAGTGCTGGGCCGGCTCATCACTGACCATTTGCGCTTGGTCCCCCTCATTCAATTCGGGAAGGACGTTATCCTTATCATCGCCCCGCTTGTAGACCTTGGTAAAGCCTAGGAACTTGACCTTGGAACCATTGGCACGGAAGTCAACCCCGTTCTGTTCCAGGTTGACGTTCATCGTATCAATTACTTCAGGGGTCATCTGGCTGGCGACAAAGCGCGCCCAAATCAGGCTGTATAGCTTGTACTGGTCGTTGGTCAGGTAGGGTTTCATTTTGGCTGGTGTTCGGTGAACCGAGGTTGGCCGAATTGCTTCGTGGGCGTCCTGAGCCCCTTCTGGCAACTTCCCCTTAACCGGCTTGACCGCCGCGTATTCACCACCATACTGCTCATGAATAAATTGCGAGGCCTCGTGCTTAGCAATCGAGGCAATTCGGGTGGAGTCCGTCCGCATATAGGTGATGAGGCCGACAGGGGCTCCCTGCTTAATGTCAATTCCTTCATAAAGCATCTGCGCAGCCATCATCGTCTTCCGGGTCCGGAAGTTCAGCCGCCGGTTAGCGTCCTGCTGCATCGTTGACGTTGTGTACGGCGGTTGTGGTTGGCGCCGCCGTTCCTTCCGCGTAACCTTGGTAATAGCAAAGTCCTGCTTCTTATCGAGCTTACCCAAGATCCGTTGAACATCCTCGTTATTACTGAGCTTGACCTTCTTATCATTTTCACCGTAGAAGGCAGCGGTAAACTTATCCCGGCCGTGCTTAAATTCGGCGTCAATCGTCCAGTACTCTTCGGGTTTGAAATTACGGATTTCATTTTCCCGTTGGATAATCAGGTTAAGGGCAACGGACTGCACCCGGCCGGCACTCAGTCCCTTCTTAACCTTCTTCCACAGGATTGGACTGATAGAATAACCTACTAACCGGTCCAGCACCCGCCGTGCCTGCTGGGCATCGACCAGGTCCATGTTAATAGTCCGCGGTTCCTTAAAAGCGTTCTTAACCGCATCCTTGGTAATTTCGTTAAAGGTTACCCGGTTCTTCTGGTCATCATCTAGTTTCAAAATATTGGAAACGTGCCAGGCAATTGCTTCCCCCTCCCGGTCGGGGTCAGATGCCAGGTAGACCGCCTTAGCGTTCTTCGCATCCTTACGCAACTCCTTAATGACGTCACCCTTCCCCCGGATGGAAATATAGTCAGGCTGGTAGTCGTGTTCAATATCAACTCCCATCCGGCTCTTCGGCAAGTCGCGAACGTGGCCTAGACTAGCAACGACCTTATAGGAGCGCCCCAAAAAGCGGCCAATCGTTTTAGCCTTCGACGGTGATTCGACAATTACAAGATTTTTCTTTACTTTTGAGCGGCGCCGCGTCGTCTTCTTTTTCGTCGCGGTAGCCTTCGTTGTTTTTTTAGCGGTTTTGGTTGCCATAAACAGGCTCCTCACATTTAATATTTTTTCTTCATTAATACATATCTATTATTACATGGAACAGTACTCTGTCAAATGCAAAAATTGATTTTATGGTAATTTCATAATAAATGCAAGGTTCACGCTTAATCAAAGTAAGAACTCGTCCAAAATATCCTGAACCCGAAGAATCGGTTTGGCACCGGCTGCGATCAGCTCGTTACACCCCATCGACCGGCTGGTGTCAATCCGACCAGGAACCGCACAGACGGTCCTGTTTTCCTCCAGGGCTAAATTAGCAGTGATCAAACTCCCGCTGCGCTTCTTGGCCTCAATTACCAGCACGGTTGAGGCTAAGCCCGCAATAATCCTGTTGCGCTCCGGAAAATGGTAGGCCAGGGGCGGCTCGCCGCGACCATACTCAGAGATAACTAAGCCACGCTGGGCCACTGTTTCCTGCAACTGCCGGTTTTCGGTGGGATATACCCGATCCAGGCCACAACCGACTACTCCAATGGTCGGACCATCATTAGCCAGGGCGAGCCGGTGACTCATCCCGTCAACCCCCTTGGCAAGGCCGCTCACGACGGTAACCTGCCGTTTGGCAAGCTGGGGAATCAGCCCCCGTAAAACCGTTTCACCGTAACTAGACATGTCCCGGGCACCAACCACTGCTAAGAGTGGATTTTTGAGCAATTCCAACCGCCCAGTGTAAAACAAGACTAGGGGTGGGCAGTAAGTCTCCCGCAGCTGGTCCGGGTAGTCATCATCCATAATCGTAATATAAGGAAAACGCTGGTTATACTCCACCGCCGCGGCAAGCTGGTCACTAGCCCAGTTGTTCAGAAGTGCCTCCTGCGAACTCGGACCGAGCTGGGCCCACTGCGCCAGTGCCTTGAGGTCGGTAAAGCAGTGGTGCTGTCTAGCAACCTGCCACAAGCGGACCTTGCTGACCTGACCAATCCCGCGGCATAAATTTAACTGTAATAAGAATTTTCGAATCGACATCATAAAAAAGCCTCCTACCTAATAAGTACGAGACTTTCACTAATTTGCACTATAAATATTTCGGCACTGGGTTAAACGACCGCCGGTGAATCGGGCACGCCCCTAAGCGAGCAAGTCCGGCGAGGTGCTCCTTCGTCCCGTAGCCCATGTTTTCGGCAAACCCATAGCCAGGGTAGACCCGGTCATAATCCTTCATCAGATGATCCCGGTATTCCTTAGCGACAATGCTGGCGGCCGCCACACTGATACTTTTTTGGTCGCCCTTGATTAGGGTGGTTTGCGGGTAGTCAAACGACAACGGAACCGCGTCGACAATCAGGTGGTCCGGCCGGTGGTTCAGATTACGCACCGCCCGCATCATCGCATCCTGGGTCGCCGCGTAGATGTTCAACCGGTCGATCGTTTCCCGGTCGTTAACCGCAATGCTGACTTCCACGGCCTCATCGACGATCCTGAGGTAGAGCTGCTCTCGTTCGTGACGGGTCAGCTGCTTGGAGTCCGTCACCCCAATCAGGTCAAAATCAGGCTCTAAAATTACCGCACAGGTCACCACCGGGCCAGCAAGGGGACCGCGCCCCACTTCATCCATCCCCGCGACGTAACGGCAACCGCTCTGCCAGAGCTGCCGCTCGTAGTTAAAGCGTTGCTGAAAGGCCTGACGCGCGGCTTGCTGACGTTCGACCCGTCGCTGGTGTTGCCGTAGTGCCGCCTGCACTCCCTTCCGGTCATCGGCAGCCAGTTCGGCCAACCGGGGATCTGTCAAATTGTCAATTGTTGCCAGCAAGGCCCGGACTTCACTGACCGTCTGCTTACTCATTGATTCCCTCCGCGTTTAAATCGCTCGGAACTTCCATCGTGATGGGTCCCAGCTTGCCCTTGCGTAAATCAAAAATCAGCCGTTCACTGGCCCGGTCATAGTCATCACGGAAACCAAGTTTGCTGGTAATCGTCAGCAGGAGGTCGGGATTACCAACTGCCGTGTCTAAGTCCTGGTCAGTCAGGTGGTAACGCTTCTTCAACAACTCCGGCTGGTGTTCCCGCAGATAGGCCAGTGCAAAGAGGGCCACGTCGTCCTTTGGATAGAGACTATCCTTGATAGCGCCGGAAAGAGCCAGCATTACCCCCTGCTTAGGACTGGCAAACTTGTGCCAGAGCACACCAGGCGTATCTAATAATTCAAGTTCTGCCGACGAACGCAGCCACTGCTGCCCGGTCGTCACGCCGGGGCGGTTTCCCGTCTGGGCGACGTTCTTCTTGACCAGGTGGTTGAGGAGGGTCGATTTACCAACATTCGGCACCCCAACACACATGGCCCGAATCGGCCGCTTTTTGAGGCCCTTGGCCGCCTCCTGCGCTAACTGGTCATGGAGAATTTCCTTACTTTTATTGGTAACCAATTTGCTGACGTTATGCTGCCGCGAATCAAGTGCCAAGAATGGCTGCCCCTTCGCCGTAAAGTATTGCTTCCATTCCGCTAGCCGGTCCGGGTCTGCCAAGTCGGTCTTGGTCATGATTAGCAAACCGGGCTTATCGCCTGCTGCCAGGGCTACCTCGGGATTCTGAGATGAATACGGGACCCGTGCATCCACCAATTCAAAGACAATGTCAACCAACGGCATTTGTTCACGAATCTGCCGCAGAGCCTTAGCCATATGTCCTGGGAACCATTGAATCGTTGCCATAATTAACTCCCTCCTAATTCATCGCATCCAAATACCGCCGCCAAGCCGCGTCAAAAATGGTCATCGCCGGCAGGTAATCCGCGTTTTCTTCCAGGTACTGCGAAATTTCCTCAAAGTCCGTTGACTGCTTCGGAAAGGCCGAGTCTAAAAAGGCGTTATTGGCGAACTGCTCAATCTCGTCCGCACTGTTCGGATTGCGCTGCGTCATTAGGTAGCGGTAAAAACTTTCCTGGTTCATATAAAACTCTCCTTTCTTAATTAGTCGGAACCGTAATCAGGAACTTAAACCGCCCCTGGGCCATGTTAATTTCCTGAGCCGAATACTTCAGCGACCGCTTAGCACTATACTGGTTAAGGTCCAGTAAGATTGTCTTCTTCTTCGCGTCAATTTTTACCCATTTGGGAACATTATAGTTCTTTGCAATGTAGCCCATCACGATTTTAACAGGAAGATTGAGCCGGCCAATTGACAATCCCTTAGCCCGCAACAAAACATTGCCGTTCTTTTGCCGCTCGGGAATAAAGTTAAGGGCAAAGCGAATCTTGGCTCCCAGAAACTTAGTGTCCCCGGCCAAGGTCGCATACTGCTGGCCGACAATAAAGGTGTACTTGACCTGCTGGCCCCTCAAGAAACGGTTTAGGTAGTTTGCCGCTAGCGCATTCACCTGGTGACGATTGAGTTCAACCGTCATCGAGGTGTCGCCAATGTCAGCTTTGCGGGTTACCGCTGGGGTTGGTGCCGGGGCAGTCACCCGGTTGATAACGATTCCGGTTGCCAGCACAATCACCGCCAGCAAAACGGTAAAGGCCCACTTCCACCGGTTCACTGGCCGGTTTGTCTTTACTGATCTTTTCTCCATAGTTTACCTCTTTACGTACTCCCAACTGTCGTGCCGCTGCATTGCCTGGAAGAGGCTGTCAGCCATCTGCTCGTAGCCGCGGTGGTTGGGATGAAAGTTATCTTCGGTTGAAATGTACTGATTCAAATTATGATCCTTATTCTTCATAATGTTAAGCAAACGCGCCTGGGTAACCTTCCCCCGGTTAGCCTGCTCTTCTTTCCGCACCAGTTGTTGACGCTGGGCCGCGGTCTTGTACTGCCCCCACGACATTAAATGATTAATGTCGACGAAGTAGGCCCGCTTATATCCCCGGGTCACCGCTGCTGTTGTTGTGTTCCACTTGGCGATGGAATCATTGATGGTATCCACATCAGGGAAGTAGGTATAAACAGGGTTGTAGATACTCAGGACAAAAATCGGGGCCTGCCGGTTTTCTTTGCGGACCGCCTGGAGCAGTTTATTTAAACTTGCGGTATAGGTCTGCTGAGCGGCAGCAACGTCCTTATCAATCGTCTGCGGTGAATTTAGGACATTCTTCTCCAGATTCTGCAGCAAGTCGTTTCCCCCAACGGTCATGGTAATTACATCAGCCTGGCGGAGATCCTGCCGCATCGTTTTTTGTGCGTTTAGACGCGCAAGGATTTGGTCAGACCGGTCCCCGCTAACGCCGTAGTTAGCCGTTTCAACGGTGGTTTGACGGTAACGGTGTTCAATTTTTTGCTTAATAATCCCGACATAACCACCATTCTTCGTTTCGTCCCCCTGGCCGAAAGTCAACGAATCACCGACTGCCACCAGGTGAACGTTCTTCTTTTGAACGTACATCGGCTCTGCTGACCGCTGCCCAGCCAGGTGGTTATAAAAATACCACCCGCTGCCAAGCACGGCCAGCAGGCATAGCAACAGTAATCCTAGCCACCATTTCCTCTTCACAGCATAATCCTCCTCTGAACAAGAAGAGACCGGGAACTAACCCAGTCTCTTTACTATTTTAAAGCTAATAATGTTATCACTCAGTAGCTTGCCGCGCGGCACCAGGCCGGGACAGTAAGCCAAGCAAGCTGGTTTGACCCTGCATCCTTGTCAACCTTAACCTATTCAGTATAGTACAGCAGGCAGCAAGCACCCATCCCCGTATGGGTGGCAATAATCGGCACCGTCTCCCGAACAACTACTGGGATATTCGGGTAAAGTTCTTCGACCGCCGCCTTGAGCCGGTCAACTTCCTTGTCACCCTCTACATGGGAGATCCCAATCCGCACTGGTTTAGGCCCTTCCGCCATCTCCTTGAGAATCCGGTCCCATTCCTTGTGAATAGCCTTGGTCCCGCGGCCTTTCATAATGATATGGATTTGGCCACCATAGACCTGAAGCATGATTTTAATATTCAGAATGTTTGATAGGGCACCGGCAAACTTGCTGACCCGACCACCTGCTACCAGGTTATCGAGGTTGTCAATTGCCAGGTAGAGCTTTGACTTTGCCAGGACGTCCTTCATTTTGGCAATCGCGTCGTCAACACTGCCGCCGTCCTCCAGGACCTTGGCTGCGGCAACAATTTGAAAGGCCATCCCCTGGTCGGTCGTCTGTGAATCATAAACCGTGACCTTCGTCTTAGTCATCGTGGCTGCCTGCTCCGCCGCATGAACGGTCCCACTAATCGACTCCATCATCGTTACGCAGAGGACTTCACTCCCGTCCGCACCGAGCTTGTCAAAGGCGTCGACGAATTTCCCGATTGGCGGTTGGGACGTCTTGGGTAATGACTTAGCATTCTTCATCATTTCCGGGAACTGGTCATTAGTAATGGTCTCCCGTTCAACGTAAATCGTGTCGTCAATCATTACCGTTAGGGGAATAATCGTAATATTATACTTTTTAATTTCTTCTTCGGTTAAGCCTGCCGATGAATCACAGACAATTTTTACTTGAGACATGGAAAATTCGCTCCTCCTTGTCGACCATTATGTGTTATAATTTTACCTAGTTTTGATAACTAGGTAATGGGTTTACAAAACCATTATAACGAAAAACGGTTATATTTAAATACCTAATTCAATTTTTTATAGTAATAGTATACCAAAAAGCCCTTTAGAATTCACCGCAGATTGGTACGAAAGGAGTAATAAAGTTGGCACAAACAAGTAAGACAGATACTAAAACACTCTTAATTGAAATTGGAAACGCAATTACTCACGGGATTGGCACCGCCCTGGCAATCGCTGGGTTAGTCTTTTTGATTATCAGAGCAGCTCATACTGGAAGTCCCATGCGGGTCGTGACCTTTACGGTTTACGGCAGTATCCTCATCCTGTTCTATCTCTCGTCGACACTCTTCCACGCCCTCGTCTTTACCAAGGCTAAGCACCTCTTCCAAATCTTTGACCACTGCATGATCTACATCCTGATTGCCGGCACCTACACCCCCTATTGCCTGGTCGCCATCAGGGGCTGGGAAGGCTGGACGATGTTTGGCATTATCTGGGCACTGGCCGTCCTGGGTGTCGTTTATAAAAGTATCTGGCTCAAACACAAGAGCAACTACTCGACCCTGATTTACGTCCTGATGGGCTGGCTGTGTGTCTTTGCCTTCTTCCCCCTCTGGCACGCACTGGGGCCGGTGGGCTTTGGCCTCTTGCTAGCCGGCGGTATTACTTTTACCTTAGGGGCGTTGCTGTACAGTCGGCCAACCGCTTACACCCATTTCATCTGGCACTTCTTCGTTCTGGCCGGAACAGCACTGATGTACTTCTCAATCCTTTTTTACGTCTAACACCCATTTTTCAAACCAGCAGACAACCTGGCCGGCTTCTTCGACCGGTTCGCGGCTAACCCGGTGCCACTGATCATAATCGATCGGTGGCATTTTTGTATCGCCATTATAGTGACCGTTGATTATTGTCCGGGTCAACACTGTTGCCTGGTCAAACAGCTGGGCAAATACCTGTGCACCACCGATAACGCTCACCGTTTCCGCATCAGTCTGGGCTAACCACTGTTTAAAATCAGCAGTCGTAGCAAACGACTGGACCCGCTCATCAGCAATCAAGTGGTGAGTCAGGACGATATTCTCCCGCTGGGGCAACGGCCGGCCAATTGACTCGTAGGTACGCCGGCCCATCACGACGGGATGACCGACCGTCTCCTTCTTGAAGTGACGCAAATCCGCGCTTACGTGCCAAGGAAGGTCATGGTCCTTGCCAATCCAGCCGTCGAGGTCCTCCGCCCACACAAAGTTTACTTCTGTCATTTGAAACCTCCTAGACTGCTACCGGAGCCTTAATTGCGGCCTCGTGAGTGTAACCCTCCAATTTGATGTCTTCCATTTCGTACTGGTCAATCGGCTTTGGTTCTGCTGGCAGAATCAACCGTGGTGCCTCATGCGGCGTCCGAGAGAGCTGCTCCTTAATCTGGTCGAGGTGGTTCAGGTAAATGTGAGCATCCCCTAAGGTATGCACGAAGTCCCCCACCTGTAAACCGCACTGGTGGGCAATCATGTGGGTCAGGAGCGCGTAACTGGCAATGTTAAACGGAACTCCCAGGAAGATGTCAGCACTCCGTTGGTAGAGCTGACAGCTGAGCTTGCCATCGTTAACGTAAAATTGAAACATCGTGTGGCACGGTGGGAGAGCCATCGATGGCACATCCTCGGGATTCCAAGCGGAAACAATCATCCGCCGTGAATCCGGGGTCGTCTTGATCTGGTGAATGATGTTAGCAATCTGGTCAATCGTTTCCCCAGTGCTGGTCTTCCAGTGCCGCCACTGGCTACCGTAAACTAGGCCGAGGTCCCCGTACTTTTTCGCGAAGTCCGCGTTGTCAATAATTCGCTGGCAAAAAGCCTTCTTTTCTGCCAGATACTGCTTCTTAAAGTCCTCATCGACCAGCCAGCGGTGACCAAAGTCGGTCATGTCCGGGCCCTGGTACTCGTCACTTTCCACCCACTTCTTAAAGGCCCATTCGTCCCAGATATGGTTATGGTGCTGGAGGAGGAAACGGATGTTGGTGTCGCCCCGCAGGAACCACAAGAGTTCACTCTTGATTAAGCCAAACGGGACCTTCTTGGTTGTTAAAATTGGGAAGCCCTTTGCAAGGTCAAAGCGCATCTGGTAGCCAAAGACCGACCGGGTTCCCGTTCCCGTCCGGTCAGTTTTTTCATGACCGTTTTCCAAGACGTACCGGGCGAGGTCCAGGTATTGCTGTTCATTTTGATTTACTGCCACTTGTCTTACTCCTTTACTATTCCACGTAATTGCTCAAGTATTCCCAGCGGGCCGTCTTTTCATCGACTTCCTGCTGAACTTCATTTAATTCCTTTTGGAGAGCCGCTAGTTTCGGGTAGTCGTTAGCGGCCGCCGCCATTCCCTCTTCAATTTCTTGCTGCTTCTGGCTGAGGTCATCCAGGTCCTGGTTGATCTGCTTCCATTCGATTTCCTCGGCATAGGTCAGCTTCGTCTTTTCGGCTGGCTGCTTTTTAGCGGGTGCGGGACGGCTGGTCTTGACCTTTTTGGCCTTAGGAGCATCCTGCTCACTTTCCTTAGCCTGCTGTTGCTGCTTCAGGTAGTCCGTGAAGTAGCCCGTGTAGCGTTCGATGTTTCCCTGTCCATGGAAAATCAGCAGGTTATCCGCCACTTTATCAAGGAAGTAGCGGTCGTGAGACACCGTGATAACCGTTCCTGCAAAGTGATCCAGGTAGTCCTCTAGCACCGTCAGCGTTCCAATATCCAGGTCGTTTGTCGGTTCGTCGAGGAGCAGGACGTTCGGTTGCTGCATTAAAATCTTGAGCAGGTACAACCGCCGCTTCTCACCACCAGATAGTTTTCGAATCAGCGTGCCGTGCATAAAGCGTGGGAAAAGGAAGCGTTCCAGGAGCTGGGTAACGCTGAGCTTGTTGCCATCCTTGTCCGTCACGCTATCAGCCACCTCGGTCAGGAAACTAATCATTCGCTGGTCATCATCGACCCCCTCGGTTTGCTGAGTATAGTAGCCTAACTTGACTGTTTCACCAATCTTAACGACCCCGCTGTCTAATGGCAGCCGGTCAGCGATCACGTTCAGGAGACTAGTCTTGCCGGCCCCGTTTTCACCGGTAATCCCAATTCGGTCACCGGCTTGGACCAACCAGTTAAAGTCCTGAAGGATCTGGTGATCGCCCAGGGTAAGGTTGGCATCCTTAAACTCAATCACATCTTTCCCTAACCGTTGGGAGCCAAGGTTGATTGAGATGTCCTCATCGGTCTTGAGCTTGCCAATTTCACCCTCTAGCTTGTGGAAGTGGTTAATCCGGCCCTTCTGCTTAGTTGAGCGGGCCTTGGCCCCTGTCCGCATCCAGGCCAGTTCCTTTTTATAGAGCTGCTGATTCTTGCGTTCAGTTTCCTTGGCAAGTTCAACCCGCTCGGCCTTTTTTTGTACAAAGTCCTGGTAATTGCCATCATACTGGTACAGTTTACCAAAGGAAAGTTCCCAAATATGGTTGGTGACCTGGTCCAGAAAGTAACGGTCATGGGTTACGACAACGACTGCTCCCTTGTAGCCCGCCAGGAAGTCCTGTAGCCAAACAACTGAATCAAGATCCAGGTGGTTGGTCGGTTCGTCTAACAGCAACAGGTCCGGTTGCTGAATTAATACTTGTGCTAGGCCGACCCGCTTGAGCTGGCCTCCAGATAAATCAGCAATTTGCTGACTGGTATCCGTAATTTTAAGCTGGGTTAAAATCGTCTTAATCCGGCTATCAGCCTCCCAGGCATCTTCCTGGTCCATTCGTGCTTGCATCTTCGTGTAGCGGTCGCTGGCCTGCTGGTCCTCTGGATGGGCGCTAAAGTCAACCAAGGCTTGCTCGTACGCCCGAATCGTTTTGAACACTGGTTGTTCACCATCAAAGACGGCTTCCATAATGGTTTTGCCTTCATCCAACTCGGGCTGTTGACGGAGATAGCCAATCGAATAGTCGTTAGGCGTGGTAATCGTCCCGCTCTCGGCACTAGTTTCCCTTGCGATAGCGTTTAGCAGACTTGTTTTACCGCTCCCGTTAACCCCGATCAGACCAATCCGGTCGTTTTCGTTAATAATGAAGTTCACGTGGTCAAAAAGGACTTTTTCACCGTAAGTACTGGTCAGCCCCTCTACCTTCATCGTTTGCATTTTATCAATCCTTCTTTGCTATCCTAAAATGGCGGCCCGTTGCAGCAGCTCAGCTTTGTCATTTGCCAGCCGACCATTGACAACGTCTTCCACCAGGGTGTTCAATACTTTTCCCAGGGCGGGGCCTGGCTTTAACCCGGCCTCCTGAATTAAAGTTCGGCCATCCACCGCCAGCTCCTTGGCCGTCTTGATTGGCAACTCATCGTACTGCTTTTTCAAACTAGCTGCTGCTTGCTGCCAGCCGTAAACTGCCGCAACCTGGTTAGCATCGCTTAATGCCGGCCAACCAACCGTAAACATCAGGTCTGGAGTGACTTGTTTCTGGCGGAGAGCATTAACCGCTAAAATAATCTTTCCCACCTGACGGATGGTTTCATTCGATGTTTTCCACGTACGCAGGAACTTAGCCGCCTGTTTTCCACTCAAGCCCAGTTGAACAGCCAGCAATGCCCAGACTTGGTCGACATTTGTCAGGGCCCAGCCATTACCATTCACTAGCAGGAGACCGAGTTGCTGGCGAGCAGCTTTCAGTCCTGGACAATATTGGTAAAGGCCGGTTTCCAGGAAGTCCTTTAACCCCGCGGGCGGGTTTTGGCCCAAAAACATTTTTTCCAGTTCTACCCGGATCCGCTCCACCGCGATCTTAGCTAGCAGGTGTGCATTGGCGTTAATGCCTTCTAAGGTTGGCCGGTCAATCACGAAGTCCAACTTGCTGGCGAAGCGAACCGCGCGCATCATGCGGAGGGCGTCTTCATGGAAACGTTCGTTGGGGTCACCCACCGCCCGGATCAGTCGGCGCTGCAAATCGCCCAAGCCGTCAAAGAGGTCCACTACCTCGCCGTTTTGACGCAGGGCCAGGGCATTAATGGTAAAGTCCCGGCGTTGTAAGTCCTCAGCTAGGGAGCGCACGAAGGTGACATTGTCTGGTCGGCGGAAATCCTGGTAGCCAGACTCGGTCCGAAAGGTAGTGGTTTCATACCCAACCCCGTGGTCAAGAATCATCACCGTCCCGTGTTCGATTCCGGTATCAACCGTCCGTTTAAAAATTTGTTTAATTTCACTAGGGTAGGCACTCGTCGCAATATCAATATCGTGAATCGGGTCACCGAGAATGGTGTCGCGAACACAACCACCGACAAAATAGGCCTCAAACCCCGCCTGCTCGATTTTTTGCAGTACCGGACGGGCGGGTTCAAATATTGGTGGTAATTTTTTTATTATCATTTCATCAATCCCTTACCGTGAAATTTTGTAACAATCAGTATTGATTATAGCAAATCCCGGCTCATCATGCGAAAGTCTTTGTTTAGCGGTTTGGTTTTTGTGTTATAGTTAAAGTAAATAATTTCTTGAAAGTGAGCTTCAACCATGGATTACCCCTACCAGCAAAATTTCCGCCGGTTCCTTGACCAGCAGGAGCTTTCCCCGCTGACCATCAAAACCTACGACACCAGCCTTACTAACCTCTTTAACTACTTGCGCGCGAACCGTCCCCTATTTGCCCAGCAACCAACACTCGACAACCTAACCGAAACGGATGTCCGCGCCTACCTTAACTACCTCCGGGACGACAAGCAAATCACCATGACGACTTACAACAAAATTCTTTCACAGCTGAACCGCTATTTTCGCTACCTCTTCACCCACCAACTGATCAGCGACTACCCCACCCTTACCCTGCACGGGCAGGCGGTGGCTCCTAACCAGCGTGTTGCTAGCAAGTGGTTAGCAAAGCTTGACCAGTTGTTAGCGGATGAGCACTTGCACTACTACACCCGGCTCACCCTGCTCCTGAGTAAGTATGGCTTCACGGTCGGTGAATTTCTCCAACCGGGGTTCTACCAGGTCTTCGGTCAGCTACCACTGGCCACCCCCGCTGAGCAGCGCTTTCGTCGCCAGTTGCTGGACTATCTCGCTCCCCGGCAGCGGCTACAGCACTCGCCCGACCTCTTCCTCAAGCAGCGGTTCAACCCCACGAATCCCCGGCTGAGTAACCCCGCCCTGCATAAGTTCCTCCACCAGGACGAGGAATACCTGGGTTTCAGCCTCGCCCCCAAGTACCTGCACCAAAGCTACATCCTGCTCTACCTGGCCGAACACCGCCGGGACAGTGACCAACAGCTTGAGGACGCCCTCCACCTTGATCCGGCCTCACTGCTCTACTACCAACGGCTTTTGATCAACGCCGACCTCTAATTGACAGTAAGTTAGCAGTGTTTCCCTTTAAAAAGCCCAATGAGCTCCAGCGCTCGGTAAAGCCGAACTGGAGCTCATTGGGGTACTACGCTATTCATCTTCTTATAGGGGCCGAATCTTCTTACCAAGACTACGAGGGAATGACGGGCAGCTTTAATACTCTTCGTATTCCGCTAATAAGTCCTGCATTTCAGCATCCGTTGGTTCTAGTTCCAGGTAATGGCGCAAGGTCGGCAGGAGGCGGTCACGCTGTCCGGTTTCCTGATAGTAACCAACCAGTTCCTTGAGGAAAGTCGGGTTGTCAGCATAAGCAGGGGCTGCCGTTTGGTAATCCTTACCAGCCTGGGCAAAGTCTTCGGTTCGCTGGTACGACCGGGCCAAGTTCCAGTATACCTGGGGGTCGACCTCGTCCTCTTCCGTTAGGGGAGCCAGCAAGGCAATATTTGCCTTGTCATCATGCTGGTGCAGGAGGAAGTTACTGTACTGCAAGGTAATCGTCAGGTTATCCGGATCCAGCTCGTGAGCCTTAGTCAGGTACTTTTTCATCAACTTAGCGTTTCCCAGGTGACTGACAATCGCGGCTGCCTGGGCATACAGTTGCTCGTTATACTGGTCAACCGCCAGCCCTTCCTGGGCCACCTTCAAGGCCTGCTGGTACTTATGCTGCTTAGTCAGCGCAGTGGCCAAGGCCGGGTAGGCAGACGCGTACTGGTCATCATCCTCAATCAGCTCGCTCAGTTCTTTTTCCGCGGCGTCTAACTGGCCGAGCGAGAGTTCCGTTAGTCCAGTTTGGAAGCGGATGTCGCTGGTCCGGTATTCCGGCTTAACCTGCTGCAGGTAACCAAGGGCCTGCTTAAATTGCCCGCTCTGGGCGTAACACATCCCTAAGCGTCCGGCGATGTCGACCTTGGCAAAGTCGGTATAGCCATGCTTGATCAACTCAAAATAGTAGCGAATCGCTTCGTCATAATGACCAATCAGGAAGTAAAACTCACCAAGGGCAAACTCCACTGCTGGCTCGTCCGGTGCAATTCGATAAGCCTCCTGTAACTTCTGTTCGGTCACCTCAAATTCTTCCTCCGTCTGGTACAGATCGGCAGCGACCAGCAGCGACTCTAAATAGGCGGGTGAATCCGGCTTGACCTGGGCAAGGTAGGAAAGGGCCTCATCGTTGTGGCCTTCGTCGATGGCAATCGTTGCCAGGTTGGTTCGCAGCTCATCCTCGGCAGGGTATCTTTCTAACAGGGTCAGGTACACCCGCTGGGCCTGCTGAAGGAAGCCGAGGCCGTAAAGCTCCTCCCCCAGACTGAAGAGCAGCTCATCATCGTCTTTTGCCAGGGCCTGGCGAAAACTTGACTGGGCGGCTTCTAGCTGGCCCGCCTGGAGCTGGTCAAGCATTTGTTCTGAATAGGTCATTCATAGTCCCTCCTCATGTAATTACTTCCTTTACTATACCATGAGACAAAATAAAGCGAGAAGGAAAGACCCTTCTCGCTTTACAGTCTTTAGACTGTTAAATTACTTAACAGCATCCTTTAAAGCTTTACCAGGCTTGAATGCTGGTACCTTGCTTGCAGGAATTTGGATTTCTTGTCCAGTTTGTGGGTTACGGCCCTTCCGTGCAGCACGTTGACGTACTTCGAAGTTACCGAAGCCGATCAATTGAACCTTTTCCCCCTTGGCCAAAGATGCTTGAATTGAACTGAAGACAGCGTCAACAGCTGCAGTAGCATCCTTCTTGGTCAAGCCAGTTGCATTAGCAACATTGCTTACTAATTCTGCTTTGTTTGCCATTTGTTTTCACCTCCCACAAGTCAACACACGCGGTGCTGACACTCAAATGTTAATTTTGAGTGGTCCAAAATTAACGAAATAATTACGAGGAGTTCGTATCATTTCATTGTTAAGGTTAGCATAGTGAAACCCTGCTGGCAAGCGGTTTTGGCAAGATTTCACCCGATTTTTAATCTTTTTTATTGTCGCTGCCGCTTGATGATATGAATCGGGGTCCCCGTAAAGTCAAAGGCCTGCCGAATTTGGTTTTCCAAGTACCGTTCGTAGGAGAAGTGCATCAGCTCCGGATCGTTAACAAAGACAACAAAGGTCGGTGGAGCCGTTGCCACCTGCGTCGCGTAAAAGATCCGCAAACGCTTGCCGTTTTGCGTTGGCGTCGGGTTGGCAGCAATCGCGTCCATAATGACGTTGTTCAAAACAGACGACTTGATCCGCCGTTCGTGGTGGGCATAAACTTCTTCAATCATTTCCGGCAGCTTGTTCAAGCGCTGCTTGGTCTTGGCAGATACAAAAATAATCGGCGCATAGGACAGGTACTGGAACTCGTGACGGATCAGGTTGGTAAAGTCGGTCATCGTCCGTTGGTCATGCTCTTCTAGCGTATCCCACTTGTTTACGACAATGATGACCCCACAACCAGCTTCGTGAGCGTAACCGGCAATGTGCTTATCAATCTCCCGGATTCCCTCCTCGGCGTTCAGCACGACCAGGACAACGTCACTCCCATCGATTGCCCGCATTGCCCGCATCAGGGCGTAGCGTTCGGTATTTTCGTAAATCTTGCCCTGCTTGCGAATTCCCGCGGTATCAATCATGGTAAATTCCTGCCCGTCCTTAGCGACGAAGCGGGTATTGATGGCATCCCGGGTCGTCCCCGCCATGTTCGACACGATCACCCGGTTTTCACCAAGAATTCCGTTGACCAGGGACGACTTCCCAACGTTTGGGCGGCCAATCAAGCTAAAGCGAATGCTATCGTCATCCTCATTTGCAGCGTTCTCGGGGAAGTTATGGATTACCGCATCCAATAGGTCCCCGAGGCCAACACCATGCACACTGGAAACGGGATATGGTTCGCCCAGGCCTAGAGAGTAAAAGTCGTAAATGTCATTTCGCCGTTCTGGATTATCGACTTTATTCACCGCCAGGACAACTGGCTTGTTGGAACGGTAAAGGATCCGTGCTACCTGCTCATCGGCATCGGTCACCCCGCTCTCAACGTCAACCACCAGCACAATAACGTCGGCCTCGTCGATGGCAATTTCTGCCTGTTGACGGATTTGGGTCAGCAGGGGCTGGTCTGACAACTCAATTCCCCCGGTATCAATCATGTTAAAGTTCTTGCCGAGCCATTCACCATGTGCATATATCCGATCCCGGGTGACTCCCGGAGTATCTTCGACAATGGAGATCCGTTCACCAGCAATCCGGTTAAACAGGGTCGACTTCCCGACGTTTGGCCGACCGACAATTGCAACAACTGGATTAGTCATCTTTTCACCTTCCTTCAAAGAATAAAAAGGAAGTAACCACCAACGGCGCCACTTCCTCCTTAATAGTTAATTTTTAATTAGCGAAATTAGTTCCGCAGGTTCTTTAATTGGTCACCAATCAAGTCACCCATTGAGAAACCACTTTCTTCTTCAGGGGCGTTGCTCATTGCAGAACGGTTGTTGTTCCGCCGAGAACGACGACGGCCACGGTAGTTTTCACCGTTGTCACTGTCTTCACCCTTTGGACGTTCTTCAAGAGCCTTCATGGAAAGGCCAAGGCGTTGCCGTTCAGGGTCAACGTTTAAGACCTTTACTTGAACTTCTTGACCTGGCTTCAGCACGTCAGCTGGCGTAGCGATGTGCTTGTGGGAGATTTGGGAAATGTGAACCAAACCTTCAACACCAGGGAAGACTTCCACGAACGCACCGAAACTCGTCAGACGCTTAACAGTCCCAGTCAGGGTGCTGCCAGCAGGAGCCTTTTCTTCGATGTCATCCCATGGGCCAGGCAGAGTTTGCTTGATTGACAGTGAAATCCGTTCACGGTCAGGGTCAACACTCAATACCTTAACCTTTACGTCTTGACCAGCAGACAGAACGTCTGACGGCTTGTCAACGTGGTCGTAGGAAATTTCAGAAACGTGAACCAAACCATCAACGCCGCCAAGGTCAACAAAGGCACCGAAGTTAGTCATCCGGGCAACCTTACCTTCAACCACGTCACCTGGTTGTAATTCAGCAAAAATCTTTTCAGCAGCTTGTTCGTGTTCTGCCTTTACGATTTCCTTGTGGGAAAGGATCAGCCGGTTTTCGCTTGGTTCGATTTCAACAATCTTGAATTCCAGTTCTTGACCCTTAAATTGGTTCAGGTCTTCAACGTAGTGATCAGTGATCATTGAAGCAGGAACGAAGCCACGTACTCCAGCATCAACAACTAAACCACCCTTAACTGCCTGGGTAACCTTAGCAGTGATGGTTTCACCATCATCAAACTTCTTCTGAATGTCATCCCATACCTTACGGGCTTCCAGACGACGGTGAGAAAGTAAGTAACTACCATTTTCCTTATCATTGCCAATCTTAGAGATGACAACTAAGTCTAATTCGTCACCTACTTTAACTGCATCATTGATGTCTTCAACTGGCTTGGTTGATAATTCCTTAGCAGGGACGACACCTTCAACCCCTGCATCTTTAATACCAACGATAGCTTGGCGATCATCATCGATTGCCAATACTTCACCCTTGACAACATCGCCCACCTTTACAGTTTCGATGCTATCAAGCGCTTCTAACATATCGTTCTTGTTTTCGTTGTTTTCAGCCATTAAAAAAAATCCTCCTTGCAACAATCAACTCTGATGACTATTTTACTAGAAAACTTCACCCTTTTCCAGTGTTTAAGCCAATTCGTTGAGAGTTTTTTCAATAATCGTGCTAATCCGGTCAACAACTTCGTCGATCGTTAAGGAAGTCGTGTCAAGGCGGACCGCATCTGGCGCCTGAACGAGGGGTGAGACCTTCCGTGAAGAGTCCTTCTGATCCCGCAATTCAATTTCCTTTTGCAGCTCCTCCAGCGAAGCAGTTGCGATCCCCTTTGCCTTATTTTCGACGTACCGGCGGCGGGCCCGTTCGTGAGCGGTCGCGACCATAAAAATCTTGACGGGAGCGTTTGGCAGAACCGTTGAACCAATGTCGCGGCCGTCCATGACAATCCCGCCTTCTTCAGCAATCTGCCGCTGCTGGTTAGTCATTTCTTCCCGGACTGCTGGAATGGCGGCAACTGCTGACACATTTTTGTCGATCCGCCCCTGACGAATAGCCGTCGTGACGTCGCGGCCGTTTAAGAAAACCCGCTGTTCAGGTTCACCCGGAGCAAAACTAATCTTAATTTCCCGGGCGAGTTGACTTACCCGGGTTGAATCCGTCACCGCAATCCCTTGGTCAAGGGCTGCGAGCGTCACTACCCGGTACATTGCGCCAGTATCGCAGTAAACATAGTTAAAGCGTTTGGCAACAAGTTTAGCGACCGTCGACTTGCCGGCCGATGCTGGACCATCAATGGCCACTTGAATTCCTTTTTTCATAATAATGAACTTTCCACTCCCTAATGATTTACCGTACCCGAAGCTGTTGTCCAGGGTGAATCGGTGTATTGATTGAAATATTGTTCAGCCGGGCCAGTTCTTGAGCTGTTAACCCGTTCTGCGCCGCAATTCGGTAAACACTTTGCCCCCGACGCACAACCACGTACTGCCGGTTGGCAGCCGGTTCCCGGTTGCTGGAGGCCGTTTGACCGGCAGTTGATTGCCTCGTCGTCATTGTCTCCCGGGCAGCGCTGTTAGTCGAACTGTTAGCTTGGCTGGCGACCCTTGAAGTGCTGCTAACTGACCGGTGACTGCTGGTTGAACTCACCCGATGAGTTGATTTTTTTTTACTACTCACCGCCGCAGTTTGCTCGGTCCGTGCCGGATGGTTAAACGACTGCTTATTGTTTAACCAGAAAATCAGTGGTGAAGCAGCAAGGACGATGATTAAGACCACTAAAACAGTGGTAATGGTCGAACTATGAGCCTCCTGCTTCCGTCGTTCCGTCCGCGATAGGTGGCCGGTGCTATCGAAATCTTCATTATCAGTAAATTTCTTATCCCACAATTCATCGTTTTGGCGGCGGCTTTCTTCTCGCTTCTCACTCATAAGCTATGCCCCTCCCCTCTATTGAAAGTTAACATTTTGATTGTAGCGCACTAATTTGTCCCTTGTCTAGCTGGTAAAAACCGAAAAGGTAACTTTAGCTAAGATTTAATAAAGTCCGGAGGTGCTGATCCCAATTATCGTTAACCGTCTGGCGGGCCTGCTGCTGCCGGGGCGGCAAGAGTGACTGACTGCGCCAGTCGGGAACTTCACTGTCACAACACCGGTCCTGCTCAACCACCTGCTCGCCAAAGTAATTGAGCAGGAAAGCCCGGCGGCAGAAAGTGAGGCGCAGGTACTTTTGCACTTGTGCTAACTGCCGATTGGTCTGACGGTGCCGCTTTTTAAACGCCGCGACAATTTGGTCGGCAGTGTAGTGCTGGCGAAAGTAAAAAGTAAAGAGTTCGTGGTTCCTGCCTAAGGCTGCCGGTGGCAACTGCCCCGCACGAACTTTTTCCAGCAGGCCGAGCGGCGGCAGGTCGACGGTCGTCAGCTGCCGGGCCAGCAGGTCATCGCCAGGGCAGGTCAGCAAAACCGCGACGCTTTGCCGCCCATCACGACCAGCCCGGCCAATTTCCTGTACGTAGTCAGCAAGGTTGGTCGGCTGGTGGTAGTGGATGATGAAGCGGATATCGTCCTTGTCTACCCCCATCCCAAAGGCACTCGTGGCACAAATCAGCTGAAGGTCGTCAGCCATGAATTGCTGCTGAACACGAAAACGGTCGGCGGCAGGCATCCCCGCATGGTAGGCCGCCACAGCTAATCCGCTTTGCTTTTGCAACCAGTCAGCGGTCGCCGTTGCAAGGCGGCGACTGGCGAAGTAAATAATCCCTGCTCCGGAGAGTTCTTTTACCAGTTGGAGCAGCCTGGTTGCCTTTTCATCCGGTGAAGCCAGTTCCTCGACTGCCAGAAAAATATTTGCCCGGTTGACTGACCGCCGGATAACCGTCACCTCGTCAGCTGGCAGGCCCATTTTAGCAATAATATCCGCCTGAACACGTGGGGTGGCCGTAGCGGTCAGCAGTAACGTCGGCGGGGTCCCCAGTTCTTCCCTAAACCGGCGCAGCAGCAGGTATTCCGGCCGGAAGTCTGGGCCCCACTGGGAAATGCAATGGGCCTCATCGATGGTCAGCATGGCAACATTGGCCCGGCGCAGACAAGCAGCAACTGCCGAATTGGCTAGGATTTCCGGGGAGGCAAAGACAAATTTTGCCCAGGCCAGCTGGCTTAATTGCTGGTCCCGGGTTCGCCGGTCCTGGCCGCTTAGCAGCAAGACCCGTTTCTCGCCACGGCGGTGGAGGCGATCAACTTGATCTTGCATTAGTGAAATCAACGGCGAAACAATTAAGACGATTCCGGGGCGGAGGTAGGCTGGAAGCTGGTAAAGCAGCGATTTTCCTCCCCCAGTAGGCAGAATTGCCATGGTGTCCTGCCCCGCTAAAATCGCCTCAATCGTTGCCAACTGGCCGTCACGGAACTCTTGATAGCCAAAGTGCTGCTGTAATGCTTGGTAAAGCCGGTCACGATTCATTTTGCGAATACTCCTTATAAATTTGGTACAGGCGAAAATAATAAAAGTCACTATTCTCATCGCCGCTCCAGCCCTGAAAACGCCAGTGGATCGCATCACCGCGAAAGTGATGGTCTAAAAATTTCCGCTGCTCTGCTGGCAATAGTTGTGCCCAGTCAAGCTGCTGGGGCGTCAGGATCGCAGCTGTCAGGAGGTGTTCACGAACGGTTCCCAGTTTCAAACGCCGGCGCTCTGCAATCCTAACAAGCTCGAGCCCCTGGCGTGCTAGCTGGACGGTTGTCTGACAACTACGCGAAATTGGTGCTGACGCAATGAGCGGCCGCGCCAGACTCGCCAGCGGGCCAGCCGTCCGCCGTGAAAAAGCAGTAACGGCTAACCACAGATCATGGTCAAGAACCAGGGCATCAGCCGGACTGAGCTGGAGGTGGTCAGCTAGCTGGTTAAGCGTCCACCCAGCCTGGTTATGACCAATCAAGCGGTTAACCAATGCCGCCACCAAGCGTTGGTCCTCATTAGCCAAGGCACCAGCAAGGAGGTGCAGCTCTGCATATACTTCCTGCACAAACTGGGCTGATTTAAAGTGCCGAAACCAGCCCCGCACCGCTTCCTGGTCCGTAAAGGGAACGGCGAGGGGTGCATAGTAACGGTTGTGGTATGCAAGCTCGGAAACCACTTGAAACCCCAGCAGGAGGCGTCGCTGAACGGTCTGCGTATTGGCAAGCCAGTACCAAGGATAAAAGTGGGGCTGGTAAGGTGACGGTTGGCTTTCCTCATAGCTAACCCCGGCCGCCGTCAGTTTTATTTCGTCAGCACCGACGCGTTCAAGCAGGCCCGCTCCAATTAACGCCGCAACTTCCTGGTCAAATTGCGCCCGGCTGAGGCGGCGCCGCGCACCGAGCCAGGTTAAAATCCCGTAATGCTGGGCCCAGAAAAGGGTCGACACCGTCTGCCGATTAGCCAGGACGTTCTCAATCACCCGTTCTCGCCGCGGCTGGTGGTAGCTGCATAAGCGCAGTAAGTATGTATTCATCACCACATTCCCCCTCCCCCTTTAAATAATACGGTAAAAGCGGTCGTTTCCATGTAATTCGGGGCAAAAAGTTTACCCGGTCGGTAATCAGGCTCATGGTGCTGACGCACGGTTGCCAACCTGCAACGGCCCTGTCCCAAAATTACTTTACCACAAAAAAGAAAGAAGACTCCACCTACACTTCCCGTGCAAGTGAAGTCTTGCTATCCTGTCAGTAATTATTCCATCCGGTGGCGCTGCAGCCACTGCCGTAGATGAGCAACGATTAAGATAAAGACGATCGACAGCAGCAAGCCCTTGACAATGTTAAACGGCAACACCCCCAGGGCCACTAGCTGGGCTACCGGCAGTGAAGACTGCCAGTGCCAAACCGCCATGTAGAGCGGTGTAATCACCCAAAGGTTCAGTAGAGACATCACTACGGTCAGCACCAGCGTTGCCAGCGGAATGGCCGTTAGCGCCTGCCGCTTAAAGGACCATTCCTGGTGCCGCCAGACATAGTAAAACGGGAATAACAACGCTAATGACGAAATGAAGTCACTGCCAACCCCAATCAGGTCACCGATTGCGAAACCATTGACCATCGCGTGCAGAAAACACTTGATGAAGGCCACCACGACCCCCGCTAACGGTCCGTAGAGGTAACCGCCCAGTAACACCGGGATATCGGAAAAATCGATTTTAAGGTATGAAGCAACCGGAATGATGGGAAACTCAAACATCATTAGGATAAACGCTAAGGCACCCAAACAAGCGATGCCAACCATCCGTTGAATACGCTGATGTGATACTGTCATAAATCAACAACCTCCATTGAGATTGCCTTCGTTGGCCCTTCCACAAAGAAAAGGCGCTGTTAACTGCTTACAGTCAACAACGCATTACTTTATAGAAATCTTCTCTATACCAGACTTTACTGTCGGCACTGGACTTACACCAGATTCAACCGTTCACACGGGTTGCGGGCTGTAACCGCCGGTCGGGAATTGCACCCTGCCTTGAAGACGAATCAGTTCATATTGTACGTTTTCATTGTAGCGAGATTTCCGCGCCGTGTCAACGCTGATGGCTTCTAGCAACCACGCCTTGCTTCGCGGATATTCGCCTTTTTCATCCGTTTTACCATCCTTACTCCGCCTTTAAAACTAGAGAAGAACCAGTTCCCTGTCTCTCGCCTGCTGGGGTCCCTGTCCTGCCTATAGCCTACAAGCGGTTCAACCGTTTGACTTCTTCAGGGCGCAATTCCCGATAGTCCCCCGGCTGAACTCCCTGGAGGTTCAGGAAGCCGTAACTCTCACGGTGAAGTTTAATCACCGGGTGACCGACTGCCGCCAGCATCCGTTTGACCTGGTGGTAGTGCCCCTCATGGATTGTTAGCTGCACGATACTCGTTTTCTTTTCCCGGTCGGTGCCCTTCAGCCGGGTCTTGGCCGGCTTCGTTCGCCGGCCATCAACTTTGACCCCCGTCCGCAATTGCTTCAAGTCATCATTACTGATAAGTCCCTTGACCTTAGCGACGTAGGTCTTATCAACCGCGAACTTAGGGTGCATCATCTTGTTTGCTAAAGCACCGTCATTAGTCAGCAGCAAGAGACCGGTCGTGTCATAGTCCAGACGGCCAACGGGATAGATCCGCTCTTCAATTTCGTCCTCCCGGAGGATATCAACAACCGTCCGGCGGCCCTTTTCGTCATGCGCACTCGAAATCACGCCCCGCGGTTTGTTCAGCAGATAGTAAACCTGCTTTTCCCGGTGAAGCGGGACCCCGTCAACTTCAATTTTATCCTTAGCGGTGACCTTCGTTCCTAAGGTGGTAACCGTCTGTCCATTAACTTGGACGTGTCCGGTCGCAATCAACTTTTCCGACGCCCGCCGGGACGCCACGCCGGCCTCCGCCATCACTTTTTGTAAACGTTCCATTACTCATCCTCCTCATGCCGTTCCCGTGACTGCAACGCCGTCAGGAACAAGTCCCCGCTCAGCGCACCGTCATCAGCATCCGCCTGTTTTGGCAGTGCCGGTAATTCATCGAGCGTGGTCAGGCCAAAATAGTTCAAGAAGTTATCGGTCGTGATGTACAAAAACGGCCGCCCAGGGGCATCTAACCGGCCCTTCGTGTCAATCAGCCCCCGTACCATCAACTTCTGAATTCCTCCCGAGCTTTGCACCCCGCGGATGCTATCGATTTCTAACCGCGTAATCGGCTGGCGGTAGGCAATGATAGCGAGGGTCTCCAGCAGGGCAGTAGTAAGCGGCACCGTCAATGGCACCTCAAAAAAGTGCTTGATCACCGGAGCCAAGGCTTGTTTGGTCGCCAGGCGGTAGGTATCGGCACTTTGAAGGAGAATCAGTGCCGAGTCCTGATCCTGCGCGTACTTGGCTTGGAGAGCAGCCAGCATTTCACGCAGGGCCGGCTTCATAAAACCAGTAATTTTAGCAAGATTGCCCAGGGTGATACCCTCATCCCCACTAATAAATAACAGGCCCTCCACTTGGGCCAGGTTACTTGCTTGTATCTTCGTCATCAATTCGCGTTCCCTTCACTAAAATAATCGGGCCAAACAGTTCCGCCTGCTGCACCGCAATCCGTTGGTCCTTGCTTAATTCCAAGACCGCAATAAAAGTCGTCACTAACTGGTCACGACTGCGATCACCAGCAAACAGGGCGGTAAACTGGACCGGCCCGGCCTTCACCTGCTTGACCACCGCAGCCATTCTTTCGGCCACACTAACCTTTTCGGTTGCAACCGTTTCAACCAGCGGCTGAGCTAGCCGGTGCTTTTTTAATACTTCCACAAAGGCCGCCTGAAGCTGGTCGACCGTCACCCCTGGTTCCACGTGGGCACTAATCAGCTCCCGGGGAACGTGCATGGCGGGACGGGTGTACTCCTGCTGGCGCAAATTTTCTTTATCCTTTAACTGGTCTGCCGCCTTCTTGTACCGCTGGTATTCCAGTAATTGCTCAACCAGCTCTTCCCGTGGATCCGGCAGCTCCTCAGCCTCTTCATCCGGTTCGCTCGGTTGGGGTAAGAGCAACTGGCTTTTGATATTCATCAAAGTCGCCGCCATCACGAAATAATCACCAGCAATCTCCAGCTGGTGAGCCTGTTGCTGGTGCAAAAAATCTAGGTACTGACTAGTAATGCGGGCAATCTGAATATCATAAATATCCATCTTATTTTCCCGAATAAGGTGCAGGAGCAAGTCCAGTGGGCCCTCGAAATCGGCAATTTTAATTGTTGGCTGGTATGGATGTTCCGTAACTGGTTTAGTGCTCATTAAACTGCTCCCAATTGGTAATTAGCGACTGGTTCTTGAGGGTCCCCATTAACCGTTTCCCCGGATACTGGTCCTGGAGAGCGGTCAAAAGGGCAAAGACATTCTTGCCAGACCGCTCACTCGGGGTAAACGAAAGCTGCCGTAAAAGCAGGTAATCGGTCCCCTCCTCCACAATCGCGATTGCAATGAAGTGGTTATCCTCGGCATCCTTCCACAGGTAAACGGGGTAGCCCGCAGTTAACGCCCCCGTCAGTTCATCCGTAAACCGGCCATAATTTCGCAGGTCGGGGACCAGGGATAGCAGGCCCATCGCAATTTTTTCATAATCCTTTCGGTACCGTACTAGCACGCTTCTTCACTCCTCAAATTTTCGGTTGGTGCTGGCGGTAGTCAGCGCTTAATTCCTGAACTGTCATTTTTAAGTAGGGTTTAATTGCCCGTAGCTCGCTATAACCAAGCATTTCTTGAATCAGCCGGCCATCAGCCCCGCTCCGCAAGAGGTGGACGGCAAAGGAATAGCGCAGTGTCCGGGGAGTCACGGCTTTTTCAATCCCTGCTTGCCGGACCAGGGTGCGAAGATTCTTCCAGACACCCTGGCGCGTTAACTGGTGGCCATGGGCATTGACAAAGACCGCTTGTTCGCCCTCCGCCACTAGCAACGGGCGGACAGCGGATAGGTAATGTTTTAACTCCTGAACTGCCTGGTCACTAATCGGTACTAGTCGTTCCCGCCGGCCCCCGCTGCCGAGCCGAATCATCTTAATATCAAGGTGCAAATCCGTGACCAGCAGGTCGACTAATTCACTGACCCGCATTCCAGTGGTCGCTAAGACCGCAAGGAGCGCCCGGTCACGCTTTCCGAGAGCGTGCGCCTGATCGGGGGCCGCTAGCAGCTGCTTGATTTCCGGTTCGGTCAGAATCTCCGGCGGCAACTTCTCGGTTAATTGCTGGTTATCGACCAGCTCCATCGGGTTAAACCGCAGCTGCTGGTGACGGACCAGGTAACGGTAAAACTGGCGCAGAGCGGATAGCTGGCGGTTAATAGTCGCCGGTGACCGGCCCCGCCTTTTCTGCTCAGCGATTAATGCTAACAGCTGGTATTGATCTACCGCTGACCACTCCCCGACACCCTGTGCTTGTAAGAAAGCTGCCGCTTGGTCCAGGTCCCGCCGGTAGCTCATGAGCGTATTAGCCGATCGCCCCTGACTCCCCTTTAAGTAGGCCAGGTATTTATCAACAAGTTCCTCCATGCCGACTACTCTTCTTTCTTGAGCAGGAGCAGCTGGCCATTTGTTTCTTCAACCAGGCCAGCCTTCAGCAGGTGTCCCACGGCCCGCTTAAACTGGCCCTTGCTGATGCCGAAAACCTGCCGGATTACCTGCGGGTCGGTCTTATCCGTATACGGCAACCGCTGATTTAAGTCATGCTTTAACATGGTTAAAATCATCGCCGCATCCTCCCCAATCGCCTGGTAGGCACGGGGCTTCAAGGAAAGGTTCAGGCTGCCGTGTGACGACAAGCCAATCACCCGGGCTTTGACCCGTTGACCGAGGCGGGGTTCCTGGTCACGCTCACTGGGGTGGATAAAGCCCAGCTGGTAGTCATCGGTAAGCACGTGGGTACCATTCAACTTCAGGCGGTAAACGGTTGCCATCACGTCCCGGTTCATTGCTCTTTTTGACGGGGCATTTGAGATAGTTTGGTAAATCTGGTCATCCGCTAACTGGCCCCAGATACGGTCCTTATCGTCCACCCGCAGCGCCATCAGTAGACGGTCACCTGGTTGGGGCCAGAGGTGCTTTAATTCCGGCAGGTCATCTAATGACACCACGATATCCTTGTTTGGCAAACCGATGTCTACAAAGACCCCTAAATCTCGACGAACGCTGACCACCGTCCCGTAATCGTAGTGGTCAACTTGGACGGTGGGAATGTGCTGACAGGTCATTTGCAGCTGGTGATCTTCGTTCTCGTACACGAAGCCCCGGACCTGACCACCAATATGGAGCTGCTGGGGACTTTCTGCCTTTGGTAAGCGATAAGTCTGCCCATTCCGGTCCGGCTGAACAAAGTAGTCCTGGTCATTTTCGTCAATCATCACCGCTGAAACAACTTTTCCTAATGCTGAATTCATATTTTACCCCATCTTCCTTTTAAATCCTTCTTATTATTTTACACGGCTGAAAATGGTTTGACCAGCACTACTAAAAAAAGCTAGACAAACGTCTAGCCCTTTTTGCAATCAATGCTAATTTAATTAGTCGATCGTCTTAACACGCATCATGTTGGTTGCACCTGGAACACCCAAAGGAACACCAGCAACGATGATAATCTTATCGCCCTTCTTAGCAAAGCCAAGTTCAACCGCCTTCTTGGCTGCCAGGTCGAACATCTTATCAGTGTTCTTCATTTCGTCAACAACGTATGGTTGAACACCCCAGTTAATCATCAGGCCGCGTTCTACCCGTTCGTTTGGCGTCAAGGCAACGATGTCAGCGTTTGGACGGTACTTAGAAATCATCTTAGCAGTGTAGCCTGAAGCAGTGTAGGCAACAATGGTGTGGATGTCCATGTCCTTAGCAGCGTTGGCAACAGCAGAACCAATCGTTTCAGTAACGTCGGACTTGTCCCAATCGAAGGTTTCAGTACCGAATTCCCAGAGGTGGTTTTCAGCCTTGATGTCAATGGCGTTCATCATGGCAACTGATTCTACTGGGTAGTCACCGTTGGCACTTTCACCAGAAAGCATCGTTGCGTCAGTACCATCAAAGACGGCGTTAGCAACGTCAGATACTTCGGCACGAGTTGGCCGTGGGTTTTCTTGCATGGAGTCCAGCATTTGGGTAGCGGTGATAACTGGCTTGCCCAGTTCGTTACAACGCTTGATCATGTGCTTCTGAACGATTGGCACATTTTCAGCTGGAATTTCAACCCCCATGTCACCACGAGGAACCATCAGACCATCAGAAACTTCGATGATGGATTCGAAGTTGTCGATTCCTTCTTGAGATTCGATCTTTGGGAAGATTTGAACGTCTTCCATGTTCTTTTCCTTGAGGAGTTCACGAATGTCTTGAACATCCTGTGGCTTCCGAACGAAGGATGCAGAGATAAAGTTGATCTTGTTGTCCAGGCCGAAGCGAATGTCGCTGCTGTCCTTTTCAGTAATACCTGGCAGGTTGATGGAAACACCAGGAGCGTTAACACCCTTCCGTGAGCCGAGGACACCGTGGTTCAGGACCTTGCAGACCAATTCACGGTTAGCGTCATCCTTTTCTTCGATTTGCATGTCAATCAGACCATCATCGAAGAGGACGTGACCACCAACATGGGTGTCATCGTACAGGCCTGGGTAGGTAACAGCAATCTTGTCATGAGTACCTTCAATAGAAGCATCCATTGAAATCCGTACTTCATCACCAATGTTGTATTCGATCTTACCTTCCTTTTGAACAGTAGTCCGAATTTCAGCACCCTTAGTATCAAGCATGATACCAACGTGCTTGCCGGTGATTTCTTCCGCCTTCTTAACGTTTTGCATCCGGCCCAGGTGTTCTGGGTGGTCACCATGTGAGAAGTTGAAGCGGAAAACATTCGCACCCGCTTGAATCAACTTAACGATTGTATCGACATCAGTACTTGCAGGACCAAGGGTACTTACAATCTTGGTTTTCTTCATAAATGAATCTCTCCTTTTGCATTTATGCATCAACTGCGGTCTGCCATTTGCATCCCTCATTTGCACACTTGTATAATAGCACTTTTCAAAATAGGTGTCTTTATTTTTTGTTCAAAAGTTCGCAAGAAAACGCTGTCATCAGGAAATTGTTTTTATTTCTCATCACCCTCTAATTTTTCAGTGATTGAAGGACAACGTTATCTGCCCCCAGAAGTTCGGCAAGCCCCTGCTGGGTGGCGGGAGCGGAATTCATCCACCGGCTGCTAGGTTCCAGCAGCTTCGTATCAGTATGCGGATAATACAATAGCACTGGTACGGGCCCCCGGTGCTGCTGCATAAAGCGGTGCAGCGCTTGACGAAGTGCCGGCGTGTCATTTTTCGCGGTAACCCTCAGGACCCAGCGAGCAGTCGGAATCAGCTGCTTCTGGAGACCCTTAGCATCCTGAACCTGCTGTGCAACCACCTGAAGGCCGTGCCCCGCCCGTTCTTCGGTCTTACCCGTAATTACGAGGATCTGGTTCCGCTCTAACAATTCCTGAAACTGTTGGTATTGTTGTGGAAACACGGTCACGTCCAGGAGGCCGCTCTCGTCCGAGCCGGATATAAAGGCCATCGGGCGGTGATCCTTCTTCGTGTGGATTACCTTGACTCGGTTAATAAATAGAATCAGGGTTACCCGCTGGTTTGGACGCAGGTCAGCTACCCGTCCGGCCCGCAAACGACTGGCAAGCTGGCGGTACTGACTGACCGGATGCCCGGACAGGTAGACGCCGAGAAGTTCATTTTCTTTTGCCAGCCGGGTCGTCAGCGGGTATTCCTGCCGGTGACTGATTGAAGACTGGAGGCTTGGATCACCGGAAAGGCCCGGCAAGGTTGCCAGTAATTCGATCCCTGATAGGAGGTTAGGCAAGCTCTCTATCATTTCCGCCCGGTTGTAACCGAGGCCATCGAGGGCCCCCGCATAAATCAGCGGAGTAAGCACCTCCTCTTTTTGCCACTTGTCTGGCAAGCGGTGAATGAGGTCCCGAATATCCTTGAAAGAACCGTTACTGTCCCGTTCCTGCAGCAAATCCGCAATAAAGTCCCGGCGAACCCCCTTGATGGCGGTTAAACCAAAGTAAATTTGCTGGTCATGAACCGTAAACTGGGCCCGGCTAAGGTTGATGCGGGGGCCATTGATTTTAACACCCATCCGCTGCGCGTTGGTAACGTGCTGGCGAAGCTTGGTGATGTTCCCCTCCGCATTAAGCAGTGCCGTATAGAACTCTGTCGGGTAGTGACACTTGAGGTAGGCCATTTCAAAGGCCATCTTGGAATAGGCAACGGCGTGGGAGCGGTTGAACCCGTAATTAGCAAACTGGTCAATGTAGTCAAACACCTGACTGGCTAAGGCTGACTGGTAGCCCTTTGCCCGGGCCCCAGCCATAAACTTAGCCCGCATGTTATCCATGGTCTGCTTTTTCTTCTTACTCATTGCCCGCCGCAGCAAATCGGCCTCCCCCAGGGTAAAGCCCGCCATAGCCGACGCCAGTTGCATAACCTGTTCCTGGTAAACTAGGATTCCGTAGGTGGGCGCAAGGATTGGCGCTAGGGATTGATCCGGTAGCCGCACCGGCTCCTGCCCCTGCTTCCGAGCGATGAAGTGGCTGATGTTTTCCAACGGACCAGGGCGGTAGAGGGCGTTGACTGCCACAATATCTTCAAACTGGTCGGGATGCAAGGCGGTCAAGACATTCCGAATTCCAGGTGATTCGAATTGGAACACCCCGTCAGTCTGCCCGCGCTGGAACAGCTGCAGGGTGGCCGGGTCGGCCAGGCTGATCCGCTCCAGGCTAAACTGAGGCTCCCGTTGGCGGATCATCCGAAGTGTATTGTCCATGATCGACAGGTTGCGTAATCCCAGGAAATCCATTTTCAGCAGGCCCAGTGCTTCCACCGTGTCCTTTGGAAACTGCGTCATTAAGAGTCCCTCACTCCCTGCCTGCAACGGAACAATCTCGTGCAGGGGGGCAGCCGACAGGACGATCCCAGCCGCATGGGTTGAGTAGTGCCGGGGCAACCCTTCCAACTGCCGAGCCACTTGGAAGAGCTGCCGGAGTTTTGGCTGGTCATTGAGGAGGTTCTTCAAACGCTGCGACTCCGCGAGGGCCTGGTCAAGGGTAAACGAGCCGCCCCGCGGCAGTGCATCCAGCAGGGTTGTCGTCTCAAATTTTGTCAGCTTGAAAACCCGGCTGACATCCCGGAGAACCTGTTTAGCAGCGAGGGTCCCAAAAGTAATAATCTGCGCCACCCGCTCATGCCCGTACTTCCTATGAACATATGCCAGAACTTCCTCCCGGCGGTTGTCGGGAATATCCAAGTCGATATCAGGCATCTGTGCCCGCTCTGGGTTAAGGAAACGTTCGAATAGCAACTGGTACTCCAGCGGGTCGACTTCGGTAATTGCGAGGGCATAGGCCACCAGAGAACCGGCTGCTGAGCCCCGGCCCGGGTCGGTTGTGATTTTTGTCCGGTGGGCAAAATTCATTACGTCCCAGACAATCAGGAAGTAATCATCGAACCCCATCCGGTGAATAATCGCCAACTCATGGTCTAAGCGCTGCCGATAAGCAGCTGCCGAATAGCCAGCCGCTAGCGGTCGCTTCTTTAGCCCGGCAAGACATAGTTGACGGAGGTAATCAACCGCCGTTTCCCCGTGGGGGGTCTGATAATGCGGCAGGACTGGGGCCTGAAACTTTAATTCAACGTTGCACTGGTCAGCAATGACCGCTGTATTATCAACGGCGGCGGCTAGGCCGAGCTGCTGGTAGGCAGCTTCCACCTGCTGACGTACCGGCAGATAGTTATCCCCCGTGGCGGTTGCCTGGGCGTCCAGGTCAGTCAGCTGAGCCCCCTGACCAATCGCCTGGAGGGTCTTCGTGGCAAAAAAGTCGGTCGCGTTCAAATAGTCAACTGGCGTCGTGGCGACAACGGGGACACCCGCCTCCTGGGCAAAACGCTGGAGGGAGGAGCGTTCAACTTCATCCAATTGCAAGTTGATCCCGAGATAGAGATTGCGGCCAACGGTTTGCTGCAGGGAAGTCAGCCAGCCGGTCCCCTGGCGGATCAAATTCAGCACCGCCAGCTGGACTGGCAGGATTACGACTACTTCCTTCAGTAATCCTGCCAGTTCCGTGAACGTTATTGTCTTCCCGCGCTCTGCGGTTTGTTGGCGCGTCGAAATGTCCATTAGGTTGCGGTAACCCTGCTCATTTTTCGCCAGCAAGGTCATCTTGAGCTGGTTCCCCGCAAGCTCGTCCAGGGCCACTGTGATTTCTAATCCTAATAGCGGCTTAATTCCTGCCTGTCGGGCAGTATTATAAAAATCGACAGCCCCATATAAAATATTTTGATCAGTCAAGGCCAGGGCGGTATACCCCCGCTGTTTAGCCGCCTTAACCAGATCCGGAATCCGGGTTGGACTCTGGAGTAAGCTATAACTGCTGTGCACCTCTAGTGGTACATAATTCACGTTTGGCCGCCCCCTTTCTTTCAAATTATAACAAAAGATTCCTGGAGTGATGACTTTTTACCCCTGCCTTTCGTGTTCAGTTGTGCTAAAATGTTTATTATACAGAGGGGATGAAACTAATGAATCTGCTATCTAAAAACATTGTTGCTGCAATCTGGGGACTAATTCTGGCCGAGGTATTAGCCTACATTACCTCCCAGTTGGAAGGAATGACTCCCGACTATACGGCAGTTGCCGTCATTGGTGCCGTCATGGCCTTGATTGCAGTTAATGCTGTCAACGCTATTACCGGCAAGGCCGATCCGGCTAAACAGGAAAAGTAATTTTAATAATTTGAGTTCAAAAACGCCAGACTGAAAATTTTCGGTCTGGCGTTTTTTATATTATTGTCGACTGTTCAGCCGAATAATCTCAAGCAAGACATCAACCGCTCGTTCCATCGTTTGGAGGGAAACATATTCAAAGCGGGAGTGCATATTTTCGCCACCAGCAAAGAGGTTCGGGGTCGGCAAACCTAGGTAGGAAATCGTCGACCCGTCCGTTCCCCCACGAACAGGATAGATGTTGGGCGTAATCCCCAGGTTTTCCATCGCCTGCTTAGCTAGTTCAACCACTTCCATATGTCCCTTTAAGGCGTCCTTGAGGTTGTAATACTGGTCATATAGCTTCATGCTGATACGGTCGGCACCCAATTCGGTGTTCAAACCAGTTACGATTCGTTTTAGGAGGTGCTTGCGTTCCTCAAAACTTTGCCGGTTATGGTCGCGAATAATGTAGGTCATCGTGGCATGGTCAACCGTACCGGTAAACTTATATAGGTGGAAGAACCCTTCCCGTCCTGCCGTCCGCTCGGCCCGTTCATGGGCAGGCAGGCTATTATGGAGATCAATGGCAACTTGGATGGCATTCACCATCGTCCCCTTCGCAACCGCCGTGTGAACATCTTTGCCTTCGATTTCAATCTCCGCCTGCGCCGCATTAAAGGTTTCGTACTCCAGCTCACCAAGTGGCCCGCCGTCAACGGTGTAGGCAATATCAGCCCCGAAGTCCGCAACGTCAAAGTGATCAGCACCGGTTCCAATTTCTTCATCCGGTCCCAGACCAATCCTGATTTCACCATGCTTAACTTCTGGATGGGCCATTAAGTACGCCGCCAGTGTAATAATTTCCGCAACCCCTGACTTATCATCCGCTCCCAGGAGAGTTGAACCGTCAGTCGTAATCAGAGTGTTCCCCTGGTAGTTCCGGAGCGCCGGAAACTCGTTAACCGTCAACTGGTACTTACCATCCCCGTCAAGTTGAATCGGCGAATGGCCGTCGTAGTTCTCGACAATTTGCGGATTAACGTTGTGGGCATTAAAATCCGCCGTATCGACATGGGCAATCAGCCCCAGCACCGGCACCTGATAATCCAGGTTGCTTGGAATCGTCGCCATCAGGTACGAACTTTGCTGGTTAATGTGCACGTTTGCCAGACCTAACCCCTCTAACTCCCCTGCCAGCTCTTTTAAAAACACGGTTTCCTTAGGGTCAGACGGAACCGTCGTTGCCGCCGGGTTGGAACGGGTTTCGGTTTTGACATATTTTAAGAAACGGTCTAGTAAACCTTCGTACTGTTCATTTGCCATTATTGATTTTCCTTTCCATCAACTACAAAAGTAAAGGGATCCGTATTGAGCTGGTTTTCGACAATCTCAAAATCCCAGCCGTCGTTCTCCGCTTGCCAGCTTCTAAAAAGCTCCGCCAGCTGGTGTTCACAAATCGCCTCAATATGGTGGCCCGGATCCACCACGGTCAGGTGGTTGGCAAGCATATCATGGGCGAAATGGTAACTAACATCCCCAGTCACGTAAGCATCCGCGCCCATTCGAACGGCGTCGGCATAAAAGTCCTGACCGGCACCGCCCAAAACGGCTACCCGGTGAATTTCTTTTTGGCCATCATCAGGGTGGTTAATCAAGCGCAGGCCCGCCACGCCAAATAACCGGCGGCAGTAATCAGCAAACTCCCGGGATGTCATTTGACCGTTGAAGTTACCAATCCGCCCCATCCCAACGGGAGCGCCAGTGATGGGATCCGTTCCCGCTGGAACCAATGGCTGGCAGTTAGTCAAACCCAGTTTGGCGGCAAGCCAGTCATTCATCCCTCCATTGGCGGTGTCAAGGTTGGTATGGGCAGCATAAACCGTAATGTGATGAGCAAGCAAGTCGGCATACATCTGATTCTGCGGATTTCTGGTATCCAAATTCTGCGCTGGATGAAACATCACCGGGTGGTGGGCAAAAATAAAATCAACCTGCTGGTCAATTGCCTCGGCGACGGTCTCAGGCCGGACATCTAAGCTGGTCATTAACCGCCGCAGGGGCTGGTCCGGGTCCCCGACTTGTAAGCCAACGTGATCCCATTTCTCAGCCAGCTGGGGGCTGGCAAACCGTTCAAAACGTTGAATTAACGTCGTCCCATTAATCATCCGCAAGCGCCTCCTTAACAATTGCAATTGCCGCTTTTAACTGTTCCATCTTCGCCACTGGCGGCTGTTTTGCCGCCGCAATTTGTTTTAGCACCGCTATCTGCCGTTGAATATAATCCTGCCACTTTTCCGCAAAGATGGGGCCCTTTTTCTCCAATATCAGTGGGCCAAACTGCAACTCGTAATCGCTATACCGGAACGGAACTGGTGACGGCTCGGCAACGATAATTTCATAAATATGCCCGTCTTCTTTGACTAAGCGTTCTGCCATAATTTGGTAGCGGTGGGCTTGCAGCCAGGCGCGCAGGCGTGGTTCACCAACGTTGGGTTGGAGAATCAATCGCTGAACGCCGGCCAGCTGTTTTTGCCCCCGTTCCAAGATATCGGCGATCAGCGTCCCGCCCATCCCCGCTATTACCACGGTATCAATGTGGTCGCCTGGGTGAATTGCGGCGAGACCATTTGCCAAACGGGGGATAACATGTCCACCGAGACCGCTTTGCTGAATCTCATTTGCCATGTTCTGGTACGGCCCCGCGACAACTTCACCCGCTACTGCTTGGTCAATTTTCCCAGCCAACGCTAGGGCTGCCGGCAAGTAGGCGTGATCCGACCCAATATCTGCGAGTCGCGCTCCCTGGGGAACAAATGAAGCGACCATCGCCAGCCGTTTTGAAAGGTGTTGCGCATCCACGTTTATCATTCTTCCTTTATCAGTTATTCAGGAATAATTATACCAAAAAAGCAGGGAGCCTGAGGAATTTCCCCATTCTCCCTGGAATCATTTCTTATTCAGCAATTTTTTCAACAAAACTTGCAATCCGCTTTAAGCATTCCTGAATATCAGCTTCAGAGGACGCGTAGGATAAGCGAATGTAGCCTTCGCCACCGGCGCCAAAGGCACTTCCCGGGGTCACCCCAACTTTTGCCTGGCTGGCCAGATCCCGGGCAAATTGTTCATCGTCTTTGCCAAAGGCCGCTGGAATCTTAGCAAAGATGTAAAAGGCTCCTTCAGGCGTGGCCATTTCAAAGCCTAACTTGGAAAGCCCCGCGATGACCATGTCCCGGCGTTTCTCATAGGATTGGCGGAAAGCGAGCGGGTCATCAAGACCGTTGACCAAGGCTTCCGTGGCCGCGGCCTGGGTGCTGTCAGTAACGGTGGTTACCAGGTAACAGTGCATCTTCAAAATGCTCTTCATGATTTTAGCTGGCCCGGCGATATAGCCCAGCCGGTAACCGGTCATTGCGTGCGACTTCGAGAGCCCAGAAATCAGCAAAGTCCGTTCAGGAATCATGCTGGCAATTGAGGCGTGCTCTACCCCATAGACCAACTCACTGTAAATTTCGTCCGCAATGGCATAAAGGTGGTGAGCGGCAATGACCTTAGCCAACCCGGCGAGCACGTCGGCGGGGTATTCCCGCCCGGTAGGGTTACTTGGATAGTTGAGAAGGACCGCTTTAACCCCAGTCCCTTCCTGTTCTAAGACCTCTTCCAGCCGTTCCGGCGTCAGGACGAAGCCATCGGCGGACGTGTCAACTTGGACCGCCGTAGCCCCGGTCATGGCAATTAACGGAAAGTAGAGTGCGAAGGCAGGGGTAGGAACAATCACCTTATCCCCAGTGTTCAAGAGGCTAAACAGGGTTGCGTCGAGCGCCTCAGTGGCCCCCACCGTCACTACTACTTCACTTGCGGGATCATACTCGACCTGACGGGTCTGCTTAATATAATCACTAATTGCCGCTAACAGCTCCGGCTTCCCGGCCTGTGGCGCGTAGTGCGAATCATCATTTTGAATACTCTTGATTGCCGCCTGCTTGACGTGTTCCGGTGTGTTAAAATCCGGTTCACCCACGGTCAGCTTAATAATTCCCGGAATCCGTGAAACTTCCTTATCGAAAGCACGAATCCCAGATGGTTGTAAGGCGTCCAGCTTATGGCTAATAGTTCCGTATAAATCCGTTGATAATTCAGGCATACTGCAACTCCCTCTCTGTCTCTAAGCAATAACAACTTTACTTAAATAATTTTATTATTCGAATAAATTTTCGTCAAGAAGTTTTTAATAATTCGTTAATTTAATTTTAATTATTGTAAAAAAGCACGCTAAATTGTTAAAAATTTAACGTGCTTAGGGAAATAATCCGTATTTAGTTTAGTAGGGACTACTCTAAAAAGTCCTTTAGCTGCTTAGAACGAGATGGGTGACGCAGCTTCCGCAAAGCCTTCGCTTCAATTTGCCGAATCCGTTCCCGGGTAACACCGAAGACCTTCCCAACTTCTTCCAAGGTCCGGGTCCGCCCGTCGTCAAGACCAAAACGTAGCCGCAGGACGTTTTCTTCCCGGTCGGTTAAAGTATCCAGGACATTTTCCAACTGCTTCTTCATCATTTCGTAAGCCGCGTGGTCAGCTGGACTCGTCGCATCCTGGTCCTCGATAAAGTCGCCCAGGTGGGAGTCATCCTCTTCGCCAATCGGCGTTTCCAGCGAAACCGGTTCCTGGGCAATCTTGAGGATGTTACGAACCTTTTCCGTTGGCATGTCCATCTCTGCCCCGATTTCCTCTGGCAATGGTTCCCGACCGAGGTCCTGCAGGAGCTGCCGCTGAATCCGGATTAGCTTGTTAATCGTTTCCACCATGTGAACCGGAATCCGAATTGTCCGCGCCTGGTCGGCAATCGCCCGGGTAATCGCCTGGCGGATCCACCAGGTAGCGTAAGTGGAAAACTTAAAGCCCCGCCGGTAGTCGAACTTCTCGACGGCCTTCATCAGCCCCATGTTCCCTTCCTGAATCAGGTCTAGGAACTGCATTCCCCGACCGACGTAACGCTTGGCAATGGAGACCACCAGCCGCAGGTTTGCTTCTGCCAGCTGTTGCTTAGCGACCTCATCCCCCTGTTCAATCCGGAGGGCGAGCTTAACTTCTTCATCAGCCGTCAGCAGGTTGACCCGACCAATCTCCTTGAGGTACATCCGAACGGGGTCGTTAATCTTGACACCGGTCGGTGCGGACGTATCCTCCATCGCATTTTGGGAAAGTTTTTCGGTTGCCTTCAATGCCCGTGGATCAGGGTCACCATTGGCATCAACCACACTGATCCCGGCATCTTCAACGTTTTGGAGGAGGTTGTCAATACCATCCGCGTTCAGTTCGTACGGCTTGGCAAGTTTGTCCGTCAGCACATCGTATTGGATTTCCTTTTGCTTTTTGTACTGGCGAATCAATTTACCAACAGCAGTATCGTATTCTTGTTGGTCAAAATCTTCGCTATTAGAAATAACAAGGTCTTTCTTCTTACTCTTTGCCATATTAATTAGTCTCCTCTGCTTTATACTGTTGCTGTTCTTTTAACAAATCCACCAATTTAACCGTCAATTTCATTACCAGTTCAGTATTGTTCAAAGTATTGGCTTCCCGCAGCTGCTTTTGAACCTGATTAATTTGATCATCCAGTGGCGTCTGCCGGGTGATGATGTGCATACAGTCATCAATAACCGGCATTTGCACGGCCGGATTGACCCGCAGCTGTTCAATCTGGCTCAGTGTTGTCCGCAGTTCATCCTCGTTCAGGTAATTAAGGAAGTCCGCTACCGAGTAATCGCCATGCTCAGTAAAATAACTAGCCGCCAGCAGGTACAGGGTTTGGTAACGCTCATGAACAAAGTGGAAGCCAGCGGTTGCAGTTACGTGCGCCCAAACCTCCTGACTATGCAACATATAGTACAGGAGCATCTGTTCTGCTAACTCTGCCCGGCTGATCTTTACCTGCGGCCGGGACTCAACAACCGCAGCTGGGGACTGGCTAGTCAGCTGATTTTGCTGGCCGGGAGTTGGCCGCGGCTGACGAATTCCAGTGTGCGCCCGCACCTGGGCTAGTTGACTTTGCAACGCGGCCTTATCAAGAGAAAATTCCTGGGCCAGTTTGCTCAGGTACAAATCCTCTTCCAGCGGGGTCGGCACCGTCGCAATCACTTTCAGGACCTGGTTTAAATAGTCCATTCGTTCGCCCTGCTGGTCCAGATTGCGTCCCTGCCGCAAAAAGCGCAGGTAAAAGTCAAACGTCGTTTCCTCCTGGCTAGCCAGGTACTGCCGAAACTTCTCAGGCCCAAAGCGCTGAACATACTCGTCCGGATCAATCCCAGCTGGCAGTTGGACTACCCGTACCTGGAGGTTCCCGGTCTGCTGACTTTCTACCAACTTGATAGCCCGGTCGATTGCGTTTTGCCCCGCGCTATCACCGTCATAACAAATATCTAACTGGGTAGTCGTCCGGTGGATCGTCCCCACCTGTTCTTCGGTAAAGCTGGTTCCCATCGAGGCCACGCCGCCCTGAATCCCAGCACCAAAAGCTGAAATAACGTCCATGAACCCTTCAAACAGGTACAGCTTTCCGTCTTGGCGGGCCACCTTGCGCGCCACATCCAGATTAAAGAGTGTCCGCCGCTTGTTAAAGATTGGTGTTTCCGGGCTGTTGAGGTACTTGGGCAGGTCAGTGTTAGCCGTACTGAGCAGGCGCCCAGAAAAGGCAATTACCTGACCACGACGGTTCTTGATCGGGTACATCACCCGGTTGGCAAAACGGTCGTGGAGCTGGCCTTCACGGTCCTCAGTGAACAAGCCGGACTTGCGCAAGAGCTGGTAATCCAGCTTTTCCTTGTCGCAATACGCTTTTAACACCTGCTGTTCCGGCGCGAACCCCAGCTGAAATTGATCAATCAGCTCCCGGGAAACACCCCGGCGAGTCAAATAGTGCAAACCAGCCTCTCCCGCGGGGGTACCTACCAGGATATAGTGGTATAGTTCCGCCGCCTTCTGGTGGAGCTGGATCAACTGCCCGGTTTCACTATCGACTGGAGCTGCTGGACGGTTGCTCGACTGAACATATTGCTCAGGCAGGCTAATTCCGGCATCCTTAGCAACTGCTGCCACGGCCTCCACAAAGTCAATGTGCTGGTAGTCCATCAAGAACTGGAAAACATTGCCGCTCCGGCCGCAACCAAAACAATGATAATACTGCTTCTCCGCGTTAACCGAAAACGACGGGGTCTGCTCATTGTGAAATGGACAGAGCCCGGTAAAGTTTTTGCCGGCCTTTTTTAGTTGAACATAGCGGCCAATTACGTCAACAATATCAACTGAATTACGCACCTCATCGATTACCGCCCGCGGTATTCTTGCCATTGAACCACCCCATTTAGTTAACCTGTGAACAGTAACGAAAGGCCGCAACCCAACGGAATGCGACCCTCCTTTACTTATCTAGCCATAATTCACTTAATATATATGATACCACAAGGCAGCTGGAAAACAATCAAAAAGCACTACTTAACGATTAAATCATTCAAGTTCCCCATGACCCGGGCAAGCCGCGCGATGATTGCCAACTGGGCTAACCGGTTATTCCGTACGGCCTCGTTCTTATCCATAATCATGTTTTCATCGAAGTATTCGGTGATCACTGGCGCTAATTGGCGCAGTTCAGCAAAGTTTTCTGCTACGGTCCGGTTAGCGGCACCAGCAGCAACCTCATTTACCGCCGTGTACAGTTTCTTTTCAGAAGGATTCTCAAAGAGGCTCGGGTCAACCCGGGCAGCCAGGTCCTGGTGGCCCTTCTTGCTAATCCGCAATACCCGTGTCAGGGCCTCGACCGCATCCTTAAAGTCGGCGTCTTCCTTGTGTTCATCGATTGCCGCTGCGGCTTCAAAAACCGTTTCAATGTCGTCATTTTCCGTATCGGTAACGGCATCAATAATATCATGCCGCAAGCGACGACCGCTAAAGAACTGCTTGAGCCGGTCCAGGAAGAAGGTCCGTACGGCGGGCGCATTCTTCGTCAAATCAAAGTCAATTGCAATGTCGGAGTCAGCAAAGGCCTTAATGAGGACTGGTTGAATTCCCAGCAAGGAAAGGTGCCAACCGCGGTCGTTGATAATCCGGACAATTCCAAATGCTTGCCGCCGCAATGCATAGGGGTCATTAGAACCGGATGGGATCATGTCCACGGCAAAGAAGCTAAGAATGCTATCCAGCTTGTCCGCAATTGCCAGGATGGCCCCCAGCTTAGTAGCTGGCAAGTTACCTTCCGCGGAGATTGGCATGTAGTGTTCCCGGATAGCCGCAGCGACATCGTCCTTTTCACCAAAGAGCTTGGCGTAAATTTCGCCCATTACTCCCTGCAATTCCGCAAACTCACCGACCATCTGGGTCGTCAGGTCAAACTTGTAAATGTGGGCAGCCCGGTCAAGGTCCGCTAACTCGGCAGCAGACAAGTTCAGGCGCTTCCCAAGCAACTGGGCGATTACCGCAACCCGCTGCATCTTATCGTACATTGAACTAATCTTATCGTGGAAGCTAACCTTCTTGAGGCGGTCAATGTACTGGTCAATCGTCAGTTTTTGGTCCTCTTCATAGAAGAATTTAGCATCTTCCAGTCGCGGAACCAGGACCCGTTCATTCCCCTTGATGATATTCTCAAGGTATTCCTTATTCCCGTTGCGGACAGCAATGAAGTTTGGCAACAGCTTGCCCTGGTGGTCACGCAGGTAGAAGAAGCGCTGGTTATCCTTCATTGAAGTAATTAGCACTTCATCCGGCAGTACCAGGTACTTCTTATCAAAGGATCCGGCAAACGCCGTCGGCCATTCTACCAGGTTAGTAACCTCTTCTAATAGGTCGGGGTCTTTATCGATTACCCAATCATGTTCTTCCACAATGGCGTCAATTTGGTCACTGATGACCTTCTTGCGCCGCAGTGGGTCCACAATCACGAACTCCTTTTCCAATTCCGCTTCGTAGTCCTCAGCAGTTGCTAATTCAATGTCATGCCCCAGGAAACGGTGACCACGGGTAGTTCGACCGGCGGCAACGTCTAGGATGCTGAAGGGAACTACTCGGTCGTTCAGGAGTGAAACCAGCCAGCGAATCGGCCGGATAAACTGCAGGTTGTTGTACCCCCACTTCATCAGGGTAGGGAAATTCATCGCGGTGATGACATTTGGGAGGCCCGTCATCACTTCAGCAACCGGCTTCCCGACAATGTGCTTTTCAACAAAGACGTATTCTTCGCCCTTCACTTCCCTAAACTCAATATCATCAACCGTGGCCCCCTGTCCCCGGGTAAAACCGATGGCGGCCTTAGTCCAGTTGCCATCGCTATCCTGGGCGATTTTCTTGGCTGGCCCCTTGACGGTCTCGTCAACGTCCGGCTGCTTATCAGCTAAGCCCCGAATCAGCAGGGCTAACCGCCGGGGGGTTGCGAACTCCTGAATCTCGTCAAAGCTGATCCGTTCTTCCTTGAGGTAGTCAGCCACCCGCTGGTGCAACTGTTTAATACTTGGTGTTACCACGTGGGCCGGCATTTCCTCGACCCCGACTTCAAGTAAGTATGAATTTGCCATGTTACTTGTCCCCCTTCTTAGCCTTCTTGGCCGCCTGCTTAGCTGCCCGTTCTTTCGCCTTTTCTGCCTTCTTGGTATATTCCGCTAATGTTTTCTGCCGAAGCTGTTCATCATGGATCAGTGGGAAGCCCCGCTTCCGCCGTTCTTCAACGAAGGCCTTTGCGATTGACTTCGCCATAATCCGGATCCGGTGCAGGTAGCCGGCCCGTTCCGTAACCGACACGGCTCCCCGGGCATCGAGCAGGTTAAAGGTATGGCTGCACTTTAATACGTAGTCGTATGCCGGGTGGACCAGGCCAAGCTTGATCAGGCGCTTTGCTTCACGTTCGTAGTCGTTAAAGGCTGCCAAAAGCATGTCCTGGTTGCTTTCTTCAAAGGCATACTTGGAGTGTTCATATTCCGGTTCCTTGAAAATATCACCATAAAGAACCCCATCGGCCCATTCCAAGTCGTAAACGGAATCTACGTTTTGGATATACTCAGCTAAACGTTCCAAACCGTAGGTAACTTCGGATGCTACTGGGCTCATCGGCAGTTCACCGACCACTTGGAAATAGGTGAACTGGGTAATTTCCATTCCGTCCAGCCAGATCTCCCAACCAACACCGGCACACCCCATTGATGGGTTTTCCCAGTTGTCTTCGACGAAGCGGATATCGTGTTCCAAGGGGTCAATCCCCAGTTCCTTAAGACTTCCCAGGTACAAGTCCTGAATGTTATCCGGTGAAGGCTTCATGATTACCTGAAACTGGTGGTGCTGGTACAAACGGTTCGGGTTTTCGCCGTACCGTCCATCGGCAGGCCGCCGGGATGGTTCCACGTAGGCAGCGTTCCATGGTTCAGGACCGATTGCCCGTAAAAAGGTGTAGGGGCTCATGGTCCCGGCACCCTTTTCATTGTCATAGGCCTGCATCAACATACAGCCCTGCTTAGCCCAATATTGCTCGAGCGTGAAGATGATTTCTTGAACAGTTAGCTTCTTTGTCGTCATCTGAATACTTCCCTTCATAAATAAAAAATCCCCGTAGTTACGAAATCCGTAACCACAGGGACGAAATTAATTCGCGGTTCCACCCTGCTTTTTTGCACTTCTGCAAAACAGCTTAGTTCAATTGGCTGCTAGAGGGCCACCCAATGACTATCCTCACGAGGCTCACACTTTCCCCCGTTCGCTGGGCAGGACCGGTCATTGCTCTTCTCCGTCATCGCCGGACTTATTCAATTAAGTGTTACCAATAAACACGTTTTATAATAGAAAACTTTTCTGGGCTTGTCAATCACCCGCAGTTAAATTCCCCATTTTTTGCTCCAGGCGGTGCATCTGCTGGATAAAACGCTTGCTCTTCAGGCGCAGTCCCACCTGGTCATCATAAATGGTATCAAGGACTGTCTGGAGGCGCAGCTTAGTAACCGGGTTGATTTTGATATTATTGACCCGCTGCAGGTTAAGCTGGGCAAACTGTTGCAGGTAGTACACGGTTCGCCGGTCCAGGTGAAAGCGGTGGGGGTCAAGGTGCCAGTGACGGTTGCACAGCATCCCCCCATACTGCTCCGAAAAGTCCAACGGCCGGTCTGCCCGTCCGCAGATTACGCAACGGTCCCAGGTTGGCGCCACCCCGAAAACAGTAAGCAACTGCGTCTCAATAACGTTGGTTACCACCTGCTCGTCCTGTCCCCGGTCGATAAGGGCCAGGGCAGCCGCCACCTGGTCAAACCAGCCGCCCAGTGGCTGCCCGTCCGTGAAGGCATGGTCAACCAAGGCCAGGATATAAGTAGCATAGGCGTTCCTGCTTAAATCCCCGGCAATGTGCTGGTACTGGTGGGTCTCACTTGCAGTATTGATAAAGCTAAGACCGTGATCATCCAGCGAACCAATATAGCTTCCATGAGTAAACGGCAGGATGTCACTGGCTAGCCGAAAGCCGCGTTTCTTGGCGTCCCGAACGTAGAACATTGCGGGGCCAATCCGGTCTGTCAAAATTTTGATTAGGAGGTCACGTTCGCGGTAGTCACGCCGGTAGATGATAATTCCCCGAAAGTCTGTTGTTTCCCGGGCCACGCAATCGCTCCTTTCTCAGCAGTTAGTAGTCCTTATTCCGGTAGCCATAGTCTTTGAGCATGGCAGATTTATCCCGCCATTTTGGAACAACTTTGACCCATAATTGCAGGAATACCCGGTCACCAAGGAGTCGTTCAATATCTTGGCGGGCCAGTGTCCCAATTTTCTTGAGCATCTGCCCCTTTTTCCCAATGATAATCCCCTTTTGGCCGGGGCGTTCCACCACGATGTTCGCCGAAATGTGAACGTGCTCTGCATCTTCCCGCTGAATCGAGGTGACGTCCACTGCAACGGAGTGCGGAACTTCATCCCGGGTCAACATGAAGACCTTTTCCCGAATCATCTCGGCAATCACAAAGCGTTCTGGGTGGTCGGAAATTTGGTCGGCTGGGTAGTACTGCGGACCGTTCGGTAAACCGGCTACCAGTTCATTAATTAATTCATTGACGTTATTCCCCTGCAGGGCCGATACCGGGATAATCCCCTTAAATGGCAACGCCTCCTTATACTGATCCACGATTTCTGGCAGGTCGTTAGGGTGTACCTGGTCAATCTTATTGACAACCAGATAGATAGGCTGCTGGACCTGTTTGAGGCGCTCGATAATAAAGTTATCGCCGGGTCCCCGCTTTTCGGTCGCGCTCACCACGTATACAATGGCGTCGACTTCATCAAGGGCCGACAACGTGGAGCGTTCCATAAAGTCCCCCAGCTTCGTTGCCGGCTTATGAACCCCAGGAGTATCAATAAAGATGATCTGCGCATCCTTACTCGTATAGATCCCCTGGATCTTATTCCGGGTCGTCTGAGCAACGTTGCTCATAATGGCCACCTTTTGGCCCACGATGTAGTTTAGCAGGGTTGACTTCCCAACGTTGGGCCGGCCAATCAAGGCAACAAAACCTGATTTATAGTTTGGATTATCCATTTTTACTCCTATCTTACTAAGTCTACCAGGTGGGGTCCAAAGATAATCAGCCCCACCACTACCGCGAAACAGGCCGCTAGCAGGACCCCGCCCGCAGCCACGTCCTTGGCTTTCTTAACATCTACATTATACTGGTGGTTAACCATGACGTCCGTCACAGCCTCCGTAACCGTGTTTAAAAATTCAGCAGCAAACACCAGAAAAATCACCAGGAGCAACCATAGCCAGTCATTGCTGCTGATCCGAAACCACCATCCCAATAGCAGGGCCACTACCGCCGCTAGCACATGAAATCGCATATTCCGCTCTTCACGCACCATTGTAACGATCCCAGCAGTTGCATGGGCCATTGCCTGGTATAGATGGTAGTTCTTGCCAACCTGGTGCTTATCTTTGGAGTCCATATTCATCTAAGATCTCCCGTTGTAGGTCAAACATCCGCTGCTCATCGGCTGGCTTTTCATGATCATAACCGTTCAGGTGAAGGAAGCCATGGACAACTAAAAAGCCCAGTTCCCGGTCGACGGAATGACCAAGGAATTTGGCTTGTTCTTCGACCTTATCAATCGAGACGAAGAGGTCGCCCAGGTTCTCCGGAAGCTCGGCTGCCAGCTCAGGATCCATGATAATCGGTGTTTCATCGCCACTTTCTTCGGCCGCAAAGCTCAAGACATCCGTCGCCCGATCTACGCCACGGTACTGCTGGTTGAGCTTGCGAATTGCCGGATTAGTCATCATCGTTACCGACATTTCAGTACTGTCTTCTAAGGATAGTTGGCGGGCCGCAAATTGCAAAACATCCCGCACCAGGGCGAGCTGGGCTGGGCTTACCTGTCCGTCAGTTTCATCGTATATCGTCAGGTCCACTACTCTTCCTCCTTCGCTTGTTTGCGCGTCGTCTGCTCCTCATAGGCGGTGATAATCCGGGCAACTACCGGGTGCCGAACTACGTCTTCCGCCCCGAAACGGACAAACTGAATCGACTGAATGTCCTTGAGAATCCGTTGGGCACTGACCAGACCACTCCGCACCCCATGCTTCAAGTCAATCTGGGAAACATCCCCATTGATCACCATCTTGGAGCCAAAACCGAGCCGGGTCAAAAACATCTTCATTTGGGCGTTGGTAGTGTTTTGGGCTTCATCTAAGATCACAAAGGCCCCGTCCAGCGTCCGTCCCCGCATATACGCCAGGGGAGCAATTTCAATAATCCCCCGCTCCATCAGGCGTTGGGTGTGGTCAGCCCCTAAAATCGCGTTCAGTGCGTCATAAATAGGACGCAGGTAGGGGTCCACCTTTTCTTGCAGGTCACCAGGCAAGAACCCCAGGCTCTCTCCCGCTTCCACTGCCGGCCGGGTCACGATAATCCGTTCAACCTCTCCCCGTTTAAGGGCGGCCACCGCCATCGCAACGGCCAGGTAGGTTTTCCCAGTTCCGGCAGGACCAATCCCAAAGGTGATATCGTTGTGTTTAATGGCATTAACATATTGGCGCTGGCCAAAATTCTTCACCCGGATTGCTTGGCCTTTCCGGTCCTTAATAATGATTTCACTATACAGGTCCGCAAAATACTCCAACGTTCCCCGGTGAGCCATCTTCATTGCGCTTACGATGTCAGTGCTATGGAGGTGAATCCCCTGTTGAAGAAGACCAACCAGGGCATGAAAGACGTCGATCGTTAATTTGACGTCCTCCTCCCGGCCACGAACCTGTAAGTCGCTGCCAAAGGGGTTGACCGTAACGTCCATCCCCTGTTCAAAGAGACTGACAAACTTGTCTTGGGGGCCGAGAATGCCAACTTCTACTTCTGGTTGGTCAATTTGAAAAACTTGTTCGTATTCTTGTGTGTTTTCTGCCAAACTACACTATTCTCCTTTATTAAATTTAATTCGTTCTTTTACCAAGTTGATTATATCATAGCTTTCCGTTGACATAACAGCAAAAAGGAGGCTGGGAATCAACCCCATCCTCCTTGTTTTTCAGGTGCCGCTGTTATGCGCAGTAACTGGCTGGCAGGTCAAACATCACCATTTGCCCCACAGGCTAGCCGCGCATCGATGAGAAAGGAATCGCCAAGCCAATCCTTCCCCTTCTTTAACTATTGTTGCAAAATTTCTTGAGCTGCTTTAATTTGCTGGCGAACCTGAGCAAAGCCGGTCCCACCAGCTGAGTTCCGCCGTTCGACCGCCACTGTTGGTTTGAGGACGGTATAAACGTCTTCTTCGACCCGCGAATCGATCTGTTGGAACTCCGCCAGCGGAATATCAGCCAGGTCGGTACCGGTCTTTAAGCCCTTCAAGACCAGCTCCCCCACGATCTCATGGGCGCGCCGGAAGGGAATCCCCTTGGTTGCCAAGTAGTCAGCTAATTCGGTCGCGTTGGAAAAATCGTGGTGGGTCGCCTGGGCCATTTTTTCCTTGTTGACCTGGAGGGTCGCAATCATCCCGGTCATTACCTTTAAGGACGGGAGGATTGTCTTGACAGCATCAAAGACCCCCTCCTTATCCTCCTGCATGTCCTTGTTGTAGGCTAGTGGCAACCCCTTCATCACCGTCAGCAGACCGGTCAGGCTGCCAAAGACCCGGCCGCTTTTTCCCCGGATCAATTCTGCCATGTCGGGATTCTTTTTCTGCGGCATAATTGAACTGCCGGTCGAGTACGCATCGGCCAGCTCAAGATAGCCGAACTCATAGCTGCACCAGTAAATCAATTCCTCGCACAACCGCGACAGGTGAACCATCAAAATGCTGGCGTTGCTCAGAAATTCCAGTGCAAAGTCCCGGTCGCTGACGGCATCCAGGGAATTTGCATACGGCGCACTAAAGCCCAGGAGGTGCGCCGTCATTTCTCGGTCAATCGGGAAAGTCGTTCCGGCCAGTGCAGCGGCTCCCAGCGGTGATAGGTCGGTATGCTGCTGGTTGAACTGAAACCGTTCAACGTCCCGCTGAAACATTTGGAAGTAAGCCATCAGGTAGTGACCATATGAAATTGGCTGGGCGTGCTGCATGTGGGTGTAACCGGGCATCACGGTTTCCACGTTCTGCTCCGCCTGCTTAACCAGGGCGGCCTGTAAATCCTTGAGTGCGCCAATCACCTGGGGTAGCCGCTCCTTGACGTACAGGTGAAAGTCGGTAGCTACCTGGTCATTCCTGCTCCGCCCGGTATGCAATTTCCCTGCGACTGGTCCAATTTTGGCAGTTAAAAGGGCCTCAATATTCATATGAATATCTTCATTTTCTACGTCAAAGGGGAGGCCGTGATCGGCTAGTTCAACCGCCAGCTCTTGCAGGCCGGCAATGATTTGATCGGCGTCCTGGGGCGTTAAAATTTGGGTTGCCTTGAGCATCTTGACGTGGGCCAGCGAACCCATAATATCCTCCTTAGCCATTTCCTGGTCAAAGGAAATCGAAGCCCCAAACTGATCGACTAACTGGTCACCAGCCTCTTCAAACCGGCCACCCCACATCTTTTTAATGGGCATCGGCCGACGCTCCCTTCTTTGCCTGGGCCTTTTCCTGGACCTGGGCATAAACCTTGTCAGGCAGCTCCCAGAGTTTGATAAAGCCAGTAGCGGCTTCCTGGTCAAATTCATCAGCGGACGTGTAGGTTGCCAGGTTCTTGTCATAAAGCGAGTTGGCTGACTTCCGCCCCTCGCAGATGACGTTGCCCTTGAAGAGCTTGACCCGGACAACCCCGTTGACAACCTTTTGCGTTTCCTCCAAGAAGGCAACCAGGGCCTTCATCAGCGGTGAATACCAGAGTCCATTATAAATCAGCTCGTTCATCTTTAATTCCACGGTCGGCTTAAAATGAGCGACTTCCCGCTCCTGGGTCAGGTCTTCCACATCCTTGTGTGCGGCCAGCAACACGGTAGCAGCAGGGCACTCATAAATTTCCCGTGACTTGATTCCAACGAGCCGATTTTCCACGTGATCAATCCGCCCAATCCCGTTCTCACCGGCAACCTTGTCGAGCTTCATAATCAGTTGGTCCAATGGCAATTCTTCACCATCAAGCGCGGTTGGAACCCCTTCTTTAAAGGTAATCTCCATCACCGTTGGCTGGTCAGGCGTATCTTCGATTGGAGTTGTCCGCTCGTAAGCATCTTCTGGCGCAGCGACCCACGGGTCTTCCAAGATTCCGCATTCATTGGCCCGCCCCCATAAGTTCTGGTCAATTGAGTACGGGCTCGCCTTGGTAATCGGTACCGGGATGTTGTTATCCTTAGCGTACTGGATTTCCTCTTCCCGTGACCAGTGCCAGTCCCGGATAGGGTCCTCAATCTTCATCTCGGGAGCCAGGGCGTGAATCCCTGCTTCAAACCGGACCTGGTCATTTCCCTTCCCGGTACAACCATGAGCGATCGCCGTTGCTCCGTACTCTTTTGCTACCCCGACCAGTTTTTGCACAATCAACGGCCGGGAAAGCGCGGAAACTAATGGATATTTTTGCTCATACATTGCATGAACCTGCAGAGCGGGTAAAACAAATTGTTCGGCAAAGTCACGTTTAGCGTCAATCACTACCGACTTCCACGCACCGATTGCGGCTGCCTTTTGCTGAATCGCATCCAGGTCTAATCCTTCACCAACGTCAATACAGCAGGCAATCACGTCGTAACCCTTATTCATCAGCCACGCAATCGCGACTGAGGTGTCCAGACCTCCTGAGTAAGCTAACACAATCTTTTCCTTTGCCATAACAATCGTCTCCATTCATATTTTTGTATATTTATTAATTGAAATCAATATACACTGAATGTGAATATATATCAAGAGTTTTTGCCAAAAAGTTTTATTTATGCGTTATTTTCTACTATTTTTGTATAAAAATCAATTAAGCAGCGTTTAGCCGCCTAGCTATTTTATACCTAAAGGAACTCCACTTTGGAAAGTGGACAATAATCAAAGTGCAGTACACAAACGGGCCTCCAGTGCTCGGTAAAGCCGAACTCTGGAGGCCCGTTTATACTTTCTAACGACTGGCTGTGTGTCAATAATTTCCACGTTAGAAGTATTTAATAAAGTATTCTAAATTCCATTACTTATTAGTTTTGGAAATGCAACACTTGCTCCGTTTGCAATGGGAACAGCGCTAACTCCTGGCAATTCAAATCTGCGTGGTGCAGCTGAACCGCATTAATTTGGTTATTCTGGTAGGTTGTGTAATAGAAAGTCCCGGTTGATAAATTAATCCCATCCGAGTAAATGGTGGTTTCAAACTTTCCGGGTGCCACTTCGTCTAACCCTTCCTGCTGCTCAACGGCGTGCAGGCAATGGAAATAGTTAGTAACGTTCTCCAACTCGTTTTTGCCTGTTGGAGCGTGGTGCAGGGTAAAAACTTCCTTAACGAACCGGCTTGCGGAGTCCATCCCTCCTGGCAGCATATGGGAGCCAAGGCCCCGACTATATACCGCCAGGTTCACGCCTGGTGCCAGCTGGTTAGGTGGAGTTGTTGGGGCTATTCCCTGATAATTAGCCAGGTTAGTCAGCTGGCCAGGAAATTCTGGATTATTAGTCAAAACATTGACCGGATTATCATAGACGTGCAGGCCAGTAACCGTTGATTCAACCACAATGGACTTTCCAGACCGATCAGCAATCAGCCAGTGCAGTGGTGAAAGTTGCAACTGGTCAGAAAAGTTGATGTTGACGAGGTTGAGCTTCTTTAAGATCACCCTGGCTTCGGCAACATTCTTACACTGCCCCAGGATGTACGGGATAAATTCAAAGGGGGAAACGTTGTCCTTACCCTCTTCCAACGGGAAGTAGTGGGCTGGTCCGTCAAAGTTCAGGCCGGCCATCCCCAGCCCCTCTTCGTTGGCCCCATCAAAGTATAATGGATAGTTATCCTTCACCAGGGCCATCCCAATGATTGCATAGTGGTGCCCCATTGATGGTACCTGCCGGAAGTTGAATTGGTAGTTCCGCGGCGTCACCACTACTTCCTGACCAAACGAAACTTCTAAGTCCAAATTTCGACCAAAGTAGTGGTCACCCGCATTGTATAAAATTGAAGTGCACATTTTAATTCCCCCCTCTAACGGCCAGAAAACGGGTTAGTTGCTGCTCAAGGCTGCCTTGACGGCCTGGTTAACCACCTTGCCATCCGCCTGTCCCTTAACCTTTGGCATGACAGCGCCCATAACCTTACCAAAATCCTTCATGCTTGAAGCGCCAGCCGCCGCAATGGTTTCCTGAACAATCTTATTCACATCATCAGCGGACAGCTGCTTTGGCAGGTACTTTTCTACCACCGTTAATTCATGGTTAGTTTTATCAACCAGGTCTTGGCGACCAGCTTTCTCAAATTCAGCTAAGGATTCCTTCCGCTGCTTGTATTCCCGGGACATTACTGCCACTTCTTCGTCGGGTGTTAAGTCATGCCCGGCTTCAATCTGGGCGTTCTGGACAGCTGCTTTAAGCATCCGGACCACCGCCAGGGTTTCCTTATCCCGACTCTTCATTGCACTAACCATGTCACTCGTTAAATCCTGTAGTAAGCTCATTCTATCCATCTCCTATAATACTGAACAAAAAAGCTCCCACCGGGAAAGGTAGGAGCATTCGTTTTAGTAACGACGACCACGCTTGTTCTTGCGCTTCCGTGCCGCTTCAGATTTCAACTTGCGTTTTACACTTGGCTTTTCGTAGAATTCCCGCTTCCGGTATTCCTGCAATGTTCCATTGCGCGAAACTGAACGTTTAAAGCGTCGAAGAGCGTCGTCTAAAGATTCATTCTTACGAACGACTGTTTTTGACATGTTGATTCCCTCCCTCCGAGCTTAAAGTTACGTAACAAGGCCATCGCAGCCTTTCACTACAAAAAATATTGTACCTAATAAGCCGGTTAGTGTCAATGTTTCTTTTCAGAGATTTCCTAATTTGGAGAGCGGTTAGCCCGCTTTTGCCACTACTTTAATGAAGAAACAAAATCAACCGTCAGATTGATGATACCTTTCTAATGAATATTTATACTAATTTAGAGAAAAGTATTGCATAAATAGTTACGAAGGTGTATATTCATTTACAGTTATTATTTGAGAATACTAATTGAAAAGGAGTAATTGATTTATGAAGCACTTGAAACCATTGCTAATGCTAGTCATCCTCTGTGTTTCACTGGTCATCGCCCCCCTGAACGCATTCGCCGCTGCCACCAGCTCGAGTAGCAGTGCGAGCTCCGATGCAACCAATTCAGCGGCTACTGATGACTCGGTACAGCGGATCAAGCAGAAGGGAACCCTGGTCGTCGGGACCAGTGCTGACTACCCGCCATACGAATTTACTACCAAGAAGAACGGCAAAACCGAATACGTTGGTTTTGAAATGGACGTTGCCAAGCAGTTTGCCAAGGACCTCGGTGTTAAGCTCGTGATCAAGAACATGGACTTCGACTCCCTCCTGGTTGCGTTGGAATCCCATAAGGTCGACACCGTTATTGCCGGGATGAACATCACCCCTGAACGGAAAAAGAGCGTTGACTTCTCTGACCCCTACTACGCAGGTCACAAGTTATTCCTGATCAATAAGGCTGATCGGAATAAGTACAAGTCAACCAAGGATTTCACCGGCAAGAAAGTCGGCGCCCAAAACGGGGCAATGGAATATAATCTTGTCAAAGAAAACATTCCAAATGTTCAAGAAAAGGGACTCGCTAAGATTCCTTCACTGGTCTTAGCCCTCCAGTCGCATAAGGTTGAAGGGGTCCTGATGGACGAAGCAACCGCGAAGGCTTATGCTAACAACAATTCCAACCTGATGGCGATTAACTCCCACATCAAGATTCAGTCTGGTGGAATTGCAATGGCCTTCCCAAAGGGTGATAAGTCCCTTGAAGCAGCTGCTAACCAAACCGTGGCTAAGATTAATAAGGAAGACTTGGTCAACAAGAAGTGGATTCCCCAAGCCGCTAAGTACATGAAGTCTTACAAGAAGTCTAACACCGTGGCTAGCTACTGGACCTTCTTCGCCAAGGGGGTTGAATACACGCTGATCATCACCGTAATCTCCGTAATCTTCGGTTTCCTGCTCGGGACCCTCTTCGCACTGATGCGGTTGTCCCAGAGCAAGCTCCTCCATGGAATTGCCATCTGCTACATCGAATTTATTCGGGGAACACCAATGCTGGTTCAGATTATGTTCGTCTACTTCGGAATTGGGGCCATTATCCAGTCGATGCCAGCCCTCGTTGCCGGGATCATCGCCGTATCCGTCAACTCCGGAGCCTACGTCGCCGAGGTTATCCGTTCCGGAATTCAGTCTCTGCCAATCGGTCAGACTGAGGCGGCCCGGAGCTTGGGGATGACGAAGAAGCAGACTTTCCGCTTCATCGTCCTGCCACAAGCCCTGCGCAACATCTGGCCAGCCCTGGGGAATGAGTTCATCACCCTGTTAAAGGACAGTTCACTTGTTTCCACGATTGGGGTCGGCGAATTGATGTACCAGACCCAGTTGGTCCAAGCAGATACCTACAAGGGGGTTCTGCCATTGTTCATTACCATGATGATCTACTTTATCCTGACCTTTACGTTGACGAGAATCCTGAACTACTTCGAAGGGAGAATGCAACATGCCCACTAAAATGATTGAAATCCAACACCTGAAAAAAGAATTCAACGGCACTGAAGTCCTCAAAGATATTTCGGAAGAAGTCGATCAAGGACAGGTAATCTGCGTAATCGGACCGTCCGGGGCCGGAAAAAGTACCTTCTTACGGTGCCTGAACGTCCTCGAAAAGCCGACCGCCGGCAAGGTCCTCTTCGAAGGAAAAGACCTTACCCACATTTCAGACCAGGAACTCGATGAGCTGCGGGAAAAAATGGGGATGGTCTTCCAAGGCTTCAACCTCTTTCCAAACATGACCGTAATCGACAATATCAAGATTGCCCCGATCAAGGTCAAGGGAATTAGCGAAGAAGAAGCAACCAAGACGGCCAAGGAACTGCTCACAAAAGTTGGCCTGGCTGATAAAGCGGACGTCTTCCCGGACAGCCTCTCCGGTGGTCAAAAGCAGCGGGTTGCCATCGCCCGGTCGCTAGCGATGGACCCAGAAGTGATGCTCTTTGACGAACCGACCAGCGCCCTCGACCCGGAAATGGTTGACGAAGTGCTGAACGTTATGCAAGGACTGGCTGATTCCGGAATGACGATGGTGGTGGTCACCCACGAAATGGGCTTTGCCAAGGAAGTGGCTGACCAGATCTGGTTCATGGCAGACGGCTACATTCAAGAAACCGGTGCTCCCGAGGAATTCTTCAGCCACCCAACTAGTGATCGGGCTAAGGAATTCTTGAAAAAAGTTTTGAAATAGTTTGTACACAAAAAGCTCTCGCTGCGGCGGGAGCTTTTTTTCGTTATGGTTAAGGAATGCGTGATGGCTACAATTGCAGCTCACCAACCGAATACAGGACCGCATTACCAGAAAGCAGGATTCGGTTGCCCGCGTCTTCACAGTAGAGGGTTCCAGTCCGCGGTGAGGCTTGGAAAGCAGTGACCTCTTTCTTTCCTAGCTGGCGGGCCCAGTACGGGACAATCTGGCAGTGGGCACTCCCGGTGACCGGGTCTTCGAGGACGGCTAGCTTGGGCGCAAAGCAGCGGGATATACAGTCATACTGCGGGGCGTCACTGGCTGCCGTGATATTTTGGAGGAGCCCCGGCAATTTGGCGAGGTGGTCGACGTCCGGGTGATAGTTTCGAACAGCATCCGCAGTTGGCAATACACAGAGGAGATCCCGGTCGAGGTAGGCGGCGACCGGTTTAACGCCAAAGGCCGCGGTCATTGCGTCAGAGACCGGAACTTCTTTGAGTTCATAGCTCGGAAAACTCATCTGGTAGTGACCATCCACCGCACTGACGGTCAGTTCCCCGCTCTTAGTCGTAAAATGGATTGTCGAACTCTGGTGGCGACAGTAGTTCAGGACGACAAAGCCACTAGCCAGGGTGGCATGGCCGCAAAGATCAATCTCTCCACCAGGCGTAAACCAGCGTAAACGGTAGCGGTCTTCACCATCTGGCACTAGGTAGGCCGTTTCAGATAGGCGGTTTTCACTGGCAATGTTCTGCATTACGGCATCGGCCGGAAAACGGTCCATCAGACAAACTGCTGCCGAGTTTCCTGCAAAGAGCCGGTCGGTAAAGGCATCAACATGGTACATTTTCATTATAGTCCCCTCCTTTTTAGAAACTTAGTTAGGTCATTACAATATCGCCAGTTTTATCACATCTCTAAGAATACAGACAATAAATCCGGCAATCAAGACATAGTTAATTATACGTCGCCATTTTGTACTCGAATCAGTAGTATTCATACAAGAAACTAAAATTAGAAGGCAACCGATTAAGTTGACCATTGTCGCTATAGACTTTCCGCTAATAAAAAGTCCACCGGCAATCAATGCCACTCCCAGTAAAGTATAAGTCAAATTCTGCGCATCACGACCCATTAGTTATCACTTTCTCTCTTCTTAGTTTCATGCTTCTCCTGATCGGCGTAGTACAGTTTGAAGAAGACGTTCAGCGGTAGGAGGAGCGCGCCAAAGGTAAGTTGTTCGCGCCGGGTCAGCTGATGACGCGACTTTACTGCTTTAGTCATGGAGGTCACTCTCTTTAATGAACACGCCAGCCGCCGTCGTCTTACCATGACGGTTCGAAATTTCCCGATAAGCATTCTCCACGGCAGAATGGTGATCAACGCCGACAAGTTTGGAAAAAATCAGCAAGGCAATCTGCAGGTCACCGATGCTGTCGATCAACTGAGCCCGTTTTTGCTTATTGTAAGCGGAAGACAATTCACCGAGTTCTTCCGCCATCTTCATAAACTCCACCCGCGGGTCCGCTTCATCAATCTTACGTTCGTGCGCCCACTCCATAATTTTAGTGGTTAGTTCTTCGTAGGTCATCACAGTCATCCCTTTTTACCTGTATTGTAAATGATGGCTTGCTATTATGGCAATCCCCTGATACTAATAAAGCCCCCATAACTAGATTTGCACCTGGCTATGGGGGCCCTACTTATTTAGAGAAACTCTTAATCGAGGTCATGACTAGATCAATGAACTTCTCCCGATCAATGCCAAGGAGGACTTCCGTATTCTTCAGCTTATCAGTCAGCGTGTAGTAGTCACAAACCGTTTCACCACGGGTCAGTTCACCCTGCGTTTCAACGTCAACATTCATCTTATCAGACTTGAACATGGTTGGGTCAATCAGCCAGGCAATCGTGCATGGATCATGCAGTGGTGCACCCTTAAAGCCCCACTTTGGGTTTTCATGATACTGTTCAAAGAAGTTGAGCAGGCCATAGAAGGCTTTCCCGACCGGGTTGTCAATTTCACCAATCTGCTCAATCTCATCCTTCATAATCTGTGCTTGGTGGGTTACGTTTAATGGCGCCATCACCAGCGGAATGCCAAAGTTCATCACAATCTTAGCCGCCTCAGGGTCAACGAAGATGTTGAATTCTACTGATGGCCGCCAGTTACCAAGGCCCATGGCACCACCCATAAAGACAATCTGGTCAATTTTTTCCCTAGCAAGGTCTGGGTAAACCCGGAGGAATAAAGCAGCATTCGTCATCGGACCGGTCACGACCAGGGTTACCTTGTCATTGCTTTCCCGCAGAACCTTTGCAATCAGGTCAATAGCTGGTATCGTTTGAACCTGAAAGTCCGGGTCAGGCAGATCGGCACCATCTAGGCCGGTCTTCCCGTGAACTTCGGGAGCGGTTTCCAGCGGCTTTACCAGCGGCGTTTGGTTCCCTTGCGCGACGGGAATGTCCTCCCGGTGTAGCAAGGTGAGCATCCGCATGGCGTTATTAAGTGTCTTGTCTGGCGTCTGGTTTCCCGCCGAGGTCGTCACCGCCAGCAGATCAATCTTCGGGGATGCAACTGCCATCGTTAGCGCCAAGGCATCATCATGCCCGGGGTCACAATCCAAAATAATCTTTTTACTCATTCGTAATCGCTGTCCTTTCTTTATGTACAACGGTAATAAATTTATATATTAATAATATCATAATAGCGTTTTTAGAATCAGCCACATCTTTGGCATAGCAAGGAAGAAAAGTTAAAGAGAGAGAAACGCAAATCCCAATCAGTCCACACAAAAAAGGCCATCACCCGCAAACAGGTGACGACCTTCTTTCATATATCAGTCTTGTTTAATTATCCAGCTTATAATCAACGTCTTCACCGAATTCGATCTTCAAATCGTCGAGCTGTTGCTGGCTGACCTTACCAGGAGCGGCGGTCAGTGGTTCGACGGCCTTGGAGTTCTTCGGGAATGGGATGACGTCCCGGATGTTGTCGGCTTCCGCCAGCAGCATTACCCAGCGGTCCAGTCCAAAGGCCAGTCCACCCTCAGGCGGCATCCCCATCGTCAACGCCTTCAGTAGGAAGCCAAACCGCGCCTCGGCCCGTTCCTTGGTGTAGCCCAATGCCTTCAGGACCTTTTCCTGAACCTTTGGATCGTGGATACGGATGGAACCCCCACCGATCTCCTGACCATTCAGGATGATGTCGTAACTCTGGGCGTGGGCCTTGTGTGGGTCTTCGCCGTCTTCCAAGTAGTGCAGGTCTTCTTCGTTCAGCATCGTGAATGGGTGGTGGGCCGCAATCCACTTGCCAAAGCCTTCGTCGTATTCAAACATTGGCCAGTTAACGACCCAGAGATAATTCCATTGCCCTGGTTTAATCATGTCGAGTTCTTCGGCAATCGCCCGCCGGAGGTAACCCAAAGAATCAGCAACGACATGGAAGCTAGCGGCAACGAAGAGAATCAGGTCGCCGTCCTTGGCGCCCATTTCGGCGTTGATCTGGTCGGCCTTGTCGTTTAAGAACTTGGCAACCGGACCATTGTAGCCATCCGCGGTCACCTTAACCCAGGCCAGGCCCTTGGCACCATAGCGCTTGATGTAGTCTTCCTTCTTAGAAATATCCTTCCGGGAGTACTTGTCAGCGCCACCCGGTACACAGATGGCCCGCACGAAGCCGCCGTTTGCGACCGTTCCGGAGAAGACCTTAAAGTCACTGTCCTTGACGATATCAGACAGGTCATGGATCAACATGCCAAAGCGGGTATCCGGCTTATCAGAACCGTACTTATCCATGGCTTCCTGCCATTCCATCCGTGGGAACGGCGTCTTGATGTTAATCCCCTTAACTTCCCTCATGACCCGCTTGATCAGGCCCTCGGTGACCGTCTGGATGTCTTCTGGCGTGGCAAAGCTCATTTCGGTATCAATCTGCGTAAATTCTGGTTGCCGGTCCCCCCGCAGGTCTTCGTCCCGGAAACAGCGAGCCAGCTGGTAGTACTTGTCTACGCCGGCCGCCATCAGCAGCTGCTTAAACAGTTGTGGTGACTGTGGCAGGGCATAGAAGTGGCCTGGGTATACCCGGGAAGGCACGATGTAATCCCGCGCCCCTTCCGGCGTTGACCGGGTCAGGTCTGGCGTTTCAACGTCCAGGAAGCCTTCACCATCATAGTAGTTGTGGACGATTGAGGCCACCTTACTCCGCAGCTTGAGGTTCTTCATCATCTCTGGCCGCCGCAGGTCCAGGTAGCGGTATTTCATCCGCAGGTCTTCACTAGCGTCGACGTTATCAGTGATGTCAAACGGCGTCGTTTCGGACTTAGCCAGCACCTTGATATCATCAACAGCGACTTCGACCTTCCCCGTCTTCATATCTGGGTTGATTTCCTTTTCCGCCCGCAATTGAACTTTCCCGTGTACTTCCAGCACGTACTGGTTCCGCACGGCATTAGCCACCTTAAATACTTCCGGGTTTTCCTTTTCGTTAAAGACCAGCTGAACGATGCCTTCCCGGTCCCAAAGGTCGATAAAAATCAAGCCCCCGAGGTTCCGGCGCTTTGCTACCCAACCTTTTAAAACGACTTCTTGACCGACTTGCTGCTCATTAGTGTATCCAGCATAATTTGTCCGCTTCATGCTTCCACTTCTCCTTCTGCTCGTAACCAAATAAAAAAGCACCCCTGAACTAAACAAGGGTGCTCATGCACGGTACCACCTTGGTATCAAACTCAACGATAACATCAGTTTCCTGACGGGACAACTGTCCAGCCTAAAAGGGTCAATCGGACCTTCGTCTGGCGGGCTCCCACTATCCCCGCTCGCTGACCTCCTACCGGTACCGAGCATTCTTTTATTTATGGCTACGAATATTTAATTACAGTCCTAACTGTACTCGTCAGCCGCCGGAAAGTCAATACTTGATTACCGCCTTGCATTTTCCACCGACTATCCTAGAATTAAGGTAAACTTTACGCAAGGGAGCGGGATCAAATGAGTAGAAATCACCAGTGGTTTAGCCAGTTGCCAATCAAAAACATCACCAGCTACCAGCCGGTCAGCGGTGGTGACATCAACGAAGCCTATCAGATTACAGCCGATGGGAAGAGGTATTTCATCAAGGTCCAGCCTAACCACCCGGCCGACTACTTCCGGCACGAAATCAACGGGCTCAAGGCGCTGGGCCAGGCCGTCAACACCCCGACCCCACTCCACAACGGGGACATCAACGGGGATGCCTACCTGGTCTTAAACTGGCTTGACGAAAGCACCGGCAGCCAGGCCGACCTGGGCCGCACGGTGGCACGGCTGCACCAGCAGACCAACGACCAGTTTGGCTTTGGCGATAACCACCAGACCAAGGCCCTGGTGAAGGACAACTCCTGGAATAATTCTTGGACCGATTTCTACGTCAACCAGCGGCTCCTGCCAGAGGTTAAGGTCGCCGCGAATCGCGGCCGCTGGAATCGCTGGCGGGAAGACCACTTCCAGCAGATGGTTAAGCAGTTTCAGCAGTATTATCAGGGCCGGGATGTAAAAGCCAGCCTCCTCCACGGGGACCTTTGGGCCGGTAACTTCATGTTCGCCGGCGACCACGAGCCCTACCTGATCGACCCGGACGCGGTTTACGGCGACCGGGAATTCGACCTGGCGATGACTACCGTCTTTGGCGGCTTTGACGAGGACTTCTACCACGCTTACAACGCGGCCTACCCGTTCACCCCGGGCATCAATGACCGCCTGCCCTGGTACCGGTTCTACTACCTCTGCATGCACCTAGTTCTCTTCGGTGAAAGCTACGGACCCGCGGTTGACCGGATTTTGAGCCAATACTGACTTAAAAGGAACTGCGATATAAATCCTATTACTTAGATAAACATTAACAGCGCAGTACACAAACGGCCTCCAGTGCTCGGGCAAAGCCGAACACTGGAGGCCGTTTGTGCTTGCGGGGGTGGGGCGACGAACTAGACAAGCTAGTTCTGCCCCACTCCCTTTTTCGCACTTACTTTTCATAGATAATCGTAACCGGGCCGTCGTTTTCCAGGTCGACCTGCATGTCGGCACCAAAATGGCCGGTCTCTACATGCACGCCAGTGGCCGCCAGTTTTGCATTAAAGCGTTCATAGAGCGGCGCCGCAATTTCAGGCTTGGCCGCGTCGGTAAAGCCGGGGCGGTTACCGTGGCGCGTATCCGCGTAGAGGGTAAACTGCGAAACGGAGAGAATCTCCCCATCAACATCCTTGAGGCCCCGGTTCATCTTGCCGTTTTCATCCTCAAAGACCCGGAGGTTAACAATCTTGTGAACCAGGTAGTCAAGTTCCGCATCCCCATCGCCGGGCGCAAAGCCGACCAGTAACATGTAGCCCTTGCCAATCTTGCCGACGACCTCACCGGCAATCGAAACCTGGGCATGACTGACCTTCTGTAATACTACTCGCATTAGGGCACCTCCTACTGTATTACCCGCTTAACTACGTAAACGTCGCGGATGTTCTTCAAAGCATCCATGATTAATTGCAGCTGTTGCAGGTTCCGCACACCAATCGTTAGGCTGATGGTGACCATCTTGTTATGGTCAACCTTCCCGTTAACCGAGTTCAGGTACTTAGTACTGTTGTTAATCGACCGCAGAACGTCATTCAACATCCCGTTGCGATTATAGCCCTGGACCTCAATATCCGCATTGTAGTTGGTCTTATCGCCGTCTGGGTTAGCCCAGTAAACACTGACGATTCTCTGACCACTCTTTTGGGCCGCCCGAATGTTTGGACAGTCTGCCCGGTGGACGGAAACTCCACGGCCCTTGGTGATGTAGCCGGTAATGGCATCACCGGGAACCGGGTTGCAGCAATGGCTGAGCCGAACCAGCAGGTTATCGACCCCTTCCACGACGATACCCTCGCTGGAAGCCTTGGCCTGCTTCTGTTTTTCCCGCTCATCCGGTTTCTGCAGGGTCTGGTGGTCTTCTAGCAGGGCCTTCTCGGCAGCCTCCTGCCGGTCGCTTTCCGCCTTGGCCCGGATATCAGCCGTGAAGCGGTTGCGGACACCGACCGGCGGCAAGTCGCCGAAACCGAGCGCCGCAAACATATCATCAGCAGAGTGGTAGTGCAGCTGGCTCGCCACTTCTGCACACTTTTCGTCCGTCATTAGGTCCGCCGCAGAATAGCCGGCTTCCCGAAGTTCGGTTTCAATCAGGTGACGGCCCTGCTCGATATTTTCCTCCCGGTCATGGGCACGGAAAAAGGACCGAATCTTGTTGCGGGCCCGCCGCGTTGAAACCAGCTCCAGCCAGTCCCGGCTTGGCCCGGCCGAGGAAGAAGAGGTCAAGATATCGACAATGTCCCCGTTCTTGATTTCGTAGTCAAGGGGAACAATCCGGCCGTTAACCTTCGCCCCGGTCGTGTGGTTGCCAACCTCAGTATGGATCTGGTAAGCCATGTCCAGTGGACCCGCCCCCTTGGGCATCTCAATCACGTCCCCCTTGGGGGTAAATGCGTAGACCTTGTCAGTGAAAATATCGCTCTGGATGCCCTGCATGAACTCATCAGTGCCCTGACTTTCACTCCGCATCTCCAGGATTTCCTTAACCACGTTCAGTTTCTGACTATCGCGAGTCTGTTGGACGCCGTCGGTCTTTCCTTCCTTATAGGCCCAGTGAGCGGCCACCCCAAACTCGGCCACCTGGTGCATGTGGTGGGTCCGAATCTGAACTTCTAGTGGCCGCCCCTCGGGACCGATGATGGTGGTGTGGAGGGACTGGTAGCCATTTGCCTTTGGCATGGCAATGTAGTCCTTAAACCGTCCCGGCATCGGCTTCCAGTTTGTATGGATAGCACCGAGAGCGGCATAGCAATCCTTGATCGTGTCCACCACAATCCGGATCGCCAGCAGGTCATAAATCTGACTGAACTGCTTGTGCTGGGTCACCATCTTGCGATAAATCGAGTAAATATGCTTCGGCCGCCCATAGATCTCCACGTTCGGACCGAGGTCAAGGTCGCTGATGGCCTTCTTGATTAACTTGATTGACCGGTTGATTGAGTCGACCCGCTGGTCCCGCCGGGAGTTCATCAGGTGGACAATCCGGTAGTATTGCTGTGGATTAAGGTAGCGGAGGGACAAATCCTCTAATTCCCACTTAATCGTGCTAATCCCTAGCCGGTCGGCGATGGGAGCATAAACTTCCAGCGTTTCATTAGAGATCCGGCGTTGCTTGTCAGGACGCAGGTGTTTCAGCGTCCGCATATTGTGCAGGCGATCCGCCAGCTTCACAATCATCACCCGGATATCCTTCGACATTGCTAGCAGGAGCTTCCGATGAGTCGCCGCCATCTGTTCCTTGTTGGACTTGTACTGAATCTTCCCTAACTTGGTATCGCCATCGACAATCATCGCAATGGTGGGTCCAAAGAGTTCCTTAATGTCGTCCAGGGTCGCCCCCGTATCCTCAACAATATCATGCAGGTAGCCAGCCGCAACAGTTTCTGGATCCATTTGAAGATTTGCTAAAATTCCCGCTACCTGGATGGGATGAATAATGTACGGCTCACCCGACTTGCGCCGCTGGTCGTGGTGACAAACCTCGGCAAAACGATAGGCCTTTTCCACCAGGGCAACGTGCTCAGCATTCATGTAGGAAGATACCATCTTTTGGACATCTTCATGGGTTAATTCTCTTATCTCTGACATCAAACAGCCCCCTTCCGACTAATTCTGTTTACGAAGCGAACAAGAAAGGTACACGATTGCTAGATAGGCCGCCGCAAAGTACATGGTATACCGTGGCAAAAAAAGGAAGGCCGCAACTAAAAACAAACCCGGAAAGACCAACAGTGTCCACCAGCGGCCTGTGTGCCGATAAAGGTAGCCGCCCAGCCAAACGCTGTAACAGCAGTTAATGACTATCAAGAACAAGCCAACCCACATTGCCCTAGTTAGCGGCAGTTTAACAGCGATTAACGGCAATAAAACGCCGAATAAGATGGCCGTTCCCCACAAGTAAATATTAAACTTCTTTGTCAAATTCATTTTCTCAACACCTTGCAGTCTGGGATGCTTCACGCCCCAGATATTTTTTCAATTGTAACACCAATTAATTTTTAGCGGCAGCCAATTCGCAAACGTATGACACCGCGGAGAGGAAATACAGGGGCGCCGTCTCAGTCCGCAAAATTCGGGGACCTAACCCCACCGGGACTACCCCGGCGGCCTGCATCAGTTCCACCTCACCTGTTGTCAAACCACCCTCGGGGCCGAAAATAGCAACGACTTGCTCCCCGGCGGTTAGTTTGGTCAGTACTTGAGCGAGGGCGCTGGTTTCGCCCTGCTTGGCTGACTCCTCCCAGGCTACCAACCGTACTGGAGCAGGATTGGCTGCCAACGCGGCCGTTAAGTTCTCATAGTAGGCCACTTGTGGTTGATAGTTACGGTGGGACTGTTCAGCGGCCCCATCGGCAATTTTTTGCAGGCGGGCCAATTTACGCTCCCGCTTATTAGCTGTCCAGTGGCTGATTGAACGTTCAGACTCAAAGAAGGCAATCGTGGTCGCACCTAGCTCCGTCGCCTTCTGCACGATCCACTCTGGCTTTTCCTTCGTTTTAGGGAGGCCACAGAGGAGGGTCACCTCCACCGGCAGCTCACTGTTCCCTGGCAACTGCTTGACTAGTTTAACCGTGGTCGCCGGCTGAATTGTCGCAACTTCTGCTAAGTAAGCCCGGTGGTCAGCGAGAACCAATTCTACCTGTTCACCCGGTTGGGCACGCAGAACCGTTGTCAGGTGGTGAGCGACATCCCGGGGAAGGGTCAGGGCATCATTGCTCAGCTCAGCGGCAAGGAAATAACGTTGCATTATGCTTCCTCCTCCGTCGGCTTGTGGGCAATGATACCATGCCAATCTTTCATTTTAGTTTCACTATCAATAATAAAGCCCTGCTCATTTAATTTTTTGCGAATCAGATCTGCCTTATCATCAATGATTCCAGAGGTTAGGAAGAAACCGCCAGGCTTGAGATTTTCGTAGGCTTGAGGAATCAGCGGCACGATGATTTCAGCCAAAATATTGGCGACAATTACATCAACTTGAGTATGAATACCATCCAGGAGGCTATTAACGCCAATCTTCACATCACTGGCGACCGGGTTCAGGACCAGGTTCTTTTTTGCCGATTCAACCGCCACGTCATCGACATCGTAAGCGGCCACCTGGTCAGCGCCTAGCTGCTTAGCGGCAATGCTAAGAACGCCAGACCCGGTTCCAACATCAATCAAGGATTCACCGCCCCGGATAACCTGTTCCAGTGCCTGGAGCATCAGCCGGGTCGTCGGGTGGGTCCCCGTTCCAAATGCCATTCCCGGATCGAGGTACAGTAGCTTTTCACTCTCCTGCTCAGGAGTGTAGTCCTCCCACTGCGGAACAATGGTCAACTCGTTGGTCACCCGCAACGGGTGGTAGTACTTTTGCCAGACCGTTGCCCATTCCTCGTTATTGACCATCGCCGCAGTAACCTTATTTGCCCCCGGGTTTAGCCCATACTCTTTGAGTTTAGCTACTTTGCTCGTAATGGTCGGGACGACTTCAGGGACAAAGGTCTTTTCCGGGAAGTACCCCGTGACCGCGGCCCCTTGCTTCCGATGGGGTATCTCCTCTGGATCAATAATCTCGCCGTAACGACCATACTTTCCCGGTTGAAGGTGGGCAAAGTCTGCGGCGTCATCTATCTGCACTCCCTGGGCCCCCTCACTTGTCAAGATGTAGCTAACCGCCTCGACGGCCTCACTTGAAGTAATTACCGTTACCGCTGTCCAATCCATTCTTGTTCCTCCTTAAAATTAACAAAAATCGTGACCACTAAAAGCACTGGTCACGATTTCCTACTATCCTATTCGTCATCATCATTGTCCCGCTTCTTCTTTTCCTTTTCCATGTGATGCTTCAGGTAGTCGATTAAATCCGACTCCGTTAGAAAAATTCGCGGGTGGTGCTGGTGGTGAAGACGCACGTCAATTTCATTAATCTTTAACCGACCAGTCCAAGTATGGGAGTAACGAATGATTACCCGGTTATTTAACCGATGCTTGCCAAAGCGGAAAACATAAACGTGCTGGGGGGTCATCATCGGCCGAATGTATTCACGTTTATACATCAAGTCGTTATCACGCATAAACTGCTTCGTTCGATTTAGAATGGTAATCACCTCCTCCCCAAAGAATTCATTAGGCCCACAATTAGCCTTACCTTAATAGATATTACTATTTTAGCACATGTTGCAGTTCTTCCATAGCCAAATCTCTACATATTATCACTGGCATTATTACTGGCAATGATTTTTTAACCTATTTATAGATTTTATACCTAGGAATGCTATAATATTTACGAGATCTAATCTCGAAATTTTACAAGAGACAAGATGAAAGGGAGACTGTATATTTATGTCAAAGAATCATCAAAAAGTTGTCCTCGTTGGTGACGGGGCCGTTGGTTCAAGCTACGCCTTTGCAATGGCACAACAAGGAATCGCGGAAGAATTCGCAATTGTGGACATCATTAAGAAGCGGACTGAAGGGGACGCTTTAGACTTGGAAGATGCCACTGCCTTTACTGCCCCAAAGAGTATTTACTCTGCTGACTACGACACTTGCAAGGATGCCGACCTGGTTGTTATTACTGCCGGTGCTCCACAAAAGCCTGGCGAAACTCGTCTGCAATTAGTTGACAAGAACTTGAAGATTATCAAGTCCGTAGTTGAACCAATTGTTAAGTCTGGTTTTGACGGTGTCTTCCTGGTTGCCGCTAACCCAGTTGACATCTTAACTTACGCCGTTCAAAAGTTCTCTGGCTTCCCGAAGAACAAGGTTGTTGGTTCCGGTACTTCTCTGGACTCCGCTCGTTTGCGGGTTGCCCTTGCTAAGAAGTTCCATGTTGACCCACGTGATGTTTCAGCTAACATCATGGCAGAACACGGTGACTCCGAATTTGCTGCCTTCTCCAGTGCGACTATCGGTGGCAAGCCATTACTGGACATGGCTAAGGAACAAGGTGTTTCTGAAGATGACCTGCTGAAGATTGAAGATGACGTCCGGAACAAGGCTTACGAAATCATCAACCGGAAGGGTGCAACCTTCTACGGTGTTGCTACTGCCTTGATGCGGATTTCACGGGCAATCCTGCGGGATGAAAATTCTGTTCTGCCAGTTGGTGCACCACTGAATGGTGAATATGGTTTGAAGGACATTTACATCGGTACTCCTGCCGTAGTCAACGCTTCTGGGATTGAACGCGTTATTGAAGTGCCACTGAATGACCGCGAAAAGAAGGCTATGGCTGACTCTGCAGCAGCATTAGCCGAAGTTGCTAAAAACGGTTTAGCTAAGCTGGAAGGCAATAACTAATTCTCGCCGTTAAGCAACGATGAGGTTAGGGTTAACCCCCTAGCCTCTTTTTATTGTTTCCGTTTTCCAAGTAAGCTAAGATAACTATAGGAAGTAACAATGTTTTTTAAGGAGGCTATTTAATGTCAAAAATTGAACAATTACAAGCAAGCCTTGTTGACCAGCAGCTTGATGCTGCTTACATCAGTGACCCAATGACAATTGGTTACTTAACGGGCTTTTATGAGGACCCAATCGAACGGGTCATGGCACTGGTTGTCTTTGCAGATGCGGAACCATTCCTCTTTACTCCAGCACTGGAAGTCGAGGCGGCCAAAGGTGCCGGTTGGACGCAACCGGTCTACGGCTACCTCGACCACGAAAATCCCTACGAATTAATTGCCGACCACGTAAAAAAGCACGCCGGCACACCAATCAACTGGGGAATCGAAGAAAGCCACTTAACCGTTGAACGGCTCCTCGGCCTCCAGCAAGTCCTGCCAGCAGCAAAGTTTTCGACCAACCTAACCCCAACCATCGAGAAAATGAGGTTGATCAAATCAGCCGATGAAATTGCTAAGCTGAACGAGGCCGGTAAATGGGCTGATTTTATGCTGGAGGAAGGGTTCAAGAACCTCCAGCTGGGCCGCAGCGAACAGGAAGTCGCTGCCAACTTGGAATACGCACTGAAGCAGCATGGCATTATGCACACTAGCTTTGACACCCTTGTTCAGGCCGGTGCCCATGCTGCAGAACCACACGGCGCTACTTCGCAAAATCAAATTGAAAACAATGAACTGGTCCTGTTCGACCTTGGCTGTGTCGTTGATGGCTACTGCAGTGATGTTTCCCGGACAGTCGCCATCGGGGAGCTCAATGAGAAGCAAAAGGATATTTATCAGGTCTGTCTGGAAGCACAGTTGGCCGCCCAGGAGGCAGCTAAACCAGGGATAACTGCCGAAGAACTGGATTCAATTGCTCGAAAGATCATCAGCAAGGCCGGCTACGGTGACTACTTTATCCACCGCTTAGGCCATGGGCTCGGTATGAGCGACCACGAATTCCCTTCAATCATGGAAGGCAACTCGCTAGTTCTCCAACCCGGAATGTGCTTCTCCATTGAACCAGGAATCTATATTCCAGGGGTTGCCGGTGTCCGAATTGAAGACTGCGTTCATATTACCGAGGATGGCTGCGAACCATTCACCCACACTAGCAAGGAGCTAAAAACTTTCCACCTTTAAAACCAGCAAAGACTCAGGAACCGTTAACATTATCCGGTTCCTGAGCCTTTTTATTTATGGCTAGCATTCATTACAAGTTTGGATCCATCTTGAACGACATCTTTGAAAGTTCACACCCCTCGGTCAGTAATTCAAAGAAGAGTTCCTTTGTCCGTTCGTTATAGTGAGCGGCTACCTCATGGTTCTGCTTGGTAAGGTAGTCAACCAATGCTTGACCGTCCAACTGAGCGGCTTCCTTGTCGACTTCGGCAATCTTCCGGCGTGCCCACTCGTTAAGTTCCTTTTGATAGTCCTCGTTCTTTTCGATAAATTCGTTGTAGTGGCTTTCAACAACTTCCGCTAAAGCTTCATTTAACCAGAAAGCACATTTGAGGTCCATCTTTTCAGGAACATTCCGGTACGACTCGTCGGTGTCGTCAGCGTTAGCGAAGAACGGAACGTACGGGTTGAAGGCTGGAACCCCTAACTCAATCCAGTGAACACTGGTCTTATACTTCTTGTCATTCCGAACCTGCAAAATATGTGACTGCGCGGTCCGGGACAGGGAGATTGCCCGGTAGGTCTTGTTTTCCGGTGAGTCCCCCATTGGGTCATAAGGCGTCTCGTTGAAGTGCGACTTCAGAACGTACTGGATGTCTTCATTAGAAATCTTAAACTCGGCCTTACGAATAAATGGCATTTCCGAGTCTTCTGGCATTTGTCCCTGGGAAGCCTGAGGACTAAGGTAGCGTTGTGCAAACCAAGTCCGTGGTGTGTTGTAGTGCCGGTCCTTTTGAGTGCTGGTCCCAAAGATGTGCCGGAAGTCCCAACGGTCAGTGTCAGGGTTTAATTGGTGTTCCTCAACAAATTCTTGGATACCATCAGCCCACATGTAATTTTCAGGATCATCAAAGTCAATGTCCTCAATTGCTACCTGGTTTGGTGTCACAGCATAACAATCATCCGGAATCCGAACAGCTACCCACTGGTGACCAGTGACAACTTCCATGTACCAAACACTGTCCTCATCAGCGAATTGCATCCCGTTACCCTCCGCTGAACCATACTTGGCAATTAATTTTCCGGTATATTCAACACCTTCCCGGGCAGAGTGGATAAATGGCAGAATTAACGTACAGAGCGAGTCCTCTGCCAACCCATTCTTGATAAACGGGTCATAAGCCAGAACCCGATCGTTCGCATAAACACTCTCGGTAAAGGAGGCGGCAACGTTAGCTTCGTTGATTCCATCTTCTTCGTTTGGACCAGTCTTTTGATTCAAACTAGGCGTAGAAGTGTAGCGCATCCCCTTTTCTGGCATCGGGACGGTTACCTTATTATAAGGTGACACGTAAGTTTCATGCCGTCCTTCAACGGCAGGCTTTACCAGGAAGCGCTTCGGCTCAATTGCTTTAACCCGGTCTTCGTTCCGAGCAATATAAGTAGCTCCATCCAAAGAAGCCTTTTTACCAACCATAATTGACGTACAAGCATCTTTATTTTGCATAGCGATAACCTCCTAAAATTAGTTACCTTTTACTTTAATGATTAGATTATTCTGGTGATCAAGCTGGCGAAGATATAAGACAAGTCGCGTATATTGATACTTGCGGGTTTCATCAAACTTCCTTCCCAATGCCTGACCCAAGTCGTATACATTGGTTTTGCCATCTAAGTGCAAAAAAACATAGCTTCCATACCGGTCTAAATCAAGCGTGCTCTCTTCGGGAATATTAAAATGGAGTCGATTGCGAAAGAAACGCTGTATTGGATGATTATTTTCCTTAATAATTGTGACAATCCCATCTTTAACAACATAATGTGCCTGCGGATTCCGCTTATAAACTAGCCGTTTTAAGTCGTCCTCCGTAATCCCCTTTTTCTTTTCACGGTTCAGTTGCATTACTTGTCTTCTCCCGAATTTGCCTGCGGTCCATGAATTCTAAACAGTGGAATCAGCACTGCTACCAGCATGATTACTAACAGGACCCAAGCCATTTCATTAGATGCCACAAAACCAGTCAAGGTCTTATCCTTAATAACACCAAAGACGTGCAGGAAGATACCAATCAAACCGATGATCGAGCTTCCGGCAACTAAACCAGATGACATACTAATACCGCTCGAGATTCGATGCTTAGAGGTTTCTTTGTCTTTGGTAACCTTCTCTACAAAGTAACGAACAACCGCACCGATGAAAATGATAGATGTCGTGGAAGCCGGAAGGTAAAAGCCCAATGCAAATGCCATCACAGGGACGCCCAACATGAAGAAAACAATTGAAAGGATAACACCGGCAATTACCATTACCCATGGAAGCTTATTGGACATAATCCCCTGAGTCAAGGCAGCAATCAGGTTAGCCTGTGGTAACCCAAATGGTGGGTTTGAGCCGGTAATTCGCAATTGTGGTTCCAGAAGAATCATCGTTCCCACAACAACAATAGTCCCAATAATACCGGCAATTAAGTAATACTTAGTCATTTCGTTTTTATTACCGCCGATAACAAAGGAAACCTTTTGAGTCTGCATATAACCAGATCCAACAGAAATGGCAGTAACGATAAATACACCAAAAGTCAATAGAATCTGCACATGGTCATTGTCTGACCAGCCACAAATTGCAAAAATCAACGTTAAAATTACCATTGACGCGATGGTCATTCCAGAAACCGGGTTATTGGAAGCACCAATCAAACCTGCCATCCGGGCAGAAACGATGACGAAGAGGAATGAAAGAATAATTGATAGCAGGCCACCAATCAATGCAATCATAATATTATACTTTGCAAAGAAGAAGGAAACTACCAAAATCAATACAGCTCCCAGTAACAAGAGCATTGAACTGAACTTATCACCATTGTCGCCATTACTACTCTTCCGTGCTTTGAGAGTTTCAGAAATTGACTGCTTGATAGCAGGAATCAGCTTCAAAGCACCGATAATTCCACCACCAAGCATCATCCCGGCACCGATGTATTTCAGATAGGCGCCAATTACGACGTCAGTTCCTGCCTGGTTCAGCTGGATGCTTGCATCGTTCCAAACTTTAAACGAATCACCTGACATCCCAATGAAGTAACTAAGTAAAGGTGCAACCGCAAATTGAGCAAATATTGTCCCAGAAATCATGATGATGGAAATATTAATCCCGATAATAAACCCAATTCCGAGTAGCATTGGGTTTACTTCAGTCGACATATCCCATTTATAAAATTTCTTGCTGGAGAATTCAATCATACTGTTACACCAACCCATAAACTGGGTTGTAAAGAAGGTTAAGATACCACCGATACCAAAACCCACTCCCATCATCTTTAGTGATTCACCACCAGCTTCCGAAGCAACCAGTGTTTCAGCAATCGCCATCGATTCAGGATACTTTAATGTCCCATGCTGCGTAATGATTAAGTAATTAAAAACAATATTAGAAACACCGATTGCAAACGCAACGGCAGTAACCCCCACAAGGAAGCCATAGGTAAAGCTGATCTTACGACCAATCAGAACGATTGACGGCAAGACATAAATCATCCCACTGGCAATCGCTTCACCACCGCTAGACATTCCTTGGATTAAGTTAACTCCTAGAATCCCCTTTTTCTTAGCAAAGGCCGCAACTAAGCCTGATCCTAAAATTGCTCCAGGGATACCAGCTGAAACTGTCAATCCAGCCTTCATTCCAGAATATGCCGTTGATGCTGCAAAAATTACAGCCAAAACAGCACCAAAAATCATAATCAGCGGACTACCACCAAGTCCATCGTGTGAACCTAGATATGGAATGTACTTGCTTCCTGGTACACCGCCATACGCCGACTGATCAAGAGTCTTTTTCTTCATAATAATATTCCCCCTAATTGGAATACCCAATAAATATAATAGCGTTTCCAAAATTTATCATACCCCATGTTTGATAGATAATGAATGGTTTCACAAGATTATGAGGGTGATATGAGCAAAATATTATTTGACTTTAATTATAAAAGACTAATCGCTTATTCCTGTGCAAAATTCTGCTAACTTCTTAATATTTCTTGTCATTAAATAAACTTACATTGACTAACAATACAGCCTTAAGAAAACAAATTATTAATTTAACCTCTTTTCGGGCTAGTTGCCCTGTTTATCCATCATAATTTTTAATATTACTGAATCAGACGCTGCCAACCCATTGCGCGTAAGCTTGCCTAAACTTCTAATCGTTTCATCAACCGAATCACTTACCACTCCATTAGTTCCTGGAATAGTAACTCCTTGCATGGCCAAATTAACTGCTTTAAACATCGTTTGAATTGATGTGGCAACCTTAATAGCACATGAGCATCCAGCACCATCACAGATCATACCTGATGCGTCACCAACCATATTCTTAATTGCACGGCTGGCATCGTCTATGTTCCCGCCAAGCAGGTAGCAAATCCCGGTAGCAGCTCCCATTGCGGCAGAATGAGTCGCACAATATGCCGATAAAATCGGCAAAAATGAATGGACGTAAATAGCAGTTAAATGCGATAAGGCAAGTGCGCGAATTAGCTGTTCCTCATCCGCACCTTTATATTCAGCAATCACACATACTGGTACCGTAGCCGTGATTCCTTGGTTGCCTGATCCGGAGTTAGTGACAGCCGGTAACTGTGCACCACCCATCCTTGCATCGGAAGCCGCCGCTGTCTTTGAAACAATTTCGTTGGTCAAAGAATTTTCATAAGCAATGCCTTGTGGATTGTTCATTGAACGGCCAACTTTCATACCATAGTTGTTCGTGAGCCCCTCTTTGGCCAGTGCCATATTATATTCCTGTGCAATTTTAATAAATTTTAGTTCTTCCAACGGTGTAGTCATGCAGAAATTCCAAATTTCCTCTAAACTGCTCTTCTGCATAAATAATTCCCAGTCAGCCAATGAATCCACTGCCGGACGTTCCTTCGAAAATACAGTTTCTCCATTTTTCTTGATAAGATATATATTTGTATGATCAGCTGCAATGTATACTTCTGAAGTATTATTGTTGACGGTCGTTACCTTAACCTGAACGTATAATTTATCCTGGACATCAGCTACTGAGACCGTAATCTTTCCAGAAGTTGCCAAAGCAACTATTTTTTTATCATCTTCAGCAGTTAGTTTAGGAATTACTTTCATTCCCTTGGAAGCATCCCCATATAGGTAACCAACCGCAGCAGCAATTGGCAAACCTGGTTGACCTGTTCCTGGTACAATAACTGCAATTGCATTTTTCATAATGTTGGCCGAAACTTTCACGTCGATCTGTTTAGGTTCTTCGTGATTCAATTGTTCAGCACAGGTTGCCACTGCAAAGGCTACTGCCACCGGTTCCGTACAGCCAGTAGCAGTAGAGACTCCCTTATGAAGGGCCTTTAGATACATACTTTGTTTTGCTTGTTCCATTTTTTATTCCCCCTATATTAAACAGCTAAAAATGGTGAAATTACTAATAAGATTCCGGTTAAAATAATTAAGATAAAGCCGGGACTCTTCAAGTGATGGAGAGCAGGGACTTTATAAACAAGATACGTCGGTAACAGACAACCGATAATTCCAAATATCGGTGAACAATATGAGGTGTAATTTAAAATAGGTGCATTAATAACCGCGACCAGCCAAGTGATTAAAATTGCGAAAATTAAGATTCCTACATGTAAGACTTTCATGTTAATTCGACTCTCTGGCATGAATCGTTTTAAAACATTCACAGCAATTCCTTGACAAGCCTCTCTAAAGCCCTGAAAATTTGAGAAAAATGCTGTAACCACCGCAAGAATACTCATTGTCAACGCAGCAACCTTAACTGTATTGCCACTCATCCCTTTGGCTGCAATGGCAAGTGCGGAAATGTTCTCTTTATTGGCTTCAACAGCTTGAGCATGGTCAATTGAAAAGCTGAACGAGAATGCATAAAACAGTACCGCAGCGAATAAAGTCAAAAAGGCAATTTTCATCGCTCGTGATGCCTTATAGCGAGCTACCTCAATATTCTTATTGTGGGCTCGATAAGAAATTACCATCGGGGATAGTGACTGAATAAAAATAATTGATGTGAGCGTGAACGGTAATAATACAATTGTTTGCTTAATCAAATATCCCAACGGTGGAAAGGCCCCCAGGTTGCTTAAATTCCAGAAACGAATCATAACAATTCCTAGTAGTACAATAACCGCTAATTTAATAATTACTAGTGGGCCTGAAATCTTGAATAGCAGTTTCTCACTTAGTGAAGAAATTAAAACTAAGATACAGATAACCGCAAGACTGTAAAATGGATTATCTGAAAGGACACCCTTAGTAACACCAAAAGTTTGCAAAAAAGAGGCACTATCATTAACGACACAAGTTGAATATATAAACACCCAGATAACCAGCATAAGGAAATATAGAATTCCTAGAAAGAATCCCCAATTTTTCCCCAAGTAGTTTGTGATTACGGTTGGGTAGTCCACGCATTCTTTCGATTCAGCTAGCGTGTTAATAAAAAGCTTTTGAAACAAATAAATTGCTGGGTAAGCAATGATTACAGAAATTAAAAATGTCCAAATACCTACAATACCAACTTTAACCGGAAGGTAAACGATTCCCGCACCAATTGCCATTCCGATACTCATAATTACCCAGCCACGATCAACACTGTCAAATTTTGTTTCTTTGCGCCATTCATCAACCGTTAAGCCAGCCTTAGAGGCCATCATTTCCTCCTGACTTGAATTTTTCATCGAAATCCCCCCTTATAGAACATAAATAAAATTTACAAAAGTAGAACTTTAACGCGCTATTTAGTTTAACTTCACATATGTTGTGCACATCATCACTATATCATTAGACTATCCTTTTTCAATTTCCAAAATCGTTTCACAATTAATATTCATAACCATTTGCAATTACTACTAGTAAGCGCTTACTATTTTACATATAAATATCAATTAACTACTTGTGAAACAACAAATTTGTCTCCCGTGATTATCACGCAATCCTATTAAGACAATAGTGGAAGGAGCCGCCTAATATATAGCAACTATTTAATTAATAAAAGTAAGTATTATTTATGATTTTTTATTTATGTGTAAAAACGTTCTTTTTAATTACAATTACATGATTAATCATTCATATATGCTCCCACCCATACGTAAAAACGCCTATTTTTCACTAATTATCAGGAGTTATTACGTTGATTAAAAAAGGAGTGGACTAATGAACTATCCTACCTAGTTCATTAGTCCACTCCCTCAAGGATGACTAGTTCGCATTGTGAATCTATTTAACCGTAATTGGTAATTCCAGCATTTAAATTGCCAGTTTGCAGCCATGCACTATAACACCATCATTTTTTAAGAATCTGGGATATTTTCTTAGCTTCTTTAAAACCAATTTTCTTACCAACATTACCCACAAGTTCTATTTTCCATGGCTGAAAAACTGGGTTGCTTTGATTGCCTGTTGCCATCCAGCGTAAATCTGGTTGGCCTGTTCAGGCTTCATTGCAGGCTGGAACTGGTCGCCAATTTTAGAAAGGCGTCGCAGCTCGTCCTGGTCATTCCAGAAGTCAACTGCTAGCCCGGCCAGGAAGGCAGCCCCCAATGCCGTAGTTTCTTCCATGGCCGCCCGCTTAATCGGCGTTTGCAAGATATCCGCCTGGAACTGCATTAGGAAATCATTTCGTGAAGCCCCACCATTAACTGTCAGGGCCGTCAATGGAAGGCCAGTATCCTGAACCATCGTATCTACTACATCACGAGTCTGCAAAGCAATCGATTCCAGGGTTGCCCGCACCAGGTGCTTCCGGTTGGTCCCCCGGGTAAGGCCAAAAATGGCTCCCCGCACTTCTTGATCCCAATATGGGGCACCCAGACCGGTAAATGAAGGAACAACATACACCCCGCCAGTCGATTCGGCAGCGACCGCCATCTGTTCAGATTCACTCGCGTGCTCAAACAGTTGAAGACCATCTCGCAGCCACTGTACCGCCGAGCCAGCTACAAAGATGCTCCCTTCTAAGGCATAGTAAGTTTTACCATCTAAGCCGTACGCAATGGTTGTCAACAGGCCATTATCAGAGAGGGTCGGTTTTAACCCCGTATTCATCACAATAAAGGCACCAGTTCCGTAAGTGTTTTTTACCGAGCCCTTCTCATAAGCCGCCTGACCAAACAACGCCGCCTGCTGGTCACCGGCAATTCCTGCAATCGGGATTTGGACGCCATAAAAGTGGTAATCACCAGTATAGCCGAAGACTGCTGAACTTGGCTTTACTTCTGGCAGCATCGCCCGAGGAATATCCAGCAGGTCCAGGATGTCCTGGTCCCATTCCAAATCGTGAATATTGAACAGCATCGTCCGGCTCGCGTTCGAGACATCCGTGGCGTGAACACGTCGACCACTTAAATTCCACAACAGCCAAGTATCAATAGTTCCAAAGAGCAGGTCTCCTCGTGCCGCTTTTTCCCGCGCTCCGGGCACCCGGTCCAGGATCCACTTAATCTTAGTCGCCGCAAAGTAGGAATCAATCACCAAACCAGTCTTGGCATGAATCATTTCTTTGTAGCCGTCCTTAATCAGCTGCTCCGCCAATGCACTCGTTTGCTTTGATTGCCAGACCACCGCATGATAAATCGGCTTGCCAGTATTCTTGTCCCAGATGACCGTCGTTTCACGCTGGTTAGTGATTCCGATCGCGGCAATCTTATATGGTTTGATTTGGGTCTTAATCATCACGTCCGAGATAACTGCCTGGACGCTATCCCAAATTTCCATCGCGTCATGTTCAACCCATCCAGGCTGGGGAAAGTACTGGGAGAATTCCTTTTGACTCATTCCGACCTTATTTCCGTCATGGTCAAAAATAATTGCACGGGCACTGGTAGTCCCCTCATCAATTGCCATAATGTATTGTTGCTCGTTCAAATTCACTTCATCCTTTCAAAAAAGCCACCTGAGAACTAATCTCCGGGTGGCTTTTATTTACTTGTCGCTGACCATCGTGCCGCCGACACTGTAGCGATCCTTTCGCATTTCATTCAAGACAATGTGTACCCGGTCTGCTGGAACATTGGCATTCTTTGAAATCGCTGCGGTGACATCCTTAACCAGGCCCTTGAGCTGTTCCTCACTCCGGCCCTCAATCAGGTCAATATGAACTAATGGCATTTGGTAACCCTCCTCCAATTAATCTTTCCCTATCTTAACATAAATAAAGCGCTAACGAAATCCCCTCTCCGCTTCGGTCAGCTTCGACGGCGCAGTTGACGGCGTGCTTCTTCGGCCGCCAGACGTTCACCAGTAAAGATAACGTGATCACCAGCTTCGAGGACGGTGTCCCCATGAGGAGAGATTGGCCGATGGTTACGATAAATCCGGCTAACCGTAATCTGGTCAATAAACGGTAATGTATGCAGCTCCTGACCAACAATATTCGGGTTGCGCACAACGGCTTCAAATAAGCCCGCCTCGGTATCAGTTAGCATCTCCAGAATTGACGGTGTTTCAATCAACGAACGAAGGACACTAATGTGGACGTTAAAGCGGTTATAAATCTCAACTCCCAAGTCTTTAAGGACCTTCATCCGGGACTGTCCCCGGCCAGGATCATTTTGGCCGGCAATCACCCGGCCGACCCCTGCTCCCTTGGCAATTTTCGCCAGCCGGGCATTCTTACTATCAGCAGGGAAACAAATCACCATAATATCCGTATCGAAGTAATGACCGGCTCGCAAACTCTCCTCATCAATCGTTGGCAGGTAGGTCAACGAAGCGACTTCACTGTTAAAGGTCTTATAGTTATCTTCGTTATCAGTCAGCATCCGGACATTATACCAGTTCTTTGACAGTTGCTGCGCGACCGGCACCGTAAAGGTATTAGTACCCACAAAGACAACCCGTTGCTTAATCAGATCCGCCTTTTCCAGCTTGTAGACCGAGTTAAAGACGATTGGAGCGATAATGCAGACAATTACGGCTGCCAAAATAAAGGCGTCAGACTGGTTTGCCGTGATTGCGTGGAGGTTGCGTGCCACCGTCAGCGAAGGCAAAACCAGTGTAATCGTAGTTACAACCAGAAAGCTGCCGGCAAACGAGTTGCGGGTTGAAAAACGCCGCCGGTAAACCAACATCGCCGGTAACTTGGCGATAATAAAGCAAGCCACCAGAATGGGGATCAATGCCAAGGCTTGGGGGTGGGCAAAAAGCTCCCGCAGGTTTAACTTAACACCAGTCATAATAAAGAAGAAAGGAATCAAGAAGCCGTAACCAATCGACGTCAACTTATCCTTAGTCGCCTCAGTTGGTTCCAGGAGCTTCATTACCATCCCCGCCAAAAAGGCCCCTAGGATGTTCTCTGCCCCTACCGTTTCCGCAATTGTTACCAGAACAAAAATCAAGCAAAAGGCCAAGCGGATGTCCAATTGCGTCGTGGCTTTTGAAATCCGGCTAAACCAGATATAGGGCTGCTTAAACCGCCGCAGCAGGATAATCGCCGCTAAAAACAATAGGATAATCAGCCATAAACGTTTGGCATCCCCACCGTTCAGCGACACGTAAATCGTTAGTGAGAGCATTGGCACGACCTCACCGAGGACTGCCGTCAGCAAAATCGTTTGTCCTGCCGGCCGTCCTAAAATTTCTTTTTCCTTGAGCGTGGCAATTACCACCCCAAGCGCAACGGTCGAAAATAAAATCGTTGCTAAGAAGAAATCAGAAAACAGGCCCAAACTACGTAAGATAATCCCCAGCACTGCCGCAGTAATAATAATCAAACCAAACGCCTGCCCAGCAAGCTGAACTGGATTTTGGCCGTCCTGGTTTTTATCCGGTCCCTTCTTAAATAAGTCAAAGTCAATTTCCATCCCTGACAAGAACATCAGCATGATGACACCAAGCGTTGACATCAACGTCAGCATCTCATTAGCTTGCACAATGTTAAATGCACTCTTACCAAGAATAATACCAGTGATAATTTCGGCGACTACCGTGGGAATGTTAGAGACATTCAACCGGGCCATCGCGATGGGGATCACCAAGGCCGCGACCATTACAATCAACACTGAACCCTGCTCCATCTTCCTCACTCCTCTCTTAAAACTATCCTACCTATTATAATCGTTCATAATTCGCCTGAAAACTCCCTCCCTAAAAAAAGATATTATTCGACTTGTCCGCCATTTCGCGGTACAATTGCTAAACGTTATCGACTATTGAAATAAAGGGGGAAAACCACATGACAAACACGCTATCAGCTTGTACGAGCATTCTAATTGGTAAAAAGGCCAGTATTGATGGCTCAATCATGATTGGCCGGAACGAAGATGCAAAGGCAGCCTGGCCTAAGCACATGGTTGTTCACCAGCGGGGTGAGCTCGGCAAGCGCTTTATCTCCAAAGAAACTAAGCTCGAGTTAGTCCTCCCCGGAGAAAGCGCCCGCTATACCGCCACCCCCGAGTGGACTGACCGGGCGGGGCTCTTTGAAGAAGACGGAATCAACGAATACGACGTGGCAATGAGCGCAACCGAGAGTGCCTACTCAAACCAGCTGGTCCTCGGCTGCGACCCCCACGTGGAGCACGGCTTAAACGAGGAAGCGATGATCACCGTTGTTCTGCCGTTCGTCAAAACTGCTCGGGAAGGTGTCCAACGTCTGGGTGACTTAGTCGCCAAATATGGCAGCGGTGAAACCAATGGCGTCCTCTTTGCGGATAATAATGAAGCCTGGTACTTCGAAAACGGCAGTGGCCACTACTGGGTTGCCCAACGCATTCCAGATGACGCCTATGCGGTGGTTGCTAACCAGCTGGCAATCCAGGAGGTTGACTTCAACGACCCCGAAAACTTTATGTTCCACCCGGGAATCCGCGAGTTCGTGGAGGAAAACCATCTGAATCCTCACCCTGCCGGTTTCAACTTCCGGCAAATTTTTGGTACTGCTGACCGGGCCGACGCCGTTTATAGTGAACCCCGGGTTTGGATTGGGCACCAGATGTTCAGCCCGCTGGACGCACAAGACGAGCAAGCTGAAAGTGCTGACCTGCCTTTCATCATGAGGCCAAACCGCCGGCTTTCCATTTTTGATGCCCAGCGCTACCTCAGCGATCACTTCGCCGGCACCCCTTACGATCCATTGAGCAAGGGTCCTCTTGCCCACCGCTACCGTCCAATTAGCCTGGCTAAGACTCAAGAGTCGCACATCCTGCAGATGGGGCGGCAAACGGGGGCTAACATCCACTGGCTCGCAATGGGAGTTGCCGCCGAGAGTACTTACGTTCCCTTCTTCAACGGAATCACAGATGTCCCTGCTCCTTATAAGCGAGGGAAACTGCCAGCCCAGCTTAATTCCGCTTACTGGATCTTCAAGCACGCAAGCGTCCTCGTTGACAGCCACCTTCACGACTTCCTTCCCTTGCTAGAAGAAGTGCAAAAAGAGCGGAACGCCGCGGCAATTAAACTGATTAAAGAAACCGACCGCGCCTTAGCCAGCTACCAGGGCAGCGAGCGGGCAAATTTCCTAACCCAGCAAAGTGAAAACTTCGCTACGGATACAATGAATGCCTATAAGAAGCTCACACTGGAGTTAATCACTAAGATGACTGACTACTCCCCACTGAACTTCAACACTGATGAAAACCTATAAAAGACAAAAGCAGTTCCTCAGATCAAGCTGATTTGAGGAACTGCTTATTTAGTATCCAGCTGATTAACAGTGGTCAAAGTTAGTTTGCCAGAATTAAACCGGTTATTGCTACCGGGTACTGCTTAATCTGACTTGCCAGCTAAACTAGGCGGCCGCTACTTCCCCCTAGCCAAGCCAAACATGGCTAAGAAACTGGCAATTCCCAGCCCAACGACCGGCATTGAGCTGTGATTCCCAGTCTGGGGCAGTTGCCGCTGAGCCTGGCTGGCACTAACAACGCCAGTCGCCTGACCTGCTGGCTGCCCCTGCCCGGTTAGTTGACCGCGTCCAGTCTGACTGTTGCTGCTGTTTTCGCCATCAATCAATTCGCCGTTAGGTTTAGAGTTATCATTTCCACCATGGTCATCGTCATTGTGGACCTTATTCGGGTCAATGATTTCTGGATCGACCGGCACGATTGGAGTCGTCGCCTGGGTGACCCTCACCTGGGCCGTGTTGGTAACCCTAAAGGCCGGATTTTGGTTGCCATTCAGGTAGTATTCATAACTAACCGTATACGTTCCAGGAACAGTAGGATCAATCGTCGAAACGCTTTGACCATCCTGGTTTGCGATACCAACGACCCGCACTTGGCTTGGGGCAACCGGAACAAGTTTGAAAATATCACCCGTAGCACCACTGCCCTGGTAGGCTAAGTTATTGACCGCTACAATATTGTCCGTTGGCTGCCAGTCATTAATCAGTTTAGAGCCGACTTGCGTTTCTATATCACAGGTCAGCAAAACCGGGTGTACTTCAACGTAAAAGCCATAGTTCGTCTTCACGTCCAGGTGACCGTCAGCATTCTGGACGCCCTGCATAGCCTGGGTATTGTACATATAGTAGTCTACAAAGTTTTGTCCATCAGGAGTGAGGTTGACAGTGTAGCCAAATTGCCGTAATACATCCTACACTTGGTCAAGTTTGAGTTGGTAGGTCCCATTCATCCATAAAACAGGGTCGTTGCTATTAGCACTGCCGCCAACGTTTCCAATATTAGAAACGTTCACCAACACTGCTCCTGCCTTGGGTAATGCCGCCAGCAGCCGGGCCGTAGTCTCGGCCGGAAGAAGCTGGTACAGTGACTCAGCCGTTTTAAGCATTGGTAAGATGTCATCATTTGCAACATCTGTTTGTCGCCAAAGTGGTGTTGAAAGGTGCAGGTCAATCGTTCCGGTATCATTAGCGCCCGCCAGCCAGATTTCATTGGCGGCCGACTGGTGAGTCGTCAAATAGGTGCCGATGTTCGCCGTATCAAACGTCAGGGGAAGAATAACATGCGCAGTGGTATGCGCAGCCAAGGTCCCAACAACCTTAAACGTATCAGCCTGGCCGACTGCAAGGCCACGAGCGACCAGTTCGTCGTAAGTATAATAGTTTTTGTTACCATTAAAGGCAAAAACAAGTTGTAAGCCATTGATCACTTGACCATTCTGATCAACAATTTCCCCCTTGTCGCCAAAGCGGAGTAATGAGGGATCAACTACGTTATGGTAGGGGCCATAAGGGTTTAGGTAAACCACCGGTGAAATCTACATTTCCTGATCAGTAGGGTTGCTCAGTTCAAAATTAATTTGCAAATTTTGTGCGGTCTGGTAGTTAACTAGGGCGTGCTTGGTGGTTTCACCGCTAGGAAGGTAAACTCCCGCAGTTTTTCCCGCCTGACTACCACTTGTACTATCGTTGCGAGCGGTAACCGAAAGATTGTACTGGGCTTCATTAGCCAAACCTGGAATAATATGGTCGCCCGCCGTCTTAACTGCGGAACCGTCACTCGGATTATTCGCATAGATAGCGGGAAGGTCCTGATTTAGTTTAGCGCGCTCGGTAGCCGAGTTAGAAACTGCTACCAGATTAGCTGAGGTAACATTCCTTGCTACGGATACTGAATCACTTAGCCCTTAGTTTCCATTCTCGTTAGATTCGACTTGCGTTGTGGAAACTACTGACGCTACATTGGCATCAGCTGAAGCGTTTTGGGCCTGGACGCCCAAGAACGACAAACCGACCAGGACTGATGAAACCCCAACAGTCAGCTTCTTAATAGCATAATGTTGCCGTTGACCAGTGTATTTTCTAAGCATTTCTTTCTGATTATCACGTGATAGCATTGTCATTGCTCCTCTCATCACTTTTCGATATTTAAACAATAACACCTTAAATTGATATTCCAAGTGATAAAAGAATAAGATAATTTAATTTATAATCATTATATTTTGGAACTAGGCATTTGAGAGCGGCCAGGGCAAGGCAGGCAGCTTCTCTCTTAGCGAATAGCAAGTGGTTAGCGCTAGCAACGCTTATCGGAACCAAAGCAAGCTAGAATAGTTAGAAAGAATTATCAGTTTATAAATTCCCGGCCATTAGTAGCAACAAGAGCTGAGCGTGCGAATTAACTCATCGATTCGCAGTAGCTGGCTGGTAGCTAACCCCCCTCAAATATTTGCTGCGCGTCGAAAAACAAATGCCCCAAATCAGCTTAACAGCCGATTTGGGGCATCTTTACGCACTCTCTTGTCTCTTTAACGATTCAAAGTGTAGCCTTTTTAACTATTCTTTTCGACAGCAGCAACTAGTTGTTCCAGCGACTGGCTGCCAAAAATAACCGGCGCATCATTAATCATCGTCGCGGGAACACTCATGATTTTCTTGCTCTTCCGTAAATCTGGAAAGTGTTGCAAGTCAATCATCGTCGCCGTAATGCCAGGGTTCAATGACGCCATCCGTTGGCACGCCGCAACAACGTCTGGGCAGAAATGACAGGTCAAAGAAACGCCAATTCGAATCTTGGCAGCTGGTAAGCGTTTAATACGGTCAGCCAATGCCGGGTCGATTGTTTGCCCCGGTCCTGCCACGTTATAGATCCCCAGGACAAGGGAATTCAGCTCGTGCCCGGTTGGAATGCCGGCATAGTGCAGACCCGTATCTTGTCCATCGGCGTCCAGGAGTTTTAATAACGGCAGCAGATCTCCCTGGCCCTCCTTAGTCTTGACAGTCAGATGGTCATCCAGGCTGGCAAATTCCGTCGTGAAACTAAGCAGTTGTTGACTAAGCGCGCTCCCATCAGTATTAACCTCCAAAGTCACTGGCTTCGTGAGCCGCGCAAAAATCGGCTTGAGCTGGCTGTCAATTTCGGCGGTCAGCCAGTTGCCCTGGTGAGGACTAACCTTTTCCTGGTGCTCTAAGTCAGTAGTTTGCCCAACTGGTTGGGTGGCAGTTTTCACCGGCGCCCTGTGAATTGGAACTCCCTGACGCTGCTTTTGAGCGGTCACATACTGTTCAGCAGCAGTGGCAGCAACCGCCCCGTCCGAAGCAGCGGTGATTATCTGCCGAAGGTTTTTGACGATTACATCCCCCGCCGCATACACACCAGGAACGTTAGTAGCACCATCAGCAGCCGCTTTGATATAGCCTTGGTCATTCAAGTCAACCAATCCCTGCAGCTTCTCCGTCGCTGGCTTAGTCCCTACGTAAATAAAGATGCCGAAAGTATTGTCACCGTCATCAACGTGGTAAACCGTTTCTTTCCCGGTCTTATTATTCACCAGGGTGGCGGCAGTTACATAATCATCACCAGTAACCTGCTTGACTTCCGTATTGTACTTTACTGATACTTTCGGATTATTCAATGCCCGTGCTGCCATCAGCGGTGGACAGCTAAAATGATCTCCCCGGACCAGTACCGTGACGTGTTTGCCGAAGCGGCTGAGGTAGTCAGCTTCTTCCGCCGCAGCATAGCCACCACCGATGACAAAAATCTGCAAACCCGAGAACAATTCGCCATCACAGGTCGAGCAGTAAGCTACTCCCCGGCCCCGAAACTCATTTTCACCGCTAAAACCAACCGTGCGGGGCTGTGCACCGGTCGCAATAATCACGCTGCGAGCCCGGTACTCCTGGCCGCTCTTGCCAACCAGCAGCTTGACCTCATCAGCCAGCTGGTATTTCTCAACCTGGTCATGTGCAATCGTAACGCCAAAGTCGGTCACTTGTTTTTGCATTTGATTCATCAACTGGGTACCATCGACCTTTTCAACGGCCGGATAGTTGTAAACTACCGAAGTCGTTGTAACCTGGCCGCCAACGGTATCCCCTTCTAGAATCAACGTGTCAAGCGTCGCCCGGCCGGCATATAATCCGGCAGACAATCCCGCAGGCCCAGCGCCAACAATAATCAGGTCGTATAAGTGTTTATCTGCCATTTCATCCACCAGCTTTCCCTTTACAACTTACCAACAAGGTCTAGGCTTGGCTTGATTGAGTCTTGGCCTGGCTTCCAGTTAGCAGGGCAAACACGGTCACCATGTTCGCGAACAAATTGTGCGGCCTGAAGGGTCCGCAGAATTTCCGCAGCGCTCCGGCCAATTCCCATGTTGTTAATCGTGTAGGATTGGATCTTACCATCTGGGTCAACGATGAAGACACCCCGGTAGGCCTGGCCGGCATCTTCATCCAGGACATCAAACATCCGAGCTAGCTTACCGGCAGGGTCTGCAAGCATGTGGTACTTAATCTTGCCAATCTTTTCTGAGGCCTCTGCCCATGCCTTGTGGACGAATTCAGTATCTTCTGAGACGGAGTAAATCTCTGCATCCGCCTGCTTAAAGTTTTCATATTCGTCTTGCAGAGCTTCTAGCTCGGTTGGACAAACAAAGGAAAAGTCTGCTGGGTAGAAGAAGAAAATACTCCACTTGCCAAGTACGTCCGCCTTAGTTACTTCCTTAGTTTCACCGTCCTGGTATGCATTAACCTTGAAGTCGTCGATTTCGTGACCAACAAAATTCATAGATATCCTCTCCTTAATTAGAATTATTCTTAACTACAATTATAAGTATAACCGCTTTGCAGAATTTATCAAGGGATTTTTAGAACTATTCTAAAAGTATTAAAAAGCCGGCTGGGCCAAAATCAAGCGGCTTTAGTTTACTGCCTGCCCGCTGACGATCGATAGTTTTAAACAACAAAGAGGCCGGAATTGCATTCCAGCCTCTTGTTAAATAATGGTATTACCAACTTGCCTTCCGAACGCCCGGGATTTGACCCTTGTGGGCGAGGTTGCGGAAGTTAATCCGCGACATCCCGAACTTCCGCATGTAGGCATGAGGGCGCCCATCATAGCGGTCCCGGTTGTGTAGGCGAACTGCGCTTGAGTTGCGGGGCAGCTTAGATAAGCCGATGTAATCCCCCTGCGCCTTCAGCTCTTTTCGCTTTGCCGCGTACTTTTTAACCAGCGCTTCTTGGTGGTGTAATTTAGCAATCTTAGATTTTTTTGCCATGTAAGTTGTTATCTCCTTATTAATAGTGATTATAAACAATAACGACTAACAGCTAAAATCAACATTTGCGAAACTATTCAATTAAATTATCTGATATTCACTGACCATTTGCAAGTAATTTGCCTTACCGCAATTTTTGAGCCGCAAATTGCCGGTACTCGTCCGCATAGTGGTAGCGATTGTTAAACTGGCGGAGCAGCTCATCATCATGGGTGTAGGCTAATCCCGTCTTCATCATTCGCTGGTACAGCTCCGCGTAAGGAAGTGCATCGCTATGGGCCCGGGTACTCTCTACCATTCGGTCATAACCGACGTGACGAAAACTGGTCTCTGCTAATCCCTGGCCGTCGACCTCGAGAATTAGATAGTGGGCCCGTAGATCCCGTTGCAATCCAGGCCAGTGGTTAAATGGTTCCCCAACCGCACCCGGGTTGAGAATGATTCGTTCATCATCAGCATACCGCAGCAGTTGATGGTGAACATGCGCATAGACAGCAACATCCACCGGCTGCTCACTCTCAACGTTGACAAGACGATCGAAGTTTGCAGTTGGTTTCGTGGGGAAGAGGTCCTGGCCCATATTCAGTTTCGGCAGGTTATGGGAAATACCAAAGTTTAACGGCCCCACCTGTTTCATCACGTGCAAGGGCCAACTGGCTAAACTATCAATCAGGTCCGTTGAGCCGTGCTGCGCAACATATTGGGCCAGCCGGGCAAAGTAGACGTGGGAAGGCTTCTCAGTATCCATCAGTCCCCGGGCACCCCGCACAACCAGGTCGTCCCAATTGCCCCGGACAACCACTTGGGGAGCGATTTTTTCAAATAGGTTCCAAACCTTGAGTACACTGGGGCCTGGCATCAAGAGGTCGCCGATAAACCAGTACTGGTCAACACTTTGTTTTAGGCTGTCTTGATACATCGCCTCAAAAGCACTGAAGTTTCCATGGACATCAGAAAAAACTGCAATTCGTGTTCTCAAGCCGTGATTCCTCCTTTTTCTCGTCATTGAATATGATACCAGATAATGGCCTGAACAGCTCAAGATATAATTTCCATTAGAAATGTCAAAATAGCAGTGGTAAAGTTGGAGGGGTAATTTAACACCAGAAAGGAACTTGCAACTGTGTCACAATCACCAACCACCATTACCCCGCGAACACGACGGTTAATCACCGCGATTCTCTTGCTATCAGCTTTCGTTAGTCTCGCTAGCCAAACGATGATGGTAACTGCCCTACCGGTAATTGAGCATGAACTCCACGTTTCACTGAACGCTGTCCAGTGGCTGACCACCGGTTACACCCTAATCATCGGAATTGTTACGCCACTTTCATCCAACATGTACGATAAGTTTACCAACCGGCACGTCTTCCTGTGGACGATTGGAGCCTTTATTATCGGAACAACGATTGGCTGCCTAGCGACTAACTTCTATTCGCTCCTTCTTGCACGGTTAATTCAGGCGGCCGCCAGCGGAATGCTAATGTCATTTCAGATGACCACCATGATTTCCATCTACCCGATTGAAAAACGGGGCTCCATTTTAGGACTCTCCAGCCTCGTCATTTCCACGGCCCCGGCAATCGGGCCGACCCTTGCCGGCTTCATCCTCCAGGTACTCCCCTGGCGGTGGCTGTTCATCAGCGTCTTGCCATTCATGATGCTCGTCTTTATCATCGGTTACTTTAAGCTGCAAAACTTCTCTACGCCACGTGAGATTAAAATTGACTACCTCTCCGTCTTTGTTTCACTCATCGGGTCTAGCCTGGCCCTAGGGAGTTTGACGGTCTTTGAACTTAACCTGGCCGCCGGCTGGGCAATGCTGGTTAGCGGTTTGATTATCATTGCCCTATTCGTTCACCGTCAACTCCATCTGACTAACCCAATGTTAAAGGTCCAGATTTTTAAATACTCGTCCTTCCGCCTAATGACCCTCGTTGGGATTTTCGCTTTCATGATTCTTTTGGGAACCGAACAGCTAATCCCTATTTTTACCGAAAACGTCTTAGGGATGGGGAGCTTTGCCTCCGGGCTGATTCTCCTGCCAGGAGCAATTTGCAACGGACTCGCCGCTTCCTACATTGGGCGTCTTTATGACCAGTACGGCCCTAAGTGGCTAATCATCACTGGCGGGTTCCTGATGATTGTTGCCTCCTATCCCCTGATTACGCTGTCATCCCGCTCTTCAGTCCTGGTTCTGACCATTGCCTACGCGGTCCGCATGGTTGGGAATGCATTTGTCTTCAGCCCCGCCCTTTCTGAAGCCTTTTCCGCCCTTTCCCAATCAGAAAACAGTCACGGAACGGCGCTTAACAACACCCTCCGCCAGGTCGCCGGAGCTGTATCGGTCACCATGCTGGTAGTTATTTCTGGGATCCCTCAGAACCCGGTTGCCGGGATTCGGTTGTCCATGTGGATTACCGTCATTTTGATTTTCCTGATGCTAATCACTTTTGGTCACTACCTATCGATTAGTAAGCGCCGCTAATTTCTGTTACAATAAGCAGGATTAAATTTGGAGGAGATGGGGAACAAAGATGGAGACAAGCGAACAGGAAGAACATTATCCAAGCGGCTGGCACCGAACCTTTTATACCATGTGGCTCGGTTCCTTTATTACGGGGGCTGGCTATTCGATGACCATGCCGTTTATCTCACTGTTTATTAACGAACTGGGAAACTTTTCCCGCTTTCAGCTAAATATTTATTCTGGTCTCGCCTTTGCCGCAACCTTTGTCAGCCAGGCAATCGTTTCGCCGCTGTGGGGAAACCTGGCGGACCGAAAAGGACGCAAATTGATGTGTATGCGGGCCGCCGGGGTCATGGCCATTACCATTTTCTGCGTGGGGCTCGCGCAAAACGTTTGGATGATTATTGGCCTGCGCTTCTTGCAGGGAGCTTTTTCGGGTTATATCAATAATGCCACGGCCCTGATGGCAGGCGAAACGCCTCGTTCCCACTCTGGTTGGGTAATGTCAGCCATGGCAACCGCCGGGGTTGCCGGCAACCTGGTTGGCCCCCTGCTCGGCGGGGTGCTTTCCGGGGCATTTGGCTACCGGATCCCGTTTTTCATCACCGGGGGCCTAATGTTCCTGAACTTCGTTGGTACTTCCCTCTTAGCGAAGGAACACTTTAAGCCGATCAAAAAGGAAAAGATGAAACCGCTCCGCCAAATTTTCCAAGAGCTTGATAACCCCGGGGTCATTATCGCGATGTTCTTCACGACAATGGTTGTTATTTCATCATCAATGTCAATTACACCGATTATTAGTCTGTACGTTAAATCCTTAATGCATAACCAGGGCAACGTCGCGCTAGTTGCCGGAATCGTTGCTGCCACTCCGGGACTGGGAACGCTAATTGCCGCCTCGAAGGTTGGGCACACAATGGACCGAATCGGGCCGAAAGTCGTCCTGCGTACAGGGCTGATGGTTGCCTTTGTCCTCTTTATTCCAATGACCTTTACCCACTCAGCCTGGTCGCTAGCTTTTTGGCGGTTCCTGCTCGGTCTGGCCAATGCCGCCCTCAATCCGGCTATCCAAACTGTTCTTACCCTAGATGTTCCAGCGGAAGCGTTTGGGCGGATCTTCAGTGTCAACCAATCCTTTCAAGCTGTTGGGGCTGTGATGGGCTCTCTTATTGGCTCGGTCATTTCCGGTCTGTTCAACTACCCAATAGTCTTTGCGGTCACTGGCCTGACTCTGCTGATTAATATGGTAGTCATCCTAGTGGTCTTACGGACACGTCAGCCCCAAGTATGATTTCAGATTAGCACCCCTTACGGCTGGGGAAGCCAGCTAGCAAAGCAAAACGGTCACTATCAGCAAAAGCTGATGGTGGCCGTTTCATCATTTACAGGCTAAGCAACCATATTTTCTAAAGCACAGGCGAGGAGGCCCCCAAACAGCGGACCGCACATTGGAACCCAGGCATACCACCATTCTGCCCCTGCCTTATTAGGCACCGGCAAAACGGTATAGGCAAACCGCGGGCTCCAGTCCCGGGCCGGATTCAGTGCAAACCCAGTGGTTGAACCTAATCCCGTCCCAATGACAGTAATAACTAGGCCGACAATAAAGGGCTTAATCCCCACGGTAAAATTACCAAGGTTAAGCAGGATAAAGATAAAGGCAAAGGTGGCAATCACCTCCGACAAGAAATTAAACAGCGGCGACTTAATTGCCGGCCGGGTAGCAAAAATCCCCACGGTATTCCCCTCTCCCGACTTAGTTACCGCGAATTGGGGATAGTATTGAATAACCACCAAAACTGCGCCAACAAAGGCGCCGAGAAATTGACCGGCCAGGTATGGCAAGACTTGGTGCCAGGGAAAAAGACCGTAGATGGCAAAGGGAATCGTCACGGCTGGATTCAGGTGCCCTTGGGAACCTAAAAAGCCCGCGACGTAAACTCCCATTGTTACTGCCAGGCCCCAGCTGGCGCACACAAACCACCAGTTACTTCCCGTAGCATAATTTTTCTTGAGGTTAACACTGGCGGAACAGCCACACCCAATTAAAATCAAAATTAGCGTTCCGAAGAACTCACCGCTAAAACCGTTCATTAGTATCGCTCACTTTCTCGTAATCGCTTTCACAAAATAATATTTTACACTTCCTACCAGGTATCGGCAAGGCAAAGTCGTAATCGACCGTGGCCGCTCCCCCTTCGGCTAACTGATCTTTTGGTCAATAATCGTTTTTCAGGGTAGAAAAAGTTATAAATCGTTAGTAGCAGGTAGGCCAGCAGAACCCACCGCGGTGTCACATACGCTAGAAAAATCAGCAGCAGGTTAAGGGCTAAAACGATTACTAGCCGTCGTCCCCACCGTAGAGAGTACATCTTTGGACTACCATCAACTTCATTAAAAAACTCCTCCCAAGCGTTAGCTGAGATAATCATTTTCATTAAGTTAGCAATGAAGTAGGCAATCCCGTAGTCAAACACAGCCAGACTGCTGGGCCGGAGCATCATCCACTTGGTTAACATTGGGATCACCGACAATGCTGCCAGAAAGATGAAGTCATTAATAATCATCTTCTTCGTCACCCGATTTAAGACCAGGAGGAGCCGGTTCAAGTCATACCAAAAGTTAGCGACCACGAAGAAGCTCACCAGGAAAATAAAAATCGACCCCATGAAATTACGGTAAGAAACACCAGCCTGACTTGGCAAAGGAACTTCTAAAACCATTACGGTTAGGATGATTGCAATCATCCCACCATTGAGGTTATCCAGATGCTCCTTATAGACATGTTTGATTGGAGAAAAAAAGATGAGAAAATTTACTAACATTTGTGGAATTGCTTTAGCTTGCCTTTCTATTGCTGGAGTTAGTACAGTAGCCATTAATTCCGGATTGACTATCCCGACCGTGGCCGCTGCCAGCCGCGAAAATATCGATATCTCTAACCGTGACATTGCCAACTACCTGGCCAACTGCCAGCAATACGAGTGAGTCTAACGACAAACAGTTCCAAGGCTTTACCAGCATCAAGGCAATTGAATACCGTGGGAATAATCGCGTCAAAATTACTGTTAATGACGACTTTTACCAACTGTCTAAGCCTCGTCGTGACTTGTTAATTGACACAATGCAAAACGGCATTTTGGACACCCTAATGGACGACCAGCAAGAAAAACTAGCGGAAGGTGATATCCACAAGGGCATCCAAACTAAGGTCTACCTGAATAACCAGCTAATCGGTCAAAGCAGCAAAAATAATAATCGCCTAATTAATTGGCAAAAGTAATTGCAAGCTCCTGAACGTTTAAAACGTCCGGGGGCTTTTTTATAGCAACAACTCCCGACTTAAATCAAGTGAATAGAATTTCAAAATTGCCTCAATTGCCCGGACATCATGCTGAGCCTGGTGGAACTTAAACGGCGGTAGGTTCAAGAGCTGGCACATCTTTTTCAGCCCCAGCGCCTTTTGTCCATTCCAAACTTGCTGGGCCACTAATTTTTCCAGGTCAATTGCCTGGATAGTATTCCAAAAGCGGTTTTGCTTAGGAAGCGCAAGCCGATTAGCTGCCCGTTGCAAGGCCTTAAAATCCTGACTATTATCCCAACTGACGAGATAGTCGGGAGCCAGGCTGGCGACCAGCTTGATAATTCGTGGCAGCTGGTACTTAACGGTATACTGCTGTGCCTGAGAAAAAGGAACATCGTAACGGCGCAGGAACTGGAGTTGACGCGCATCAGTCTGTTGACTATTGAAAAAGTAATAATTGAACTTTTCAGCTTGACCATATATTCGTCCTGCTAACTGGAAAATGTGGTTCTGGTTGCCGGCTTGAAAGAATTCTAAATCAAGGATTAGTAATCGGGCAGAACCATTGAGGACTGCTCGCAACTGGGTAAGGCTTTCCACCGGGGCTGCCTTCGCCCTGCCGACCGGAGCAGCAGCTGGCCCGTTAAGATTTTGACCGACCATAATATACTGTGAAATTGGAAAAAGTGACGAAAAGTGAATCGGGGCATACCCTGCTTCTTGAAGTCGTTGTTGTTCAGCCATTCTGTTCCTCCATCAAAACATATGTTCGGTTTAATTATACCTGAATTTATTCTTAGCCGCTAGTTTTATTTAAATCGTCCCGGGGCGGTTCTTAATCACGACAAGATTAGCTATAATAGTCTTAAAAGTTAAAAGGAGTACGGACGATGGATACTAAAGACTACTTATTTACCTACTTCGCAATCGTTGATAAGGCCGCCCACTCAATTCCTAACTACGATAAGGTAATTTTCAACGACATGAGCAAGAACAACCAAAAGTTTGCGGCGATTGTCAACAAGTACCAAGATACTGACTGGCGCAAAGTCACTGAGAAAATTTTTATGGAACTGCTTCATGAGGGAGTCTTCACGGGAACGGTCGATGACGATGGGGACATTATCATCAGCAACGTTACACCACTCACCTACGAGATTCTCGACCAGGCCAAGCAACCAGCCTTTTGGGACCAGCTCGCTAAGCTCGCCCCGCAGTGGCAGGACGGGTCTCTCACTAAAGTAGTGGTGGATTGCTTGTAAACGACAATTGAAGATAAAAAATACGAGCAAGTTATTCTCTTCATAAAGAATAACCTGCTCGTATTTAGAATGTTTACTTCCCCTCGACCTCTTCATCGGTCTTGAGGACGGCCATGAAGGCTTCCTGCGGGATGTCAACCCTCCCGACGGCCTTCATCCGCTTCTTCCCTCGTTTCTGCTTCTCCAGCAGCTTGGCCCGGCGGTCTGGGTCCCCGGTGTGAATTCGGGCCGTAACGTCCTTCCTGTAGGCCTTGATGTTGGTCCGGGCAATAATTTTAGAACCAATTGCCGCCTGAATTGGGATTTCAAAGTTTTGCCGGGGAATAATCTTCTTGAGCTTAGAAGTGATTTCCCGCCCCCGCTCGGCCGCAAAGTCCTTGTGGGCAATAAAGCTCAATGCATCAACCTTATCACCATTCAGCAAGATATCAATCTTCACCAGGCTGCTTGGCCGGTAGTCATCAATCTCATAATCCAGCGAAGCATACCCCCGGGTCGAGCTCTTCAACTTATCAAAGAAGTCAAAGATGATTTCAGACAATGGAATGTGATAAATCACGTTAACCCGGGTGTCACTCAGGTACTCCATCGTTTCAAAAATCCCCCGTTTACGCTGGCAGAGCTCCATTACTGGGCCGACATAATCATTCGGCACCATGATGGAGGCCTTAACAAACGGTTCCTTAATATCCTTAATTGACGAGGCATCTGGCATCTCGGCCGGGTTTTCCACCTCAACCGTCGAACCGTCTGCCAGGTCAACGTGGTAAGTTACTGACGGTGCCGTGGTAATCAAGTCCAGGTTAAACTCCCGCTCCAAGCGTTCCTGAACCACGTCCATGTGGAGCAGGCCCAAGAAGCCGCAACGGAAACCAAAGCCGAGGGCCTGGGAGCTTTCCGGTTCAAAGGTCAGCGCCGCGTCATTCAATTGCAGCTTCTCCAAGGCCTCCCGGAGGTCGTTAAACTTGGCGTTATCGGTTGGGTACAGTCCAGCGTAGACCATCGGCGTCATCTGCCGGTAACCCTCCAGCGGTTTGTCAGTCGGGTTATTGGCGTCTGTGACGGTATCACCGACCCGGGTATCCTTGATGTCCTTGATGGCTGCGGTGATGTAGCCAACGTCCCCCGCCATCAGGACATCCCGGGCCAGGGGCTTCGGTGAGTTAATCCCGACCTCGGCAACCTCGTATTCGGTCCCGCCGTTCATCAGGCGAATCTTATCACCCTTCTTCACGGTTCCTTCAAAAACCCGCACACTCAGTACGACCCCCCGGTAGTCATCGTACTTGGAGTCAAAAATCAGGGCCTTTAGTGGTGCCGTCAGATCACCAGTTGGCGCTGGAACATCCTGGACAATCTTTTCCAGGACCTGGTCAACGTTTAAACCTGTCTTCGCACTGACGTCAACCGCTTCATCGGTATCCAACCCGATTTCATCTTCAATCTGCTTCTTCGTTCCCTCGACATCCGCGGATGGCAGGTCAATCTTATTGACGACCGGCAGAATTTCCAGGTCGTTGTCAATCGCCAGGTAGACGTTTGCCAGGGTCTGGGCTTCTACCCCCTGGGTCGCGTCCACCACCAATACAGCCCCCTCACAGGCCGCCAGTGACCGGGAAACCTCATAGGAGAAGTCGACGTGTCCCGGGGTGTCAATCAGGTGGAAGATGTAGTCTTGCCCATCCTTAGCATGGTAGGTCAGGGCAACGGCGTTTAGCTTAATCGTAATGCCCCGTTCTCGTTCCAGTGGCATATCATCAAGTATCTGATCCTTCATCTCCCGCTTACTAATGGAATCGGTCATTTCCAGGATCCGGTCCGCCAGCGTCGACTTCCCGTGGTCGATGTGGGCGACAATTGAGAAGTTGCGGATACGCTTTTGCCGCTCCTTCATCTCATCTAAGCTCATCGTCATGTTTATTCACTACTTTCTACGAAAATACTAAGATTAGTATAACAAAAACCACTTGGAATTAGCAAAATAAGTAAAACGGGATAGCCCCATCAATTAGGCAGCTATCCCGTTTTACTATTTACCGGTCTTCAAAGGCATCTTTCAGTTTATCCAGGACGGACTTTTTGACCCCCTTAACATCTTCACCACTAGCTGCCGCGAACGCCATCATGGCCTCCCGCTGCCGCTTATTGAGGTTCTTCGGGGTCTTAACGTGGATTGTGACGTGTTCATCCCCGGTTCCCTTCCCATTAAGGAACGGAACACCCTTGCCACGCAGGCGGAAATTAGTTTCCGATTGGGTCCCCGCTGGCACTTTGAGGCTAACATCACCATGAACCGTCTTGACTTGGACCTCATCACCGAGGGCCGCCTGGGCAAAGGAAATGTCCTGGTCGACGTAAATATTCGTCCCCTCACGCCGGAATTCCCGACTTGGCGTCACCCGGAAGATAATGTAGAGGTCACCAGCGGGACCACCGTTTTCACCGGCATCCCCCTGCCCCTGCAACCGCATCTGCTGGCCATCGTCCACCCCAGCTGGAACCTTAACCTCCAGCTCGTGCTTTTCGTGAACGTGACCAGAACCGTGACAGGTATCACAACGGTCTTCTGGCTTGATTACCTTCCCAGTCCCGTTACATTCAGGACAGGTAGTCTGGGTCTGCATGTTGCCAAGTGGCGTTTGGCGAACGGTCACGACGACCCCGCTCCCGCCACAACGCTGACAGGTACTAGCCGACTTGCCTGGCTTAGCGCCTGTACCGTGGCAGGTCTTACACTGGGCGTCACGGTCATATTTGATTGTCGTCGTCTTACCAAAGATTGCATCCATAAACTTTAAGGTCATTGCATACTGCAAGTCCCGGCCAGGACGTGGTGCTGTTGGATCTTGACGCGCTCGACCGCCGCCACCAAAGAATTGACTAAAGATATCTTCGAAGCCGCCGGCACCTCCGAAGCCTTGACCGCTAAAGCCACCGGCACCATTAAAGCCACCAAAACCTTGGCCTGCTTGTTGCCCGGTCGTCCCAAACTGGTCATACTGGGCCCGCTTTTGTGAGTCGCTCAGTACTTCGTAGGCTTCGTTAATATCCTTAAACTTTTCCTCCGCCCCCGGTTCATGGTTGACGTCCGGGTGATACTTCGCTGCCAAGCGTCGGTAAGCATGTTTAATATCTGCCTCAGAAGCATCCTTTGATACCCCTAAAACATCATAATAGTTCTTTTCTGCCATTGATTATCCCTCATCACTTAATTGCTTGTTTAGTTATACCATAAGTATGAACAGAAAGTAAAAGCCAAAGTCCTGTCTGATTGGCCTTTGGCTTTTACTAAGCAATTAATTACTTCTTGTCATCCGGAGTAACATCCTTGAAGTCACCATCAACGGTGTTGTCATCACCCTTGCTGTCACCATTATTGTTGCCAGCGTTACCACCGTTTGGTTGAGGGCCACCCTGAGCGTTGCCCTGTGCTCCTTGAGCCTGCTGGTACAGCTTAACACTCAGGTCTTGGATAACCTTGTTCAAAGCATCCTTCTTGGCCTTCATGTCGTCCAGGTTGCCGCTTTCCTTAGCCTTCTTCAGGTCGTCACGGGCACTTTCGGCCTTCTTGATGTCGTCTTCTGGAACCTTGCCCTTGACTTCCTTCAAGGTCTTGTCGACTTGGAAGAGTTCTTGGTCGACTTCGTTCTTCAGGTCAACCTCCTCCTTCTTCTTCTTGTCGGCTTCGGCGTGTTCCTCAGCATCCTTCTTCATCCGCTCGATTTCTTCATCGCTCAGACCAGAGTTGGACTTAATCGTGATGTTTTGCTTCTTGTGGGTACCCTGATCTTCGGCAGAAACGTTCACAATCCCGTTCTTGTCGATATCAAAGGTAACCTTGATTTGAGGAACACCACGAGGAGCAGCAGGAATGTCTGTCAGCTGGAAGTTCCCTAAGGTCTTGTTGTCAGCAGCCATTGGCCGTTCACCCTGGAGAACGTGGATGTCAACGGCGGATTGGTTATCAGCAGCCGTTGAGAAAATCTGACTCTTGGAAGTTGGAATGGTCGTGTTCCGGTCAATCAGCTTTGTGAAGACCCCACCCATGGTTTCAATCCCAAGGGAGAGTGGCGTAACATCAAGCAACACAACGTCCTTCACGTCACCAGTCAGAACCCCACCTTGGATAGCAGCACCAAGGGCAACGGCTTCATCAGGGTTGATAGAGTGGTTTGGTTCCTTGCCAGTCAATTCCTTAACCATTTCTTGAACGGCTGGAATCCGGGTTGAACCACCGTTGAGGATAACTTCGTCGATGTCATCAAATGACAGGTCGGCATCCTTCAAGGCGTTCAAAACTGGTTGCTTCGTCCGTTCAACCAGGTCGTTAGTCAGTTGGTTGAATTGTGCCCGGGTCAAACTCTTTTCCAAGTGCAGTGGGCCATTTTCACCAGAGGAGATAAATGGCAGGCTGATTTGGGCTTCTTGGACACCGGAAAGGTCCTTCTTAGCCTTTTCAGCAGCGTCCTTCAACCGTTGCAGAGCCATCTTGTCTTGGGACAGGTCCACGCCATGCTCCTGCTTGAAGCCATCGATTAACCAGTCCATGATCTTTTGGTCAAAGTCATCCCCACCCAGGTGAGTATCACCGTTGGTTGAGAGGACTTGGAAGACCCCGTCACCTAATTCCAGGATGGAAACATCGAAAGTCCCACCACCAAGGTCGTAAACCAGGATCTTTTCATCCTTATCCTTCTTGTCCAGGCCGTAAGCCAAAGAAGAAGCAGTCGGTTCGTTGATAATCCGCTTAACGTCCAAGCCAGCAATCTTACCAGCGTCCTTAGTCGCCTGCCGTTGGGCATCGTTGAAGTATGCTGGCACGGTGATAACCGCCTTATCAACCGTATCACCGATGTAGTCTTCAGCGTACTTCTTGAGGTATTGCAGAATCATTGCTGAAATTTCTTGTGGCGTGTACTTCTTGCCATCAATCTCAACCGTGTAGCCGGCTTCGCCCATGTGACTCTTAATGGAAGAAATCGTGTTTGGGTTCGTAATTGCTTGCCGCTTAGCAACTTCACCAACTTGCGTTTCACCGTTCTTAAATGAAACAACGGATGGCGTTGTCCGGCTTCCTTCTGGGTTAGTAATAATCTTCGGTTCGTTACCTTCCATAACGGCAACGGCGGAGTTAGTAGTACCTAAATCAATACCAATAATCTTGTTACTTGCCATTGTTTATTCCCTCTCTTAAATTAATTTATTGTGCAACAACAACCATTGCTGGGCGCAAAACCCGGTCCTTGAGCTGGTAACCAGCTTGGAGGACCTTGACCACCGTCTCTGGCTTCTGGTCATCTTGAACCGGGACAGTTTGCACTGCCTGGTGCAGAGTCGGATCAAAGGTTTCCCCCTCGGCAGGAATCTCAGTAATCCCGTGGTCGGTCAGGGCCTTGATCAGGTGGTCGTGAACCATCTGAATCCCCTTTTTGAGCTGCTGACCATTTTCGTCAGTCACTTCAATGTTCAATGCCCGTTTCAGGTTATCCAAGACAGGCAAAACACTCTTGGCGAGGTCCTGACCATCATACTTTAGAATCTGAGCGCGTTCTTTCTTAAAGCGGTTAGTCATGTTTTGAATTTCCGCTTCCGCACGCAGGTACTTATCATCCTTATCTGCTAACTGGGCTTTTAAGTCATCAATTTCTTTTTGCAGCTTTTCACAGCGGTGATGACACTGTTCATGATGTTTCGCCTGGTCAGGCTTTGAATCTTTCTCAGGCTTCTGTTGAGCAGCTGTTTCCTGCTGGTCCTTCTTTTTTTCTTCTGCCAAATGACTCGCCTCCTATGAATCGTAATAATGGCGGTAAAAATCAAGCAACCGCTTTGCTAGTTCTTGGCGAAAAGCATTCACAATTCCGATTGTCCGTGAATATGGCATCCGGGTTGGTCCCAAAACGGCGATAATTCCCTTCCCGTATTGGTCAACATTATACTTAGCCGTAATCAGGCTGTAGTCGTTCAAGACCTGGTCCTTGGAAATCTCCGAGCCGATTTTAACGTTAATGTCTTTATTATCCGTCGAATCAGCATCGAGGAGGTGCGACAGTTCATCGTTGCGGTCTAGCAAACTATACAGTGCCTGAAGTGCTTGCGGATCTTGGTTATTGGAAAAGCCTAAAATATTTAGGCGTCCGCCCACAAAGAACCGCTCCCGGGCTGCCCGTGAAACCACGTTGTCAAACAGGTCCAGGAAACCGTTCGTGCTGTGCATATAGTGCATCACCCGCACTGGAATGTCGTCACTCAGCCGCTTGAGCACCTCTGCCAGCGGCAAGCCAACCAGTTGATCGTTAATCATCCGGACGACTGCTTGCAAAGCCTCAGCGTCAAAATCACGCGGCAGGGTAAAGGACTGACTCTCCACCTCACCACTATCAGTAACCAGGATAGCAATTACCTTCCGATTTCCCAGTGGGACAACACGGAAGCCACTCAAACGGACATCCGCTTGCTCTGGTTTAAGCGTAAACGCGGTATATGAGGTTAAGTCGGATAAAATGTCAGCCGAATGCGAGACAATCTCATCAATCTTTTGAAAACTGGTCCCCAATGAATTTTGAATCACGACTAAATCGTTATCCGTTACCGCTCCCGGATCCAACAGATGGTCAACGTAGTAACGATAACCCGTTTTTGATGGAATACGGCCAGAAGATGAGTGCTCCTTGGCAATTAAGCCTTGCTCCTCCAGAACGGCCATTTCATTGCGGATTGTCGCCGAACTAACCTTAAACGGTAGTTGTTCGGCCAGGTGCTTAGAACCAACCGGTTGACCCGTTGAGGTATATTGACGTACAATCGCTTGCAGGACCTTTTTTTGTCGCTGTGTTAGCATTTTAATCACATCCCCTTTTAGCACTCGTTAGGGCTAAGTGCTAAACACAATTTATAATATACCAATCCCCCGTCTAAAAGTCAAGGAATGTCAAACTACAAAAGGAAGTTTTATCGTGAAGCAGGAAGAACGTTACATTCAACCGCAAAATACCCGGGAAGCATTGCTCCTTATCCAAAAGCTCTTTAACAGCTACCGCAATGCCCCGCTTACCCAGGAGCTACTCAGTTATCACAATAACCTTATCTTTCGTCTTGGCAGTGATATCCATGATGCCGCGGTTAAGGAAGGTCAGGAGACCCAGCTAGAAGACCTTTCTAATTTGAGCGCTGCCATGCGCCGCTGGACTACGATTCGCCTTTCTGGCCGGCCGTTCAACTTCAAGCTCCGTCATTTCAAATTGGTCAGCGACCAAACGCCCAAGTTCAAACGTCGGGTTCATAAAATTCATCAAAGTGGCAGCCACCGGGCCAGTCGCCATTAAAAAAGAGTGTGAGAAAAAATGCCTAAAATCGGCGGCAAGCTGATTTTAGGCATTTGTCTTTTGACGCAAAGCTAGCCTATTTGGTGTTGCTGCGCTGGTGCATTTTTATCTTTAAAACAGTAAAGAGACTGAGTTAATTCCCAGCCTCTTGCTAGTTCTTACTAATTACAAAGATAACGCTAACTCTGTGTCAATGGGAGTGGGAAGACAAACTAGGCAAGCTAGTCCTTTCCTGCTCCCACTTTTGTTTACTCTAACGGCCAGTCAGACCACGAAGCATCGGCTAGAACCCGGCGTGCATTCGTCTCATCATGGTGCATTTGAGCAACGAGTTCATCAGCACCGGCAAACTTTTCTTCGCCACGCAGGTACTGGTACCACCGAACTCTAACCTCCTCACCATAAATCATTTGCTTAAAGTCAAAAAGGTAGATTTCCACCGTTAACTTCGCCGCCTTGCCAAAGGTGATGTTATGGCCAACACTCGCCATGCCGCCGTACCAACGGGCACCGATTTTTACTTCCACTGCGTAAACACCGATTCCAGGAATCAGCTCTTCTTGTGGAGCCTCAATATTGGCGGTTGGGAACCCCAGGGTCCGGCCCCGCGCCAGTCCATGGACAACCAGGCCGCTGGTCTGATAGCGGTAACCGAGGGCCGTATTAGCTGCCCCTACCTGCCCCGTAGCGATTAGTTGACGAATTTGCCGTGAGCCAACCTTGGCACCTGATTGACCACTTAACGTAAACTTGGGAACCGTGACCACTTCGAACCGGCCGGCAGCATACATTGGCAGCCGTTCCATCGTCGCAACATCTTTCGTACCATAGGTATGGTCAAAGCCAGCCACCACCACCTGGCTGTGAAAAGCCTGCAAGTAGTCCGTAACGAAGTCCTCGGGTGACAAACTGGCATAGGCCGAGGTGAAGCTAACAAGGTAGACCAAGTCCACGCCCAGCTCTTCTAATAATTCTAACTTCCGCTTGGTAGTTGACAGGTAGTCAAAGCCATCTGGATACTGGTGGTAAACGATTCCGGGCGCATGATCATAGGTAAGGACTGCCAGAGGCAGATTCCGTTCCTGCGCAATCTTCTTAGCAGTTCCAATCACTTCCTGGTGGCCCCGGTGGACACCATCGAAAAAGCCCATCGCCAGTACAACCGGCCCGTCCGGAACCAACTGTTGATTTAAGGGGTGGTGAATTTTAATTACTCGCAACCTGGTCCCTCCTAGTTCACAGAAAACATTTTCGTCGGCTTATAGTGGTCGGTATCCCGGTGATACAGCGCCTTCACCTGGTGATCATATTTCAGGACGACCTCCTCGGCCGCCAAAGAAAGCTCCGCGTTTGTCAGCCAGCCGCCATTTTGAACTGCCCGCCACTGCTTTTCCGTCAGCTCAACGACCGGATAATCCTTCAACGCATAGTCAAGCGGATAGAGGTAGCGTTTCATCGTTTGGCTAGCCACCGCGTCCTGTACATCCGCTAAACTGAGGGTCTGATCAATTGTGAAGCCGCCACTCTCCAGGCGGGTCAACCACTTCATTGCCCCCGGATAACCTAGTTGCCGGGCAAGGTCGACCACTAAGGTCCGCACATAGGTACCCTTCGAGCAAGCAACTTTAAAAAAGACGTGCTGCTCTTGTTGTGCTTGGTCGTAGTGGTTGCGGATTAGCGTAAAGTCGGTAATCGTGACGTGACGGGTCGGCCGGTCCACCGTTTCTCCTGCACGGGCATACTCATACAGCCGCTTACCGTTAACTTTAACTGCTGAATACATGGGGGGAACCTGGGTAATTTCGCCGGTTAGCTTGGTCATCGCCGCGGTGACCGCTTCGTCACTGATGGCTGCTTTCACTGGTGCCTGTTCAATCACCTGACCATCAAAATCCTCCGTCTCCGTGGCTCGCCCAATCACCAACTCCCCCTGGTAAACCTTGCCACTCTGCATCAAGTATTCAACTGCTTTGGTAGCAGTACCCACGCAGATCGGCAAGACCCCATCAACTGATGGATCAAGCGTACCAGAATGGCCGATTTTACGAGTCTTGAGGATGCGCCGCAAGCGGCTGACACAGTCAAAACTGGTCATCCCCCGTTCTTTGTATAAAGGAATAATTCCGTCCATTTTCCGCATTCCTCCGTATGTATTTTAAAAGGGGGCTGGGTTGAGCTTGGCCATCCCGCTCCCTTTTTCGGACTACTTGTCCTGCTTGTGAAGCTGGTTGATCAACTGGTCAATCCGACTCCCATAAGCTACAGACTTGTCCCGTTCAAACTTAATTTCCGGTGTCTTGAAGATATTCAACCGGGCGCCCAGCTCACTTCGAATCAGGCCAGTCGCCTTATCCAGCCCCGCCTGCACCTTTTCCATCTCCGATGCTTTATCAGATAGGATACTGTAATAAATCGTTGCTTGCTGGAGGTCACCGGTAACGTCAACCCCGGTAATCGTAACTCCTTGGACCCGCGGATCCCGGACCCGCTTCAAAAGAATATCATCGACTTCCCGCTGAATTTGCTGGGCGAGCCGATCGACCCGGTATTGTTTGTTAGGCATACTTATATCCTCCTTACTTAACCGGAACTTCCTTCATTTGGTAAGCTTCGATCACGTCATTTTCCTTAATGTCGTTATAATTTTCAATCGTTAAACCACATTCAAAGCCGGACTTGACTTCCTTGACGTCATCCTTAAACCGTTTCAAGCTGCCCAGTTCGCCTTCGTAAACGACCACGCCGTCACGAACCAGCCGCACCTTCGCGTCCCGGGTAATCTTACCGGAAGTAACCATTCCCCCGGCAATTGTCCCGACCTTGGAAGCCTTGTAAATCTGCCGTACTTCAACTTCACCGATCGTTTCTTCCTCGTAAACTGGTTCCAGCATCCCCTTCATGGCATCTTCAACCTCTTCAATTGCGTTGTAGATGACCCGGTGGAGACGGATATCAATGTTGCTGGAGTCGGCAAGGGACTTGGCGACTGGTGTTGGCCGAACATTGAAACCGATGATAACGGCGTTTGATGCCTCCGCCAGGGTAACATCACTCTGGCTAATGGCACCAACGGCTTGGTGGATAATATCGACCCGTACACCGTCAACCTTGATCTTTTGCAGGCTCTGGCTGAGGGCTTCAACAGACCCTTGCACATCCGCCTTGATGATAATTGGGAGGGTCTTCATTTCCCCCTTCTTCATCGTGGCGAACAGGTTATCAAGGGTAACGTGAGAAGTCCGTTGCCGTTCCTTATCCTGGGCCCGCTTAGCCCGTTCTTCTCCGGCCGCCCGGGCAGTCTTTTCATCATCAAAGACCACGAACCGGTCCCCAGCTTCTGGGACTTCGTTTAAGCCGGTAATTTCCACTGGAGTCGCTGGGGTTGCCGCCTTGATCCGGCGCCCATTTTCGTTCGTCATCGTCCGCACACGACCAAAGGTATTGCCGACAACAATCGGGTCCCCAACATGAAGGGTCCCTTGTTGAACCAGCACGGTGGCAACTGAACCCCGTCCCTGATCCAACCGGGCTTCAACAACGGAGCCGGCCGCGTTTTGGTCTGGGTTGGCAGTTAACTCCATCATTTCCGCCTGGAGCAGGATCATGTCCAGCAACTCGTCCAAATTCTTGCCAAACTTAGCGGAAATCTTGACGAAGATGGTGTCCCCACCCCAGTCTTCTGGAATCAGGTTGTACTTAGCCAATTCTTCCGTTACCCGGTCTGGGTTAGCGCCCGGCTTATCAATCTTGTTGACCGCCACGATAATTGGGGTCTTAGCAGCCTGGGCGTGGTGGATGGCTTCAACAGTTTGCGGCATAACACCATCATCAGCCGCCACCACCAGAACAGTAATATCGGTGATGTTAGCACCCCGCGCACGCATTTCAGTAAAGGCGGCGTGTCCTGGCGTATCCAGGAAGGTAATCAGATTGTCGTTATAGTGCACTTGGTAGGCACCGATTTCCTGGGTGATCCCCCCGGCTTCGTGTTCCGTAACGTGGGAGTGCCGCAGCTTATCCAACAGGGTCGTCTTACCATGGTCAACGTGTCCCATAACGGTAACTACTGGCGGCCGTTTAACCAGGTGCGCAGTATTTTGCTGCTCGTCTTCAAACATCTTATCGATATCTGAAACGTCAACTTCAACCTTTTCCTTGGCTTCGATCCCGTAATCAGTAGCCAGCAGCTCGATCGTATCCTTATCCAGGGATTGGTTTTGGTTGATCATGACGCCGAGCATAAAGAGCTTCTTGATGATTTCCGCAGATGGCCGGTGAAGCAGCTTAGCCAGGTCCTGAGCATTCATCCCTTCAGTGTATTCCAGCACGTCTGGTAACGGCTTGTCCTTCCGCTGAGTTGGCTGTTTATGAGCCACTTCCCGCATCCGGTTATTTCCCTTATTGTGCTTATTACGCTTCTTGTTCTTCTTGTTGAAGCGTTTGCCGTGGCGGTCGTTGTTGTTCAAGCTGCCGCCAAACCGGCCACCAAGATTCTGGTTCCGGCGGTTGTCATCATGCTTCTTTTCACTGTGCCAGTTCTGGTGTTCTTCCCGTGGCCGTTCTTCTTCCTGTTGGCGCTTAGCTTGATGCTGCTGATTTCCCTTTGCACCCTGGTGAGAATTATCATGGGCCTGCTTCTTATGACTATCCTTCTTTGCTGGCCGTTGTTTAGGGGCCGCCTTGGCGCTTGACTGCTGACCACCGTTCTTTACTACATCACGCAGCTTCTGGGCCTGAGCAGGTGTGACGGACGACATGTGACTTTTAATGTTCATCCCCTGCTGGTTTGCTACCTTGACGAGACCCTTGCTTGGCATTTTGAGCTCTTTAGCTAGTTCATAAATCCGTTCTTTGGCCATACGCTCACTCTCCTTATTCCATTCTCAGTAATTCCTCAAACTTTCTTGCAAAACCTGGTTGGACAACACCAATAACGGTCCGTGATTGGCCCGTTGCCTGACTGAGCTGGCTTTTAGTAAATTCTTGGGAGCAGGGCACATGGTAAGTGTGGCACTTATCAGTGAACTTCTTGCTCGTTGCCTTGCCCGCGTCCTTTGCTAAAAACACAAACTTTGCCTGATTAGTTTGAATATTTTTTAAAACAATTGCTTCTCCACTTACCAGTTGGCGCGCGCGGCGGGCCAGTCCGAGTAAGCTCAGTACCTGCTGATCGTTACTTTTTGCCATCGTTGCCAAATAACTCTTGACGGGCCTGTAAGTGGTCAGTGTACTTGATCAGTTCATCATAAAACTCATCATCTAGTTTAACATGGAAGGCTTTTTCAAAGGTCTTTTCCGCCCTCGCCCGCTTAGCAATCTCTACGTCCACGGCGATGTAGGCGCCACGCCCCGCCTTCTTACCAGTTGGGTCTAGGGAAACCTCATCTTCCTTGTTCTTCACAACCCGGATTAGTTGCCGCTTGGGCATCATTTCCCCCGTGACGATATCCTTGCGCATTGGTACTTTTCTCTTTTTCATTTTTTCACCCTATTGCTCAATTATTCTTCATCGGCTGGTTGGTCGTTTTCATCAACCAGCGGCTGGTCATCAACCAGCGACTGGTCTTCGGCAGTTTCTGCCTGGGCCTGGAGTTCTTCCATTTCCGAAGCTGACTTGATATCAATCTTGTACTTAGTCAACCGGGCTGCTAGGCGCGCATTCTGCCCCCGCTTCCCAATTGCCAAGGAGAGCTGGTCATCTGGAACAACCACCGTGCAGGACCGCTCCTGTTCTTCTTCGCCATCCTCACGTTCAATCGTTACCGGATCGTTAAAGATAACATCCAATACTTCGGCTGGATTAAGGGCGTTCGCGATAAACTTCGCCGGATCCTTAACGTATTCCACGATATCCATGTTTTCGCCATCTAACTCGTTCACAATCGCCTGAACCCGGGAGCCACGAGGACCGACACAGGTGCCGACTGGATCGATATTATCATCGTTGGAGTACACCGCAACCTTAGCCCGGTCGCCAGCCTCCCGCGCGATGTTTTCAATCAGGACCGTCCCGTCCTTGATTTCTGGAACTTCGCGTTCAAAGAGCCGCTTCAGCAGTTCTGGAGCAGTCCGGCTAACGTAAATCTGTGGTCCCCGCCGGTCATCATTAACCTTCGATACATAAACCTGAATCCGGTCATGAACACGGTAATGCTCATTCGGCATCTTATCGCGGAAGCCCATTGCCCCTTCAACACCGTCGCCTAAGTCAACGTAAGTAAACCGCTTATCTTCTCGGGAAACCTCACCGGTGATGATTTCGTTTTCATAGGTCTTGTACTTATCGTAAACGATTCGCCGCTCTTCCTCACGGAGCCGTTGCATAACAACTTGTTTAGCAGTTTGAGCAGCAATCCGCCCAAAATTGCGGGGCGTTACTTCTTCCCGAATCTGATCGTCAACATCATAGCCCTGCCCATGGGGGAGCTTGCGGGCTTCGGCCAAGCTCATGTACTGGTTGCTGTCAGCAGCAACTTTTTCTTCATCGTCAGTAATCGTTTTGACGGCGTAGACCTTAATATTCCCAGTCGTTGCGTTGAACTCAACTTCAACGTTCTTATCACCGTAGTTCTGCTTGTAGGCAGATTCCAGAGCCTGTTCTAAGGCCTCAATGACGACTTCCTTCTTGATCCCCTTTTCTTTTTCCAAGTAGTCTAGGGCGCCAATCATTTCGCTGTTGACTTTTGACTTGCTCACTTCGAACACTCCTTTTAATTAAAACTTGATTGCTAACCGTGCTTTGGCCACCTTGCTCCGGTCAATTACCACTTGCCGGTGCCGGGTCTTATCCATAAAGTCCAAGGTCATTTCCTTATCGGATAGCTCCATTAAGGTCCCTTCATAGACTTTCTTGCCAGCAATTTGTTGGTACAGGGAAACGTGGATATAGTGGTTAACCGCCCGCTGGTAGTCAGCTTCATTTTTGAGTGGCCGCTCAGCGCCGGGTGACGAAACTTCCAGGAAATAGGCCTGCGGAATCGGGTCGGGTTCAACGCTATCCAGGGCCTCGCTTAGCTGATCGCTTACGGTTGCACAATCATCAAGCGTGATTCCACCATCCTTGTCGATGTATACCCGAAGATACCAACTCTTGCCCTCTTTCACAAATTCAATGTCGTATAAGTAAAAATGGTGCTCATCAAGAATCGGGGTTACTAAATCCGTAACGGTCTCAGTAACTGTACTCATCCTTCTCACCTCCATATTATTTGCAATAAAAAGAGCGAGCATTGCTGCTCACTCCAACGAGTTATTTACCATAGTTATTGTATCATGACCGGCCATGAAGTACAAGTCAGTCACTTTTCTTTTTCCCCTGTTTAAGGCTGCAAGAAACTGAGCATGCCGTTTATCCGCTTCCTCGTCCCGTTGAATGAAGAAGTAGGCTGCCGCAGTCAGGAGGGCAACAAAGGTCCCCAGCAGCAGTGTTTCAGTGGTAAAGTTGGTAACCATGTAACATGATACCAACAATGCAAAGGCGGGGATTAAATACCGCCCTGGCAGCTTAAAGCCGTGAGTTGGATACTCATTGCTGTGCGTAAACTTGACAACCGCCAAAATCGATGGCACATACTGAATAAAGGAGGCTAACACCGTACATGATACCAAGAATAAGTAGCTTTGATTAGAAAAGGCAATTGACAGTGCTGCCGTCAATAGGATTCCGACCCATGGCGCATCGTGCTTGTTCTTCTTCCCAAAGGCCTTGGGCAGCATCCCGTGTTCATTTGTTAGGGAAGCTACCAGCGATGGTGTATTAAACGAAGCGCTGAAGGCCACCCCAAAGATGCTGACCAGCATTCCGACAATAATCAGCGAGTAGCCCCACTTCCCAATTGCGGTACCAAACGCATTCGCTAGCGGAGTCGAATACCCAGCTAAGTGGTGACCAGAAATACCAATCGCCACTAGCATCATTAACGCGTCTAAGATAGTAACACTAACCATCACTGCCACCAAGACCCGGGGAATATTCTTCTCTGGGTTCTTCATCTGTTTAGCGGCAATCGGCAGGAATGAAAAGCCGGTAAACAGGTAGAAAATCGGCGTGAAGGCCGCCCCAAAGTGTTTCAGAAAAGGACCAGCCCCCGTCAGGGCCGCAGCCGGAATTACCGGTGAATAATTAGCGCCATGGACGAAGAAGACCCCCACGATAATAAAAACCAGCAGGGTCAAAATCTTAACAGCGGCGGATAAATTATTGACTGCCTTAACGAGACTGCGGCCGAAGAAGTTAATTACCGCAAACAGGATAATCAACCCAAAGGCAGCGGCATAGTACACCAGGCGATTATCAAATACTGGCAGGAAACTCTTCATGGTCGTCAGCAGAGCAACGATTTCGGCGGAAAGAGTACAGCAGCCGAGGAACCAGGTAAAGATTCCTAACTCATAGCCGGTAAAACGGCCAAAAGCATGGTAGGAATATAACCAGGCAGCACCCAAACCGGTAAACCGGCTGGCTAGGTCCGCATAGCATAGCGCAATCAGCGAAACCGTCAGGGCAGTACACAATAACACCAGAACGGCCGAGAGGTTCATATAACGATAGATGACGGAAGGCAAGAGGAAAGTTCCTGAACCAATTACCCCATTAATGCCCAGAAAATAGATTGAAATAAATGAGAGCTTTTTGGGCTTTGTATTATTAGAAATAATAATAACCCCTAAATCTTATAATTATTTTAATTGTAGCACTCTTATCCCCAACAAACGGGGTTATTTCTACGATGTTGCAAATTTATAATTCGTGCTGGTAGCTGACTGTACTCCGCCCGTTTAATGAACGGACCAGCAGCTGGTCAGGAATCTGGTCCTCTAATTCTGTAACGTGGCTGATAATGCCGATCATCCGGTGACCCTCTAGTTCTTGTAATGCCTGCAAAGCATCAGCAAGCGCTTGCTGATCCAGCGAGCCAAAGCCCTCGTCGATAAAAAGAGCATCGATACTGATGCCGCCACTCTGCTCCTGAATGATTTGACAGAGGGCGAGGGCCAAGGCTAACGAGGCCATAAAGCTCTCTCCGCCAGAGAGTGTCCGGGCACTCCTAGTCTTGCCTGCATTGTCGTCATAAACGTTGACCTCAAGCCCACTCCACTTGGCCCCCGCACCGTGACTTTCGGTAGCTAATTCAAACTGGTAGCGGCCATTGGTCAGCCGTGCCAGTTGAACATTTGCAGCTTCCAGGACGTCCTGGAAATAGGCCTGGAGCACGTAGCGCTCTAAGCTGAGATGGTTCTCCGTGTTGCCGGCAATCACATCTGTCAGTGTCTGCAACTGGTTTACCTGCTCATCGGCTTTATCTGTCTGGGCCAACAGTTTAACTACCTTCTGCTGGTTGTCTTGAAGTGCAGTTAGCCGACTTTTTAGCTGACCAATTGATTGTTGCTGGTCAGCCGCTTGCTGCTGGGCTGCTGCAAGCTGGGCCCGCCGTGCCGTTAAGTCGGGTGTTGGCTGATCAGCAACCAAGTCCCGCAGGTGTTCTTGCTGGACTTGGTTGTCACGAAGCTGGTCGTGAAAGTCCTTGACTTGCTGGCGCAGTTTGGGCAGCTGGACTAAGTGCTCCGCTGATTCTTGCCAGAAGGCCCAGCCAAGCTGCGAATCACGCTCTGCTAATCGTCCTACTAAGTCAGCACGGCGTTGGACCTGGGTCTGTCTCAATTCGCTAGCGTCGTGCTTAAACTGTCCTGCCCGACTCTGGGCAGCTGCCAAATCCTGCCGGACATTCTGGAGCTGGCCTTGAATTCTTTTTTCCTGCTGTTCGAACTCGGCAACCCGCGTTTGCCACTTGCTTAACTGTTTCTGGGCAGCTTGTTCCGTTGCCAGGTCGGCTGGTAGCTGGCCCCGTTTTTCCTGCAGGACGGTCTGCTTCCTAATGAGCTCCTGCTGGGTAGCTGCTAATTCAGTAGTCAGCTGTTGAATAGCTGGCTGATCAGCGGCTATCTTCTGACGAAGCTCCGTTGCCTGCTGCTGCCATTCTTGAACCGCCCCCTCTAGCTTCCGCAGGTCATGGTCAGCTGTCGTCAGTTGCTGCTGGCGGTCAGCAATCAGCTGCTGCCAACCGGCGGGCAAACTATCCGCGGACAGCAGCTGGGCTACCGTAGCCTGACTAGCCGTTAGCTGCTGGTCCAATTTCTTCACTTGTTGGCGTGCCGTCGCCAGTTGTTCCTGATAGTGCACAACTGTCTGTTGCTGTTTTTGGGCAGCTTTGGTAGCCGTCTCGACGTCCTCTTCAGTAACCAGTGTTCCCGTATCCTCAGCGGGCACTGCCAAGTGCGGGTGATCTAACGAGCCGCAAACCGGACAGGGAGTCCCCGGCTTGAGCTTCCTTGCAAGCCGCGCAATTTGCTGGCGTGCAAAACGATCGTCCAAGTCAGTTAACGTTGCAGTTGCCTCCTTCGCCGCCTCCGTGCTCCGGGTAAGACTGGCTGCTAGCTCCTGCTGGCGTTCTTGTTGCCGGTCACGCTCCAGGAGCAACTGGTCAAGCCGCTCACCCTCCGCTGCCAGTTTTTCCTGCTGGCTTAGCTGCTTTGTAAGGTCCAGTCGACGTTGCGCTAAATCCTTATGGGCAGTCAACTGCTGATCCAGTTCTTTCAACTGGTCCTGTTTAACTGCCAATAATTGTTGCCTATTCTCCTGCTTTTGCCGTTGCTGCTGGTAGTCTGTTGTCGCCTGAGAAAGCTCAGCTGCCAGACGATCAGCTTCCGCAAATAATGGCAACTGACGCTGCAACGTCAGGCAACGTTCGTGAAGCTGGTCAATTTCAGGCTGCTGTCCTTGAACCGCTTCTTCTTCGCCTTGTAGTTGCCCTTGCTGGTCAGTTAGGTCAGCGAGGAGGTCGGTAGCCTGCTGGTAGCCCTGATCAAGTTTGGCAAGTTGGTTTTGACCATCGTGCCACCGTTGGTAGTCCGTTTGGTGTTCCTGGAACCATTCCAAGTCGGCAACCCGTTTTTCAACAGTCGTGAGTTCCGCCCTGCGGCTAGCTAATTGGGTAGCCGCTTTTTTCAGCTGGGCCAAGGCTGCCAGGTTGGCCGCTAGCTCCTTCTCCGTGTGTAAACGATCAGTAAGGTCCTTGATAACTCCTTGCTGCCGACGTTCCTGGGCATTTTTTACTGCCAATTCTTCATTTAATTCCGTGACCCGCCCCTTAACACGGTGGAGCCATTCGGTTGTATTGACTCCGGCATCAATGTCAGGAACATTTTCTTTAAGCGACTGGAGTTTAGTTTGTTGAACTTCTATCCCCTTTTTACGTTGACTTAGCTTTTCCCGCAGAGCCTGAGTCCACCGCGCATAGCGACCGGTATTGAACAAATCCCGCAGGAGGCGTTCCTTGGTATTGCTATCCGAATCTAAAAACTGGCGAAATTTCCCCTGCGGTAGTAAGACAATCTGCTTAAACTGGTCCCGTGTCAGGTTTAGCAAGTCACCGATGAAGGTATCGGCTTCCTTGATTTTAGTGATCTCTTGCGGCTGATTACCAGTGAGTGGATAACGCAGGCTGACCGCCTGGTTATGCTCAACAAGGTTACCGCGACGTCCTTTCAGAACCTGCTTGGGCCGTCGCATAATTTGGTAATCCTTTCCCTGGTGGGTAAAGGTAAACGTGACCCGGGTCTCCTGGTCGGCAGGGGCAAAATCTGACCGCAACGCTGCCGCTGACCGGTCACGATCGCTGGTCGTTTGACCAAAAAGGGCATAGCACATGGCATCAAAGATGGTTGTTTTGCCGGCCCCAGTGTTCCCCGCCACCAAAAATAACGACTGGTCAGGAAACTGGGTAAAATCTACTGTTTCGTGCTCGTAGGGGCCAAAGTACTGTAATTCTAACTTTAATGGACGCATTACTGTTCCTCCTTAGTGGCCTCGGTGAGGGCTTCCTCCGCCCATCGATACTGCGCCGGACTTAACTTGCCTCCTAAAGTCTGGGAATAAAAATCAGCCAGCAAGTCCAACGGTGATTCTGTCACCCGATGCTTTTGAGGGTTCAGTGCCAATTGCTGAGCCTGGTGGGTGCGATGGAGACTAACGATTTTAGGAAAAACTGTCCGCAACTTATTCAACACATCAGGAATCCGCTCCCAGTCTGTTAACTCAATGTCGTAGAAATCCGTTGCCGGATAGCCCTTAGCATTAGCCATCAGTTCCTTAAAGCTGGCCTTTAAGAGCGTAATATCATGAAGCGGCTCCAGGGGAAGCCACTGAACTGCAAACGGGTCCGTATCAACCAACCAGACTCCCTTTTCTTGTCGCGCCTCTGAAACCGAGAACTTCAATGGCGAACCACTATACTTAATGCGCTCTTCGTTCAAGGCATTTCGGTTATGGAGGTGTCCCAACGCCACGTAATCAAACGGTGCTAACAGGGAAGTCGCCACAGCACTCAGGCCGCCAACTTCAATCAGCGTTTCGGAATCAGCAGTGCGCTGACTGCCCGCGGCAAAGAAGTGCGCTACCAGGACATGGTGCTTATCGGCTAAAAAAGCCTTCTGCATTTCTGCCACAATTCTCTCCATTGCGTCATTGACGGTTTTAATGCGCTCATCATGAAAGTAGTTCCGCACGGCCTGAATGCCAAAAAACGGCAGCAGGAAAAACTGGGTATCCTTAATAGTCACCGGGGTAAAAGCGCTTGCCAGGTCCGTGTTCAAATAAAATGAGCTGCGGGCAAACCAGTCAGCTCCCGTGCTAAGGCGGGTGGCCGAGTCATGGTTGCCACTGATTGCCAGCACTGGGAAGTGGTCTGTTAAATTAAGGCGCCGTAGCATCCCATTCAACTCCTTCACAGCTGCCTCACTGGGGATACTCCGGTCGTAAAGATCCCCCGCCACCACAACTGCATCTACCTGCTCTTGCTGAGCGATTTGTTCGATTTGGGCAAACACTGCCTGCTGGTCTTCCAACAAACTGAATTCATTCAAAGTCTTGCCAATATGCCAATCAGCAGTATGTAAAAAGCGCATTGTATCCTCCTCTTTGCGGGTGAACTTCCCCGCTCATCCAAAACATACGTTCGTATTGATGATACTATAATTAATCCTGGAACTCAATCCTTTTAAAATAATAAGGGTCAGCGCTAGCCTATTTAAGCTGCCAGCTACTGCGTTGTAGCATTTTATTACCTTTAAAATAGCAAAGAGGCTGGAGTGGTTCCCAGCCTCTCATTTTTGCCCCTTTGTTGCCCCATAACGAGGGCAGCAAGGCAGCTATAATTATTTTCGTATTTTAACCCAAGTCAGAAAACAGGTCGAGCTGATTGCTATCCGGTAATTGGTCAATAACATGGTTCTCCGTCATAAAATCGATGAGCGTCTGGGAAACCTTTCCCCGGTCAGCCAGCTCTTCCTTTGAAAGGAATGGCCGCTCTTCCCGCGCCGCCACAATTTGCTTTGCCACGCTCAGACCCAAACCAGGAATTGCACGGAATGGTGCAATCAAAGAATCGCCGTCAATCAGCCAGTTTGACGCGTCGGACCGTTCCAGGTCGACCATCTTAAACTTAAAGCCCCGCTCCAGCATCTCGTTCGCCAGTTCAAGGATCGTTAACAGACTCTTCTCCTTAGCACTGGCATCGTTGCCTTTATTGCTAATTTCCGCCATCCGCGCTTTGACTGCCTCTTTCCCGTGAGCCATGGCAACAATATCAAAGTCGTCAGCCCGGACAGAAAAGAAGGCGCAGTAGTAAACCAGCGGGAAATAAACCTTAAAGTAGGCAATCCGCAGGGCCATTAAAACATAAGCGGCCGCGTGCGCCCGCGGGAACATGTACTTAATCTTCAAACATGAATCCAGGTACCACTGCGGCACCCCGACCTTTAGCATCTTGCTTTGCCATTCATCAGGGATCCCCCGGCCCTTTCGAACATGTTCCATCACCTGGAAAGAAGTTTCCGAGTCCAGGCCGTAGTGGATCAAGTCGGTCATAATGTTATCACGACAACCGATTACGTTGGCAATCGTCGCGGTCCCCTCCTTAATCAGCTCCTGGGCGTTATCCAGCCACACCCCGGTCCCGTGGGAAAGACCGGAAATCTGCAACAGTTGGGAGTAGTTCTTCGGGTGGGTGTCATCCAACATCCCCCGGACAAAGCGGGTCCCGAATTCAGGCAAGCCAAGGGTCCCAGTCTTACTCTGAATCTGCTCCTCGGTTACCCCCAAAATCTTCGGGCTCGAGAAGAGGGCCATCACGCCCGGATCATTCATTGGAATCGTCTTCGGATCAATCCCGGAAAGGTCTTGCAGGGCCCGAATCATCGTCGGGTCATCGTGGCCCAGGATATCCATCTTCAAGATGTTATCGTGAATCGAGTGGAAATCGAAGTGGGTCGTTTCCCAGGCCGCATTTTGGTCATCGGCCGGGTATTGAACCGGGGTGAAATCGTAAATATCCATATCATCGGGCACAATAATAATCCCCGCCGGGTGCTGACCGGTCGTCCGTTTGACCCCAGTTGCGCCCTGGGAGAGACGGTCCTCCTCAGCTCCCCGGAACTGAACATCGTTATCCCGCTCGAAAGCCTTAACATAACCATAGGCAGTCTTATCGGCAACCGTTCCAATCGTCCCGGCCCGGAAAACGTTCTCCTCGCCGAACAATACCTTCATGTAGTTGTGGGCGATTGGCTGGTAGTCTCCGGAGAAGTTCAAATCGATATCCGGCACCTTGTTTCCTTTGAATCCCAAGAAGGTTTGGAAAGGAATATCGTGACCGTCCTTCACCAGCAGGGTCCCACACTTCGGGCACTTCTTCTCTGGCAAGTCAAAGCCGGAGCTGTATTCCCCTTTCGTGTAGAAGTGGGCAAACTGGCACTTCGGACAGCGGTAGTGCGGTGGCAGCGGGTTAACCTCGGTAATCCCCGACAAGGTTGCAACCACACTCGAACCAACTGATCCCCGGGACCCAACCAGGTACCCGTCCTTATTGGACTTGGCTACCAGTCGCTGGGCAATCAGGTAAATAACCGAGAACCCGTTCTTAACGATACTGTTTAGCTCCAGTTCCACCCGGTCCTTGACAATCTTAGGCAACGGGTTACCGTACCAGGCCTTGGCAGTATTCCATGTCCGGTCTTGAATTTCCTGCTCAGCACCCTTCATGTGCGGCGTGTACAGCTTGTCCTTGACCGGCCGAATATCGTCAGCAATCATATCCGCAATCGCATGGCTATTATCGACCACCACCTGCTTAGCGGTGTCTTCACCGAGAAAGCTAAATTCCTCCAACATCTCATCAGTCGTGCGGAAGTGGACGTCTGGCCGCCTCGTCCGGTTAAGCGGGTTGGCACCCCCCTGTGAATTAATTAAAATTCGCCGGTAAATCCCATCATGCGGGTTGATGTAGTGAACATCCCCCGTCGCAACGACCGGCTTCTTGAGCTCCGTTCCCAACTTAACCATATTTTGCAGGATGTCGTCAAGGTGATCACGATCCGCAATCACGTGTGTTTCCAGCAGCGGGGCATAGTTGGGCCGGGGCTGAATTTCGATATAGTCATAGTAACGCGCCTTCTTGAGCGCCTCCGGATACCCCTTTTCCATCATTGCGGTAAAGACTTCGCCAGAGGAACAGGCTGTCCCCAGAAGAAGGCCTTCCCGGTACTTGGTCAGCACCGTCCGGGGGATCCGTGGAACCCGGTGGAAGTAGCGGACGTTGGACAGGGAAACCAGTTTAAAGAGGTTCTTCAAACCCGCCTGCGTCTGTGCAAGCAGGGTCACGTGGAACGGCCGGGCGTGCTTATAAGCATCGTTTTCCGCCATGTGCTGGTTCAGGTCATCAACGTAGCGAATTTCATACCGCTTCTCGGCATCCTTGAGGAACTTGTAAAGGAGGTGCCCAGTCGCCTCAGCATCATAATTGGCACGGTGGTGGTGCTCAAGGGCCACCTTGAATTTCTTACTCAGGGTATTTAAGCGGTAACCACGCATATTGGGATATAGGAAGCGCGCCAGTGGCAAAGTGTCAATCACGGGCTCGGTAATCTCCTCCATCTGGTGACGCCGGTAACCGGTATTCATAAAGCCCATATCAAAAGAAACGTTATGCCCGGCAATGATCGTCCCCTGGCAAAAGTCCTTAAACATCTTAAAGACTTCTTCTTCGGTCTTCGAACCCCGGACCATCTCATCAGTAATGCTGGTCAAGTTGGTCGTCTGTTCGGAGAGCGGGAAACCAGGATCAATAAACTCATCAAAGCGTGCCAGGACTTCACCGTTCTTCATCTTGACCGCGGACAGCTCGATTACCTTGTCGTAAATTGCGGATAGACCGGTCGTTTCCACGTCAAAGATGACGTAAGTATTATCCTTGAGCTGGGCATGGTTTTCGTTGTAAACCAGTGGGACCCCATCATCAACCACGTTGGCTTCCATCCCGTAAATCATCTTGAGCTTGAACTTCTTCCCCGCCTTATAGGCTTCCGGGAAGGCCTGGACGTTACCATGATCCGTTACCGCGATTGCCGGTTGGCCCCACTTGCTGGCCTGCTTAGCAATTTCCGTGATGGAATTGGTGGCATCCATCTGACTCATCTCTGTGTGGGTGTGCAGTTCAATCCGCTTTTCATCAGCCGGTGCCTGGTCCTGACGTTCCTGGTGGCTCACCTGGTTGATATCATAGGCATTGATCACCAGGTCGTGCATCCAGGTATCTTCCTGGACCGGCCCTCGGACTTTAAGCCACATCCCCGGTTTAATATTTGCAAACTGGGCTTCCTCATCACTGTTCCGGGAGAATTTCTTAACTGCAAATGATGAGGTGTAGTCAGTGATTTCAAAGGTCAGTAGCTGGCGGCCCGACCGGAGTTCACGAACCTCAGTGTTAAAGACATAGCCTTCGACCACTACCGACCGTTCTTCCCCCTGAATATCCTTCATCTGAACAACATCAAGTTTATCATTGATAACCCGGCCGAGTTGTGCCGGACCATCTGCTGGCTGAACAGCTGCTTTTTGCTTGTGGGTCGCGTTTTTCTTTTTAATTTGCGCCATTGCCTTGGCCGCCAGCACAGCATCCGCAGCCTCGTGCTTTTCCCGCAGCTCCTTAATCTTTGCCTGGGAGGCCGACTGGTCGACAAAGGGGTGAATTTTAAAGCGGGGGAAGCCCAGCTGCTGGTAACCCGCCTCGATTGCCGATAGCGACTGCTGCGTTAACCGCTCCTTAATGATCTCGTTCTCGACCACGATGGTCACCCGACCGTCGCGGACTTCCGGCACCGTCTCTAGGCAGGCCTGCCGTAACATTGGTGAATCCACAGCGCCATGCTGGATAACGTACTCCCAATAATCGGCCACCAGTTTAGGGTCGACCTCAGTCGTGGGACTGCTAATTTGCAGGTCGACTTCGGCAATGTCTTTAAAGCCAACCCGGACCGCCTGGTAAAGTTCCTTGAACAGGTTGAGGGATAGCGGCCGCCGCAAGATGAGGTGGAATTCCCAACGACGGCTATTCTTGTGAACAACCACTGACTGGACGGCTGCCCCCTTGAACGCCGGGTTGCCCTTTTCCGGAAAGTGGACCTGCTCCAGTAATTTTTCAAATAACTCTTGTCGATTTAGCGCCACTACTCTTCGCTCCTCCTAGCTAAAAAATGTGGTGCGTTCGATTTTTAGTGTTCGCACCACATTTTTATTAATCGTTGCTCGTTTGCTTATCTAGCTGCTTCAATAAGATTCCAACCGTATTAACCAGCTCTTCCTGCTTGACTTCAAGGGTTTCACCGGTCTTACGGATTTTAACTTCGACAATGCCGTCAGCGGCCTTCTTACCAATCGTGACTCGCAGCGGAATCCCAATCAGGTCAGAGTCAGCAAATTTAACCCCGGCCCGTTCCTTCCGGTCATCAACCAGGACTTCGTAGCCAGCCGCAGTCAGTTGCTGCTCCAACTCGTTTGCCATGGTCATCTGCTCATCCTTCTTTGCATTTACCGGAATGACGTGAACATCAAACGGTGCAATGCTGTCTGGCCATACCAACCCGTTTTCGTCGGCATTTTGTTCGGCCACCGCAGAAAGCATCCGGGTAACCCCGATTCCATAACAGCCCATAATCATGTCCACGAGGCGGCCGTTTTTATCCAGCACCTGCGCGCCGAGCTTCTTGGAATAGCCAGTCCCCAGCTTAAAGATATGACCAATTTCAATTCCGTTGGTGAACTTGATTGGGTAGCCGTCTGGAGCAATTTCGCCTTCCTGAACGTTACGGAAGTCACTGAACTCGTCTACCCGGAAATCGCGGTCAATGTTGGCATTAACGTAGTGGTGACCATCATCATTGGCGCCACAGGCCATGTTGACTAGCACCTTAACGTAGTTGTCAGCTAAAATCTTGACGTCTTCGCCGACCCCGACAGGCCCCAGGGACCCAGGGTGGGCACCGAGGTACTTAACAGCGTCCTCTTCAGAAGCCAGTTCCAATTCGTCACAGTCAAGGGCATTCTCGACCTTTGTTTCGTTAACCTCGTCGTTACCGCGCATCAGGACCATTACTGGTTGGTAATCATCCTCACCCATCTTAGCCATGTAGAGCATTGACTTAATCATCTGTCCCTGGTCAACCCCCAGGCTTGCACAGGCTTCGTCGACGGTGTGGGCACCCGGCGTGGCTTTCTTTTCCAGTTCCTTTGGTTCAGCCGTCTGCTGGACAGCATCAAACTTGGATGTTGCCTTTTCCAGGTTCGCCGCATAGCCGCCATCGGTGTAGACAATCACGTCCTCACCAATTTCAGCCGGTGCGGAGAACTCCTGCGAGTTGTCCCCACCGATTGTCCCGGAATCAGCTAAGATTACCTTGTAACTTAGCCCGGCCCGGTCAAAAATATTACGGTAGGCTTGAGCTTGCGCCTGGTAGGCCTCGTCTAGTCCCTCTTCGTCGGCGGCAAAGGAGTAAGCATCCAGCATGGAGAACTCTTTGCCCCGGAGGACCCCATACCGTGGCCGCGGTTCGTTCCGAAACTTATCGGTAATTTGGTAAACGACCAGCGGCAACTTCTTATAGGACTTAACACTATCGCGGAGGATTTCAGTCATTGCTTCCTCATCGGTTGGTCCTAAAATATATTCTCGGTCGTTGTGGTCCTTAAACTTGTAGAGGGTATCACCATAAGCCTCATACCGCCCGGTCTGCTTCCAAAGGTCAGCCGGCAGCATTGACGGTGTTTCCATCTGAAAGGCCCCCGCCTTTTCCATCTCTTCGTGCATGATCTGGTGGATTTTCCGGATGACCCGGTAAGCCAGTGGCAGGTAGGCCCAAACACCGGCCGAAATTTGGTAAATGTAGCCGGCCCGTTCCATCATAATGTGACTGAGCGCTTCCGCATCACTTGGATTTTCCTTTTTAGTAGGAATCAACAATTTTGACTGCTTCATAATGCTTCTCCTTTACTAGCTACCGAATGAAATACCGTTGGATATCGTTCCAAGTAACTAAAATCATCAATACTAATAGTATCATAAAACCAAGCATCGTCACAATTCCTTCAGCCTTTTCCGGAATTGGCCGCCTGATTACTGCTTCGATAATATTTAACAGCAGCTTCCCACCGTCTAGTGCCGGAATCGGCAGCAGGTTAACGATCCCCAGGTTGATCGACAGGAGCGCCAAGAAGTTCAAAACACCATTAACTCCCAGCGCGGTTGCCTGTGAAGTTCCCGCATAAATAGCAACCGGACCGCCTAAATCATTCAGGCTAAAACCATGGGTAAACATGTGACCGAGGACCGCAAAAATTAGCGTGCCGGCCTGAATGAATTGCTGCCAGCCGAACATGAGCCGGGCCCGAATGCCCTTCTCCTGTTGTTCGAGGATTCCAATCTGACCCACCGTTTCTTTCCCCTGCTTAACTGCCTGCGGACGCACGGTGGTCGTCTTTGTTTCCCCCTTATGGGTGTATGTCAACTTTACCTGTTGGTTCGGTTTGCTAGAAAGGTTAGTCGCTAGTTCGGCCCAGTTAGCAACTTTCGTACTGTTAACTTTAGTGATCCGATCCCCCGCGACTAGCCCGGCCTTCGCCGCAACAGAGCCTGCATTGACCTTGCCGATTTGGTTGCTGTTAGTGGGTACCCCCGTAAGGGTAAAGCCCAGGATAATAAATACCAGCAACGACAAGATAAAGTTATTCATCGGCCCCGCAAAATTCGTCATCATCCGCGCAGGCAGGCTGGCAGAGCGAAACTGCACATCCCGCGGTGCGATTTGCACAACGGTCCCATTATGTTCAACCACCATCGCATCATGATTCACCGGGTAGGTCTTCAGTTCACTTTCATCACCGTTAACATAGCCCTTCACCCAGAGCCCATCCACCAGGTCACTAGCAACCAGCTGCATCGGGATGCCCTGGAAAAGCGTCGCCTTGGAGCTAGCGTTAATCGTAACTACCTGATCGTCCTGGTTTAACTGCAGGGTTAACGGGGTCCCCGGCCGCAATTCATCCTCGTCTTCGTCATCACTGCCGGCTAGGCGGACATAGCCACCCACGGGTAATAGCCGCACGGTATACGTTGTTCCATTCTTGCGGGTCCACCAAATCTTCGGCCCCATCCCGATAGAAAACTCCCGTACTAGGATCCCCGCACGCTTAGCAAAATAGTAGTGTCCATATTCGTGTACCAGGACCAGAATCCCAAATACTAGAATAAAGGTAATAATTGTGACTATCACTGAATCCCTTCCTTAGCTATTAAATAATCCCTGCTAAGTGCAACATCGGCATCACAATCAGCATACTATCAAAACGATCCAAGATTCCCCCGTGGCCCGGAAGAATCTTACCCGAATCCTTAACGCCGTAGTAGCGTTTCAGCGAAGACTCAATCAGGTCTCCTAACTGGCCCATGATTGAAAGAATCAGGGTCAGTATAATCATCGTGATAAAACCATCGCCCACCGGGAAGAAGTAGAGGTAGACCGCTAGAATAATTGTTGCGGCCACCGTTCCACCAACAGAACCTTCCCAGCTCTTATTAGGGCTGATTCGCGGGGCCAGCTTATTCTTGCCGATTTTACGGCCAATCAGGTAAGCACCACTGTCAGTCAGCCAAACAATCAGCATTCCGTATAACAGGGTCTGGAAGTTAACTGCCCGGGCAACAACAAAGTAGTGGAAGCCCATCCCAACATATAACATTGCCAGGGTCAACACCCCAGCGTCGTCAAAGGTAAAGCGCTGCTTGCGAATTACAGTGTGCAGCAGTAAGAGGACCACTAAGACATAGAAGCCGAACCACCGGGTTGCCACACTAGGGAGAAAGTCCAGCCAACTGTCTGGCAGGATTAGCAGCGCCACCCCCAGATAACTGATAATGGCCTCAAAGGAAATCAAAAACATCTTTTTCATGACTAATACTTCAGAAATTGCAACAATTCCCAAAGCAAGTGCAGCAATCGTCAGTGGCCAGCCGCCGTAGACAATCAGTGGAATAAAAATTGCCAGGGCAATTACTGCAGTAATAATTCTCGTTTTCACGTTACCACCCGCTCCTATTCATTTTTTAAACCACCGAACCGCCGGTGGCGTCCCTGAAATTCTATAATTGCCCGCTTTAACGACTCCGCGTCAAAGTCCGGCCAGTGTTCGGGGACGAATTCTAATTCACTATACGCCAGTTGCCAAAGAAGAAAATTACTGATTCGCTCTTCACCACTCGTCCGAATCAATAAATCCGGGTCAGCGAATTCACCAAGCGGTGCCGTCATTAAGTGCTGACTAACCAGTTCCTCATCAATTGCCTCTGGGGAAATGGTTCCCGCCTGAACGGCAGCAGCCACCTCCTGAACGGCACGGGTAATTTCATCTCGGCTGCCGTAATTAAGGGCAAAGTTCAACACCATTCCGTCACAATTAGCCGTATCCGCAACCGCATCGTTAACCGCTTGCTGCGTCTTGGCCGGGAGGCGCTGAATGTCTCCCATCACCATTACCCGCACATTATTCTTCACCAGGTCAGGCACGAAGGTCGAGAAGAAGCGGATTGGTAACTGCATGAGGTAGTTAACCTCACTTGAGGGCCGCTTCCAATTTTCGGTCGAAAAGGCATAGAGGGTGAGCACCTTCACCCCCAAATTACTGGCCGCAATCGTAATTGTTTTCACGGTCTGCATTCCCTGCTTGTGGCCCGCAACCCGTGGCAAGTGGCGTTTTTGCGCCCACCGGCCATTGCCGTCCATAATGATGGCGATATGGTGAGGAATGCGCTCCATATCAATCGCCATGTTTTCACTAACGGGATCCTTTTTTGCGAACAATCTTTTTTCCTCCATCTATTAGCGTGTCTTTGCCATTCAAAAATAAACGCTAATTTATTATAAAGCTCCTACGAATAAAATACAATTTGAAAGAGGGCGGGACAGAACAAGCCTGACTAGTTCGTCGTCCCACCTCCATCGACGCGCAGCTAGTCTATTGGGGAGTGGTCAAGCCCTGTTTTATCAGTGTTCGACCCGCCAATTGGCTACCACGCTGGTGCATTTTCAGCTTTAAAATAGCTAAGAGGCTGAGTTAGTCCTCGGCCTCCACAACTAATTACGTTATTGCAATAGTTCTTTTTCCTTCGCCGCAGCGATGTCTTCCAAATTCTTGATCCCAGCATCGGTTTCGTTTTGAACCTGCTTTTCCAGATCATGGAATTCATCATCGTTGAAATCGCCGTTCTTGTTCCCTTTCTTGAGGTCATCCATGGCTTCACGACGAACGTTGCGGATAGCAACCTTGGCCTTTTCTAATTCCGCCTTTACGTCCTTGACCAGTTCCTTTCGCCGGTCTTCCGTCAATTGCGGAATAATCAGCCGAATTGCACTACCGTCGTTCTGCGGTGTCAAGCCGAGGTTCGAAGCGTAAATTGATTTTTCAATTTCTTCCAGAATGCTCTCGTCATATGGCGTAATCAGCAATTGACGTGCTTCCGGAATCGTAATCGACGCCACTTGGTTTAACGGTGTCGGTGCTCCGTAGTATTCGACCTTCACTGAGTTCAGTAGGCTGGCATTGGCCTGCCCGGCCCGAATATCCGCCAGGCTCCGCTGTAACGCGTCACCCGACTTCTTCATCTTCTGTTTTGCATCGTTTAAGATTTCTTTGCTTGATGCCATTGTTAATCCCCCTCAATTGTTGTTCCGACTTGCTCGCCAGTAACAACCTTCATAATGTTACCAGCAGTGTTCAAATTAAAGACCACGATTGGAATGTGGTTGTCCATGGATAATGAACTGGCAGTTGTGTCCATCACATGGAGGCCCTTTTCGATCAGGTCCATATGGGTCAATTCGTCAAATTTAACGGCACTGCTATCCTGGTTGGGATCCGCGGAGTAAACTCCGTCGACCCCGTTTTTACCCATCAAAATTGCGTCGGCGTTAATTTCCGCAGCCCGCAATGCCGCCGTGGTATCAGTGGAGAAGTATGGGCTCCCCGTTCCACCAGCAAAAATCACAATCCGGTCCTTTTCAAGGTGGCGGATTGCCTTCCGCCGGATATATGGTTCAGCAATCTGCCGCATCTCAATTGAAGTTTGAACCCGGGTTGGCACCCCGATTGATTCCAGGGCATCCTGCAAGGACAGGGCATTCATAATCGTCGCCAGCATCCCGATATAATCGGCCTGGGCGCGTTCCATCCCCAGCTGTTCGCCAGTAACGCCCCGCCACATATTACCGCCACCGACAACGATTGCAATCTGAACTCCCTTGTCATGAACGGCCTTTAGCTCCTTTGCAACATCCTGTAAAACCGGCGGGTTAATCCCGAAGCCCTTTTCACCGGCCAGGGCCTCCCCACTCAGCTTTAGGATAACTCGTTGATACTTAATCTCTGCCATCGTGATCCTCCTTAACAGACCTTGTAAAAAAGGACGCACTCACCAGTACGTCCTTTCGTAGCCAACCGAACGCTTAGTTCATTTGGTCCTTAACTTCTTGTGCAAAGTCGTCTTGCTTCTTTTCGATTCCCTCGCCGACTTCGTAACGAATGAAGGACTTCAGCTTCCCGCCGTTATCCTTAACGTATTCAGCAACGGTCTTGTCGGAATCCTTAACGAACTCTTGGTCAGCAAGGCAGATTTGGGATAAGAACTTGTTCAACCGACCTTCAACAATCTTGTCGACGATCTTAGCTGGCTTACCTTCGTTGAGCGTTTCTTCCTTGAAGATTGCCCGTTCGTGGTCCAAACGGTCTTGGGAAACGTCATCACGGGTCATGAATTCAGGGTTAATAGCGGCAACGTGCATTGCAACGTCCTTGGCGGTTGCTTCGTCAGCACCTTCCAGAACAACCAGGGCAGCAATTTGACCACCTTGGTGCAGGTATGCACCGAAGCTGTCGCCGTCATCCTTTTCTACAACGGCAAACCGGCGCAGACTAACCTTTTCACCAGTCTTTTGGGTAGTAGCGATGATGTCATCGTTCAAAGTCCCGTTGTCAGTCTTGATGGCCAGAGCTTCTTCAACGTTAGCTGGCTTGTTTTCACTGATTAATTCAGTAACCTTCTTCAAGAGGTCCTTGAAGGGATCACTAGCCGCAACGAAGTCCGTTTCGGAGTTCAATTCAACGATGGCTGCAGTATTACCATTAACGGCAATTTCTGCTAACCCTTCGGCAGCAACCCGGTCGCTCTTCTTGGCAGCCTTGGCGATTCCCTTTTCACGAAGGTAATCCATGGCCTTGTCCATGTCACCATCGCTGGCAACTAAGGCCTTCTTAGCATCCATAATGCCGGCACCGGACTTCTTACGTAATTGCATAACTTGAGCAGCTTTGATTTCAGCCATTACTAACTCTCTCCTTTAATTTTAAGATCTTTGCTAAAAAAGGGCTGTTTGTACTTAGGGCCACAATGGTCCATAACACAAAACAGCCCAAGTATTAATCGGTTATATTACTTGCCTTCAACACTGTTCTTCAGGTTCTTCAATGAATCTTCACTAACAGTTTCTTCTTCGGCGTTTTCGTCGGCAGCAGCTTCTGCTTGTTGAGCATCATCTTGACCCTGCTTACCTTCGACAATTGCATCTGCCATCTTGGAAGTGATCAGACGAACGGCACGGATAGCGTCATCGTTTGAAGGGATAACGTAGTCAATGTCGTCTGGGTCGGTGTTGGTGTCAACCATTGCAACGATTGGAATGTGCAGCTTTTGAGCTTCCTTAACCGCAATTTGTTCCTTGTGAGGGTCAACGATGAACAGAACATCCGGGATCCGTGGCATGTCTTCGATCCCACCGAGGAACCGTTCCAACTTTTCGCGTTGCTTAGTTAAAACAGCAACTTCCTTCTTAGGAAGGACATCGAAAGTCCCGTCTTCAGCCATCTTCTTCAATTCCTTCAGACGAGCAATCCGGGATTGGATTGTCTTCCAGTTGGTCAGGGTACCACCTAACCAACGGTGGTTAACGTAGTATTGACCAGCACGAGTGGCTTCTTCTTCGATTGAGTCTTGAGCTTGCTTCTTGGTACCAACAAAGAGAACCACACCGCCATCAGCAGCAACATTCTTCATGTAGTCGTAAGCAGTATCAATCAGCTTAACAGTCTTCTGTAAGTCGATGATGTAGATACCGTTACGTTCAGTGAAGATGTATTCTTCCATCTTTGGGTTCCAACGACGAGTCTGGTGACCGAAGTGAACACCAGCTTCAAGCAATTGCTTCATAGTAACAACAGACATTAGTGTTATACCTCCAAAATGTTTTTTCCTCCCCGGGCGTCAGCTAAGTGCGGAACCTGACAAAAGTTAGGCACATCCCCACTTATCGGCACGGGTGTGTTATATGTTATTAAACACCGAATAATAGTATACAAAAAAGCCCCGTACTTGACAAGTCTTTCAGCCACTAATCAGTTAAATTTCCGTGACCGCACGAAGGAAGCCAGGTTGACCCCGTGGTGCGACAGGTAAAGCAGTTTCTTTTGCCGGGACTGGTGTTTGAAGTGGTATTCTGCACTGAGTGCGTCGTGCTTGCTACTAAAGCGCTCGCTATAAACCAGCCGCAACGGGTGGCGGGATTTGACCTTCGTATACTTGGCTCCTCGAAACTCCTGGTGGGCAGCAAATCGGCGGGCTACATTATCGGTAAAGCCACAATAAAGGCTGTCATCGGCGCAGTAGAGAACGTAGATATAGTAATCTTTACTCTTCTCCATACAACAGCTTCCTCACTTCCGACTGGTAATTTCCTGCCGCATCGTTGACCGTCAATGGTGGGACAACCTTCAAGCCCCCAGCCTTGCCGTCCTTAATAACTTCAATCAGCACCATGTTAGCCTCCCGCCCTGGCTTAGGATAAATTAAACGGAGACGTTTCGGCACCAGCCGGTTTTGCTGGAGGACCGTTAAAATTTCCGTTAGCCGGTCCGGCCGGTGAACCAGGTAACCGTGGCCGTTCATTTTTAGCAGGCCGCTCATCTGCCGGGCAACGGTCACCAAGTTGGTTTTAAGTTCGTGTCGGGCAATTGCCAAGTACTGGTTGGGATTCTTCTGGCTCTTTGCGGTCACCGGAAAATACGGCGGGTTACACAGCACCACATCGGCGGAGTCCTTCGGAATTACAGAAAAAACATCCGCAATATCCAGGTTGAGAACCTGGTACCGCTCCGCCAGGCCGTTTAATTCGATGCTCCGGCGAGCCATATCCGCAATCCGCGGTTGCAGTTCCACTTCGGTAAACTGCCCGCCCAACTTATCATGTAAAAACAAGCCAATTGCTGCGTTGCCGGCACAGAGGTCAACCGTCCGCAGCCGTTGCCGTTGGTTGGGGCGAACAAAGTCAGCGAGCAGGACCGCGTCCAGTGAAAAGGCAAAGCAGCTCGGGCTCTGAATTAACCGCACATCATTACTGTATAGCTGATCGATTCGCTCATCGTCTTTCAATAGGTTAGCCTGGTTTTTCATGACACTTTTCGCCCTCCACTTGCATGTTGCGTTATTTTTCGTCATACTTTACAAAGAAATTAAAAAGATTGGAAGAAATCGCTATGCTTTACACCGTCTTAGTAAAAATCGTTAGCCCATTTTTAACCCTCATTAACGGGCGGGCTAAAATATACAACCGAGAAAACCTTCCGGAAGGAAATTACATCATCGTCGCCCCACACCGGACCTGGATGGACCCGATCCTCATCGCAATCGCAGTTTGGCCCAAGAAGTTCAGCTTCATGGCCAAAAAAGAGCTCTTTAAGAATCCGCTAGCGGCCAAGTTCCTGCGGGCGCTCAATGCCTATCCGGTAGACCGAAAACACCCGGGCCCATCAGCCATCAAGCAACCGGTCAAGCTGTTGCGTCAGTCGGACCTCTCGACCATCATTTTCCCGAGCGGCTCCCGCTATTCAGCGAAGCTCAAGGGTGGGGCGACCCTGATTGCCAAGTTGGCAAACGTCCCGCTCGTGCCGGCTGTCTACCAGGGACCACTCTCGTTCGGTAAGCTCTTTACCCGGCAACCCCGGCAGATTGCATTTGGTAAGCCAATCGTCGTCGACCGCAAGACCAAGCTGGACGAAAAGTATCAAGCCCAGCTAGAAGCGCAAATGCAAGCCGCGTTCGACCAGCTCGATCAGCAAATCAACCCGGATTTCAAATACGTCATGCCCCCCAAGCCAAAGAACGACGACTTCTAACCCCATATATAATAGCGCAGTATACAAACGGCCTCCAACGCTCGGCAAAGTCGAACGCTGGAGGCCTGCTTTTAGTTATGGGACAGGTCAAAATTACTTAGTGTTAGCTTTTTTAGCCTGGGCCTTCATCGATTGCATCATTTGGTGCAACTTCCGGCTGGATGGTTTCTGACCCATTTGGAGCATCATCGTCCGCAGCATTTCCTCAGAAATCGGTGGATTGTTGCGAAGGTAATTTTCCATGTACTTACGAGCACCAAAGAAGCCGACCAGCAGACCGACTAATAGGGCTAAAATGGCCCATACAATTGTTGTCGCCACGAGTATTTCCCCCTTTGCATAGTTACTTGTTCATATTACACGAATGTTAATAAATTGAAAAGAGCTAATCCAATTTAATCATCACGCAGGCCCTTTTTACGTTGAACTTCCCGGACTTTTTCCGGAGTAACTTCATTGCCCTCTTTATCATAGATACGCATCATTTCAATGTTACTACGCATCATTTCCCGGAAGTTTTTAATGTATTCCCGGCGAAGACGCTCACGTTCACGTGTTTCCGCCTCGGTTAACCCTTCTTTTTTATTTTTGTGAGCCAGTTCATTGATCCGTTTCAATAACTTTTCTTGTTCTGCGGATTCAGCCATAATTTTTACCCTCCAATCGTAATTCAGTTAAATGAAAATTATCCAGCAACCTGGTCGGCTTTAACATGGGGTGAAATCCCCCTGGTTTAAAAATAACAGTGTTGCAGCGCAAACTCGCAGCCAGGTTGCCCAAAATAGACTTGCTGCATGTCGCAACCATTCTTGCAAAGGCAGCTACGACGAACTAAACAGGCTGGTTCTAGCACACTCTCATTTTAAGTTAATGTCAAAGTTTGTCAATTGCGAACGTGTGTTTGAAGTTCGGCACAAACTATGATATTCTTTATTATAATACTATTTTTAATGAGGTGTTGGCATAATGAAGCCAGTAAAAAATAAACAATTAGCGGTCCTCAATTATATTCACAAAGCAGTGACCGAACACGGCTACCCACCGACCGTGCGTGAAATTTGCAGTGCGGTCGGTCTTTCGTCCACGTCGACGGTTCATGGACACATCAACCGCCTAATCGAGGGCGGTTTCCTCCAAAAAGACCCCTCCAAGCCCCGGGCACTGGAAATTACGCCCAAGGGGTTCGACCTTCTCGGCGTAAAGCCCCTGCAGACAAAGATTCCCTTGCTAGGGGTGGTTACCGCCGGACAGCCAATTCTGGCCGTGGAGGACGCCACCGACTACTTCCCCATCCCACCATCGATTCAGGATAATAACGACCTGTACATGCTGACCATTCGGGGAACCAGTATGATTAAGGCGGGAATCCTTAACGGCGACCAGGTGATCGTCCGGAAACAGTCAACCGCCAAAAACGGTGATATTGTCATTGCCATGAACGAGGACAACGAGGCCACCTGCAAGCGGTTCTTCAAGGAAAAAGACCGCTTCCGTCTCCAACCGGAAAATGATACGATGGACCCCATTTATCTTAAGAATGTTAGAATCCTCGGCCGGGTCGTTGGCCTTTTCCGGGATAACATTTTTTAAACACCTCAAAAGACGGGGGAAAATAGGGAATAACCTCCTTGCCTGACATGAATGACTAGCGTCCGGCGGCAAATTACCTACCTTGACAAAGTCAGCCTGGAGGTTTGCCACGTGACCTTTGTAATTATTGAAAACTAGCACGAGGCTGGTGAGAAAGCAACCTTTTCTCCCAGCCTCATTGTTATTTTTAAAACTAATTTGCAACTAGCCGCTCAGGCAAAAGCAAACGGCTGGGTTTGATTTTCCAACCAAACGCAACCGTTTTATCCCTCTCCTATTTTTTGCTTAGTTAGCCCGATATTGGCGCTGGTGATCCTTTTGCCCGGCCAGCACAAAGGGTGCGGAGTCGCCTTCTGTACTAAAATTAACGTCTTCCGCAGTCATCCCCAGCTGCTGGTTGAAAAGACGCTCATATTCAGCAACAGAAACTTGCTGGCGGTCCCGCAAGGCTGAGCTAAGTGGTAATACATAATCAGCAAAGTCGGGCTGTAAAATTCCAGTAAAGAATTCTCCCTCCGCTCCCGAACCATAACTAAACAGTCCAAGCCGGTCGCCAGCCTGGGCTTCACCGTTTTGGAGGTAGGACATTAAGGCCAGATATAATGAACCGGTGTATAAGTTGCCGACCTGGCGGCAGGCTGCCTGACTGGCTGCTAGTGCCCGGCGAAAGCGCTCAGCAGTTGCATCCGCCCGGTCGCCTAACACTGCCTCTAAGGCCTTCTTGCCCATTTTCGTAAACGGCAGGTGGAAAAGCAATGCGCTAAAGTCAGCAAGCGGACGGCCGGTTAGTTGCTGATACCTAGTTAGGACTTCCCGGAAGCAGTCGATGTAGACACTAGTCGAATACTTCCCGTCAACGAAGGCTTCGGTAGCGTATAGTGGCCGCCAGAAGTCCATAATGTCCTTCGTCAGGCTGACGCTGGTGTCCTCAATTGCCAGGACCCGTGGGTTTTGACTCACTATCATCGCTACCGCACCGGCCCCCTGGGTTACCTCGCCTGGTGTATTTAACCCATAACGGGCAATGTCAGCCGCAATGACCAGCACTTCTTCCTGCGGGTTCAAGGCCACAATTCCCCGTGCAAACTGCAAACCCGCGGTGGCCGAGTAACAGGCTTCCTTTAATTCTACTGTGCGCACGAAGTCCCCTAGTCCCAGCAGCTGCTTTACGTAAATCGCCGCGGCCTTCGAGTTATCAATGCCTGATTCCGTAGCTACAATCACGGTCGAAATGCGTTTGGCGATTGCTGGCGTAAGCAGCTTTTGAGCAGCAGCGGCGGCAAGCGTTACGATATCCTGAGTTGGCGGGACAACCGCTTGCAGGTCCTGGCCAATTCCGATTGTGTACTTGTCAGGGTCAACCTTGCGGGCAGCTGCTAGTTCCCGCAGGTCCATGTACTTATCCGTAGTTGCAAAAGCGAGCTTATCAATTCCAATCTTCATTCCCTATTCTCCCATCTTGTCCATCGTGGTGTTTAATAATTCATCAACTATGTTATTCCCGAGGTTATCAGCGTGGCCCTTGGTCCACTTAAAGTGAAGGTGCGTAAACTGGGGAAGGATTTTCAGCAATTCCTGCCAGAGCGCCTTGTTGGCGACCGGCTTACCGGTAGAAGTTTTCCAGTCCCGCCGCTGCCAGCCGTAGAGCCAGCCCCTAGTAATGGGATCCAAGACATAGTGTGAATCCAGGGTCGCACTAATCAGCTCATCTTGCCAGTGGTGTGCCTTAATCGTCTGAAGTGCCGTTAACAGGGCCGTCAGTTCCATCTTATTGTTGGTTGCCCCAAACTCGCCGTCGGTTCCGGTGTACTGGTGACCCCGGCGTTCAATCAGGTACGCCCAGGCAGCCTTATCGTCATTTTTGACGTGCTGACCAAGCTGGTTCCCGTGATTGCGAGAACCACCGTCTGTATAGAGCAAAATTGTCGGCCGGCTGATAGTGGCAGGAGCCTGCTGGGCAAACGAATGCTCGTCCAGTTTTAATTGCAGCTGCTTATTACCCCGGTGTGGTTGCGATTCCTGGTCGGAGTGCAACCAGTTCTCAGCCGCCGGACGGTCAACGAATGAACGATACACCGCCCCGGGAAAGCCGATGACCATTTTTTGACACTCCGGCCAACTGGTATAAATGCCTGTTTGCCGTCCCTTTTTTACCGCATAATACTTTCTTGTCATACTTCTTAATTCCTTTATTCTTCACTAGCCATTTTAAATATTATACTATCGAAACCAGGCCGAGTTAACTTTCACGCCAATACCAGCAAACGGATACCATGAGCTAAGATTAAGAAACCGGCTAGAACGATGATGCTTCAACGCCCTAGCCGGTTACACGTTTTAAGTTTAACCGTGGTTAAACGGTAGTAAAAAAGGAGAGTACAGGATTTGAACCTGCGCGCCCGCTCAACACGGGTTCGCCGGATTTCGAGTCCGGTGCATTACCACTCTGCCAACTCTCCATTAAATTTCCAACTTCTATACTATACCAAAAATTCCCCTAATAGTAAACTCAAAAGTTAACTCTGCCAATTCGAACTAAAATAACAGAATAAAACGTCTTCACAGTTCGCCTGGATAGAACTGTGAAGACGTTGACTTTTTACTTCTGGTTAGCAATATCGTAAGTTGTCTGGCCGTTCTTTGCGGTGTACACTGCTTGGCTGGTCTTATCTGGATTAACAATGCTGATGGAGTAATCCCCGTTCAGGGCCTTAGAAACCTGTTCCGAGTTCTTCTTGATTGAATCAGTTAAGTTCGACCAGCCAATCTGGCTAGCCTGGCTGGGATCCTGAACCAGTGCCTGGATTGCTTTCACGGTATTATCATCCGTTGGCTTGACAACGTAAGTGTTGTCCTCCTCCCGAAATTCAACCGTTCCCAACTTCGAATAGCCCTTTTGCAATTGTCGCAAAACAGACATCTGCTGGTTCTGGCCGTTAGCCGCCCCGTTAATCCCGCTAAGGGCGTTCGAAAAACTACTACTCTGCACCTGCTGTGATGAGCTCGTACTAGAGCTGCCTGACTGCGAGCTCCTATTCCAGTACGGCAAATTGATGGCCCCATAAACGACCGCAATCAAGCTTAAAACAACGATAATCGTCCCCGACTTCCATTCACGGTACCGCTGCCAGGAATTGGTCAAATAAAACGCGCCGAGGATTAACGTCAAGCCGGCAAAAATTACTAAAATTAACATTACAAAACTCCTTTAATCAATCAGGTCAGCTATTTAACTTAAAAAAGGCTGAGTTACTCCTCAGCCCCAATTATTAAAACTCCATCAACGCCTTGACATCGTAATCCTTAATCTTTTCCCGACCGTTTAAGTCTTTCAACTCGATCAAGAAGGCGCAACCGACCACAATACCGCCCATCTTTTCAACCATTTCAATTGTCGCGGAGATGGTCCCACCGGTTGCCAACAGGTCATCAACGACCAGGACCCGTTGACCAGGCTTAATGGAATCTTCCTCCATCTGCAGGGTTGCAGTGCTGTACTCTAAAGTGTAGCTCGCACTAATTGCCTTGCGGGGGAGCTTCCCCTTCTTCCGTGCTGGCGCAAAGCCGACACCTAATTCGCGGGCAATCGGGCACCCGACAATAAAGCCACGGGCTTCAGGGCCCACTACCATATCGACATTCTTATTTTTAGCGTAATCAACCAACTCATCAGTTGCCTGCTTATAAGCCTCACCATTCGCCATTAATGGCAGAATGTCCCGAAAAATAATCCCCTTCTCCGGGTAATCAGGAATACTGGCAACGTATTTATAAAGGTCTAAAGTCATACCAGAAATTTTCTCCTTTAATTCTTCTTCAGGCACTGGCTGACCCATTCAGCCACCGTCCCCGCATCACTAAACAGCAGCGTCTGTTCAGCTTGATATTGAGCTAATCGCGCTTGATAGTGATCCGTTTGTTTTAAATCGGTTTTCTGAACGTCAGCAACCAGGTTTAAAACACTATCCTTTATTGTAACAAATCCTGCTTCAGAAAACACACTTATCATCAAATTTAAGCGGACTTCATTGATTCTTAAATACCGACTAACAGCAGACCGTTGTTGCGGCCACTGTATGCTGGCCTGCTGGGCGAGGAAGCGGTACAGACTGGCAAAGTCCGTCCGTGTGGGCAAGCCCGCCAAATAAATACTATTAGCCTCGTAGAGCAGGAGACGGATGATCGCCGGCGCAGCACTATCATTGGCGAAGAGTGCTTTAAAAGCAGCTAAGTCGGCCGGACAATCAACCACCGTCAGCCGCTCATTGGCGAAGTCAATTTTCCCCGCCTCCACCGGCGAAATTGCAGTCCCCGCTGGAAGGTGAGGAGCAATGTTTTGACGCAAGCGGTCACTATAAACCAGGTAATAGCCCGGCATCTCAAAATGGTGGGGTGTTAAATGGTTCGTTCGCCGATCCAAGATAACCGTTCCCGTTATTTGAATATCCTCCAGCATCAACTGAACCTGACGCTTGCCCTGCCACTCATTAATACTCAGTTTTGCAACCATGTCCACCGTGGTCCCCTGCCCAGCCAGTAGCGGTGCCAAGTTGCCCTGGTTAAAGGCCACCACCGCCAACTGGGGGCTGAGGTTAAATTTAAGGTGGCTATTATCCTTCCCCATCGTCTTCACATTCGTTGGCTGGACATCACGGAACAGGAAGACGGGCTGATCATTTCCTGGTCCAAACGGTCCCAGCTGTTGAAGCTGCTGATAAAGTTGCTCCGTCACATCGCCAACCGCTAACCCAGTTGCAACTGCCAGCGGCTGCTTCTGCTTACCCGTAAAGCCCTGCTCAGCTGCTTCCGCCACTAAGGCCTCCTGTAAAGCTTCTAACTGCTCCTCAGGCAGGGACAAGCCACAGGCGGCCGGGTGCCCACCAAACGCGGTGAACAAGTCCCGGTGCTGATCCAATGCCTGAAAAAGGTTGAAGCCGGGCAAACTCCGCCCCGAGGCCTTGGCAACTTCTTCGTCTTCATTAATTCCGGCAACAATTGTCGGCTTGCCGGTATCGTCCATGATTCGGCTAGCCACGATTCCCAGCACTCCTTGGTGCCAACCATGCCCTGCCAACATGAGTACCGGGCGCTGCTGGTTAGCAGGACTTAAAGCCTGTTTTTTAGCAGCGATCATAATATCATCAACTAGCTGCCGGCGTTCTTGGTTAGCAGCTTCCACCTGCTCGGCTAGTTCACGGCCCCGATTTTCATCCAGGGTCGTCAGCAATTCCACACCAGCATTAGCATTTGCCACCCGTCCAAGGGCATTTAAACGCGGAGCGATGGTAAAACCAATTTCCTGGTCCGTTAGCTGGCTTTCGTTAGCGCCGGCCAAGCTGATCAGTGCGTGGAGACCCGGCCGCATCCCCTGCCGCAACTCTTGAATCCCCAGCGAAATCAAAGCACGGTTTTCATCCGTAACACTAACCACATCTGCGATTTCCCCGATGGCCAGCAGGTCCAACATCTCCTCGGGAAATTCCTCCTGAAGAGCCCAGACAAGTTTAAACGCTACCCCCACACCGGAAAGGTCGGGAAACGGGTAGCTACTCCCCGGGTAACGGGGGTGAACAATGGCGGTTGCTTTCGGCAGTTCTGCGGGCAATTCGTGGTGATCCGTGATTACGACATCGACACCCTGGGCAATGGTGGATTCAATCACTTGCTTGCCACTCACCCCGTTATCCACCGTGACAATCAGTTTAGTCCCGTTAGCAATGATTCGATCGTAAGCGGCCTGGTTCGGCCCATAGCCATCCTTAAAGCGGTCAGGAACATAGTAGTCAACATTGGCACCGATACTGGTCAAGGCTTCATACATCACAGCAGTGCTGGTAATACCATCCGCGTCGTAGTCACCATAAACCGTAATCTTTTCGCCATTGGCAACCGCTGTTTCAATCCGCTCGACTGCCTGATCCATATCATGAAGTAGCCGGGGATCATGAACAGCTGACAAACTAGGATTCAGGAAGTCCCGTGCTGCTTGAACATCGGCAATCCCCCGTTCGGCCAGCAGGACTGCCATCGTTTTAGTAATCGCTAATTCATCCTGAAGCGTTTGGACAACCTGTTGATCAACTTTGGCACTTTGGTCCTGCCAATTATAACGTGCTTCGATCATTTTCTTCCCCACATTCTCTCAAAATAAGAAAGGCGTGACCACCAAGCCACTCCTGTCAACTTTACAATTCATTTTTGTTCTGCTGGAAGTCAAAGAACTTCTTAATCGCCCAGTCACCCAGTCCAGGGAAAACTTGGTAGGCCCAGCCCAGGTAGGCTACGTAGCCAGGAACGTTAATTTCCCGCGTCTTATAGCCAACATTATTCCATACCCGGCGAGCTAACTCATCAGCTGAGATGAACATCCACTTCGGCAGGTGCGAGCGGTAACTGCCATCCTGGTCGGCCTTCTCAAAGAAGGGGGTGCTAACTGGTCCTGGATTAACTGTCAGCACCTGGACACCGTAGTCTGCCACTTCCATCCGCAAGACGTTATCAAACTGAATGACCCCCGCCTTGCTGGCTGAATAAGCCGCACTATTCGGGGTCGGAATCTTACCGTCTGCCGACCCCAGGTTAATAATTGCTCCGTAGCCCTGGTCCATCATCTGCCGAGCCACGCAACGACTAATGTACATCAATGCCAGCAGGTTTACGTCAGTCATTTGTCTCATTGTCTTATAAGACTGGCTAGCCGCGGGGGTAAACTCACCCAAGCCAGCCGAATTAACTAGGACGTCGATTCCACCGACCTGGTGCTGAATCTTGTCAAGGACCTCGTCAATGTCATCCGGCGAAGTGGCATCCATGCGGTAAGCAAAGGCGGGCCGACCTGATAACAGGAGACACTGTTTGGCGACTTGCTCCAGCTTTTCTTCATTCCGGGCAGTCACAACAACGATTGCCCCCCGCCGTGCGGCTTCTAGTGCTAAGGCCTTACCAATCCCACTAGAACCTCCTGTAATCAGCACGACTTCATTACGTAAGAAACGCAAAGTCTTTACTCGCCTCATCATCACGACCACCCCTTATTTATTAAACGGAATCTCAACTACATCAAAATCATTGACCACCCGGGTCTCCGGGAAAACATCGCGAACCTGGTAGGCAAGCTGATAGGCAGCCCGGCCGGCATAGCGAGCGGAAATGTGGTTCAGCAATAACCGCTTGACCCCGGCCCGTTTTGCAATTTCGGCCGCCTGTAAACTGGTCGAGTGGTAATAGCTGCGGGCGAGTTTCGCCTCGTCCTTAGCAAAGGTACTTTCATGCACCAGGACGTCCGCATCCTGCGCTAGTTCCACAGCATTAGCCGTCTTGCGGGTGTCACCACAAATGGCAATGATCCGGCCTTTATGTGGCGCCCCAATGAAGTCCTGCCCATTGACAGTGCGTCCATCAGCTAAGGTGACTACCTTACCAGCCTTTAGTTGCCCATAAACCGGCCCGGACGGAATGTTCAATGCCCGGAGCTTATCAACCTGCAGCTCACCAGGATGGTCAGCTTCAACCACCCGGTAACCGTAGCAAGCAATTTTATGGTCCAGCTTTCTGGCAGTGACCGTGAAGCCCCGGTCGTGAAAGACCTCCCCCTCGTGATCAATTTCCACAAAGTGCAGCGGGTAGCTCAAACGGGACTCGCTAACTTGTAATGCCGTCGTCACAAAGCGCTTAATCCCCACTGGACCATAAATAGTCAAGGGTTCGGTTCCCCCCTGGAAAGACCGTGAACTCAATAGTCCTGGTAGGCCAAAAATATGGTCACCGTGCAGGTGGGTGATAAAAATCTTTTCAATTTTCCGTGGGCGGATGGTGGTGTTTAAGATTTGGTGCTGCGTCGCCTCACCAACATCAAACAGCCAGATAGCATTGCGCTCCTCCAGCAACCGCAGGGCAACGCTAGAAACATTACGCTGCTTGCTAGGTGACCCAGCGCCGGTTCCTAAAAATTCAAGTTGCATTATTAAACTTCCCTACCTTCTCACTCTCAATTACTGGATAAATTCAAAGACGAACTTGCGGATTCGAACCATATCGCCATCCTGAATTCCCTTTTCACGCAAGGCATCATCGACTCCCATCTGCCGCATCTGGCGTGCGAAGCGTAATTGACTCTGCTCATGGGTCAGGTCGGTCATGTCAAACAGACGCAGCAACTTTTCGCCGCCCAGGACCCATGTGCCGTCATCATCCTTGCTGATGGTAAAGTCTGGTCCCTGCGCGTCCTGGAATTTCTTCCCCGCTGCTTCATACTCAGGAGTCAATTGTTCATCGTGGCTTTCGCTATCAAACACCGGCGTCTGGTCAAGCAGGTCGGCGGTCAGCTGCATCAACTTTTGGACCCCCTGGTGCGTAACTGCCGAAATCGGGAAAATTGCCGGCTGTTTTTCCAGGCTCTTATCCGTAGCCAGCTGTTTTTGGAACACGGCCAGGTTCTTTTCAGCATTTGGCAGATCCATCTTCGTTGCAACGACAATTTGCGGCCGCTTCAAGAGCTCTGGATCGTAATTTGCCAACTCCTGGTTAATTTGCCGGTAGCGCTCGATGGCCTGGTTTTCGTCCTCACTGCTCATGTCAACCAGGTGGAGTAGCACCCGTGTCCGTTCGATGTGCCGCAGGAATTTAAGGCCGAGACCAATTCCCTTTGAAGCACCCTCAATCAATCCGGGCATATCAGCCATGGCAAAATCCCGCCCATCCGGGAGCATCACCATTCCCAGGTTTGGTACCAGGGTGGTGAACTCGTAGGCGGCAATCTTCGGCTTAGCACCCGTGACTACTGACAGTAAGGTCGACTTCCCCACCGAAGGGAAACCGATGAGCCCCACGTCAGCCAACATCTTCAATTCTAGTTCTAGGTAGCGGTCTTCTCCCGGCTCCCCATTTTCAGCGATTTCGGGGGCCGGATTCTTGGCACTCGCAAAGTGAATGTTTCCCCGGCCGCCCCGGCCGCCCTGGGCGATTACCAGCTCCTGGCCGTTTTCAACCAGGTCCCCGATAATCTGGCCGGTATCGAGGTCGCGGACGGTTGTGCCCTGAGGAACCGCAATTACCGTGTCCGGCGCACTCGGACCGGTCATCTGCTTGTTCATCCCGTTCCCACCATTTTTCGCCTTAAAAATCCGGTGATAACGAAAGTCCATCAGCGTACGCAGGCCTTCATCAACTTTCAAAACGATGCTGCCACCATGGCCACCGTCCCCTCCGGCTGGGCCGCCATTAGGAACGTACTTTTCCCGCCGAAAGGCGACCATCCCATCGCCGCCCTTTCCGGCATGCGCTTCTATCTTAATTTGATCAACAAAGGTATTCATGATGATTTTCTCCGTTCTATTGTCTTATCTCTAGTATATTGGAAAAAAGAGGGGGCGTCAAAATCAATCGTGACTGCTCCCCTTCGCGACTTCGGCGTTTTTTTGGAGGGAAACCTTAATCAACTGGGCGGTCGGTCTATTGATCCCCAGCGCATGAATCTCTTCCACCGGTGCCTGGGCAATTTTGGTCACCGAGCCGTACTTCTTGAGCAGTTTTGTCCGGGTTCGTGGCCCGACTCCCTTGATCTCATCCAGGCGGGAACTCAGGGAATGCTTCGTGTGGACGCTCCGGTGATAGGTAATTGCAAACCGGTGCACCTCGTCCTGAATCCGCTGAACAAGGTAGAAGCCCTGACTGCGGGGGTCAAGGTTAACGTGGGCATCTTCGCTCCCAAACAATAGGTCCGCCGTCTTGTGCTTGTCATTCTTGACCATCCCCACGACTGGAATATCCAAGCCCAGTTCGTTTTCAAGCACATCCTTAACCGCGTTCATCTGGATGTCACCGCCATCCATAAAAATCATGTCCGGCATCGGTTTATTCTCCCTCAAGAGCCGTCCATAACGCCGCCGAATGACTTCCCGGGTACTAGCAGCTTCATCCGCATGGTCAACTACCGTCTTGAGCTTATACTTGCGGTAGAGCTTCTTTGCGGGCTCGCCATCAACGAAGACAACCATCGCGCTGACTGGGTCGGCTCCCTGAATATGAGAATGGTCAAAGGCTTCGATTTTATGCCCCACCGGCAACCCCAGGGCGTCTGTGATCTCCTTCATCGCGCCGGTAGTCTTGCCCTTATCCATTTCCAGCAGCCGGAACTTTTCATCAAGGGTCAGTCGCGCGTTTTCGGCCGCCATTGCGAGCAGGTCGCGCTTCTCCCCCCGCTCAGGTGTCCGAACTGGGATCCCCAGGATTTCGCTGATTTCTTTATTGGGAAGACCAGCGGGGAGGAGGAGCTCCCGGGGAAGGATGTTATTGCGCCTGTTATAAAATTGGAGAATAAAACTGGTCATTTCCTCGACCGCCGTATCAACAATTGGGAACAGCCGCTTTTCCCGCTTCATCAGCCGGGCCTGGCGGATAAAGAAGATCTGAATCGACAGCCAGCCCTTGTCCATGTAGAAATTAAAGAGGTCACGTGGGGTTTTATCATTCGAAATGATCTTCTGCTTTTCCACCGTGACCTCAATATAGTGGAGCTGGTCACGAATTTCGGCAGCCCGTTCGTACTCTAGATCACTAGCGGCCTTGTTCATCCTTGCCAGCAAGTGCTTCTTCACATTTGCGGTATTGCCATTAAGGAAAGACTTAATCCGCTTAATTTGGGCCGCGTACTCGGCTGGCGGAACTTCCTTAAAACAGGCCCCCAGGCATTGTCCCATGTGGTAATACAGGCAGGGACGCCCCTGAAAGCCATTGCACCGCCGTAAAGGGTACACCTTTTGTATAAAGTGGACCGTTTCTTCCGCAGCGTACACGTTAGGATAGGGGCCAAAGTAGTAGGCACCATCCTTTTTGATTTTTCCCGTGATCTTTATCTGGGGGTCGCGCTCATTAGTAATTTTAATGTAGGGATAGCCGGTCCCCCGCTTTAACTTAATGTTAAAGTAGGGCTGGTGTTTCTGAATCAGCGTAATTTCGAGCAGGAACGACTCCTTATTGGTTGAAGTCACAATGGTTTCAAAATCGGCTACTTCTGAAACCATCTTGGCGACCTTCCCGGTGTGTGAACTCTTAAAGTACGAACGCACCCGGTTCTTGAGGTTCTTGGCCTTACCAACGTAAATAATTTGCCCATTGATATTTTTCATTAAATAGCAGCCGGGCTTATCCGGCAATAAAGCTAACTTATGTTCAAGATATTCGCTTGCCATCGTAACCCTCCGTGATAAATGCTAGTATAATATTATATCGGAAAACGCGCTAGCAACGCAAAGAATCCGTTCTACTTTCCCAGGATTTTCCTTGCAAACCGGGGAAGCGCTATGCTATGATGTTCTGAATATTAACCAAGGGAGCGATAAGAATGGGCTTAGTAACCAGGAGAAGCGAACAACTAGACCGCCTTTTCGACCAATTTGCGATTGACCCAAAGAAGAAGCCGGCTAAAAAACCAGCTAAGGATCAAGAAAAGTCAGCCGATAAACAAGACGAGAAGAACAAGTAACCTAGTAACAGGGGGAGAAAAGCAACTCCCCTATTTTTTATGAACGCTAAAAGGGCCATCAAATTCGCATTGCCGAACTTGATGGTCCTTTTGTGACTAGCCGGAAGGGACACGGAAACGAAGCCCGCCTAATCTTCGTCCCGTGCTCTCCCTTTAGTTTTGCTTTTTAAACCCAGCTGGGTAGCGACGGTTGAGCTCGGCAATGTTAGCCTTAGCAACCTCTTCAAACGGAATATCTGCCCATTCCGCGACTTGCGATAAGTACCACAAGACATCTCCCATCTCGTGGACTAATTCCTGGCGGCTCAGCTTTTGTCCCCGGAAGACGTAATTCTTCACCAGGTCAACTACCTGACCGGACTCCCCCGCTAAGCCGAGGGCGCAGTTAGTCAATACCTGCTCGTTTCCATACAAGGTGCGCTTCGCCGCGTTTTGGTATTCATTAAAATCCACCGTTACTTCATCCCCGTTCGTTCATCAATCCACTGCCAGACAGCGTCCTTCCCCGTCTTGTTCACTGCTGAGAAAAGGACTAGCTGGTCACCAGCCGCCAGCCCCAGCGTCTTTTTAATCAGGCTTTCCTGGCGGTTCCAGGTATTCCCCTTGACCTTATCAATTTTGGTAGCCACCACCAGGGTCGGAATATGGTAGTACTGCAACCATTGGTACATACTAACATCATCCGCTGTCGGTGCGTGCCGGCCATCAACCAGTAAAATTGCGCCCCGCAGCTGATCCCGTTGGGTTAAATACTGCTCAATCATCTGGCCGAAGCGTTCCCGCTCCTTTTTAGAAACCTTGGCGTAGCCGTAACCCGGGACATCGACAAAGTACAGCTGATCCTCAACCGCGTAGAAGTTTAAAGTCTGCGTTTTCCCCGGCTGACTAGAAGTATGAGCAAAATTCCGCCGGTTAATCAACACGTTGGTTAACGATGATTTTCCAACATTTGACCGCCCCACCAGGGCCACTTCTGGATAGTTGGTCTTCGGATACTGGTCCGGCCGCACCGCACTAATTGTTAAATCAACATTATGAACTTCCATTGAAAAACTCCCCGGCTATGACGCCTGCTGGTCCTTTAATACGTACTTAGGCTCGGCGTGGTCAGTAACGCACCGCTTCCCGATTACCACCTTGGCAACGTCTTCACGACTTGGCAGGTCAAACATCACATCCTGCATGACCTCTTCAATGATCGACCGGAGTCCCCGTGCTCCGGTATTCCGCTTAATTGCCAGTTCAGCCATCGCGCGCAGGGCGCCATCAGTAAAGCTTAGTTCGCTGCCGTCCAGCTTAATCAGTTCCTGATATTGCTTTACCAGGGCATTCTTCGGCTCTGTCAGGATCCGAATCAGGTCCTGCTCATCTAACTTCTGCAGGGCCGTCATGACTGGCAACCGACCGATAAACTCCGGAATCAAGCCGAACTTGAGCAGGTCTTCTGGAATCACGTGCTGTAAAATGTTCTTTTCGGTAATGTTATCCCGTGCAGAGCTGCTGGTGCCAAAACCAATCGTCTTTTCACCAATCCGTTCCTTGACAATATTCTCTATTCCGTCGAACGCCCCGCCGACGATAAAGAGGATGTTGCTGGTATCCACCTGGATAAATTCTTGCTGTGGGTGCTTCCGGCCCCCCTGTGGCGGAACGTTAGCAACCGTTCCTTCCAGGATCTTCAGCAGGGCCTGCTGAACCCCCTCACCAGAAACATCCCGGGTAATTGAAACATTCTCGCTCTTCTTCGCAATCTTATCAATTTCATCAATGTAGATAATTCCCTTTTCGGCCCGTTCCACATCAAAATCCGCCGCCTGGAGCAGCTTTAGGATAATGTTTTCGACGTCTTCGCCGACGTAACCGGCTTCAGTCAGGGTCGTGGCGTCGGCGATTGCAAAAGGCACGTTGAGAATCCGGGCAAGCGATTGTGCCAGGTAGGTCTTCCCTGAACCAGTCGGCCCGATTACAGCAATATTGCTCTTCTGTAATTCTGTCTCGTCATTTTCCCCCGTCATCATGGCGTTAACCCGCTTATAGTGGTTGTAAACCGCTACCGCCAGTGTCTTTTTAGCGTCGGCCTGACCAATTACGTAGTCATCTAATTCACCAACGATTTCTGCTGGAGTGGGCACGCGGAAGGTTTGCTTAGCACTATCTTCAGCCAGTTCCTGTTTGATGATCTCCTGGCAGAGGTCAACACATTCATTGCAAATGTAGACCCCGGGACCAGCGACAATCTTTTTCACTTCATCTTGCGACTTTCCGCAAAACGAACAGTGGATGGTATCCGTTCTCGTGGTATCTTCCAACATTCATGAACCTCCTCTAAACTTATGGAATAATCATACCAGAATTCTAGTCCGAATTCGAATATTCTGTTCTCCAATAAAAAAAGCTCAACCGCGTGATTGAGCTTTTCTCACTACTAAGACCGACTAAATCTTACTTGTCAGTCTTCTTGTCGTCTGCCTTAACCTGCTTTGCAGAATCAGCAACTAAGTCAACGGCCTTCTTGATCTTGATGTCGTGGCTCAGCATATCCTTAGACAATGCCTTTTCCACTGCATCTTCTTCCATGCCGTATTGCTTTGCCAGGTCCTTGATTTCATCCTTGATTTCGTCTTCGCTAGCTTCCAGCTTAGCATCGTCAACAATGGCTTCCAGAACCAGGTTGGTCTTGACCCGCTGTGCAGCGTCGTTAGCAAATTGCTTCTTCAGGTCATCTTCCTTCGTACCAGTAATTTGGAAGTACATTTGCGGACTGATTCCCTGTTGCTGCATCCCAGCTAAGTATTGCTGCATTTGCCGGTTAGTGTCTTCATCCAGCATTGCTTGTGGGATATCTTCGATTTCAGCGTTAGCAACTGCCTTTTCGATGGCAGCATCTTCAATCGCGCCCTTGGCTTGGTTGTCCTTTTGTTCTTGCAATTGCTTGCGAGTCTTGTCTTTCAACTCATCAAGGGTATCAACATCTTCGTCAACGTCCTTGGCAAAGTCATCGTCAAGCTCTGGCAGTTGCTTTTCCTTGATTTCGTGAACCTTAACCTTGAAAAGAGCGTCCTTGCCGGCCAATTCCTTAGCGTGGTAGTCTTCTGGGAAGGTTACCTTAACGTCAACGTCATCACCGGACTTGTGACCAACTAACTGATCTTCAAAGCCGGGAATGAATGAGCCAGAACCCAGTTCCAATGAGTAGTTGTTAGCAGAACCGCCATCGAACTTTTCGCCATCAACGCTACCTTCGTAGTCGATAACGACAGTATCGCCATTAGCAGCAGCCTGGTCCTCATCTTTCAAAACTAATTCCGCTTGTTGTTGGCGCTTCTTTTCAATTTCAGAGTCAACGTCAGCATCACTAACGGTCGTGTCTTGTTCAGGAACTTCCATTCCCTTGTAGTCACCAAGTTTAACTTCAGGTTCAACCGCAACTTCGGCAGTCAGTGTCCATGGTTGACCCTTTTCCATGCTCTTAATATCGATACTTGGTTGGTCAACCGGCTTGATTCCAGTTTCCTTAACAGCAGCGCTGTAAGCGTCTGGCAAGACCTTGTTTAAAGCATCTTGGTAAAGGGATTCTTCACCGTACATTTGGTTGAAGATTTGGCGAGGAACACGGCCCTTCCGGAAACCTGGAACCGTAATCTTCTTCCGGGTTTCGACAAAGGCTTCGTCAATTCCCTTCTTAATCGTGTCGACATCAATATCAAACGTTAATGTCCCTTTGCTGGCATCGCTATCGCGTTCCCATTTTGCTGACATTTTATTTCCTCCAATAACAATCAATTTGATCCTTACCTTACAGGCAGGTCTTTACATACTTTATTAGTTTACCTTACAGGCCAAGCAATTGCAACCAATTGACGGCTTTCTCCCGACCCAAATTAAAAGAAAAAGAGGCTGGGGATGAGCCCCAACCTCTTGAATTTGCCTAATTGAAAATTAGTCTAAGACTTCTGATACCACACCGGCACCAACAGTGTGTCCACCTTCACGGATGGTGAACTTCAGACCCTTTTCAAGGGCAACTGGCTTTTGTAAGTTAACAGTGAACGTTACGTTATCACCAGGCATAACCATTTCTACACCATCTGGTAATTCAATCGTACCAGTAACATCAGTAGTGTGGAAGTAGAACTGTGGACGGTAGTTGGAGAAGAACGGCGTGTGACGGCCCCCTTCTTCCTTAGTCATAACATAAACTTCACCCTTGAAGTTCTTGTGAGTTTGGATCGAACCTGGTTCAGCAAGAACTTGACCACGTTGAACTTGGTCGTGAGAAATACCACGAAGAAGAACACCAACGTTGTCCCCGGCTTCACCAAGGTCAAGAGTCTTGTGGAACATTTCCAGACCAGTAACGGTTGACTTCAGAACATCTTCAGTCAAACCAACGATTTCAACTTCGTCACCGACCTTAACAGTACCACGGTCGATACGACCAGAAGCAACAGTACCACGACCAGTGATAGTGAAGACGTCTTCGACAGGCATCATGAATGGCTTGTCAGTAGGACGCTTTGGAGTTGGAATGTAGTCATCAACAACATCCATCAAGTGAAGGATAACCTTTTCTTGTTCTGGGTCACCTTCAAGAGCCTTGAGGGCGGAACCACGAACAACCGGAATATCGTCACCAGGGAAATCGTATTCGCTAAGAAGGTCACGTACTTCCATTTCAACCAAGTCAACCAATTCGTCATCGTCAACCAAGTCAGTCTTGTTTAAGAAGACAACGATGTATTGAACACCAACCTGACGAGCAAGAAGAATGTGTTCACGGGTTTGTGGCATAGGACCATCAGTTGCGGCAACAACCAAGATAGCACCATCCATTTGTGCGGCACCAGTGATCATGTTCTTAACGTAGTCGGCGTGACCTGGCGCATCGATGTGTGCGTAGTGACGCTTTTCAGTTTCGTATTCAACGTGGGCAGTGTTGATAGTGATACCACGTTCCTTTTCTTCTGGAGCAGCATCGATATCAGCGTAATCTTCTGCCTTTGCAAGACCCTTAGCTGCCAATACCTTAGTGATAGCAGCAGTCAGAGTAGTCTTCCCATGGTCAACGTGGCCAATAGTACCAATGTTTACATGGGGCTTTGTACGTTCATAATGTTCTTTTTCAGCCATTAATGAAAACCTCCTGATAATTTACAAGTATAATGCCAGTCCTTTCATAGAAATGACTGACACACCCTTATAGTTATTGTACTACTTCTTTTCGCCAATTGAAAGCTTTTATATCAAAGGCTTGAAGAAGAATTCTTAAATATCATATCAACTCTTGCCGCATTTGTAAATAATATTGCTAAGGTTTTTCACCTAAACCATCAATTACCCGCCCCAGTTGACGTTGAACCGCCAGAATGGCTGGCTGCGCCTCAGAAGTCGCTCCGCGGATCCGGCCAATCAGACAGTCGACCCAGCCAGCAGGATCAGTCACCTTTTCCTCAATCAGCGGGTACAACAACATCAGCTGCATTTTCAGCTCCTGACCAGCCAATTGATATTCACTGGGGTTGCGGTTGGCAAGACGGTCTGCCAGTTCCCGGTGCAATTCCTGGACAACCGGAAGCTCTTCAATTGCGGATAATTTTGCCGGATTAATGGTGTATTCCCGTGCATCCAACCACCGAAGCGCCATCTGCTGATCAACCCCTAATTGACGAAGGGTATCCACCAGGGCCGCCTTGATCAGCTGGTGGGCATACGGGTCCCTGAGTAAAAACTGTGCTCCCGTCAGGTACTCTTTTAACGGTAGCTGTCGGGCAGCTCCCAACCGCTCCTGCTGCTCATTCAGTGGGCAGTCACCAAGGTGGTAAAAGGACCGGAGCGCGGTCTGGATTGTTGTCTGAAATTTTTCTTCGGCCGTCTGCTCAGCCTCAGCAATCAGCGTTTCAAATTCATCCTGCCAGTCCAGCGGCAAATCCGTAATAAAAAGACGGGCGGCGATATAGGATTGGTTGTGCAAAAGAAGGTGGACTGCTAACCGGGCATGTCCCTTATCTCCAGTAAAAACTTCCGCCTGTTCCGCAAAGTAAACAAATGCCCGTGCGTATTGTTTGGCACGGTAAAGTGCTAGGACCAGTGCCTTTGTCACGTCATCACTAGGCTGTTCATTGATCAGGTCTTCGAGCAGGCTGCTCGCTTCTAGCCACTTCTCATCCGTCATTAATTGGAGCGCTTTTTGGTAGCGTTCTTCTTGTTCATTATTCATATTAATTTTCCTTTTAGATACAGGGTGGGGTTGTGGCATCCCTGCCAACAGCCCCACTACTCAACTAGTTACTTTGTTTACTTTTTTCTGCTTGGCGTTTGCGCCCCCGACCACGGCCATGACCGTGATGGGCTTCCTTTTTGTGACTACCGCTATCTTTTTTCGCCTCGCCCTTGTTTTTGGTCTTCTTCTTGGCATGCTGGTTAATTTCCATAATCACCGGCAAAATAACGGGATGGCGCTTAGTTTGGTCAAATAAGAACCGGTTCAGTTTCTCACGAACATCCTGCTTGAGGTGTCCCCAGTCAAATTCCTTTTGATCAAGGTTATCCTGGACCACCTTTTCTACCAGGTCAGCACTCTGCTTCATCAGCTGATGGTTAGTTTTGACAAAGACGAAGCCCCGCGAGGTGATTTGGGGACGGGCAACGATTTTCTTCTTTTTCCGGTCAATCGTTGCAACGACAACAAAAATTCCATCTTCAGACAGGACCCGCCGGTCACGAAGCACAATATTTCCGATGTCGCCAATACCGGTTCCGTCAATCATTGTGTTGCCAACATCCAGGTGTTCCCCAACGTGAAATTCACCCTGGTCGTATGTCAGCACGTCACCCTTATTCGTTAGGAAAATCCGGTCAGGTGCAATTCCGACCTCTTCTGCTAACTCCGCGTGACGATCCAGCAACCGGTATTCACCCTGGATAGGAATAAAGTACTGCGGCTTCATGAAATTAAGCATCAGCTGCTGGTCATTCTGGTTAGCATGACCGGACGGATTAAGGTCATCGGAAATAAACTTCACCTCAGCTCCGGTCCGGTAGATAATATCCTTCGTCTTTTGAACTTCGGTTTCCTGGGCATATGAAGGGGTAGTAGTAACGAATACCAGGTCCTGATCACTGAGTTTAATCTTCGGGTTGTCGCCGTTAGCGATTTGTTGCAGGGACTTGATAGGTTCCCCCATCTTCCCCGTTTCCAGAATTACCACCTGCTTAGGGTCCAGCTTATCGGCTTCCTTCAGGCTAATCAGGATGTCCTGAGGCATCTTTAGTTTACCTAGCTCCATGGCGGTGTTGATAATCTGTTCGATATCACTGCCGGAGAGAACAATCTTCCGGTCTACCGCCACGGCCGCATCGATGATTTGCTGCACCCGCATGATGTTTGAGGCCACACTCGCCACGATGATCCGGCCATCTTGGTACTTGAACGTTTCCTTGATATATTCACCAATATCCTTTTCACGTGAGGAAGCACCAGTAATTCCAGCACCAGCAGAATCACTCAGCAATGCCAGTACTCCTTGCGAGCCGATTTCAGCAAGCCGGGCTAAGTCTGTTTGGTAACCCTTGGTAGCCGTTTGGTCGAACTTGAAGTCGCCGGTGTAAACAATGTTGCCTTCCGCGGTTTCGAGGACAATTCCCAGAGTTTCCGGAATCGTGTGCGTGGTCTGGAAGAACGAAACGGTGACGTCATTAAAGTCAATCGCGGTCCCTGCATCAACAACGTGGAAGTCATTAAATTTCTTAACTTCCTTATGCTTCTTAACCGCCAGTTTAGCCAGGGCAATCGTCATTTCACTTCCAAAGACGGGAACATTAAAGTCCATCAAAAAGTATGGCAATGCACCAATTGAGTCGGCATGCCCGTGGGTAAGAAAGACCCCGACAATTTTATCCTTACGGTCACGCAGGTATTCCCAGTCCGGAATTACTACATCGATTCCCATCAACTCATTTTCCGGGTACTTCAAACCAGTATCCAGGATGAAAATCTGGTCGTCGACTTCCACTGCGTACATATTTTTGCCATTTTCGCGAACCCCGCCAAACGGGATAATCTTTATTTTGCTCATTTAGATTGGCTCCTTTATTTAAGTTGATTTCTCTGTATTGCTATTCGTTTGCTCAGAGAATTTATTCGTTCATAAATAGCTATTAATATCTTACCACATTCGCTCTTCACAATGGAAATCAAACATTTTAAAAACAAAAAGAGACTGAAAAAGCTCAGTCTCTTAGCTATTTTCAAGAATAATGCACCAGTGCAGTAGCTGGCTGGCAGGTCATGCGCTGACAAATCAACATTTACCTCCTTAACACGAATTGCCAAAGGTGGTGCCACGAACCAGCTGGCCTAACTTTGGCCCACACACGGAGGGCCGTCGCGAAACAATCTTAACGGGCTTCCCCGCCCTTGATCTATTTTTAAACAATAAAAGGCCGGGGGATTTCCCCAGCCTCTTTGCGGAAATAAAATTACCGCCGTAATCCTAATTCCTTAATCAATTCACGGTAAGCAGGAAGGTCAGTGCGCCGCAGGTAAGCCAACAGGTTCCGCCGGTGACCAATCTTCTTCATCAAACCACGTTGTGAGTGGTAATCATGCTTGTGCGTGCGAAGGTGTTCGTTCAGTTCGTTAATGTCAGCAGTTAATACAGCGACTTGAACTTGAGTAGAACCAGTGTCACCTTCGTGAGTTGCGAATTGCTTAATGATTTGATCTTTACGTTCTTTTGAAAGAGCCATGATCAATTTCCCACCTTTCAATTAATAAGTCTGCCTAGTTCTAAGTATGGCGTCGGTGAGGATCGCCAAACTGAGAAGAGGCACCGTCGCACTTGCGACCTTTAATAATATAAGGTATTTCAACTCATTTTGCAACTCTTTCCCGTCCCGAAAATCCTATTACCGTGAAACTATTGCAATGCTGGCCAGTCTTTTGTATAATGACAAATGTTGAAAATTCTGGTCAACTGAATACCGGATAACGGAGGTGAAAGTTATGCCAATCATCAAATCAGCGATCGAACGTGTTAAGACTAGTGCAAAGGCCGAAGCACGGAACGCTTCCCAATTAAGTCACATGCGGACTGCAATCAAGAAGTTCGACAAGGCTAAGCTTGCTGGTGAAGGCGACCTTGAAAAGTTATACAAGGATGCTATTTCAGCAATCGACCGTGCCCACTCAAAGGGCCTTATCAAGGCTAACAAAGCAGCACGGGATAAGTCTCGTCTGTCAGCTCGTTACCACAAGTAATGAGGTTCAAGAAGGCAACTTATCCTAGTTGCCTTTTTTCTTTCTTACAAACATACAAAAAGAGGCTGGAAAATATTCCCAGCCTCTTCGTTATTTTAAAGCTAATGCTGCCGTAAGCCAGTAGCTGGCTAGCAAGACGATTGTGGTTGGCCACGCTGCTTTATCAACATCTGACCTGCCAGCTACCTACTGCATTGATTTTCAGCCGCTTACTACTGTGATAATGTGCAAAATAACCATAGGCTAGTCATCCGCCTTATCGGGCTGACTGCTTCTCACTATTTCAAATCGTCTGGCAAGTCCCGCGCTATCGAACCAGCAATGTTCTCCCTTGCCAGGCCCCTCACGTGAAAGCCTCACCTTTGCCGAGCATATTGGAGCATAAATAGTTGAAAAAGCAATTCCGGATCCCGTTGGGTCGTTTTGAGGTTTTGCTCGATTTTGACCAACCCGAGATACGCGTTTGCCAACCGCTCAAGGGAAAATTGGCGAACCGTTCGGAGGCCCAGCTTGACCCGGTAAGGGTGAACGTTAAGTTTACTAGCAATACTCCCCTGGCTCAGGCCATGGTTAACCAGTACTTTTAACTGGATTAATAAGCGAAACTGGCTCACGAGAACTGCATTGATCTGCAAAGGCTGCTTTTGGCTAGCAAGCAACTGTTGGTAGAGTTCTAACGACCGTGGCTGGTCCCGGCGGAGAACTGCGGTCACCAAGTCGAACACGTTGTCATCCAATGACTGCGGCACCAATGCTTGAACCATTGGTGCGGTAATATGCTTATCCTGGTAAGCCAAAATCTCCAGTTTAGCCACGTTAGCGACCATTAACCCGTAATCAGCATTTGTCCGCTGAACCAACAATTCAAGAGCTGCATCGTCAATAGTAAACCCGGCTTGGCGCAACTGTCCTTCAACCTGCTGACGGGCACTGCGTTCATCCAAGGGAGCCGCACTGACATTCACCGCCACCTTTTTCAGTTCCTTAACAAGTTTTTTTCGCCCGTCCAGTTTCTCATACGGAGCGAGAAAAACAAGCGTGGTTGTTGGTTCCGGATGGTGGAGATATTTAATCACTGCCGATAAATCATGGTCTACCTTCCCACCCCTTTTTTCATTTGTTAGAAAATAAGGTTTGTTAATGATTACAAGCCGGCGTTCACCAAAAAACGGTGCTGACACTGCATCGTCCAGTGCACTCGCAACTGGGGTAACTTCCATGTCATAGCGGCCGACGTTCATGACCTGCTGCTCTTCAGGAATCAATGACAAAAAAGCGGTCAACGCCTTTTCCTGTAACACCTGCTGGGTGCCGAGCACCAGGTATACCAGCGCCGGCGTTTTTTCTTTTAGTTGTTTAACGAGTTCGGTAACATCCACCGAAGTTCATCCCCCTTTAATGTCGTCTGCCAGTAACCCTTGTCACCGTAATAATGATATTTTATCATTCCGTACTGCTGAGTGGAAAGGGCCGCAATCCGGGCCCGCTTCAATTCAGCCACCACCTCGTCACTCGGGTGGTGATAACGATTAAACCGCCCGGCAGAGATAATCGCTGTTTTTACACCCAGCTGCCGCAAGAAGCGTGGATCACTAGCCGTCTTGCTGCCATGATGCCCCAGCTTGAGTACGGTGGCGCGCAAGTTTGGATACTTAGCCATAACCGCCAGTTCACCAGTCCGGTCAAGGTCGCCGGTAAAGAGAAAGTCTTGCCCACCGAACCGTCCTGTTAGTACTACTGAGTCTTCATTCTTTGCCTCCCCCGAAGTAAAGGGGTGGACAATTTGCAAGCACTGATTTGGTAGTTGCACCTGATCAGTAACCGCGATTAATTTCCCGCGATATTGCTGGGCCGCCAACCGTTTTAATAACGCCGGCTGTTTTTCCATTCCGGCTGGAACCACGATCTGCCTAACGGTCATCGTCTTCAATACTGACGGTAAATAACCAATGTGGTCTGCATCATGGTGGCTTAAATAAACCATATCAATCTGGGAAATACCACGACTTTTTAAGTAGTTAATGCTAGTCTGTTCAGCAAGATTGGTATGACTTTCTACCTGAGCCCAGCGGGGCTGGTTAAACTGAACCTTCCCACCAGTATCAATCAGCAAAACCTGCCGGTTAAACGGTGTTCGAATAATAATACTGTCTCCCTGCCCAATATCTGTAAAAATGACCTCACCAAAGGGTGGGTAGTGAATTTGCAGGAAGCAACAGAAATATAGCAAAAATAAGACTACGTAGCGGGCTCGTCGTGGCCGTTGGAGGAGCCACAGGGTCGCCAAAAAGAGCAGCAATGCAAAGCACAGCGGTGGCTTGCCAAAGTGAATTTCACCGGGAAGGGAAGCCAGCCAGAAAAGGACAATTTGAAAGCCGCTGAGCAAAGCATTGACAAGTCCGCCCAAGACCGGGAAGAAGTGGTACGACATGGCGCTAAATACTACCAGCGGAAAAACAAATAACGAGAATAGCGGAATCATGACATAGCTGGCAACCAGGCTTAGCAGGTGAAATTCAAAAGTTCGGCTGAGAATCGCAGGGAGGCTGAGAAGCCCCAACAACCAGCAGCGCTTCAGCTCCCCCTCTTCCCCCGTCAATACCTGGAGAATCAGCGACAGCAAGTAGCTGAGCTGACCACCGAGGTTAAACAACAGGTACGGGTTCCAGAGCAAGCCGGCGATTAGACTGATTGCCCAGCCATCAAGCGCGTCCATTTTAAACAGCCGCTGGCCCAGCGTTACTTCCGCCATAATTACTGCCCGAATCAAACTGGTCGAACCGCCACCAATAATCAAGTAAAATGGCAGCCCAATGACCAGTATCCAGTCAATCTTTTCCCGTTCCAAGCACAGATAGCTCCCTATTAGGCGCGTCAGGCCGGTCAACAGGATAATGTGCATCCCCGAAATGCAGAACAAATGGATTATTCCAAGCCTTTTTACCGCTAAAGTCAAAGCGTGATCACCAGCGCTGTTGTCGCCAACCAGTAGTTGCTGACAGTATGCTCCTAATGGCTGGGGCATTGTCTTAAAATATCCAATTAGCCGGTAACGAATGACGTGACATAACGACCGCCATCCCCTAATTGTCTGGGGGTGAACCTTCCCGAGCTCCTTAACCCGTAATTCGTTATAGATGTGGTGCTGCTGAAAGTAAAAGCGGCGATCAAACTGCTGGTCATTAGTCGCCGGTACCAGTGGCTGCAAGGTCCCTGTAACTTGCCATAATGCTGGATGGTCAACCATCCTTAGCCGGCGCAGTTCTGCTGGTTCGCGAGCCCTTAATATTACGGTTTCCTTGGCTTGCGACTGTTGGTCCCGAGCCGTCAGCGTTACCAGGCTGCCGTTAATATGGACGTCATCCGGCATTACCAGCAACGTCTGCTGGACCGCCGCTGCCCGCGTTAACCGTTGCTGAGCGGCCCACTGGCGGTTAATCGCCACTCCCCCTACAATCACACCTGCTACTAGAGCCGTTACCACTAAGACCCGCGGTTGAGCAAGGCTCATAATCCGCCACAGCATCCAAGCTGTTAGCAGTAATAGCGCCGGTCGTGGGCAGATCAGAACCGTTGCCAGGAGTCCGGCAAATAACGCCGGAAAGACCCAGTAATGGCGAATTTATTTATGGGCCACCTGCGGATCGATATACTGATCCAGGTGGACTTGGTCTAAAATATCTTGGTCTAAATTGATTTGGCGCAAACGAACATTTTTAAGTTTAATCAGCTTCATTGCATAGTCATCATTATGGTAATTGCGGATATAATTAATTTCCTTAATTCCTGCCTGCAATAGACTCTTTGTGCACTGTAAGCATGGGAAATCAGTCACGTAAAGGCTGGCTCCGTCCGTTGACATTCCAAAACGAGCACATTGTAAAATAGCGTTCATTTCGGCGTGAATCGTCCGAACACAGTGTCCATCACGCAGGTAACAGCCTTCGTCGATGCAGTGATCATCGCCAGAAACAGCCCCATTGTAGCCACCGGCAATAATCCGTTTATCCCGGACGAGGACAGCACCGACCGAAAGCCGCTTACAGGTACTCCGCGAGGCCAGTAGTGCAGCCTGGACCATGAAATACTGATCCCAATCAATTCGTTTTTTCATCTAATCACTCCCTTGCGTTAAGTTTAGTATAGCAAATAATGATGAACTGCCAAATGTTTAGACGGCGACTTGTTCTTTAATCTTAGCAACGGTCTTTTCGCCAAACCCTGAAACCTGCATCAATTCATCCACGGTTTTAAACTGCCCGTGCTGTTGACGGTACTCTAATATTAAATCTGCCTTTTTATCACCAATTCCGGTAATTTGACAGAGCTGTTCCTTAGTGGCTGTATTGAGGTTGACCGGCGCCTTCCCCGTCACTGGGTCAGCGGCGGCCGGGCCTGCTGGTGCTTGGTTTGCTACCTGTTCGCCCTCCGCCGGGATATAGATTATCTGCTGGTCGGCCAGTTCCTTAGCGAGGTTCACGTCCTTCATCGCAGCATTCGGCAACGCTCCACCCGCTGCCCGAATTGCCTCCTGAATCCGTGCTCCGCGCTTAAAATAATACACTCCTGGCTTTTGGACTGCCCCCTTAACATCCACACAGACACGAGCCGGCGACCGATTACTCACCTTACTAGCATCACTACTCACAAGTGCTGAGCTCGCTGCCGACGAGAGGCCGGCCGGCTCCGCGCTGGGAGCGGGTTTGACGGTCCGGTATGCAAGCAGTGCGATCGCCGCAAGTAAGGCTGCCGTCCCAGCAATTATCTGATAGCGATACAGCGCCCATAGTTCCTTAAATTTTTCCATCTATCTCCCCTCCTGTTATTTAAATACGCAAAAAATCCATGGTTACGTTTTTTATAACCATGGATTTTTTACTTTATTCAGTTGTTTCTAGGTAATGGACAGCTTGCTTAAAACTGGTTACCGGTACAACTTTCATCCCCGGTGCATACTTTTTCGCCGTCTTCTTCGCTAACTGGTAGTTGGTCTGATGACCGTCTTCATATTTTAGGAGAAGTTTTGTTGGCTTAACATACGGCGCAAAGAAGACCGTTGCCCCAGCACGATGGGCCGCAATAATCTTCTTGTCAATACCGCCGATTTCTCCCACCTGACCATTAGCGTCAATGGTTCCGGTCCCCGCAATCTTACGCCCCTTTTGCAGGTCGTGACCGCTAATCTGCTGGTAAATTTGCAGGGTAAACATTAAGCCGCCGGACGGACCGCCAAGTTGTCCCGGGTTGACCTTAACGGGTGTCTTAGTCGTCACCTTCATATTATTAGTCAGCATGATCCCAATCCCAGCACGACTGCCAGTTAATTTAACCAGCTTATGGGTCGTCGTGTGAGTCTTACCATCACGCTGGTAAGTAACCGTCAATGGCGTGCCCACTTTCTGGCGGCCAATATACTTTTGGTAGCCCTGAGCCGTGTTAAAGTGGTGGCCGTTGACCTTAGTAATGGTATCCCCCACTCGGATGGCCTTCTTAAATTGGGAATTCGGCTGAACCTGCAAAACATAGATTCCCAAATATTTTTTGCTGACCGGCTGGTGGGCTGCCTGGTAGGCCACCGCAATCGCCTCGTTAATCGAACTTTGCATATAAAACTTCTGGACCCGGTCAAAAGTGGCGCTATTCTGCCCGCCGGTAACGTCATCCGCACTTTCAATCGACATGTACGGTACTAATTTTGCCATCACGTAGGTTGCCGGCCGGGCCTGCTGGAGTGCTACGGACGTAATCATAAAGCTCCCCTTGCCCTTGTCCGGATGTCCCTTGACTTGAACAAATGAACGTAAGTTACTAGCACTGCCCGGCGCTTCAATGTATGAGTTTAGCGGCCAGAGGAGTGTCCAAGCGATAAAAAGGACTGCCGCCAGGGCAATCCCAATCCAACGCGATACTTTTTTATCTTGTCTTTTCATTGTCTTTCTTCACCTGCATTAGCTGACGTTCTTCTAGCCGTTTCTTTAAGGCGTTGTTGATATTAGCTGGTAAGTAAGCGGAAATATCGCCCCCGGCTGCCGTCACCTCTTTGAGAAGGCTGCTTGAAAGGTGCTGATACTCCGGTCTGGCAAGGAAAAAGACCGTTTCGCTCTGGTCATCCAGGAAATTATTCATCGCTGAAATATCACGTTCATAACGAAAATCGGCCGTATTTCGCAGTCCCCGCATCAAGTAGTCGGCCCCGATCTTATTCATCAGGTCGACAGTCAGCCCTTCGGCAGTAATCACCGAAACGTTGCTCAGTCCGCTCACCGCTTCCTTAACTTGGGCCACCCGTTCATCAACCGAGAACAACGGGTCCTTATTTTCGTTAGTCATCACCGCAACTGCTAACTGATCAAACAGGGCACTCCCCCGCTTAATTAAGTCTAGGTGTCCAAGGGTCAACGGGTCAAATGTTCCAGGAAATAATGCTACTTTCATAAGTTACAACTCCTTTTGGTAACGATAAATAGTTAATACGGTAATTCCGTAGGTCTGCTGTTTAATAAATTTAAAACCAGCCCAATCGGCAGTTGGCAACTGGGCGGTCTGGTCGGTTTCAGCAACCACCAGGGCGCCGTCAGCCAGTAATTCCCGTTCTGCCATTGCCGTCATATCCTTGACGATTTGCTGTTTTGCGTATGGGGGGTCCAGGAATACCAGCTGAAAATGCTGCCCCTCCTTAGCAAGCATTCCCAGGGCCTTTTGTGCGTCCATCTTATAGACAGTAAATTGCTCAGGGTGCTTGGTCACCGCAATATTTTTCTTAATCGTTTTGATTGCTTGATACTGACGGTCCACCAAGACGGCATTGTCCACGCCACGCGAAACAGCCTCAATACTGAGTCCCCCACTGCCCGCAAACAGGTCTAAACTTGTCCCACCGTCAAAGTAAGGACCAATAATGTTAAACAGGGCTTCCTTGACCTTATCCGTAGTTGGCCGGGTTGCCATCCCAGGGACCGCGCTTAACCGGCGGCCGCCGAACTTACCAGCAACAATTCTCATTCCTTATCATCCTCATCATGTAGTTTATAAACGCCACTCATTTCTAAATCCGTCAATGTCGGGTCCAGGTCTGGCCGGTAAGACGGCTTGACATAACGTACCGCCCGCAACTTTTCTAACCGGTCAGTCACCGTTTCCACCTCGTCCTGATTGACGTACAGGACCACGTAGTGCATATGGCGGGAAACGTAGCGCACCAGCCCGTACCGCCGCAAGCTCCGAATAACCCGGTTGCTATTAATCCGGACAATCAGCGCACGCCGGGAGACTAACTCGAACATTAATCACCACTCCCTTCAGCAGAAATAAATGGTTGGCCCATCTGCAGCTGCTCCTTATTTTGCTGAACACTAATATTCATTACGATTCCAACCGCACTGGAAAGGACTAGCATACTAGAACCCCCGTAACTAATAAAGGGAAAGGTCACCCCGGTGATGGGGAGGAGGCCTAGTACCCCACCGATGTTGAAGAGGGTCTCCACCATCATAAACATCGCCGTCCCGTAGCAAATCAGGGTCTGATAGAGCGACCGGCTCCGCACACCGATCAAGATGATTCGACAAATCAAGCACAGCAGGAGGCCCAGAATCAAACTTACCCCTACCAAGCCCAACTCTTCACTGGCAATCGACATGATAAAGTCAGTATTCGGTTCGGGAAGGTAGCCCATTTTTTGGATACTATTACCAAGCCCCACACCAAAGACACCACCGTTACTAATCGCGTAGTAGGAGTTAACCAGCTGACTTCCCGACCCGCTGGCATTGCCGAACGGGTTCATGAAGGCAATAAACCGTTGGGCACGGTAACCGCCGTGGAAGAGGCCACTCTCGACCGCCTTTTCCAGGAGGAAGTAGCCCACAAGGGGAAAACCAATCAGGGCCCCAATCCCGTAACTCCACCTGAAATCACAGGCGAGGGCCATGGCGAAGATGATGGCAAAATTGATTGCAGCACCCCCAGTGTCGGGTTGGGCAAAGATTAACATGATGAAAACGATTGCGACCACCAATGGACCAATTGCGGCACTGGACTCCAGGAAGTGGGTTCCTCGTTGCCGGGCCCGGGCCATCCGGTCACCGAGGTAGAGGATAAAGTACAGTTTACAAAACTCTGCCGGCTGGATATTAATTGGCCCCAATGAAATCCACCCCTTCGCCCCGTTGATTGCCCGACCAATCACCAGGACCACTGTCAAAAGCAGGAACATAACCACGGTAGAGTCTCGAAGAAATCGCCGGGTCCGCAACCTTTGCATTGGGAAATTGGCAAAGAAGAAGACGCAGCAAAAGCCAATCACTGCATATAATGCCTGCTTAATCAGGTAACTGCGGGGACTGATTCCCTGGATACTCAGGCCAGCACTAGCTGAGTACACCATTACTACACCGGTTAGGCACAGTAAAAGGTACGGGACTAGCAGGAAGTAGTCCCAGTAACGCATATTATGCCAGGCGGTGCGCCATGGCCGCGGTCGAATCGTTGTTTTTCTCATTATTCCTATTGCCACCTAACTCTATCTGTAAATACAAGGCTCATTATACCATTATCGACCAGGGGTTAAAAATCCCCGGACTAAGCAAAAAGGACCCACGCAGGAAAACTCCCGCGTAGATCCTTGCCGACTGGTAGAGATTACTTCCGTGAGGCAGCCTTACGACGCTTAGCAGCCTTTTCACGTGCATTCGTGTTCAAAATCTGCTTCCGCAGACGAATATTTTCTGGCGTGACCTCACAGTATTCATCTTCGTTCAAGAACTCCAAGGATTCTTCCAGAGAGAAGTGAGTTGGGGTCTTAATGTGGGCCATTTCGTCAGAACCCGCAGCACGAACGTTGGTCAGGTTCTTCCCCTTGGTGATGTTAACCGTAATGTCGTTTTCACGGCTGTTTTCACCAACGATCATTCCCTCGTAAACTTCCGTACCTGGGTCAATCAACAGCTGACCACGACTTTCAATTCCCATCATAGCATAAGTAGTAGCCTTACCAGCATTCATTGATACCAAAGTACCCTTTTGCCGGCCAGGGTTCCAGTTCTTAATTACCGGAGCATACTTTTCGAAGGTGTGGTTCATAATTCCGTAACCACGGGTCAGGGTCATGAATTCGGTGGAGTAACCAATCAGGCCCCGTGATGGTGCCAAGAAGATCAGCCGGGTCTGACCATTCTCACTTGGTTCCATGTTCTGCATTTCACCCTTCCGCTTGGAAAGACTGTCAATGACGGAACCAGTGTATTCATCAGGCGTATCGATTTGAACTTCTTCGAATGGTTCGCTCATGACCCCATCAATTTCCCGGTAGATAACCTGTGGACGGGAAACTGACAGTTCGTAGCCTTCACGCCGCAGAGTTTCAATCAGGATTGACAGGTGCAATTCACCACGACCTGAAACGGTCCAGGCACCCGGATCATCAGTATCTTCAACCTTCAGGGAAACGTCAGTCTGCATTTCACGCTTTAAACGGTCTTCCAATTGCCGAGCAGTCACGAACTTACCCTCCCGACCAGCGAATGGTGAATCGTTGGTCCGGAAAGTCATTTGCAGCGTCGGTGGATCAATCCGCAGTGGCGTCAATGCTTCAGGATGTTCGGAATCAGCAACCGTTTCACCGACATTGATGTCTTCCATCCCGGAAACGGCAATCAGGTCACCAGCCTTGGCTTCTTTGATTTCCAACCGCTTCAAACCGAAGAAACCAAAGAGCTTGGTAACCCGGAAATTTTTCTTGGAGCCGTCTAGCTTGAGCAGGGTAACATTGTCACCGACCTTGATTGAGCCGCGAACCACCCGGCCAATTCCGATCCGGCCAACGAATTCGTTGTAATCCAGGATAGCCACTTGGAATTGGAGCGGTTCATCTGAATTGTCAACTGGTGCCGGAATGGTCTTGATAATGGTATCAAAGAGCGGCTTCATCGTGTGTTCCTGAGTAGAAATATCAGAATCATAACTAGAAGTCCCGTTCATTGCTGAAGTGTAAACAACTGGGAAGTCCAGCTGGTCTTCATCTGCCCCCAGTTCGATAAAGAGGTCTAACACTTCATCAACGACTTCTTCCGGACGGGCACCCTTCCGGTCAACCTTGTTAATAACAACGATTGGCGTCAAGTGTTGTTCCAGCGCCTTTTGCAATACGAAACGGGTCTGGGGCATGGTTCCTTCAAAGGCATCCACAACCAAGAGCACCCCATCAACCATCTTCATAACCCGTTCCACTTCACCACCGAAGTCGGCGTGGCCTGGGGTATCCAAGATGTTGATCTGGTACTTGCCATACTTAACAGCCGTGTTCTTGGAAAGAATAGTGATTCCCCGTTCACGTTCAATGGCGTTAGTATCCATGGCCCGGTCTTCAATTGAGAAGTGCTCCGGCAAAGTGTCAGACTGCTTTAACATTTCATTAACCAGGGTCGTCTTACCGTGGTCAACGTGGGCAATAATCGCAATGTTACGAATGTCGTCACGTGTTTTCAAAGTTCGATTCTTCCTTTCTACAATCCATTCTCCTGAATTAGTATACACTCATTTAGGGTTGATTTCATAAAAAAACTGTGACCATTTCGTCACAGCTTTTAACAATTAGTCAGTAAGCTCAGCAATCTCCCGGCTAACTTGTTTAGTAGCTATCAATACAAGGTTAGATGATAGCACATCTGGTGCGGTTCCGTCAATCGATTTAACTACTAAGCCTAATTCTTCTGCCATCGCCCGGCCTGCAGCCAGGTCCCAAGGATGGAGGTGGGAAACGTAGCCCGCTAATTCACCTTTCAGCATCCCGATCATTTCCATTGCCGCACTCCCGTACATCCGGAGTCCACTGGCAGCCTTGGCAACCATCGGCAGGTTCTTCACGTTCCCTAAAATAAGCGGACTACTGATTGAGACCAGGCCCTCCCGCAAGGAAAGGTCGGCAGGGGCAGCCAATTGGCGATCATTGACAAAGACACCCCGTCCCGGACCACCATGGTACAGCTGCTCATTCATGCTGTCCATAATGTAACCCAGTGTTGGTTGCCCATCAATATAGAGCGCTAGCATAATTCCAAAGTGATTGCGCTGCTTAACAAAGTTCAGGGTTCCATCAATCGGGTCCACAATCCATACGTGACCGGCAGTACTGGTAATTTGCTGGTTACCATACCCCTCCTCGCTGAGAATTTGACAGTCTGGGTCAACCCGCCGGAGGAAAGCATCGATTTCCCGCTCATTTTGTTTATCCACGGACGTCACCAGGTCATTATAATTGGTTTTTGTCGCTACCTGAAAGGGTTCCTGCATCCGGTGGAGGGTTTGCTGGTTAACCCGCCGGAGCATTTCAATTACTTGTCTATCTAATTCGTCAATCACTTTTCATCGCCAACCATCTTAATAAATTTTGCTTGTGACTCGCGTGCCCGCTTCAAGACAGGGTAAGCCTCGTAGCCGGATGTCTGGGCAAATTGACGCCACAACTGTTTCTCACCCATTTTACTAGGAACAACCGTCTTAAAGTCACGGTAACGGTCCAAAAAGACTTGACGGCCAATCCCTGCTTCATAGGCATCCTCAACCGCCCGCCAAAAGGCAATCACCGTTTCCATTTCTGAAATTGACCAGTCGCTGTCTAATGGGTAAGCATAATTTTGTTCTTTCATCAATTATCCCCCACTTTAATTCTGCTGTCCCCATTATACCGTGCTAGTTTTAAATTGGCGAGAAAAGAACGGCGACCGGACCTAACTTGCTTGGCTCTGCCCACTTTCTATCGATTCGCTACCGACCTATAAAAATCAAAGCCCCAGCCCCTTATTCCTGACGATTCCCTCCGTAGGCCATTATTTTTACAGTTCCTCACAGTACGCGGATAAAAACAAACAGGCCCCTAGCGCCGGTAAAACCGGACGCTAGAGACCTGCTTGTACTTTCAGGGCATGAAGCAAACTTCCAACATGCTCTCAATAGTTTTAGATGTGGGTTGGGAAGCCCATTGCAATGTCCGCTGCTTCTTGAATTGGTTCATTCAAGGTTGGGTGCGGGTGAATCGTCAGGTCAACGTCTTCCACGTTCATGCCGCAGTTGACAATTAAGGATAATTCACCGGCCATGTCGCTGGCACCAGGACCAACGATTTGTGCACCGACAACGTTCTTTTCATCCTTCGTGTAAATCAGGCGAACAAAGCCATCTGGTGAGTCCAGGGAAACGGCCCGGGCATTCCCGGCAAATGGGAATTGAGCAGTAGCAACTTCAATGCCCTTTTCCTTTGCTTGTTCCTTGTTCAGCCCGACTTCTGCCATTTCTGGATCAGTGAAGCAAACTGCTGGTACACCTACCCAGTCATTAGCAGTGTTCTTGCCAGCAATAGCACCCGCCGCAGTCTTTGCTTCAAAGAATGCCTTGTGGGCCAGGGCCGGACCAGGAACGATATCACCAATTGCCCAGATGCCGTCAACGTTGGTTCGACCTTGCCGGTCAACGATTACCTGGTGATGATCGTTGAACTCAACACTGGTCATGTCTAAACCGAAGTTGTCGGTGTTTGGCTTCCGGCCGACGGAAACCATGCAGTAATCCGCCTTGATGGTCTGTTCTTTACCATCAACTTCGTAGGTAACAGTGACGCTAGAATCGTCCTGTTCGGAGTTTTTCGCCATTGCACCAGTGATGATGTCAATGCCCTTCTTCTTCATGTTCTTTTCAACAACTTTGACCATGTCGTCATCAAAGCCGTTCAGAATTGATGGAAGTCCTTCCAAAATTGTGACATGGGATCCCAGGTTAGCATATGCACCAGCCAATTCTGAACCGATGTAGCCACCACCAATCACAATCAGTTCCTTTGGAATTTCAGGCAGGTTCAGGCAACCAGTTGAGTCAATGACCCGGCCTTCAAACTTGAAGTGGGGAATTTCGACTGGACGGCTACCGGTTGCCAGGATTAAATTCTTCCAGGTAATCGTTCGCCCAGTGTCATTGTCCATAAATTGCTTTGGACCTGGCTTGATGACACGAAGTTGATGGTCGTTATCCAAAATGGCCTCACCATTAATAATTTCAACCTTGTGCTTCTTCAAAAGCATTTCAACCCCACGGGTCATCCGGTCGACAACCTTCTTGTCCTTCCATTCCTGGGTCTTCTTGAAATCAATTGTGGCATCAGTCTTGGAAACACCATAAGTCGATGAATCCTTAGCCTCCTGAAGACGGTGTCCAGCAGCAATTAGGGCCTTTGAAGGGACACAACCAACGTTCAGGCAAACACCACCCAGGCCCGGGTCACCCTTTTCAATCAGGGTAACCTTTTGACCAAGTTCAGAAGCCCGAATGGCAGCTACGTAACCACCAGGGCCGCCACCTACAACGACAGTATCTTTTTGTTCAACTTCAGCCATACTATTCTAACCTTCCATCATAATTAATTCTGGGTCATTCAACATCCGCTTAAGGTAGTTCATTGCGTTTTGAGCCAATGCACCATCAATCAACCGGTGATCAACAGTTAAGGACAACTTCATCATGTGTCCAACAACGATTTCACCCTTGTCGTTAACGATTGGTTCAGTAGCAATCGTCCCAACACCTAAGATTGCAACTTCTGGTTGGTTGATAATTGGAGTGAACCACTTGCCACGCATTGAACCGATGTTCGAAATCGTGATACTCCCACCAGCCATCGAGGATGGACTCAGCTTGTTGTCCTTGGCAGCCTGAGCGTTGTCGGCGATTTCTTGGGCAATTTCAAACATACCCTTCTTGTCGGCATCCTTAATGTTCGGGTTGTATAGACCATGATCGGTGTTCGTAGCAATTCCAACATTGTAGTAGTGCTTTTGAACCAGTTCCTGAGTAGCGTCATCGATTGAGCAGTTCAGTTCTGGGAACTTTTTCATCGTCGCAACTAATGCCTTCACAACGTATGGCAGGAAGGTCAGGTGAATACCTTGATCAGCAGCAACAGCCTTGTACTTCTTCCGTTGGGCCATCAGCTTAGATACTTCAACGTCATCGAACAGGGTAACCATTGGGCTAATGTCAACGGAGTTCCGCATGTTCTTGGCGATAATCTTCCGCATTGGTGTCAATGGTTCACGGGTTTCGGCATCTTCACCAGCACCCTTGTATGGCTTGATGGTGTTCCCGGCAGCCTTAGCAGGGGCAGCAGCGGCGGCCTTTGGAGCAGCCTTAGCAGCAGCTGGGGCAGCGGCACCGTTAAAGTTGTCAATGTCAGCCTTGAGGACTTGACCATGCTTACCGCTTGGTTGAACGAGTGAAATATCAACACCCTTATCACGAGCGTATTGACGAACTGAAGGCATTGCCATAACCAGCTTGTTTGGTTCAGCTAATGGAGCAACTCCACCTTGGGCCGGAGCAGCTTCTTCCTTCTTGTCATCTGCTGGTGCAGCAGTTTCCTCCGCACCGTCATCAGCAGCCGGTTCATCATCATCGTCGTCACCCTCAACGTTGGTGCTGACGCCATCTTTGCCGTCATCAATCAACAGTAAGTCGTCGCCCTTTTCAACGTGGTCATCTTCCTTGACGTTCAGAGTTTTAACCGTCCCGTCAACAGGAGAAACCAGCTGAGTGGTTGACTTATCAGTTTGAATTTCAATTAACGGATCGTCGGCCTTAATTTGGTCGCCTTCCTTAACCAACCATGAAGCTACATCCCCTTCGGTCAGTCCTTCACCCATTTCTGGTAGTCTGAATTTATATGCCATATCGTATTAACTTCCTTTCATAACCGTTAACAAATTAACGATTAGTAATTAACTACTTCGCGAACTGCATCTTCGATATCTTTAGATGCTGGAATCCAAACGTTTTCTGCTTGTGGGAATGGGTAAACAGAGTTTGGAGCCGCTACCCGGGTGATTGGAGCATCCAGGTACATGATGGCACCTTCGGAAATTGCTGAAGCAACTTCAGCACCGACCCCCGCCTGCTTCTGTGCTTCTTGCACAATAACAACGTGGTGTGTCTTCTTGATGGATTCAAAAATCGTATCGGTGTCGAGTGGGTAAAGTGACCGCAAGTCGATAATTTCCGCAGAAATGTTGTCCTTAGCGAGCTTCTTAGCAGCCTTCTGTGCTTCTGAAACTTCACCACCATAAGCAATGATCGTTACGTCGCTACCTTCCTGAACAACGTTTGCCTTGTCCAACGGAACAGTGTACTTGTCATCAGGAACTTCGCCCTTAACGGAACGGTACAGACGCAAGTTTTCCAGGAAGACCACTGGGTCGTTGTTTTCAATTGCGGAAATAATCAAGCCCTTCGCGTCGTACGCAGAACTTGGCGTAACTACCCGTAAACCTGGCACACCAATAACGAAGTTTTCGAAGTTGTCCGCATGGAGTTCTGCGGTATGGGTACCACCACCATATGGTGTCCGAATCGTAATTGGGGCGTTCTTGGTACCGTTGTATTGGAAACGAATCCGTGACATTTGAGAAACGATTGAATCCAGGGCTTCAAAGATAAAACCACTGAATTGAATTTCCGGAACCGGCCGCCAGCCAGTAACCGCTAACCCAATGGATAAGCCTAAGATACCAGATTCAGCAAGTGGGGTACTGAAGACCCGATCCTCGCCGTACTTTTCTTGCAGGCCGTTAGTAGCCCGGAATACACCACCGTTTTTACCGACATCTTCACCAAAAACCAGGGTCTTAGGATCTTCAGCTAAAGCAATGTCAATACCTTCAGTAATAGCTTTGATATAAGTCTTCTTAGCCATGATTACTTCGACTCCTTTGCTTCGTACTTCTTGATTTGTTCTTTAATATCTGGGGTTGGTACTTCAAAGGTCCGCTTGAGCATGTCAGAAACCTTTTCTGGCTCAACAGAGTCGGCTTCCTTCATAGCCTTCTTGAAGTCATCCTTGCATTCAGCAACGTACTTTTCTTCCTCTTCTTCGGACCAGAGCTTCTTTTCAGTCAAGTACTTGCGGAGACGAATCAGTGGGTCCTTGTCGAACCATGGCTTTTCTTCATCCTTTGTCCGGTAACGGCTAGGGTCGTCACCAGCAGAACTGTGGGCACCAAACCGGTAAGTTAAGGTTTCAATCAGGACAGGCCCGTTGCCAGCGGCAGCAAATTCACGGGCTTCCTTTGCAACTTCGTAACATGCCAAGACGTCCATTCCGTCAACCTGAACAGCAGGAATTCCAGCTGCAACCCCTTTTTGAGCAATGGTTTCAGCTTCCGTTTGGAGCTTCCGTGGGTAGGAAATAGCCCAACCATTGTTTTGAATGATGAAGACAGCAGGTGCTTGGAAGACACCGGCAAAGTTCATCCCTTCGTAAGTGTCACCCTGTGAAGAACCACCTTCACCGGTATAGGCATACGCAACGGTATCCTTTTCACCGTTCTTCTTAATTCCTAAGGCACCACCGGCCATTTCAACCATTTGGGCACCAATGATAATTTGTGGCCGCAAAGCACGAGCGTCAAAGAGGTTCCCCTTGACGTGGCCCTTAGACCATAAGTACATCTGAGCGACAGTCGCACCATGCTGGATTAATTGTGGCAAGTCACGATAAGCTGGGAACAAGAAGTCCTGCTTCTTAAACGCAGCCGCGGTCCCCATTTCGGAGGCTTCTTCACCCCAGGTTGGTGCGTAGAACCCAAGCCGACCTTGTTGGGAGAAGCTCATAGTTTGTTCGTGCAGAGCGCGTTCCCAAACCATCTTCTTCATTAAGTCTACAAGTTGGTCATCAGTAAAATTAGCCATCAATTCCTTGTTAACGACTTTTCCATCGTTATCCAGAATTTGAACGGGCTTTGCGAATGCAGCGCCTTCTTCGGCTTTAATCTTAGCAAAGTCTACAGCTTTGGCATCGGCCATTATAAACATCCCTTTCCAAATCCAATTAACATCATATATAAGCGATTGCCTACTTACAGTTTCTAGTATACCGATTTTTCATCATAATACAAGCGCTTTCATAGACTTTTTAAGTGGGTATTGACTAGAAAACGCCCCAATGTAAACGTTGTCACTTTCGACTGCAAGTTTAAATTGCAATACACGGGTTTATGGTTATCAGACTAATTATGGTAGACTAATTAATGAGAATATATTATTTGGAGGCGGAAAGTTTGTTTTTGATGAAGGATATTGTCCGTGACGGTGACCCCGTTCTTCGGAAACGAGCAGCTAAGGTCAGTTTTCCCCTTTCTGACGAGGACCAAGAGCTTGCTAAAAAAATGATGGAGTACCTAGAAGTCAGCCAAGATCCCGAACTCTGTGAAAAGTACAAGTTACGGGCGGGTGTCGGACTAGCGGCGCCCCAAGTCGGCGTATCTAAACAGATGGCAGCCGTACTGGTCCCTGCAACTGAAGAAGGGGGCAAACCAGAATTCAAGGATGTTATCATCAACCCGGTAATTGTCAGCGAGTCAGTGCAGTATGGCGCGCTGACAGAAGGAGAAGGCTGCCTCTCCGTAGACAAGGATGTCCCAGGCTATGTTCCACGCCATGACCGGATCACCCTGCGCTACCAAGACACTAACGGTGAAAAGCACCAGGTACGGTTAAAGAACTATCCGGCAATTGTTTGCCAGCATGAGATTGACCACCTGCACGGGATGCTTTTCTATGACCACATTAACAAGCAAAAGCCATTTGAGGCTCCCGCTGATACCATCATGATCAGCTAAAGCAAAAGGGATTCCACCCCCACAGGATCACCCGGAAAATATTCCCTGAGTGATTACTTGCGGCAAGGTGCAATCCCTTTTATTAATGGTCAATTTTCTTTAGGTCAGCAACGTATTCCCTCGTGGCTTCATTCAACAGGTAGGCAACGTCAATATGCTGAACATGCTCATACTGCCACCAATCAGTCACGACAAAGCTCTCCCCGGCTTCCGGCAGCTGGTGACCACGGGCATAGTCATTGAGTTTTTGTTCCAGCCGTTCTTTTGTCAGGTCTGCCAAGTCTGCTACCGGAAAATGATATTCGAACGCTAAAACGCCCTTTCCCCACACGTCTGCAACCAGCTCGGATTGCAGCGTCCAGTCCCAGCCAAGGTCGTCTTGCAAGCACTGGTTAACTGCTTGATCCGTCGTCTGTTGGGCCCGGTTCCGGAGCATGATTGTGGCCCGGTTAATCAAAATCCGGTGGACCCACACGTAGAGCCCCGCTACTAGAATCACCGCGATTAAACAAATCAAAAATACTTTCATCCACCAGACCCCCACTCCTGTCTTTCCTAAAATTATAATACCATGTTGCTAATTATTAAGACAGCCTTTCGCAGATGTGCTAAAATAGTTTAAGTAAATCGCAGACCATAATATCATTACTATTAAGGAGTTTTTAGTAGAATGACTTTTAAAGTATATTTTCAACCAGATAATACCAAGCGCCCCGTGCGGGAGAACACGCAGTCAATTTACATCGAAGCGGATTCTGAAGCGGAAGCGTTATTGATGGTTGAGCACAACACCGACTATAACATTGAATATGTCGAACAACTTGACACCAAGGCGCTGGAATATGAGAAGCAAAATCCTAACTTCAAAATCACGACATTTTAATTAGGATTGTCAGAGGCTGGGAAAAATTACTCAGCCTCTTTTTTCTTGCTTACACAAAAGAGGAACATCGTTTATGCACTATTCAATTATTCTTAACCCAACTGCTGGCAACGGTAACGGTTCTCGGGTATGGCCCGGTATTCAGCAGCAATTAGTAGAAAATCAGGTCGACTTTTCGATGCAGGCAACAAAGGACGAGACCAGCGCCGACTACTTTGCCCGCCGCCTAGCAACCGCGCGGCATTCTACGAAGACAACCGTCCTCGTAATCGGAGGGGACGGGACGCTGCATGATGTCTTGAACAGTCTAATCGCTAATACACCGGCGCACGCGCAGCAGCTCCCCCTCGCATATATTCCAGTCAGTAAGCTCAGCCGCTTTGCCCGTGCCTACGGAATCTCCCTCGACCCTGCTGGAGCCCTTCAGCAAGTTTTAGCTACCGAGGCGAGCGAACAGGTCCATATCGGCCACTACCATGACGCCATCAAAGATAATGACGGCTACTTCCTAAACAGCATTGGGATTGGCTTTGATGCTGCGCTACTCAACCAGCGCAACCAGGCCAGCAAGCGGCAGAAGTTTCGCTGGAGCCGGTTAGCCTTTTTCAGCCGCGCAACTGCCATCCTCTACAACCAGCAACCGTTTCAATTAATGTTAAACGGTACGACCGGGCGTCTGTTATCACCAAAAGCCTACATCGCCATGGTCGCTAACCATCCCTTTACCGACAGCCGAATTCAGCTGACTACCACAGGGGGGCTTCACGAAAATAGCCTTGACCTGATTGTGGCCGAACGACGCGGCTGGCCGCTAACCTTCTGGCAACTTCACCAGTTCTACCGTGGACGCCTCGCCAGTTCCCGGTGGGCAATCCACCAGTCAGGAACGAACTTTCACCTTACCACCACTTCGCTGGAATTTTGCCAGGTGGATGGTGAGCCCATGGGCAATCGTTTCCTTGACATGACAATCACTTCCACCAGCTACCCGTTTTTGCAGCAACATTAAAAGGAGACCGTGACATAATAAGTCCTATTACTTTAACAAAAAAAGCGAACAGCGCAGTACACAAAGGGGCCTCAGTGCTCGGCAAAGCCGAACTCTGAAGCCCTCTTTTTGCTTATGGGGAGGCGTGAAGACGAAGTCATAAATGACTTCTGTCACGCCCCCTTTCAGTTATTCTTAAATTAAGCTAATTAATCTTCCGATGCTTCCATTGCCTCTAAGATTATTCGCAGCTGACTGCACTCTTCCCGCAATGAACTCATCTGGTCCCCACACGTTGGCTGGATGGTCACTGTTTCATTACCATCAGAGGTGGGGTGCTGCTCGCTTTGGCACAGTGTCGCCAATTGGCTCTCCGCCTGTGCTAACTCTTCTTCAATCTCGTGTTTATTGCTCACTTTAAACACTCCCGTTTCAGTAAATATTTAAAGCAATCATTAATTGCATACTGCCAAGTTATCACGAAATTAGGGAAAAGTTAACCCTTTCTATTTTACATCTCGGTTACTTTCCGATGAAAGCTTTCTCATTTAACGGTTCCGCCGAGCGGATGATAAAACTAGCCCCGTCCCACACAGGCCATGGGGGTTGCTCCTGAACTACCAGCCACTGCACTGCCTTTTTATTTTTAAAATGACGAAAAGACTGGTTTTATTCCCAGCTTTTATTCCCAGCCTTACTCGCTAATTTTTATTCCTTATTAAGTTTGGTCATAAAGGCCTGCAAACGGTCGATCACTGCGTCAATCTGACTGTCAGCAGCGGCGTATGACAAGCGGATATGACCTTCACCACCGGGGCCAAACGCGCTCCCGGGAATCACACCCACCCGGGCCTGATGCGCCAGGTCGCGTGCAAACTGAACATCATCATCCCCGTACTGAGCGGGAATCTTGGCGAAAAGGTAGAAGGCGCCGTCAGGGATTGCAATTTCAAAGCCCAACGCCCGCATTGCACCCGCCAAGTGATTCCGGCGGTGTTGGTACTGCTGACGGTAAATTGCTGGGTCTTCCTTACCGTTGGTTAAGGCTTCCAACGCCGCTGCCTGGGCGGTATCGTTTGCTGCCGTTACCATAAAGGAGTGCATCTTGGAAATTTGTTCTACCAGTTCTGCTGGGGCAGCTAGGTAGCCCAACCGGTATCCCGTCATGGCATGGGACTTTGAAAGGCCGTTGATCAGCACTGTCTGATCAGGCAACTGACTAGCAAGGGAGACAAATTGATGATCGTAGACCAACTCGCTATAGATTTCATCCACAATCGCAATCAAGTGGTGATCCGCCAGCACTTGTGCCAGCTCTGCCATTTCGATGGCGGAATAGCTTCTGCCGGTCGGATTATTCGGGTAGTTAAGGACAACCGCCTTCACCCCTGTTCCTGCCTGGGCCAGCTCCTTGCGCAGACGGTCCGCGGTTAGCAAGAAGCCATCCGGCGCAGTGTTAACAATTATTGCCTGCGCCCCAGTCAGCGCAATACTCGAAAAATACTGCGAATAAATCGGCGTTGGCACAATTACCTTGTCACCCGGATTCAGGAGGGCAAAGGTGGTAGCGGTAATGGCCTCGGTAGCTCCAACGGTTACAATAACCTCTGTTGCCGGATCATAATCAACCTGCCGACTGGTCTTCAAATAACGGCTAATTGCCTGCCGCAACGCCAGTGTCCCCCGACTAGCCGAGTAGTGAGAATCGTTCTGCTGGATGCTCTTAACCGCCGCCTGCTTAACGTGCTCTGGAACGTCAAAGTCCGGTTCACCCAAAGTCAGTTTAACGATTCCCGGCACTCCGGAAATCTCCTCATCAAAGGCCCGAATTTGAGCGGGCGGCAGACTAGCAATGCGCTTATTGGCAGTCCCTCGTAGTTCTTTTGCTAATGATGGCATCGTGTTACCTCCTATAAAATATTTTCTAAGCCAATTACTAGCTCGTCTAAATCCAGGACCTTCTCCAATGCCACCTTAACCCCGCTCATGAATGACTGCCGATCAAAAGAATCCTGGCGAATCGTTAACGCTTCACCAGCACCACCGAACAGGACCTGCTCATGGGCAACATAGCCGGGCAAGCGTACAGAGTGAACCTTGATTCCGTGGTAATCCCCACCACGCACATTGTCGAGGGTGGTCACCTCGTCTGGGCTGCTTTCGTGACTTGGACGAACCTGGTCGATCAGCTTGGCGGTACTCAGGGCCGTCCCTGATGGTGCGTCCTTTTTATCAGCGTGGTGCATTTCAATTATTTCAACATCCGGGAAGTACTTTGCAGCCTCCTGGGCAAACTTCATTAGCAAGACCGCCGACATTCCGAAGTTTGGCGCGACCAGTCCACCGACATGCTTTGCCCGGCTCGCCGCGATTAATTCCGCTTCCTGTTCGTCAGTCAAACCGGTAGTGCCGACCACCGGTGCCAAGCCGTGCTCAAGCGCAAACCGGACATTTTCATAAACGGCTGCCGGGACGGTAAAGTCCAGCCAGATATCCGCCACGTTAGGGTCGACTTGCTCCCGCTTCTGGTAGATTTTTACGTCTGGTCCCAACCCGAGTTCGGCACGTTGGTCTGCCGTAGCGTGAGGTGCCAGCACGGCCGTTAGTTGGGTATCCGCAAGACCGTTGACGAGGGCAACCGCTTTTTGCCCCATTGCTCCAGTGGCCCCCGCAATCAATACTTTTTTCATCGCTTATTCCCCCAAGTTAAGTGGTAACTGCTTCTTTAATAGTTGGTCCGCTGGTAGTTCTAACGCCGCTGCCAGTGACCGTTGTTCTTCTTCGTTCAGCGGCAAAATCGGCAGGCGGCAGCCACCCACCTGAAAGCCCTGGGCATTTAATACCGCCTTCACTGGTGATGGCGATGGATACATAAAGAGGGCCGCCATCCGTGGTGTCAGCCAGCGCTGCAGCCGTCCCGCCTCCTGGTAATCACCCCGGTAAAGGGCGTCATACATCCGCCGCATTTGGTGTGCATAGCTGTGTGAGGCAACCGAGATTACCCCATTGGCTCCGAGGACACGGGCAGTCAGTGCCTGGGCATCTTCACCGGTAAAGACGGCAAAATCGCTTCCCCGCCCTTCAACAATTTCTTCGAGCTCTTCCAGCGAAGCGCACTGTTTAACGGCCGCGATGTTCGGGTGCTGGGAAAGTTCGATGATTGTTTCGGCGGCCATCTTGACCCCCGTGCGTCCGGGAATATTGTACATCACGATCGGGAGTTGAGACTGGTCAGCTACGGCGGTGAAGTGGGCCTTCATTCCCCGTTGGTTTGGCTTATTGTACGGTGGAACAACGACCAGGGCGTAGTCAATCCCCGGAATCGCAGCAACCTCATTGGTAAAGGCAATCGTTTCAGCAGTGTTATTGCTTCCCGTCCCGGCGATTACGGGAACTCGGCCCGCAACCATTTTACCGAACTCCTCGTATAGTTGGATCTTCTCATCATGGGTCAGGGTTGGTGTTTCGCCGGTTGTTCCGCCAATCACAAAGCCATTGCTCCCCTGGTCAATCAGGTAATTGGTCAACTTCTCCAGGCTGGCGAAATCAACCTGCCCCTGATCATCAAAGGGCGTGACAATCGCCGTCAAAAGGTCTGCATCTGCTAATCGCATAACTATTCCTCCTTGTTCATTCGTGCCTCAATAAAACCGGTGATAGCATCAACGCCCCGCTTGATTGCCGACTCCTGCGGCGTTAACGTGGCGGAGTGAAGCTGGGAGTCATCATCAACCCCTAGCCAAAACATCGTCCCTGGGAACTTTGCCAATAGGAAGCCGAAGTCCTCCCCGGTCATTGCGGGGGCGGTTTCCACAAAGTCTACGTTCGGGGCCTGCTGCATGTAGTTAATAAAGAACTTAGTCAATTGCGGGTTATTCTCAACCGGCCAGTAGCCGCCCTGGTTTAGCTCCAGGTTGACGTTCATGTTAAAGCTGCGCCCGATTCCCGCGCAAATATCTTCCAAGCGTGCATCAATCTTTTCAATCATAGCCTGGGTAAGTCCCCGAATCGTTCCCTCAATTCGGGTGTGACCAGCAATAACGTTCCGGATCTCGCCACCCCGAATTTTGCCCAGGGTCACGACCCCGCTTTGAACCGGGTCAATGCTACGGGAAATCACCGTTTGCACCTGCATAATCAGTGCTGCGGCAGCGACTACCGTATCGTTTGCGTCCTGCGGATAAGCCGCGTGGCCGCCCTTCCCCTCTAAATCAATGTTAACTTCCGTAGTTCCGGCAAAGAGGGTTCCTAAGCGGCAGCCAATTGCGCCGGCAGGTAAATCCGGATTGTCATGCAGGCCGTAAAATTCATCTGGCCGCCACTTACCAGCAAACAGCCCGGCTTCATACGCCCGCTTACCACCATAGTCATTCTCCTCCGCTGGCTGGAAGAAGAACAGCAGGTTGTCCTGCGGCTGGTGCTCCGCAAAGTAGTTCAAGACCCCTAAGGCCACCGTCATATGGATATCGTGACCACAAGCGTGCATTACACCGGGGTGCTGCGACGCAAAAGGAAGCCCCGTTTGTTCAGTAATCGGCAAGGCGTCAATGTCTGTCCGGTAACCAATCGTCCGGCGAGGGGCCGTCCCCTTTACCCGTACAAACAGGGCGGTGGGCAGCTCTGGCGTTTCCCTAATTTCCAGATAGTCCTGCTTAAAACTTTTAATCACCTGAAGCAGGTACTCGTGAGTCGCCGTTTCATGCAGGGCTAATTCAGGAATGGTGTGCAGGTGGCGACGAATCTGAATTAATTCTTCTTCATTTAATACCATTATAGCTTCCTCAAGTCATCTTCCAGGGCGGTCTTGTCACTGGTCTGCTGGTCAACCCGCTTGATAAACTTAGCAGGAACTCCCGCGACCATTGTCCCAGGTTCGACGTCGTGGGTAACAATCGCACCCGCAGCCACTACAGCGCCCGCACCAACGTGGACCCCCTCGATAACAACGGCATTGGCGCCAATTAGAACATTATCGTCAATCCGCACCGGTTGGGCACTGGCTGGTTCTACAACCCCTGCCAGAACCGTTCCAGCGCCGATGTGGCAATGCTTCCCGACAATCGCCCGGCCGCCAAGCACTGCTCCCATGTCAATCATGGAATCAGCACCGATTTCCGCGCCAATGTTGATAATAGCACCCATCATAATGACGGCGTTGTCGCCAATCAGAACCTTGTCCCGAATAATGGCTCCCGGTTCAATCCGGGCATTAATTTTCTTGAGGTCTAGCAGGGGCACCGCTGAATTGCGGGCGTCGTTTTCAACGTGGTAATCCGCAATCTTGCTTTCGTTTGCGGCTAAAAATGGCTTAATAACTGTCCAGTCCCCGTAAAGGGTCGCCGTTTTTTCTTCCGCGAAGGCCTGCACCGCGTCCGGGAAGGTCAATTGGTCGATTGCCCCTTTTAACAGCACCTTGACTGGCGTCTTCTTAGGGGCGTTTCCAATGTAGTTGATGATTGCCTGTGCATCTAATTCTGCCATTCTAATCACTCTTTCTTCCTATATATTAATGTTATTTTGCTTCAGTATATGGACGGTCCAGGTGAACCAAGTCTTCATAGCTTTCCCGTTCAATCACCAGCTGAGAGTGGCCATTCTCCGCAAAGACCACTGCGGGCCGGGGATTTCGGTTATAGTTGGATGCCATTGCATATCCATAGGCCCCGGTATCCAACATTACAAGAACATCCCCCGGTTTCGTCTTCGGCAGGGCCTGGTCCTGGCTTAAAATATCACCACTTTCACAGTACTTCCCAGCCAGGCGGACGTGTTCCGCCAATGGTGCTTGGGGGTCTCTTGCCAGCACCGTTTCGTACTCTGCTTGGTAGAGGGCGGGACGAATATTATCACCCATTCCCCCGTTAATGGTGACGAACGGGCGGTAACCCGGTAAGTCTTTCCGGGAACCAACCGTGTAGAGGTTATAGCCAGCCGGCCCAACGATTGACCGCCCCGGTTCGATCCAGATTGCCGGCATTTCCAGAGCTGTCGGCGCAACCGCAGCCTTGATGGCCTTGATGATGGCATCGACAAATTCCTCAGGCCGCAGCGGTTGGTCATCCTTTGTATAACGAATGCCAAAGCCCCCGCCAACGTTGATGACCTGGGCTTGGTAGTCATACCGCTGCTGCCAGTGGTTAGCTACTTCCACCAGCTTGTTGGCAACCCCTTCAAACCCTGCCAGTTCAAAAATTTGTGAACCGATGTGAGCGTGCAGGCCGATCATCGTCATCCGTGGTGACGCTAAGACCGCCTCCAATGCCCTGTCCGCCTGTCCTGATTCTAAGTCAAAGCCAAACTTACTGTCGACTTGGCCGGTCTGGATGTACTTATTGGTGTGGGCGGAAATTCCCGGGGTGATACGCAACATCACTTTGACCCGGGCGTCCAGTTCGGTTAGCACCTGGTTTAGCAGCTTAATTTCGTAAAAATTATCAACCACGATTACGCCAATGTTGTTCTTAACCGCCATTACCAGCTCATCATATGACTTATTGTTGCCATGAAAACTGGCATGGGAGAGTGGGAAACCGGCCTTCAATGCCGTATACATTTCGCCACCGGAAACTACGTCGACATGGGCTCCCTCCTGGTCGGCAACTTGATACATCGCAATCGCCGCAAAGGCCTTGCTAGCATAGCTAACCTCGTATTCAACCTGGTTAGCTTCGAAAACCCGCTTAAAGGCGCGAATCTGGTGCCGGATTTGACTAACATCATAAACCACCAGGGGCGTTCCGTACTGCTGGGCCAGGTCAAGGCTATCACAGCCACCAATCATTAGGTGACCGGCTGCGTTAAGCTGGCTTGCTGAAAGCTGTTCGTTCATTCTTGATTCCTCCAATTCTGCTGACGGGGAAACCGACGGGATAAAAAAATCCACTATTTGCGCAAAAACAAATAGTGGAGCTAATACCCATTTTATCTGTCGATAGCGCAACGCAGGCTCTTATCCGTCCTGCGACAGTCCGTGATTTATTCAACCACGCCCCAGCTGCCTAACCGCCGCCCGGTTAAGTGCTTCGGCAGCCGCCCTGTTCAGAGGGGATCAACGTCCGGCAGGAACTCCCCCAACTTACTGGTGTTGGCTGCGCCTCTTCGATTTGTAATTAGTTTATAAAAAAATAATTAGAAAGTCAATAGCAAAATTAATTTGGCATGAAGCAACCCTAGAATTAGCTTTGGTTAAGTGCACCATTACAGACTTGATTTTCAGATTCAGTGCTTGCAAGTTTTCTTAAACATGTTAGAATTCGGTTAAATTTATTTACGGAAAATGAGTTCAAATGGCATTTTCCCAAAGGAGTGCTTAAAAAATGAAAGTCGTTAAATTCGGTGGCAGCTCACTTGCAGATGGTGAGCACTTTGCCCAGGCGATTAAGATTATCACTGCTGACCCCCAGCGACGGGTCGTTGTCACTTCTGCGCCTGGTAAGCGGACAGCAAATGATACCAAGGTCACCGATCTCCTGATCAAATATGCCCAGCAAGTAATCGCTGGACAGCCGTTCCAGGAAACGGTTACCCAAATCATTGACCGTTATACCGCGATTGCTGACTATTTTAACGTTCCTCAGGCCAAGCTGGCCCCACTAGCCGAACGGCTTAACAAGTTGCCGAACTGGCACTTTCCCAATAACAACTACCTTCTCGCCGCGTTCAAGGCCCATGGCGAGCGGCTCAACGCCCAATTGATGACGATTATTCTCCAGCAGTTGGGCTACGAAGCCCGCTTTGTTACCCCCGAACAGGTCGGTCTCCGGGTCACCGGGACCCCCAATAACGCCAGCGTAACTCCAGAGGCCTACTCACTCTTGGATCGGTTTTCCTTTAACGACAGTGAACTGCTGATTTTCCCCGGCTTTTACGGCATTACCCTTGCCGGCCACCTCGCAACCTTCTCACGGGGCGGCTCGGACATTACAGGGGCGATTCTTGCCCATGGCCTCCATGCTGACCTCTACGAAAACTTCACTGACGTTGACGCAATCTACGTCGCGAACCCAGCTGTCGTTGACCATCCCCAACCCATCGCTAAGATGACCTACCGGGAAATGCGGGAGTTATCATACGCCGGCTTCTCGGTTTTCCATGATGAGGCCCTCATCCCTGCCATCCAGGGCAATATACCGATTAACGTCAAGAACACCCAGCATCCCGAAAAGCCCGGGACCTTGATTGTCCCAGACAAGAAATTTCAACCCGCGGATATCGTTACCGGGGTGGTCAGCGGTAAGCACTTTGCCGCAATCTACCTCCACAAGTACCTTCTGAACAAGGAAACGGGCTTCACTCTACGAATCTTAAATATCCTGGCCCACCACAACGTTTCTTACGAGCACATGCCGTCAGGGATTGATGATATCACCATTATTTTAGACAAGAACCAAATCGACGACCAGCTAGTGGATACTATTTGCAACGAAATCCAGGAGGAAATCAACCCGGACCAGCTCGAATGGATCAATAACTACGCCATCACGATGGTGGTTGGCGAGGGAATGCGGAACCGGATCGGGGTAATCAACGACATCCTTGCCCCCCTGGCAGAAGACGGGATCCCAGTGCCAATCATCAACCAGGGAGCCTCCCGAATCTCAATCATGATTGGCACCTATGATCGGGATGCTGACAAGGCTGTCCGCGCAATTTATCACCGGTTCTTCGCTAATTAGGAGGTTTTATGATGACACAACTATTAAAAGTTCACGGCTCCCAGAACAGCTTCTTTATCCTCGACCAAACAAAGCTGAAGCAGGCACTAACTGATGACGAACTCCGCCGCCTAGCCCGCCAATTGACCGACCCCCAGGATGGCTTGCTAGGCGGGGCGGATGGCCTCCTCGTTGTTGGCCGGCCAACCCGCCCCGGGGCAACCGCCCAAATGCGGGTAATCAATGCTGATGGCAGCGAGGCCTCAATGTGCGGCAATGGCCTCCGGACCGTCGCACGCTACGTGGCGGAGCGGGACGGCCAGACGTCGTTCAAAGTCGACACAATGGACAGCAGTTTGCAAGTCCGGCAAGCAGGCGAACTGGCGCCCGGCGTCCCTGCCTTTGCCGTGGAAATCTCACCGGTCCGCTTTAATAGGGCCGCCTTGCCCTTCGACAATCTAGGACACGACCGCCTATTGGGTACCCCGGTACCAGAGCTGGCTCCAGGTCTCACCTTCACCACCCTGGCGGTTCCGAACCCCCACCTGATCAGCTTTGTCAACCAGGAAACCATTGAGGGCCCCCTCTTGGGAGAACTAGGGTCCTACCTTAACGGCGCCAACCCCTACTTTAGCGACGGGGTCAACGTTAACTTTGCTCAGATTCTCGGGCCACAAAAACTTTTTGTTCGGACCTATGAGCGTGGGGTTGGCTTCACGAACGCTTGCGGAACCGGAATGTCGGCCACCAGTCTGGCCTTTGCCCTACTTCATCCCGCCAGCGCGGCCTTCGACGAAGCAATTACCGTCTACAATCCGGGTGGGATGGTCAAAACCAGCGTTCACTTCGCCGACCACCGCTACTGGATTGAATTAATCGGCAATGCTACCTTTACCCACCAGCTTGAAATTGCCGAAGACCTCCTCCACCAGGGAAGGGTCACCGCCCACGATGCGCAGGTTACTGCCACCGGTGAACAGGAAGCTTACCAGAACTTCATCCACCAGCTCCCCCATTTCAATTTAAGCGTTAATTAAAAGTTTGCTGTACACCAAAAAAGCATTCAAGATCAGCTGCCAAGCAGATTTTGGATGCTTTTTCTCATTCCTCTTTACGCAGACACGAAGCCTAGCGGTTAAAGAGTGTGTCAATTGATTGGTGGTTGTGAATCCGAACAATGGCCTCTTTTAGTAGATCTGCCACCGAAAGTTGGACCAGCTTAGGAAACTGCTTTTCCGCCGGCAGGTGAATCGTATCGGTGACCACTAGCTTCTCCAGGAGGGAATCCTGCAAAATGGTGGTTGCATCGGCAGATAGAACTGGATGGGTAGCCACCCCGTAAATTTTCTTAGCGCCAAACTTGGCCAGGGCCTGTGCAGATAACTTCATCCGCACCCCCGTATCTACAATATCATCGACGACGAGGGCGGTCTTGCCCTTTACATCCCCAATGACATATTCGGGGACCTTCTGATTAGTTTGTTCCCGTACCTCATCGGCCCGGTTGTCAATAATCGCGATGGGCGCCTTGATCCGTTCCGCAAACTTCCGTGCAAAACTAACGCCGGCATGATCCGGTGCCACCACAACTGTTTCATCGTTAATCAGGTCATGCTTTGCAAAATAATCCGCAAAAAGGCTTGTTGTTTGCAGGTGGTCGACCGGGATATCAAAGAATCCTTGAACTTGGGCAGCATGCAGGTCAATGGTTACCAGCCGGTCAATCTGGTCCATTTCCAGCAAGTTGGCAATCAATTTGGCGGTAATTGGTTCCCGACTCCGGGCCTTGCGATCCTGCCGAGCATAACCATAGTAGGGCATCACCACGTTAATTTTGGCCGCACTAGCCCGCCGCAGTGCATCCACCATGATTAATAGTTCCATCAAGTTGCTGTTGACCGGGTCGGAAACGGATTGAATTACGTATACCTCGCATCCCCGAACACTTTCGTCAATGGTAATCTTTATTTCACCATCAGCAAAGTGGTTAACAGAAGCCTTGCTGAGCGGCAGGCCGACCTTAGCGGCAATGGCTTCCGCTAAGGGCTGGTTTGAGTTCAAGGCAAACAACCGGACGTTTTGAGCATTCTTAATCTGCGTCATTGTTCTACTTCCTTTATCTTAACTAGCAGTGTGCAGTACACCGTTTATTATCGCAACATTTTTCTTCGCAATCAAGCCCTTATAAGTCCTGGGGTTTAATTCCTGCCATCCCAATCAGGGGATCAATCGCCTGCTCAGCAATCAGGGCGGCGGTCAATATCCGGGGTCCCGACGAGGAGTCGGCTGCTGAATCTGGCACTATCTCCTTATCAGCTACCGCAAGGGAATCATCCTTTGCCACTGCCGCCGGTTTTTCCGGCTTCGTTAGCTGCCACTTCTCCCGCAGCCGATTCAGCAGGGTCGTCTGTCGGTTTGTCCCCACATTGTGAACGGCCAACGCCATTGCCTGGGCTTCCCCCAGCAAGACCAGCTTATCGGCTGCCCGCGTGATTGCCGTATATACTAGGTTCCGTTGGAGCATCCGGCTGAATTGCCGGACGACCGGCATTAAAACCATCTTAAACTGACTCCCCTGCGATTTATGAATCGAAATAGCGTAGGCCAGCTGAATCTGGTTCCACTCCATCCGGTGATAATTAACCTCGTTTCCATCAAAGTCAATCGTAATTGTTGCCCCCTTGGCGCCCTTCTTAGTCTCAATAGCAGTGATTTGGCCAATATCCCCGTTAAAAACATTATTTTCGGGACTATTGACCAGCTGCAGGACCTTGTCACCAACCCGGAAAACCTGACCACGAAACTCTATTTCCTGCTTAGCCTTGGTCGGCGGGTTATAAACTGCTTGGGCTAGCTCATTCAGATTATCTACCCCGGCCGCTCCCCGGTACATTGGTGCTAGGATCTGAACATCCTGGGCAGTATATCCTCGCTGTCGGCTTAGTTTAATAATTTGTTCCACCACGTCCGGGACCTGCCAGGCCTGGCAAGGGATAAACGACCGGTCAGCTTTTTTCGCCATCAGGTCGGCTGGTACCCGGCCATCCTTGACGGCGTGTGCCAGTGGAATAATGGTGGAGTCAGCGGCTTGCCGGTGGATGTTTGTCAGTTCCACCTTTGGCAGCTCGGTAAAAGCCAGAAGATCGTAAAAGACCTGTCCAGGCCCAACCGACGGCAACTGATCCTTGTCCCCCACCAGCACCACATGCATTGCGGTGGGAACTGCCTGAACGAGGGTTTTGAAGAGTAAAGTATCGACCATCGACATTTCATCGACAATCAGCAATGAACCCTTTAAATCCCGCGCGTTAATATCCGTTGGCAATTCACGGCCGTTTAAGCCGAGTAAACGGTGAATCGTACTGGCAGGCAGGTCGGTAGCCTCACTCATCCGCTTAGCTGCCCGGCCAGTCGGCGCTGCCAATAGCACTGGGAAGGGTTTATCGCGGTAATCGTCAATCTCCAGTGAAAGTTGGTGAACCTTGGCGTAGCACTCCACGATTCCCCTAATAATCGTGGTTTTACCGGTACCCGGTCCCCCAGTCAACAGCATGACCTTATTATTAAGTGCCGTTTCAATTGCCCGGACCTGCACCTGGTCATACTTAATCCCGGTTTCCTCCTCTACCCGGCTCAGGGTCTTTTGAATCGTTTCCGCGGGAACTGCGCTCTCCTTCGCCTTTACCAGCCGGTCTAAGTGGTCCGCAATTTGGTATTCTGCCTTGTAGAGGGCCGTTGGGTAAAGTCGCTCGTCGTCATAGCTAATCTGGTGCTGCTTTTCCATCGCCACAATCTGATCAGCAATCACCGGAGCGGCGACCTGACCGTTACGGCCATCGTTAAGCAGGCGCTGAGCGCTTACCAGCAGCGGCTTTGCACTGGTATAAGTATCACCAGTTGCCATCGTGAGGTCATCCAACGACTGAATAATGGCCGCCCTAATCCGCCGGGAGTCATCTCCAGCAATGCCTAACTTAGCGGCCACCTGATCAGCCCGCTTGAAGCTGATCCCATCGATTTCCACCGCTAGCTGGTACGGATTTTCACTGATAATATGGAGGGCATCCTCGCCGTAGTGGTCAACAATTGTACTAATCAGGTTGCTGCCGAAGCCGTAATCGTTAAGGCCAATAATCACTTGGTCCAAGCCCTGGTTAGCCTGGAGGTTATCGATAATTGACTTTTTCACCGCGGAACGCAGCTTCAACCCGTCTAAGACATGCGGGTCCGCGCTAATCTTATCAATTGCTCCCGTCCCGAGGGCATCAACTATCTTCTCCGCCGTTTTTTGGCCAACCCCCGGGAACTGTTTTCCTGCCAGAAATTCTACCAGTCCTGTCCGACTGGTCGGTTGGTTGACATGGTAGGAACTTGCCTGAAACTGCTGACCGTAGCGAGGGTGTTCCACCAGTTGGCCCTCAAAGCAGTACGTCTGGTCGTCGCTAAGGTCACCAAAGCTGCCCGTTACCGTAATTTCGCCCTCTGACCAGTCAAAATTAGCATCTTCGATCGACACCACCAGGACCTTAAAAAAGGAATCCGGACTCGAAAAGATTTCCGACTGAACCTGACCAACAAAAAAAGACGGCTCCGTTGGCGTCTTAAATAGGTCCATCTCAGTTGCCATTGAAGTCATCCTTTCCAATCTATTTCTTTTTCGTTGCTTGCAAGGTCTTTTCGATCTCTGCCAGGCGCTGCTCACTCTTCTTGTAATAAGCAGGGTCAAGCTGCTGTGCCTGGGTCAGGTAGTCCTGATAGGGCTCCCCCAAGACCATTGCCACGATGCCCCGGTTAAACTGGGTATCTGCCCGTCCAGGATGGCGCTGTAAGATTACGTCATAGTACTTCTTAGCCGCAGTGAATTCGCCGAGAGCCAGCAGGGAATCCCCTAAGACCTGGTTGATGGCTGGGTCAGCTGGGCGTAGTTCATGGGCTGTTACCCCATAGGCCACTGCCTGCTTATACTGCCCCTTCTTCATATAGCTCTGGGCCAGCATTAAGTAGGAATCCGCCTTAATCTTGGGGTCCCCAATCTTGTTGTAGAGTTTGATTGCCGCGTCAGTCTTGCCAACCTCGTAGTAAAGGTTCCCAAGGCCGTAGTTCAACAGGTCAATCGCTGCCTGGTCCTTCTTAGCTTCGAAGATCCCCAGGGCCTTCATGAATAATTCTTCGGCCTGTTGGTAGTCATTTAACCGGGTCAGCAAAGAGCCCAGATCGTAATAGTTATTGACCTTCTCAGGATGTTCGTCAATTGCGCGGATCAGCTTGTGAACCAGTTTTTCGGTTTCCCGTTTTTGCTTTGCTTGAAATTCTTCGTTATTCATCACAATCACCTCATTAAATGGTATCGGTTGGGTCCAGTCTTGTCTTGTGCAAATAGGAAGTATCATTCCAGCACTCCAGCTCGAAGTGCTCTGCGTCACTGGTCGACAAGATAGTCGTGGAAGTATTGCTCAAGCCACCACGGTCTTTCAGGTGCGGCAACGGCGTCCCAATCAGGGCGTTGATCGTAGCGTTCAGAGCCGCGCCGTGTGACACCACCAGGATGTTAGCAGCAGGGTTGAGCCGGCAATACTCCTTGATTGCGGAACCGACCCGGGTAATTACCTGAGCAAAGCTCTCGCTCCCGGTTACCCGTTCGTCATACTGGTCCGGGTGATGACGGAAGTTATGGAGCGCTTCCGGCCACTTCTCCGCTACATCCGCGAAGTGCATCCCCTCCATTTTCCCGAGGTTGAACTCCATTAACCGGCTGTCAATAGTCAGCCGAACTGGCTGTTCCAACCGGTCGAGCAGCTTTTGGGCGGTCACCCGTGCCCGCTTCAACGGACTAGCATAGGCATGGGCAAACCGTACATCCCGCAGAGAATCCGCCAGCAGGTTGATTTCCTGGTAGCTAGTCGCCAGCAAGGGCGAATCACCGTGCGCCCCCTGGTAGCGCGACTCAAGGTTCCATTCAGTTTTTCCATGACGAATCAAGTACACTTTTGTCATTATCTATCGCAGACCTTTTTAATTAATATCTTACCAGAAAAAATTATAATTGTTCACTCTTGTTTTTTCGAATATGTATGCCGGGAGGAAAACGGGCAGCCCTGACAGTTCTGCCCCGCTGTTCTCCCCAGTAATATGTTGCTAATGGCTATACGTACTGTAATTGCCGGTCAGCGTTATAAGCCCGGTCGATAATGGCGCTCCCTAGGCACTCCTGACCGTCGTAAAAGACCACTGCCTGTCCCGGAGTGATTGCCCGTGCCGGGTCATCAAAGGTCACCGTCACCATTTGGTCGTCATCAGCGATCTTAACGGTGACACCGACATCCTTTTGCCGGTAGCGGAACTTGGCTGTACAGTGAAATTCCCGCCCGTAGCGGCTCACTACGTCGTCAACCCAGTGAATGTCGCTGGCTTCCAGGTGGGTCGCGTACAGGTGCTCATTATGGTAACCCTGGCCAACGTAAAGGACGTTCTTTTCAATGTCCTTGCCGATGACAAACCAGGGCTCGTTGCTCTCCTTGTTGCCGCCAAGGCCGAGACCCCGCCGCTGGCCAATGGTGTAGTACATCAGGCCCATGTGCTGGCCGACAACCTTGCCATCGACGGTTTCCATGTTGCCCGGCTGGGCAGGAATATACTGGCTCAAGAACTCGCGGAAGTGCCCATCTTCACCGATAAAGCAAATTCCAACAGAATCCTTCTTTTCAGCAGTTGCCAGACCGGCTTCCTTAGCAATCTCCCGAATTTGCGGCTTAGTGTAGTTTGCCAACGGGAAAAGAACCTTGTCCAACTGGTGGTAGTCGAGTTGGCTCAAGAAGTAGGTTTGGTCCTTGTGCTGGTCAGCGGCCCGCATCAGGTGCATCCGGCCATCCGCGTCCCGCTTGAGGTCGGCGTAATGCCCCGTCGCCACATAGTCCGCTCCTAGTTGGTTGGCGTACTCGATAAAGGCCTTGAACTTAATTTCCTTGTTGCAAATCACATCGGGGTTAGGTGTCCGCCCCTTCTTATACTCGGCAATGAAGTACTTGAAGACCCGGTCCCAATACTCCTTCTCAAAGTTCACGGAGTAATAAGGAATCCCAATCTTCGCGGCTACCTTGGCAACATCCTTGTAGTCCTCGGTTGCCGTACAGACACCGTTTTCGTCGGTATCATCCCAGTTCTTCATGAAAACACCGATCACGTCATAGCCCTGACGCTTCAACAGCAGGGCGGTCACTGAGGAATCCACCCCGCCGCTCATGCCGACAACAACACGCGTGTGGCTGTGGTCAGTCATTATTTATCACCATCATTTCAAATAGATTCTGGAATAATCTACGATTGAAGGTCGCATGCATCCAGTATTGCCTATTGTACCAAAGTCCACCAGTCGCTGCACAGATTTTAATCCGTCCGCGTACTAATGAAGACCTTTCTTTTGAGCATTTCATCTAAAATAAAGTGATACTGTTCGACAAATTCTGCTGCCCGCTGGTGGGTAAAGATGTTAATCCGCCGGGCACCATTGCCCGTCACGGTCTCCATCTTAAAGCCCGTCAGGTCAGCGTTAATTAAAATACGCAGACGGGCAACCGGCTTAAAGGGGTTGTCAGTGTCAAGGCTCCCCTTGTATTCAAAGTTGCCCCGCCGGGTTTCCTCAAAGCCCAGGTCGGTCAGCGTATACTTCTTTACTTCTGGACTTAACGTATAGGTATCCTGTTCACCCGGTAAGCGAACGCTCTTAGTAAATTCCATCCTAGTCAGCCTCCTTTGCCTGCTTGAGTTGGTTAACAATCTTGACAATTGCCGCAATCAGCTTATCAACGTCCTCTTCGGTATTGAGGGCGCCAAAGCTGATTCGGATGGACTCGCTAATCCGGGGACTATCCGCTCCAAACATTGCCGTTAACACATGGGAAGGTTCGATGCTTCCGGCGGTACATGCCGAGCCACCGGAAACGGCAATACCAGCCAGATCGAGGTCGGTCTGCATGATGTAGGTGGAAATTCCCTTGAACCAGATATTCAAGATTTGGTTGAGGTTATCCGGCTTGATTTCACCGTTAACCGCAAAGTCAATCCCGTTTTCGGTCAGTCCCTGGACAATTTTCTGCTTGAAGTGGTAGAACCGCTCCCGCCGGGCCTGTTTCTCCTCAGGACTGTCAATAGTGACCGCCTTGGCAAAGGCCGCCACCGCTGGCACGTTTTCCGTCCCGGCTCGCCGTTTGGTTTCCTGGTCGCCACCCTTGAGGTAGCTCGGGAAGTTGATGCCATCCCGCCGGTAGAGGAAGCCCATCATCTTCGGTCCGTTAAGCTTATGGGCCGAAGTTGACAGGAGGTCGATGTGGTCCCGTTTGACGTCAATCGGCAGCAGGCCATAGGTTTGCACCGCGTCCGTGTGGAACCAGGCCTCGTGGTCCTTTAAGATTTCACCAATTTCGTGAATCGGCATCCGGCTGCCCACTTCGTTGTTACCTGACATGATTGTAACCAGGATCGTATCGTCACGCAGGGCTGCCTTGAATTCATCCAGTGAAATATTCCCGTTCTCGTCGACGGGCAGGTAGGTGACCTCAAAACCCTGTTCTTCCAGATAATGCAGGGGTTTGAGCACGGCCTCGTGTTCAATGGCGGTGGTGATGATGTGCTTACCCAAATTTTGCCGGGTCATGGCCGTCTGAATAATCGCGGTGTTATCACCCTCGGTTCCCCCGCTGGTCAGGACAATTTCGTTATCATCAGCGTTGATGCTTTGGGCTAAGACGTGCCGGCTATTTTCCAGTACTAATTTAGCTTCCCGACCATAGGAATAACCCGTGGAGGCATTCCCCCAGCTCTCCTTCATCTGGGTGGTCATCTCATCGATTACGGCCGGCGTCATCGGCGTCGTGGCCGCATTATCCAAGTATATCTCCTTCATCAGTCCCGTTCCTTTCTCTAAGCTGCAAGGTCCTTAAAAAGCTGCAGCAGCATTGCCGCCGACCGCTTGCCGGCCTCGATGATAAACTCGTCAAAGCTGACTCCGGCCTCTTCATCCCCGGTGTCGGACATTGCCCGGACCACCACGTACGGTACCTGGTGGTCAGTGGCTACCTGACCGACCGCGGCCCCTTCCATTTCACTGGAGAGGGCATCTGGGAAGTGGGCTAAGATTTGTTTGATGGCGTCTTGACTGGCGATGAACTGGTCACCGGAAACAATCAGGCCCTGCTTGACCGTCAAGCCAGTCTGCTCACCAGCCTTGGCGAGGGCGTCCCCCCACTTCTTTGAGGCGGCAAAACTGGGTTCCTTGCCTGGCAACTGACCGTACTGGTAGTCAAAGGCCGTCGCGTCAACGTCGTGATAGGCCGTTGCCGTGGAAATTACGACATCCCCCACGTGAAGACCATCGCCAATGCCGCCAGCAGAGCCAGAGTTAATTACCACGTCGGCGCCGCAATCGGTAATGAGGTGTTCAGTGGTGATTCCGGCTTCGACCTTGCCAATTCCAGATTCGACCAGCACCACGTCTTGGCCGCTGATCTGACCAAAGTAGTAGTCCTTGCCACCAATCTGCTTCGTACTTTCGTTCGTTAATTGCGCCTTCAGTTCCTTAATTTCTTCTGGCATCGCGCAGATAATTCCAAATCGCATTTTTCCACTCCTCTTTAACCTACAAAAAATAAAATTAAGTACACAGCAATAATCGCCGCTAGTAGGGCGACGATTGCAATATTTAGTTTTCTCCTTAGCACCGCCGTTTTCTGTTCAGCGGTCAGCTGCTGGTGCTCGCTTGCAAACTGCCGCCGGCCCATCTCCGGTGAGTCCTGAAGAGGCGGCTCAGTATCTGCTGGGCGGGCACTTGTCCCCTGGCGCTGCTGACGAGCAAGCTGTTCACGGTATTCACGCCGGGACAGTGGTTGCTCATCAAAGGACTGTTTGTTATCTGCCATCATTGTTCATCCCCCGCCAGTAGTAAATTGCCATAATAGTCTTAGCGTCTTCAATCTCGCCCCGGTCGATCATCGCCAGGGCCTGGTCTAAGGTCACCATTTGCAAGGCGAGCTGTTCATCGGCATCCTGGGGCAGTTCGTGGTCGACCGGCCGCAAACCGGTTGCTAAGTAAAGGGTCATATATTCGTCCATACAGCCCACCGAAGTGTAGAAGCCGGAGAGCTTAGTCAGGCTTGCTGCTTGATAACGGGTCTCCTCATTCAATTCGCGAACGGCAGCATGGTCAGCACTCGCCTGGTCGCGTGAATCAACCTTGCCAGCAGGGATTTCCAAGGTGGTTTTCGCAATGGGCGCCCGCCACTGTTTCTCCAGCAGCATCTGGTGGTCATCGGTTAGCGCTAGTAAAGCTACGGCCGGCGCATGGTGGACAATCTCCCGCTGGGCCAGTTGCCCGTGCGGCGTCTGAACCTGCTGAACCTCCACTTCAATCAAGTGGCCCTTAAAAACCGTCTTGCTGCTAACCGGCTTTTCTTCAAACTGCATCCTCTTTCCTCCTTAGTGTAGAATCCGGACATGGGCCGCCTGGGGTCCCCGCCTGCCCTGCACAATTACCAGGGAAACCCGGTCGTCGGGATGAAGAACTCGCCGGTGCTGGCCCTCGATCCCGCTATAATGAACAAAGATTTCGCCTTCGTGGGGCACAGTAATAAATCCCCAGCCCTTTTGCTCATCAAAGCTCTTTACCTTACCTTCAAGCATGTTTTCACCTACTAAATAAAATACCAAGCAACAAGCGTCACTTGGTATTTTACACCGCCAGAATTTTTCTGTCATCGATTGACCACTATCTGGCTTTGATTATAAATAAATTTTACTTTTCGAGCCCTTCTTCGACCGTCTCAGGGAAGTTGTCCCGGACAATCTTCGCACACCGGGCACAGAGCATCGGGTAGGCGTCGTCACTACCGACGTCTTCCTTGACCATCCGGCAGCGTGCACAAGTTTCGCCGACAGCAGGGGAAACCTTGACGGCCACCCCATCGTCGTACTTAGCCGCATCCGCTGGTGCCTCTGCCAGTGGGTGAATGTGCAATGAGGAAACACCCAGTAGCAGGGCTACGTCCTCATCCAGGTCCGTCAACAGCTGTTGCTGCTGGTCACTGAGGTAGAGGTCCACCTGGGCTTCCAGGGACTTCCCAATTTGCTTAGCGTTCCGGGCCTCTTCCAACCCCTTCAGGACGTGTGAACGAACGTCCATGAACCGGTCCCACTGTTCCAGCAGTTCCGCTTCGTTGGCGAAGGTTTGGGGATCAGGAATTTCGGTCAGCTGAACAAAGTCTTCTGGTTCGTCCATGTATTCCCATACTTCTTCGGTCGTGTGCGGCAGAATTGGTGTCAGCAGCTTGACCATCGTCAACAGGATGTTGTAGAAGACCGTCTGCATGGAGCGACGGGCATGGGAGTCCGCTGGTTCGATGTACAGGACATCCTTGGCCAGGTTCATGTAGAAGGCGGACAAGTCGTTGTTGACAAAGTTGATTAGGAGCTTGTAAGCATCCAGAAAGTCGTAATTGTCAAAGTCGGCCCGCATTTCTTTCAAGAAGTGGTTGAGTTTAACCAGCATGTACTGGTCGACACTGTTCAGCTTCTCGTAGGAAACCGTGTCATCGGTCGGCTTGAAGTCGCCGGTGTTTGCCAAGAGGAAGCGGAAGGTGTTCCGCAGCTTCCGGTAGGCTTCGGAAATCTGTTGGAAGGTTCCCATGGAAACCCGGACGTCGGCGGAGGTATCAGCACTCATGACCCAGAGGCGGATAATTTCGGCCCCCATCTGCTTAACTACCTTGTTCGGGTCGATGACATTCCCCATCGACTTCGACATCTTCTTCCCCTTCTTGTCGAGGGTAAAGCCTTGGGAAACGATTCCCTTGTATGGAGCCTTGCCGGAGCAAACCACACTGGTGATCAGGCTGGAGTTAAACCAACCACGATACTGGTCGGAACCTTCTAGGTAGAGATCGGCTGGGTAGGTCAGGTAGTCCCGTTCGGCCAATACCCCCTGGTGGGAAGAACCAGAATCGAACCACACGTCCATGATGTCGGTTTCCTTGGTGAACTTCCCGTGTGGTGAGTGTTCGTTGGTGTATCCTTCTGGCAAGAGGTCCTTAGCATCACGGTCAAACCAGACGTTCGAACCGTACTTAGCGAAGAGGTCGGCCACGTGGTTGATGGTCTCCTCTTCCATGATTGGCGTACCATCCTCGGCATAGAAGACTGGGAGTGGCACACCCCAAACCCGCTGCCGGGAAATTACCCAGTCGCCACGGTCCTTGATCATGTTACGCAGCCGCGTCTTCCCCCAGGACGGCTGGTAGTTAACTTCTTCCAGCGCGTCAAGGATGTCCTGGCGCATCTTGTCGATGGAAACGAACCACTGGTCGGTCGCCCGGAAGATGATTGGTTTCTTAGTCCGCCAGTCAAATGGGTAGGAGTGCTTTAGCGGTTCTTCCAGGAGCAGGGAACCCGCTTCTTCCAGATTCTTCAGGGAGATGTCATCGGCATCCTGGTAGAAGACGCCATCGAAGTCGGCCCCGTTTTCCTTAGTCAGAACCCCCTGGTCAGTGATCGGTGCAAAGATTGGCAGGTTGTGTTCCAAACCGAAGTGGTAGTCATCGTCACCATAGCCGGGCGCCGTGTGGACCAGACCAGTCCCGGCATCGGCCGTAACGTAGTCCGCGGTTCCCACGAGAATGTCGCGGTCAATGTACGGGTGCTTGGTAACCATCCCGTCCAGGTCATTCCCGGAAAGGTGCTTAACCACTTCAAAGTCTTCCCAGCCCAGTTTGTCAGCCACGCCGTCGAGCAGGTCGGTAGCGACAACGAATTGACGGTCATCATTAGCCGGCTTCACCACGGAGTAGTCAAACTTACCGTTAACGGCTACGGCTTCCGAAGCAGGAACGGTCCACGGGGTCGTCGTCCAGACAACCAGGTAGGTGTTGTCATCAAGGATGCCCTTGCCATCCTTGACCTGTTCCGCAAAGAAAGCCGTCTTAGCAACAACATCATGGTATTCAACTTCGGCTTCGGCCAGTGCAGATTCCGAAGACCATGACCAGTAAACCGGCTTCTTCGCCTGATAGAGCAGCCCCTTCTTGGCAAATTCGCCAAAGACCCGGATTTGCGCCGCTTCAAATTCCTTATCCAGGGTTAAGTACGGGTGATCCCATTCACCGCTGACCCCCAGCCGCTTGAAGTCAGTCCGTTGCTTGTCAACTTGTTCCAGGGCGTACTTGCGACAGAGGTCCCGGAATTCAGACGTTGACATCTTCTTCCGGTCGTAACCGGACTTAGTCAGCTGGTGTTCGATTGGCAGGCCGTGGGTATCCCAGCCGGGAACGTACGGTGCCCGGTAGCCGGACATCGACTTGTAGCGGACGATGAAGTCCTTAGAAATCTTGTTCATCGCGTGGCCGATGTGAATGTTCCCGTTAGCGTATGGCGGGCCATCGTGAAGCACGAATGATGGCTTCCCCTCGTTTAACTTTTGCCGCAACTGGTAGACTTGGTTTTCTTCCCACAGCTGTTCACGCTGTGCTTCGGTTACCGGCAGCTTCCCCCGCATGGGAAACTTGGTCCGGCCCAGGTTTAACGTATCTTTTACCCGCATGGTATCGACTCCTTTCTCGTTCATGACTACTATTACCCTAATAAAAAAGCTCCGCCCCTAGATAGGGACGAAGCAATTCGTGGTACCACCCATTTTCGAGGCCCAACTGGTGGGTCTCCTCATGTCATTGAATAACGGTAATGGGCCGGCCAGCCTACTGACTTCAGCTTAGCACTCAGAGATGATCAGGAATACCGGGTAACCGTCAGTCTTCCACTATCCACTGACTCGCTGTGGTACCGTACCGGGATTCCACTTCTCTTCAACATTTTATTAGCGTAATTTCGTCGTTATCCTAGTTCTTCCTCTGGTCACTATCTGGAAAGACAACTACGGTCTCACCCGCATCAGCAACCGGTTGACCCGCTTCTGGTGTAGCAGTAGCTGGTTCAGCTCCCGCAGCCGGTTGTTCGACTGCTGGCTGCTGGGCCATTGCCGCCTGATCTTGATCAGCTTCGGAACTAATTGCTGTTGATTCTACACTTTCCGAGGAATCATTGTCAAGGTTCTTCCCCAAGATCTTCTGAATTTCGTTATACTGGTCTAAGTCTTCGTCGGCCAGTAGTTTATCCCATTCATCACTTTTGACAACCTCAAGTTGAGATTCCAGCATTACCTGGAGCCGTTGCCGGAAGATCCGGGTCTGCTTCTTCAAATCATTAGTTTCGGTCGTCAACTTGCGAGTTTCTTCCGTACTGCGTTCAACCACCTGGTTAGCCTTCTCGTTGGCTTCGGAAACAATATCGGTTGCCTGCTTTTGGGCCTCACGAATCATAATATCCGCTTCCCGCTTGGCATTATTCTTGACCTTGTCCGCTGCTTCCTGGGCAACCAGGATCGACTTATTCAGTGAATCCTTGAGTTCGCTAAAGTACTTTAGCTTGCCTTCGTCAGCCTTGACGGTTTCTTTGAGGGCGTGGTTTTCTTCCGTTAATTCCTGAACGGTCTGAGCGACCGTAGCCATAAATTGTTGAACCTCGTTCTGGTTGTAACCCCGCATCTTGGTTGAAAACTCTTGCTTATTGATTTGTTCGACAGTTAACCCCATTATTATTCCTCCATTTTATGCATGAACCACAGATAAACTTACTCTTTCCTTGCCCTTGCGCGTTACGCCCCGGGCTTCATCTAAGCGGATCCGGCCGCCATGCCGAACCGAAATCAGGTCGTGAACCACCACTTGCTCGTCCGGCCGGTCAACTTCTTCCCAGTTTAGACGCACCTGCCCGTGTTCGACCAGCTGCTTGGCCCGGTTGCGCGAATAGTTAAAGCCCGCGGCCACCACCGCATCCAAGCGAAGCGATGAAACGGTCGTGGTCAGGGGCTCCCAATCCTCGACCGGGTGAAGAACGTTGGCCGCTTCTACCGGCTGCCACTTAATCTTGGCCCGGCCGATATGGCTAACATTTGCCCGTAAATACTTGGCCATTGCGGTAGTCACCACAACCTGCCAGCGGCCCTGGTCACCCAGGATATCGCCAAAGGCGGCCCGCTCTAATCCTTCGCCAATTAAGGTTCCCATAATTTGCCGGTGGTGAAGCTCGGTAAACTTAGTCGGGTAGTTGATTTCTAACACCCTGAGCTCAAAATCGGCCGTGGTCGGTTGGTAGTAGGTCGGGTAAAAGAGGATCCGCTGCATTTCAGCACCAGCCCAGCCCCCGGCACTCGCCATTTTGACCTCATCCGCCGCGTTCACCATCGTCCGTGCGATATAGCGCTGCCGCGGATTTAAAAATGATGTTAAGACGGGGCGATATTGACCACTAGCCGTACTAATCCAGTCCGCAACCTGGTCAATAAAGGCCCCCTCGTTCGGCCGAAAGTGTTGTTTAATGTTCTCTTCCATGTGCTAATCCTATACACCAAACAGGTGTCCCAAGGCTGTAATCCCGTTTTGCACGAGGTACAGCACGAAAATCGCGACCACCGGTGAGAAGCTAATCCCACCCAGGGGTGGAATAAAGTCAAACCAGTGCATATACGGTTCTACCAGGCGGTTGATGATTTCGCCCAGCCGCGTTCCCCGCGCATTCGGAAACCAGGACAAGAGACACCAAATCACGATTACCCAAATATAGGCGTTGATAAGGGTGTTAAGCACCCCAAGTACAAACAGCATTCGCCCTTCTCCTTAGTCGTTAAAGTGGTCGCTCTCGGCCTTCAGGTTGCTCGAGAGGTTGCCGGAAACTTCAAAGTTATTCGGCGCACACAGGAAAATTTCTTTCCCGATTCGCTTCATTTCACCTTTGATTGCAAACACGGTTCCGTTCAGGAAGTCAACCATCCGTGCCGCCGCCTTGGGATCCATCTGGGTAAAGTTGACGACGATTGCCCGGTCTGCAAGCAGTTGGGAAGCAATCTGCTTCACGTCCGCGTACATCCGTGGCTCGTACAGGGAAATCTTGCTGGTTGTTTGTCCAGCCCGGTTTGCCTGGCCCTCACTGAAGGACACTACCTTATTGTTTCCCTGGTGATTAGCTGGCTGGGGATTTTCGTAGTATTCATCCTGCTGTTCCAGGTCGTCGTCACCAAATAAGCTCTTCAAAAAGTTTGCTGCCATTGTGCTTTCTCCCTCCTAATTACAAAAAAGGGGCGTAATCTAACCACTCGTTAAACCACTCCCCCTTTGCATATTAACTATTTCCGCCGATTCTTAAAGAATGGTGGGGTTGATAAGTTAGCATCATCACTGTCATCTGAATTAGCAGTATCATCATTAAAAACGTTAAATTCAGGCTTATCAACGTGTGAAAACTGGTTATCAACGTTCTCGTTAGCGTTGTTGTTAACGTCTGCCGTTGGGTCATTCCAGCCGTCAAACGGGTCATTGGCCGGCTTGCTATCAGCACTTTCCTGCCGGCTGCTTGGTGCTGCCTGCTGTTGTGGTGCTGGATGACTAGCTTGGGCAGTTGGCCGGGCTGGACTCGTCTTTGGCTTATCGATTCCAGTAGCGATAACCGTTACCCGGACCTCGTCACCCATGTTCTTATCTAAGGACATCCCGAAGGAAATATCAACGTTGGTCCCGGCTGCCTGCTTGATAACGTCGGACGCTTCCTGAGCCTCGTACATTGCCATGTCTTCGCTCCCGGTAATGTCCATCAGGACGTGCTGAGCACCGTCAATCGACAGTTCCAGCAATGGTGAGGAGATGGCCTTCTTGGTCGCTTCCGTCGCCCGGTTTTCACCAGTGGAGGAACCAACCCCCATCAGTGCGGCTCCCTGGTTGGACATCAAGGTCTTGATATCAGCGAAGTCCAAGTTGATGTACCCAGGGGTAACAATCAAATCAGAAATCCCCTGAACACCTTGACGGAGGACATTATCGGCTTCCTTGAAGGCTTCCATCATCGGGGTCTTCTTGTCAATCATCTCTAGCAGACGGTTGTTGGCAACAATAATCAGGGTATCAACGTTGGACTTCAGTTTATCCAACCCTTCGATAGCAAACTTGCCCCGGCGTGGGCCTTCAAAGGAGAAGGGCCGGGTAACAACCCCGACGGTCAAAGCCCCACTGTCTTTAGCCAGCTTGGCAACTACTGGGGCGGCACCCGTACCGGTACCACCACCCATTCCGGCGGTGATAAATACCATATCGGCACCTTCGAGGACCTTCTTAATCGCCTCTTCACTCTCCTGAGCGGCCTTTTCACCTACTTCTGGGTTAGAACCAGCTCCTAGTCCCTTAGTCAGCTTAGGTCCCAACTGAATCTTGGTAGATGCCTTTGAACTGTTCAGGGCTTGCAAATCGGTATTGGCAACGATAAAGTCAACCCCCTGCACCTTTTCAGTAATCATCCGGTTAACTGCGTTGCCGCCACCGCCGCCGACACCGATTACCTTAATCCGTGCACCAGCAAATTCGTTCTCCATCGTACTTGTCTCGTTGTCCATAGAATCTTTCCTCCGTCAAATTAGTCGAATAGGTTATCAAACATACCCTTGAGTTTATTGCCAAATGAATGCTTATTTTCCTTTGGTTCTGCCGACCGTTTCTTTCTGGAACGGCCCTCCCCAGAACGCTGCCGTGGCTGATTGGACCACTGGTGAACCAACTGACGGTTATTGTTCTCCGCTGCCGGTTCTTCCCTTGGACTTTCTATTATATCAGGTTGTTGAATCGTTTGCTTTATTAACTTATCAACATCCGATAGCTGATTTTCGTACATCGCAAGCGCCAAGCCAGTCGCGTAGCCTGGATGCCGAATCCCCATCTGCTCCGGCGAGTATACCTTGATGCTGCCAGCAAAGTATTCCTGGGCAAGTTCCTTTACACCAGGCATCGCCGCGCCACCACCAATGATGGTCACACCACCGGGCAGCTCAGGAGCATGAATTGCTTGCAGACGTTGGTGAACTCGTTCAAAAATCTGCCGCATCCGCGCTTCAATTACTTCTGTCAGGTACTCCTCGGTGAATTGTTCAGGTTCGTTTTTGCCGACAACGTTAACGTTGATGTTGGCATCCGCGTCCGCCAAACTATGGTCTGCATAACCATGGTTTAGTTTCAGCTTCTCAGCATTCTTGAGTGAGGTGTTAAGAACAGTGGAAATGTCCTTGGTCACGTATTGACCACCCTCCGGATCGACGAAGGTGTACTTGAGCTGGTGGTCATGGATAATACTGGTCGTCGTTTGACCGCCGCCCAGGTCGATAACCACCGTCCCAAAGTCCTGTTCCCCATCATTAAGGAGGTTAAAGTCAGTGGCAATCGGTGCAATCACAAAATCCTTGATCTCATAGCCGGCTCGTTGGACCGCCTTCTTAGTGTTGTGGAGGATCGTCTTAGGACCGGTATAGAGGGTCGCCTTCATTTCCAAACGAACACTCACCATCCCCCGCGGGTCCTTGATTCCGCCAAAACCGTCGACTGAGAACTCTGTCGGCACGAGGTCTAAGACGGTGCGCTCCGGTGGAATATTTTGCGTTAACGTTTCCTTAGCAACGTCGATCACATCCCGGTTCACTATTTCCCGTGACTGGCCCTGGGCTGCGATTGTGATCATCCCGTGTACCTTTTGCATCCGCAGGTAGTTAGCCGGTAAGCCCACAATCAGTTTTTTAATAGTCAGATTTGATTTTTCCTCGGCTTGAGCAACCGCTTGTGAAATCGCGTGGGCAGTTTTATCAATATCAACAATTACGCCGTGATTTAGTCCGGTAGAGGGTGCAATCCCTACGCCTACGACCTTTAACTGGCCCTTTACATTCTCGCAAACCAGTGCCTTAATCGAGGTGCTTCCAATATCTAACCCGACAAATACTTCTGAATTATCCATCTGAACGGCACCCTCCTAAAAGCAGCAATTATACTTAATTAAAAAAATTGTATTTTATTTACATCTAAAGTTGATTTTACCATATCTTTGCTCGTTCAAAAACGCTTTTTCTGAAAATCACTGTTCACGTGATTTGTAACTGTACGAAAACGCCCCAACTTGCAGGTCAACTACGCCCGGTTCCTTCATCGTCGCCGCAATTGCGGGATAGTAAGCCATTTTCTTACCAACCGTGGTTAAGTTTGCGTAAACGGTGTTCCCATCACGCATATAGATCACGAGGCGGTTAGGCGCGTTCTTCTGCGGTTGGTAGCACACCGTGGAAATCCCGTTGCGGACCACCGGTTTCAGCCGGCCAAGCTGGATGGCCGTCGTCGTTAACTTTTGACGGTGGTGGTCAAAGGATTGGTACTGAATCTTGCCCTGGTCACCCTTAGCAGCTTTAAGCTGCCCGTTTGCCAGAACATTATAGTCCCGCTGACCAATTTCGACCGTCCCCACGATTGGATTTTCGCGAACCGTGATTTGGACGGCTCGTGGGCCGCAGAGCTGATAACTGACCTTGGCAACCTGAGGATTCCGCCGATTAGCCTGCTGGCTCGCAGAATGCTGGGACAGCATCACTCCCCAAATATAGCGGCCCGGCTGAACCCGGGTTGCTTGTTCAACCGCGGCTGCACTGAGGTCGTGGTTGCTCTTAACCGTCACCCGGTCAACCTTGCTCAGGGGAGAAATCACGTACAGCATCAAAAGCAGCACCCCACCAAAAAGGAGGATCAGCTTCAACACCCGCTCACCGTTGGTCAGGTACCGGTAAATTTTGATTCCCCGGTTCTTATGACCGATTCGCTCTTGCGGCTGACTTGGCTGAACGGTCTGCGCGCGCCGTTCTTCCACTTCCGACAAGCGCTGTGAGTAACGCTGGTGTTCATCAGAAAACAAATCTTTTCGTGCCACGGCTGAACCTCCCCTCCGTTTTAATGGTGTTCATCAATCGCGTGGTGGAGAACCTTAATCAAATGGTCCGCCGCATCCGGCTTCCCCAGCTGTTTAGCAGCGCTGGCCATTTCACCCCGCAATTCGTTATTCTCCATGATCTTATCCGCCTGCACCAGGAGCGTGCGGGCATCCAGGTGGTCCTCGGTGATCATCACCGCCGCGTTTTTCCGAACCAGTGCCTGAGCATTTTTAACCTGGTGGTTAGCAGTCACGTACGGGCTCGGGATCAAAATGGTGGGAACTCCCAGAGCAGTTACTTCAGCAATGGTCGTTGCCCCCGCCCGAGAAACAAGCGCTGCCACCTTCGGCATCTTTGCGGGCATGTCCTTGATATACGGGACAACTTTGACGTTATCACCAATCTCCACGTCCGCTAATTCCTGTTTGATGTGGTCGTAGCGCTTCTGTCCAGTTGCAAAAATCACCTGGTACTGACGGTGGTTAAATTCCGGGATTGCATCCACAACCGTTTGGTTAATCTTGGGTGCCCCCTGGCTGCCGCCAAAAATCATCAGCGTTGGCACATCATCCTTCAGGCCATACGTTGACCAGGAAAAGTCGCTGTCCACCTGAGCAGCCACTTGCTGGGCCCGCGGGTTGCCGACCATCGTCACCTTATCAGCCGGGAATTGGGCCCGGGCCGCTTCAAAAGCAATCGCAATCTGGTCCACATAGCGACTCAGAAACTTATTGGTGATTCCCACCACACTGTTTTGCTCGTGGATTACCGTCGGAACATGGTGCTTAGCAGCCGCGTACAATACCGCGCCGCTGACGTAGCCCCCGGTTCCTAGAACCACGTCCGGTTTAAAATCCCGAATAATCTTTTTGGACCGGTGAACCGAGTTGAGGAAGAGGTATACCGTCTTCAAATTCTCCAACGAAAGAGAACGCTTAAAGCCCTGCATTTTCATTGTCTCTAGCTTGATCCCGGCATCCGGGACAATCTTGTTTTCCAGTCCCCGGGTGGTCCCAACGTAGAGGACCTCAGTATCCGGTTCAACTTGTTTCAAGCGTTCAATCAAGGCTAAGGCTGGGTAGATATGACCACCAGTCCCGCCACCAGAAACTAATAACCGCATTAATCTTTCTCCTTTTCACCCGTTAATTTTTCAACTGCTTCGATAAACCGGTCCCCCCGCACTTCAAAGCTCGGGAATTGATCCCAGCTGGCGTTGGCCGGGGAGAGGAGGATCACATCGCCTGGTTCGCTGATTTTCCATGCTTCTGGTACCGCCGTCACGGCATTTTCACTCTCAATTATCGTTGGAATGCCAGCCTGCTCGGCGGCGTCCTTCATCTTGTCCTTGCATTGTCCAAAGACGATAATGCCCTTGACGTGCGCCTTAAAGTACGGTACCAGCCGCTCAAAGGTGTAGCCCCGGTCAAGGCCCCCTGCCAGGAGGATCACTGGTTGGTCAAACCCTTGCAAGGCAACCTCGGTTGCTTCGATATCGGTCGATTTTGAATCGTTATAGAAGCGCCGCCCCTGATAGTCCAACACATACTGGAGACGGTGGCGCACCCCGCTAAAGGTAGTTAAGACGCTAATGATATCTTCGTTGCTGACCCCGCTTAGCTTAGCAGCTGCAATGGCTGCCAGAGCGTTTTCCACGTTTTGGGGGCCAATCAGGCGGATATCACGGGCCGCCATAATCCGTTCCCCCCGCCAATAGATGGCGCCATCTTCCTCATAGGCACCGGCATGACTCTTGCCCTGCCGGGAGAAGGGTACCACCGTCGCCCGGGTCCGGCGGGCAATTTCTTGCCACTCGTCCCGGTCCCAGTTCATGATGAGAAAGTCGTCCGGGGTCTGGTTGCGGGTAATGTTTAGCTTAGCATTAATGTAATTTTCCCGGGTTTTGTGGTAGTCCAGGTGGTTAGAAAAAATATTGGTAATGATAGCGATATGGGGGTGAATCGTCGGTGCCCCCAGCAGCTGGAAACTGGAAAGCTCCGTCACCAGTGTGTCTTCTGGGCCGAGTTCTTCTGCGACCTTGCTGAAGGATACGCCGATGTTGCCGGCATACTTGACATTATGGGTCGAGCTCTTTGCCAGCATCAACTGGGTCAGGGTTGTCGTGGTCGTCTTACCGTTGCTCCCGGTCACGCTGACCAGGTGGCCAGCAAAGATTTCCCAGCCCAGCTCAGCTTCAGTGATAATTGGCGTGCCCTTTTCCACGAACTTGGCCACCAGGGGGTTATCGTACGGGATTCCCGGGTTCTTAACTACAACGGCAAAATCGCGGTCGGCCAAACTTAACGGGTTGCTCCCGGTAATTACCTCAATCCCGTCATCCTCCAAGCCAGCAACCACTGCTGGATTCTGGGGTGTCTTCATGTCATTGGCGGTTACGTGCGCCCCGAGTTTAACCAGCAGATGGGCGGCGTTGAGGCCACTAATCCCGAAGCCAATCACCAATACGTTTTTTCCTTGATACTTCGTAATCTCTTTCATGCTCCTCGAACCTTTCCTCGACAACTTATACCAGAATAATCGTTGCTACCGCAATAATGGCAGCAAACAGACCAACGCTCCAGAAAACAATGTCAATTTTCCACTCGCTCCAGCCGCACATCTCAAAGTGGTGGTGGATCGGGCTCATCTTAAAGATACGCTTCCCGGTGAGCTTGAAGGAGGCCACCTGGAGCATTACACTGGCCGTTTCACAAACGTAGACGATCCCGATGACCAGCAGTGACCACTCATGGTGCAAGAGGAGGGAAACGGCCGCCAGCGAGGCCCCGATTGCTAAGGAACCCATGTCCCCCATGAAGATTTTGGCCGGCTTATGGTTATAGGGGAAGAAGCCAGCCAGGGTCCCAACCATTGCCAGACAGAAGAGCGCCACCTCGGTGTAGCCGCCCCAGAGGGCAATGATAAAGTAGGCTAAGAAGGAAATAATCCCGAGCCCATTGACCAAGCCATCAAGTCCGTCGGTCAGGTTAACCGCATTGGAAAAGCCAACAATCCAAAAGATGATAAAGAGGCCGTAGAGCCAGCCGTACTGGTTATTACCGAAGCCCATTTGGTAACCCTCGTGCTGGTAGATCACGGTGAAGACCATCGCCGCGATGACCTGGCACAGGGCCTTTTGCCAAGCCTTAAAGCCCTCGTTTTGGTGGTGGAAAATCTTAATACTGTCATCCCACATCCCAATCAGGCCGTACACGATCAAGACAAAGAGCAGTGCCCACAAGGTATTGCTAAGCACTCCCTGCCAGGCCGCTACCCATAAGACGGTAACGACTGCCGAGATGATGAAGAGCAGGCCCCCCATCGTTGGGGTTCCCGCCTTTTTAGCGTGCCACTTAGGACCTTCCTCCCGGATTTGCTGGCCCTCCTTTTTGGCACGGAAATACCGAATCAAGCTCGGCATAAGCAAAAAGGTAATAAGAAATGAACTGATTAACGTTAAAATGACTGCCGCAATGTGCATTATTTTCCTCCTGTCCTAGTGTTGCGCATAGGTAACCGTCAAGGTCTGCCCCTTGCTAATCTTGCTATTGGCATTAATACTCTGCTTGTTAACGTAGCCGCTGCCCTGTTCCTTGAGTTTCAAATGGAGCATGGCCGCCAGCTCCTGAACATCCGCGGAGCTCCAACCGTTCAGGTCCGGCATTTGATAGTTACCACCAGCATCCAAAATCACCCGCTGGTTCTTTAAGAGCTTCTCGCCCGCCGTAATTGACTGGCTCCGGATTGTCTTGCCGTCACCAATTACCACTGGCTGGATCTTTAGTCCGCTGAGCTGCTTAGACGCGTCATCCCGGTTTTGCCCAACCAGTTCTGGCATTTTGGCAACACTCGAGTTAGCTGACTTGTTCTTCTCCAACAGCATTTCCATCACTGGATTAAAAATCGAGGCCATCTGCTTCGTCGCTGAAGTGCTCAAATTCTGGGGCTGGCGGAGCGTGACGTACATTACATAGCGGGGGTTCTTCGCCGGTGCCATTCCCGCAAAGGAGTACAGGTAGTTAGTATCACCCTTGCTATAACCGTTAGCACCACCGATTTGGGCGGTCCCGGTCTTCCCGGCAACCCGGTAACCCTTGATTTGGAAGTCGTGACCGAGCCCCTTCTGGTCGTAAATCACACCTTCCATGTACTTGCGCACCTGCTTAGCGGTACTGGTCTTAATCGGCTGGCCCACCGTGGTTGGCTGGGTCTTTTTAACCACCTTACCGTTGGCCGTTTCCACCTTTTTAATGATGTAAGGCTGCATCATCTTACCATTGTTGGCAACGGCACCAATCGCCCGCAGCATCTGCATTTCATTCACGGTGATTCCCTGACCAAAGGCGGTATTCGCCTGCTCAAGGATCCCTTTAAACTGGGTAAAGCCGGAGACTTCATTGTCCATCCCTACCACGTTGACCTTCTTCAGGAGGCCGAAGCGGCGGATATACTTCATCCAGGTCTTCGCCCCCATGTTCTGTTCAACGTGGGCAAACCCGACGTTACTGGACATATCAAAAGCGTCCTTATAGCTAATGTTCCCCCAACCAGTGCTTGACCAGTCGACGATCTTGCCACCGCCCATTGACCAAGTCCCCGACTGGAAGGTCGCCTTCGGATCAAAGTGGCCGGTATCGATTGCCGCGCTGAGGGCCAGGATCTTCATCGTTGAGCCGGGCTCGTAAGCGTCCTGTACAAACATGTTCCGCCAAACGGGCTGGCTGGAGTTTAAGGTTGGCCGCTGGGTGGCTGCCACGATCTGTCCAGTCTTTGCATCCATCACAATTGCGGTTACCGAATTCGGCTTGCCGTCCTTATAGACGTGGTTGACCTTATTTTCCAACATGTGCTGAGCCTGGGGGTCGATGGTCGTATAAACGTTATCCCCATTAACCGCTGGCTTCGTGACGGCTTTAGAGTTAGCCAAACGGTAGCCATACAGGTCGCGCTTGTCTTGGCGCATCCCGTTGGTTCCGGTCAACCGCTTATCGAAGTAGCTCTCCAGGCCGACCTGCCCTTTCAAACTCGTCTGTCCCCGCTGGTTGGTAATTGGTGAGGCTAAACCGATAATCTGGGAGGCAAACTCGCCCTCGGGATACTGCCGGGCCGGCGTCGCTATAAAGCCGATCCCCTGCAGGTGTTCCTTCTTGATCTTTTGCATGGTGGCAACTGACAGGTTGCTACCAGCAGCGCCAAATTCTACTTGGTAGACCTGGCTCTTCGTATTTAGCTGCTTGAGGATCTTGTCTTCCGGCAGGTCAATGTACCGGGCCAGGACACGGGCAGTCTTTTTCTTATTTTGCACATACAGGGGCTTACCGCTGGTTGAGTGCTGGGTCTTATCCACGACCGCGTAGACCGTATACTTGCTCGTATCAGTGGCAATCACCCCACCCTTATTATCGTAAATGTTCCCCCGCTTGGCTTGAATTGTCCGCCGCTGGGTATAGATTTGCTCCGCCTGTGACTGCAGGTTAACGTGCTGGATGTCACGGTTAATCGCAATATACGCAAAACGAACGAAAAATAAGAGAAACAATCCAACCGTGATGAAGAATAACCACTTACCGAAATTCCCCCGATTGCTATTATTTTTCTTAGTTTTCGCTCGTTGTGACTCTTTGTTCATTATTTATTGACGTTCCTTACATTTGAATTTTTGTCAGAGAGGCCATACTTTTGGGCAATCTTCTTTAAGTTGCCCTGACTAGTTAAATCAGCAATTTCCTGCCGGTCACTAGCGTTGTTATTTTTAACCTGGGCAACCTTCGATTGTAAGTCCTGCAAGTTGTGCTGACGAGTATTAATTGAAATTTTAGTGGAAAGCAGGGCAATAATCAACAGTAGGGTAACCGCACTCCCGACAACCATCAATAAGCGTTCAAACCGTGACCAGCGAACCGGCTGGACGCCCGGTTGGGGCTGGTCGATTGGCGTCACTGGAACCTGTTCTTCTTCGTATTTTCTTGCTGCATTAGAAACCATTATTAATACACTACCTTACTCTATTTAATCTTTTCAATGATTCGTAACTTAGCACTGTGCGCACGGTGGTTCTCCGCTAATTCTTGTGTGCCGGGAAGAATTGGTTTACGGTTGATCAGCTTAAAGTCAGGGCTCATCTCCTCTGGAATCACTGGCAACCCCTGGGGTAAGTCATCACTGATGGATGACTTTTCCTTAAACATTGTTTTAACGAGGCGGTCCTCCAACGACTGGAAGGTAATAACACTGATCCGCCCGCCAACGGCCAACATTGCCAGCGCCTGTTCTAAGGACTCTTCCAGCGCTCCCAGTTCATCGTTGACCGCAATGCGGATTGCCTGAAAACTCTTTTTGGCCGGGTGACCGCCATGCCGCCGTGCCGCCGCTGGGATGGCTTCCTTGATCACGTCGACTAATTCAAAGGTCGTGCGGATTGGCTCCCGCTGCCGTCGCTGCTCGATTTTACGGGCAATCTGCTTAGCAAACCGTTCTTCCCCGTAACGGTAGAGAATCCGGACGAGGCGCTCATAGGGCCATTCATTAACCACTTCCATTGCCGACAAGGACTGGCCTTGGTTCATCCGCATGTCCAACGGGGCGTCGAGCTGGTAGCTAAAGCCACGCTGGGCGTCATCAAACTGCGGTGACGAAACCCCTAAGTCATACAGGACGCCGTCGACCTTGTGGACACCTTGAGCAGCCAGATCCTTCTGGAGGTGGCGAAAGTTATCCTCAATGAGGGTTAACTTCCCAGCCGCGAGTGCATCCTTCAGCCGGTCGCGGTTATAATCAATCGCGGTTTCATCCTGGTCAAAGGAATACAAGTGACCGGTAGTGAGCTGGCCCAAAATCGCGCTGGTATGACCACCGCCCCCCAGGGTACCGTCAACATAGGTCCCCGCTGGCTGGACGTTTAAGCCCGCCACGGCTTCTTGCAATAAAACTGTTACGTGCTTAAACGTGGCCATCGCCATTTAAGCCCCCTTTCCTAGAAGTCAATCTGCAGGTCCTCGGCAATCTCATCGAAATTATCCGCGGTAGTAGCCGAGTAATCGTTCCACCGGTCGGCACTCCAAATTTCGAACCGGTTAGAAACACCAATAATCACGCAGTCTTTTTGGAGGGACGCGTGCTGTCGTAAAATGGCGGGAATATTGACCCGGCCCTGGCGGTCAAGCTCGCACTCCGTCGCCGCCGAGTATAGGAAACGGACAAATGCCCGGGCATCCCGCTTCGTCAGTGGCAGGGCCGCCAGCTTAGCTTCCAGCCGTTGCCATTCCGCTTGTGGATAGCCAAACAAGCAACCATCGAGCCCCCGGGTAATAACGAAAGAAGCCCCTAACTGGTCGCGAAACTTGGCGGGGATAATCAGGCGTCCCTTGGCGTCAATCACGTGATTATATTCACCCATGAGCACGACTAATCCCCCCTTTACCACTTTATAGGAATAGTCTACCACATTCCCCCACTTCTCACCACGTGAATTCCGATAAAAAAAGCGATAACCGGGCGAACCGTGGTTATCGCTACAAAATTCACTTATCCTTCAATTAATTAAACTAGTGGTAAGTTGCTGGCAAAGATCGACGCTCCAAAGGAAATAATCGCAATCCAGGCTGAACCCCGCCAAAACGGTGGCCAGTAGCGCCGGTATAGGAATTCATGGTTGTGGACCAGCTGGATAACAATCAGGGCTAGTGCCAGGACCATCCACACCGCTACCGGATAGGCAATCCAATAGAGTCCAAAATTCCACCCGGCTAGCAGCCAGAACAGAATCGCCGTGAGCGCCCACCAGAGCGTTACGTGCTTTTTCCCCTGCATAAACCGGCCGCATAGGTATTTTACCCCAATAAAAATGAGGATAATCAGGACCTGCAAGAGGGTCCGTTGGTAATCGATCGTCACACTACATTCCTTCTCTACTATGTCATTTTATTTTAGTTTACCATAAAGGCTGGTTGTTCGTTTGAAATTGACCAGGGAATTGCGGTAAACTACAAGGAGTTTAGATAGCGAAAGGCGGAAAGTGCATGCAACATAAAAAGAAAACGCGGTTTCAGAAAATAACAATGGTGGCTATTTGGCTAATGCTGATTGCCATGCTCGGCTCGTTGATTTTCAGCGCAGTTGTATCGTTGATGGGAAACTAGGGTTCAATTCAGGAATCTGGCAAGCAGCAAAAAACTCGCAACCAACGTGGTGGCATTCCACCAGCAGTTGGGCTGCGAGTTTTTTAGTTCTATTCCGCTGGTGGTTCCTGGTCAGTATCCGGCTGTTTAAATACTTCCCGGGGCTTGGAACCGTTGGCGGGGCCGATGTACCCCCGTTGCTCCAAATCGTCAATAATCCGGGCGGCCCTGTTATAGCCAATCCGGAAGCGGCGCTGAATCAACGAGGTCGAGGCTTTCTGCTCCGCCACCACAAATTTAAGGGCCTCTGGGAACAGTTCGTCCTCGTCTTCCTGTTCTTCTTCAACCGCCATCTCCTGGTCAGTCACGACCATGTTCTCATCGTATTCCGCCGGTTGTTCCTGCTTGATGTAGTCAACCACTGCTTCGACGTCCCGGTCAGAAATAAAGGCCCCCTGAACCCGGGTCGGTTTGTTTTGATCGATTGGCTCAAAGAGCATATCCCCCCGCCCAAGCAATTTTTCAGCTCCGTTGGTGTCAATAATCGTTCGGGAGTCGATTCCGCTAGAAACGGCAAAGGCAATCCGGGAAGGCACGTTGGCCTTGATCAATCCGGTAATAACGTCTACCGACGGCCGCTGGGTTGCGAGAATCATGTGAATCCCGGCGGCCCGTCCCATTTGGGCAATCCGGACAATGGCATCTTCAACATCATTGGAAACGGTCATCATCAGGTCCGCCAGCTCATCGACGACAACCAAGATTAGTGGTAAGCTCGGTTGATCCGTACTATCTTCCTGGCTGTTATTGTCCTGGACTAATTTGTTGTAGCCGGCTAGGTTGCGGACACCAAACTTTGCAAAGAGCTCGTAACGGCGTTCCATTTCAGCCACCACCTTGCCCAGTGCCCGGGCCGCCTTTTTAGGTTCCGAGACCACTGGACTGAGCAAGTGGGGAATTCCGTTGTAGACACTCAACTCCACTTTTTTCGGGTCAATCAGCAACAGTTTGACCTGGTGGGGTTTAGCCTTGAGAAGAATACTGGTCAAGATGACGTTAATGGCGACCGACTTCCCACTCCCGGTCGCCCCGGCAATGAGGAGGTGGGGCATCTTCGTCAGGTCCGCCATCTCCACGTCGCCGGTCACTGTCCGGCCTAATGGAACGTTCAGTGGGTGATCGTCGGCCGGTGCCGCTTCAAACATGTCACGGAAGCCGACGGTGGCGACCTGCTTATTTGGTACCTCAATCCCAATCAAGGACTTACCGGGAATCGGCGCCTCAATCCGAATATCCTTGGCGGCCAGCGCCAGGGCCAGGTCGTCAGCTAGGTGGGTAATTCGGCTGACTTTGACCCCGACCGCGGGCCGCAGTTCATACTTGGTAACGGACGGGCCAAGATTGACGTTTTCCACCGTAGCTTTCACCCCAAAGGATTGAAGGGTCGTCTGCAGGGTTTTTGTATTCTGCTGGATGTTTTTCAGGTCGCCCTGCTGGTCCGTTGCCGGGACCTTAGTCAGCAGGTCCAGCGGTGGCAGCTGGTAGTCCTTATCCTCCTGCGCCGTTACCCCCGTCATTGGCAGGTCGGTGTCAGGAGAATCGCTCGGTGCCGGCTCATCCTCCTGTTTGCTGCTAGCCACGGTAATCTTCGGTGCTGGTTGTGGTTGGACCGGTTCAGCCGCCGGAGCTTCATCTGCTGGGGCAGCCGGTGCTTGTGCAGCTGGGACCGCCGTCTTTTCTTCCGCTGGCTGACTAGCTGACTGACTCTTATTAATCGCCGAGGTGACTGCTGGCCGGTCAGCGTAGTCCCGAACACTTTGACTAGCCGCTCGCAGCCCCATTCCCAAGCGCTGGATTCCCCTGCCGGTGAGTGCCAAAAATCGCCGCCACGGCAGGGCAAAAAAGATTACTAGCCCCGCAACTATCAGTAGCCAGGCCAGGATCCCGGTACCAACCTGGGAAACCAGGAAGTCGCTCCCGTTATATAAGTAGGCTCCGAGCATCCCCCCACCAATCGGCACCGTGTTATCGCCGTTGAAGAGGACCCGACTGAGGTTGCTCCAGGTGACCGGAATAAAGTTGGCATGGACATTTTGCTGGCTAACCATCAGGACGTGGAGCCATAACAACAATCCGGTATAAGTTACCAGGTAGCCAGCAACCCACCGCAGCTTCAGTCGCGGTGCCTGAGCGTAAAAAGTATAGGATAAGGAGAAAATCATCACGGTAATGATAGCAAGGGGGTAACTCTCCCCCACCAGGATCCGGAAGCAGTTAGCGATAAATGTCCCGAGGCTGCCCAGGTTGGTTAAACCAAGGAGCATCAGTAAACTAACGATCAGCCCGACCAAGTTATTCACCAGACGGGCTTCTTTCTTTGCCTGGCTACTTCGCCGGCCCTTCGTCTTCGCCGTGCGCCGGTTCGTCGACCGTTTTCTTCGCGCCATGGTTAATCCTCCTTATTTCAACTTGTCATGCTGGTAGGTGTGTACCCGTGCCAAGTTGGGGAAACTTTGCTGCCGCAAGGCCTCATAAATGACGATAGCCGCACTATTCGACAGGTTTAATGCCCGGATATTATCATCATTTTGGGGAATCCGGATGGCATTCTCCGGGTACTTCCGCATAAAGGCTTCCGGCAGTCCGGTAGTTTCCTTGCCGAACAAGAAATAGTGGTCCCCCGCACCCGTATAGTCCACGTCAGTGTAATCATGGTTCGCGAACTTCGACACAATGTAGAGCTTCTCCATATCCGGGATTGTTGCTAGAAAGGCTGGCAGGTCATCGTGATAGGTGATTTTGACCTTGTCCCAGTAGTCCAGGCCGGCCCGCTTCATGTGCTTGTCGTCAGTGGAAAAGCCCAGCGGTTTGATCAGGTGCAGGGCGGTGTTGGTTCCCGCGCAGGTCCGGGCAATATTACCGGTGTTGGCCGGGAAAAGGGGTTCAAATAAGACAATGTGGTTAGTCATGATTAATTCTCCTCACAAAAATAAAAAAGCAGGGTCTCGGTGTGGGCACGGCGAAACGCTGCTTTAGTGAAGTACTCCTTAGCAATTACTAACGACGCTGTTCGATATCAATTGCTAAACGATTTCTGAATAATAATTTAGCACGAATATTAAGAAAGTGCAAATATTATTTCATTTTTGTCCCCGTCAGGACGCTTACATCGACCGTCACCATCGTCAACGCTTCCAGGTCCTGGGCGGTCAATTTTCTTGCGCCCTTCCCCCAGTGGAGCGGGGTCATCTCCACCAACGCCGCCTGTAAGCCAGCGGGAATGGTGAACTCATAGCGAACTCGGATCTGCTGGGCATCGGGGTAATGGTGCCGGAAGAGATCGACCACCCGCTGATTATCATAGTGGGAATTGGCCTGGCCGGTCCCGTATAAGAGCTGGCGCAATTCAGCCAGGTAGTCACTATTGGGTACGACCTTGATCACCCGCCCACCAGGTGCCAGCACCCGATTGAATTCCGCATAGTCGGACGGGGAAAATAGTTCCATGATGGTATCAAAGCTGCCAGCATTAAACGGCAGCTGGCGCAGGTCGGCCACGCAAAAGAAGGCGCACAGTCCTAGCTGGGTCGCCAGAGTCACCCCCGCTTTGGAAATATCAAAGCCGATCAGGGTATCGTCGCAACCAGCGCGCAGAGCCGCCAGCTGCCGCAGCGGGGTCCCCTCCCCCGTTCCAACGTCCAAGATGGTTTGGGGCCGGACCGGCAACTGGTCAGCCACCGTCTTCACAATCGGTTCAAACAGGCCCGCACTCAGCAGCTGGCGACGAGCCAGAAACATTTGCCGGCCATATTCCGTGTCGGCGGCCCCGTTTAAAAAGTGAAGGTAGCCATGGCGGTTAAAGTCAATCTGGTGACCATGGGCACAGTAGATGCTGTTGCCTTCGACCTTTGCCATCGGTGCCTGGCAGTTCGGGCACCGAAACAGATTAAGGTGGTCTTGGACAAATTGACGTTGTCGTTCAATCTTTTTCATTCTGATTCTCCTCTAAATATTCTACCTAAGTTTAGCACAAAGCAGCCGCAACTGCTTCGCCGACCATTAAAAAAGCCAGCCGCGCTATTTGATTGTAAATAGTGCGACTGGCCTCACTTATTTTCATGGACGCCAACTACTTTAGTGCTTCCACCGTGTAGATTTGATTTTCGACATCAAAAGTGGTAAACCGAGCTTACCATGTCATCGTGTTGCTTGTACCCTGAAGAATAGCAGCGGAAAATAAAACGGTAGGTATCACTTGGTTTTACCTGTGGCATACGTATATGTGATAGAGTAAAGCGACAGTTAAAGCCACTATACCGACTCCCCCAGATTTCGGGATACGCTACTGCCACGTCCGGCCGTATGTTCTGGCTGGGGTCAAGGGCAACAGCGATCCACTCAGTTCCATTTACTTCTAGGACTAAAATCATCTGACGAACATTGTCTAGTATGATGGAATCAATTAGCGGATTGCCCGTCATTTGCCTGTTCCAGTCTGCGCAGTAGTTGCTTGCTGCCCACCCGCTGACTTGGATTTGGGGATCCTGCTTTGTCCAAGCAACGCTAACGTTATCAATATGGAAAGCCTTTTCGACATCGTGGTCGGCTGGAGAATTCTTCCCCGCCGTCGGTACCAGTGAGAGTTCCGGTGCCACCATGCTGTCAAACCAGTAGTCGACTGCGTTACCATTTCCGGCCGGGTCGCTGGTCCACCGGCTCAGGACCGTAAAGCGGTGGCCATTGGTCTTTGAATTTAACTTAAAACTGACATCAAAACCCGCATCACCGGCATTGTAAACGCCCGGAAAGGCCCGGGCAACATCAGGCCGAGCACTGTTGGCGATCACCCGGACCCGCTTAATCTCCCGCTGGGTCGACTGGTCAAAGAGGATTAGGTAGTGATAAGGCCGCCCAGCTGACTGGCTGGTAGCGTGCCAGCCAACCGCGTGCAGAGCCCGTCCTTGGACACCCCAACTATCGAGGTTCGCCCGATTAGCTAAGTCGTTGAAGAGTTGCTGCGGTGCAAACCAGTAGTCAATATAGTCTTCATTAGCATCAGCCGTCTTACTCCAACGACTAATGATCCGAATTGGTTGATCGCCCATCCCCGGCGTAAGGGTCACGTCGTTGCTAAAGCCATTTTGAGATGCTGTAATAACGTCCGGGAAGACTTTGATCAAATCAGGGCGACTAGCGCCTTGTTGAATAGTCGACCGACTTAACTCACGGCCATTGTTAGCATTCAAAATAATAATTGTATGGTAAGGTCGACCAATTGACTGGTTAGTCACATGCCAACCACTAACATGGAGCTTATCATTTTGAACAGTAACACTATCAAGGTAGGCCTGATTACGGTGACCATGCAATAGTTGTTGTGGTGCAAACCAGTAGTCTACGTAATCACTGTTAGCGTCTTTAGTGCTAGAATACCGACTAATAAACTGAATCTGGTCAGTTGCCATTTCCGGTACCATGCTTAATTCTGCGTGGAAGCCAGCGTGCTTAGCCATCATAATTGTCGGGTAGACAGCAACCAAATCTGGGCGGTCAGTGCTAATATTTTCCGTAGTCCGTCCTAATTCACGACCTTGACTAGCGTCCCAAACAATAATCGTGTGGTACTGCTTATCATTGGCCTGATTAGTAGCGTGCCAACCACTAACATGGAGTTTACCATTAATGAACTGAACACTGTCAACCCAGGCATGGTTTCCCTGATCGACACTAATTCGATTAAACCAATGATCAATCCGCTGGCCCTCACCACCATTTGGATCACTAGAATAACGGGCAATCACTGTTAGATCATCACCTGCATTTGCTAATGGGATTAAAATATCTTGGTCAAAGCCAGACAGCAAGCTCCCAAATACATTGGGGTAAGCGGCCTGGACATCCGGGCGGTTAACGGGGGTAATCTGTACCCGCTTAATTTCCCGACCAAGGGTATTGTCATAAATAATCAGCCAGCCATTTGGCATCACCGCTGAAGCACCACTGGCATGCCAGCCTGCAACATGCAAGACAGCTTCTGTAGACGATGCCTGCCGTAAAGAGTAGCTATCAAGATTACCGTAATTCTGCTGGTAATCTTCTGCGGTCGGCGTATACGGTTGATAATTAACCTCTGGCAAGTTATAAGATGGGAAAGCATAGTAGATTCCTTTTCCCTTATTTAATTGGATATTACTCATTCCTTGCTTCGACAATTGTAACCAGTACCTTCCCGCTGCCTGAGGATTGGTTATTACGTTGGCGCCTTGATCTACGAGCTCTAAATCACCAGCAACTGGTCGATAGACACCAACCTGCTGGCCATTGCTAAAAATAGTAATGGTATATCCCATTTTCTCAAGATGGCGAGCACCATATGCACTCAGCTGGCGAGGCCCACTTACTTGCATAGTTCCCCGTGCTTGAATAGTGTAAAAAGTTCCCATGGAAGATTTCAGGCTGTATTTAACATGCGGATTCTGTTTACTTAGCCGTACGATCAATTGCGGACTTGCATTAACGCTATAGCTCCCCACCTGAGTTGGGGTTACCATCTTGCCTTGTAAATCGTAGAAGGCTAAATCACCCGGTTGTAGGGTAACTGGGTGTTTCTTATGATTGCTATCGGTATACTCCACCATATAATTTTGGAGATCAATTTTTGGCTTCGTCCCTTGAAGGATAAGATTCTTTAATGCAGAAACGGCATTAACAATGATATAACCATCTTCAAACTTATTAACAAAAACGTTGGCCAATTCATCTATTGAGATTTTACTAAACCCTTTAATATAGGGAGCAACCATCTTCAAATGCTGCATTCCTTGTGGACTCAAGTAAATATAGTAATTTTTCGTTAACGCCTTCCCAAAACCAGCATCAATCCCCACAAGCCATGGCTCAACCACGTTACCAGCATCATCCACATACTCTAAGTCACCAGGATCTGGTGTAAATGTCGCTAGAGTTTCTAAACCGAAATTATCTTTAACCATCACCTGAACAGGTTGTGAGTCTAAACCAATCGGCTTATCACTACAAATATACGATTTATAGCTAGCATCCGTAAACTTGGTGCAAATATGAGCAGTATCTAAATTCTCAAGGTAGATACTGAACCCAGAATACGGCTGAAATGTATAACCACCATAACCCAGCTCATTCAAGTGTGCCAGGCCCGTAGCAGTTAGGTTTAAATAATAGAGCCCGGCAACAGTTGGTGCTGTACACTCTTGACCATTCTTATCAAAGAGTGCGTAATCCCCCTTACGCAAGGTATAAGTATTTCCATTTCCTATGTCAACTTTTGGCAAAGAAATAGTAGCTAGTGAGAAGCGGCCCACATAATCTGTAATAAACTTAACCGGAAAATCGTAATTTTGTCGCGAAAAATCGACCATAGCGCAATTAAGCCAAGTTATATTTGTTAACGGAGTAATACTCTTAATAAACGGGAAAGTCCTTTTCAAATTCTGAATTCCCTGCGAGCTCAGGTAAAGATAAACTTCCCCACATCGATTAATGGCGTCCTGAACAGAACTAATTACACTCCCGTGGACATCAATTAACTCCAAATCACCTGCTGCTGACGGCTGATAGGTGATTATTTGGTTAGCACCGCTGTCTTTAACAATTACCTTGACCGCCAGGGGATTCAAGCCATATGAATGACTTTGCTCATCATAAGTAATCTTAGGCAACGATGAATCGGTGGCCACGGTAGATATGCTTAAGTTAGTTCCATTTTCAAGAACAAACATGACAGAAGCAAAAGGATCAATACTATATTTCCCATCGCCGAGTGCATTAATGTGTGCTAATCCAGCATCAGTCAAATTAATCTGATACACACCAGCTGTCGTTGGGTCCGCAATCTGCTTTCCACTATAGTCAATAAATCCTAAGTCTCCGGCTACTGGTTGATAAATTTGTCCATCAGCAAGTTTTACATGGAGCGAGGCTGGAGCAAAATTATTAGAACTGACCTGTCCAATGCACCTAGTAAAACTGGTTTCTCCGGTAAAGTCATAGTTAGACTGACTAGTCTTTGCTTCTTCTACCCCTAGATAGTTTGTGGGAGCAACAGCATTTGACTGCCCCTGAGTAGAACCGGTGTTTGCAGCAGTTCCTGATACTTGATAATTATTTGTTGAAGAGACAGGCAACGTATTTTCTGCCATCACCTGATTGCTTTGCGTTACTGTTGACAAGTTCGACTTGATATCCGCAGATGCAGAACCACTCATCATCGCAATGCCAGCAACCATGAAGAGGGTTGCCGTAACCCAAAGTTTCCCTGCTTTATATAGTTTTTTATGTTCCTTATTCATTGAACTTACTCCCCCAAAATCATACTGAATCAAAGAATAAACAATATTATTATATACCCTATAATTAATTTATAAATACTAATATCGCTAGAAAACACTTCCCTAGTTTTAGAATTGCAGACTAAGTTTAGCACAAGCTAGAATTAATCAACATGAATTGTTATGATAACAGTAAGCATTTTCAAAGGAGGAAGTTGTCTTGATTGAACAATTTTTAATTGGAACCTACACGAAGAAGGATAGTAAGGGTGCCTACATGGCAAGCCTAGATACCAGCAAGGGTGAACTGACGGACGTTCAGCTAGCCATTCCATCCCAGAAGCCAGCCTACCTGCAAGTCGGCCCTAACCAACGGGTCTACGCAGTTAAGCAGGATGGCGACCAGGCCGGGGTGGCTGTTTACTCCCTTGCCAATGGCCAAGCCGAAACGCTGAGCACCTTCATGGAAAAGGGCCCGGCTCCGGCATACGTCGGCCTGGACGAAGCGCGTCACCTGCTCTACAGTGCCAACTACCACACGGCTAACGTCGAGGTCTTCAAGGTCGCTGCTGATGGCAGCCTCACCCGGACCGACGTCGTAACTCACCAGGGTGAGACCGGACCGGAACCGGAACAAGAAGCTCCCCACGTTCACTACGCCGACCTGACGCCGGACCAACGGCTGATCGTCTGTGACTTGGGGATGGACCTGGTCGTCGTTTACGACGTTAGCGATGAAGGCAAGCTGACCGCCGTTTCCCGCTTTAAGTTCGAACCCGGCTTCGGTACCCGTCACCTGATCTTCCATCCTAACGGTCAGTACGTCTACGTCCTCGGTGAACTCTCCAGCAAGCTGGCGGTCCTGAAGTACAACGCTACCGATGCCAGCTTCGAACACCTGCAGACCATCAAGACCATTCCGGCCGACTGGACCGCCCACAACGGGGCTGCCGCCATCCGGATGTCCAAGGATGGCAAGTTTATCTACACCTCTAACCGGGGTGAAAACACCATCGCCGGCTTTGCGGTGCAACCAGACTTCACGGTTAAGCACATCCAGTCCATTTCTACTGAGGGTGACTTCCCACGGGACTTCAACCTCAGTGGCGATGAATCCTACCTGCTGGCTTCTAACCAGAATACTGATAACCTGACCCTCTACCGACGGGATGCAGCCACTGGTAAACTGGCCCTTCTGCAAAAGGATGTTGCCTGCCCAGAACCAGTCTGCGTTCAACGCTTCAACTAATATAGTCAATTGACGTGTAAAAAGGCCCTTGTGAAACGAGCGAATCGTTTTACAAGGGCCTTTTGGGGTCAAAATTCTTTTATTGCTGCCGCAAAGTCGGCCGGCAGCGGTGCGGTAACCGTAATAAACTGTTCTTTAAACGGGCTGTAAAACTGTATCCAGTAGCAATGCAGCGCCTGGCGGTCAATCAGTGGACTCCCCGCCGGCGCACCGTACATTTCATCCCCGACCAGCGGGTGACCGAGGAAGCTAAAATGAACCCGAATCTGGTGGGTCCGCCCGGTATGCAAACGAATCCGCACTAACGAATGCTCTGCCTGCGCCTGCGCTAACCAGTATTCCGTGACCGAATCTTTACCATCCGCAGCCACCTCCCGTTTGACAAACGAGGCCGGATCTCGCCGAATAGGAGCGTCAATGTAGCCATGCTGGGTGTGCAGGCGGCCGCTGACCAGTGCGTAGTAGTTTTTCTTGACCTCATGCCGTTTCAACTGCCGGTCCAGCACTGCATGGGCAAAGCGATGTTTCGGGAACACCACCAACCCGCTGGTGTCCTTATCCAACCGGGTCGCCACGTGGGTCACTTGGTTTTCATAGCCCTGCTCCCGGTAATAGTGCTTAACCCGGTTGACCAGGCTGTCGGCCACCGGGACATTATGGGCCGGGACGGTCGCCACCCCCGCCGGCTTGTTTAAGACCAGGAAGTCCCGGTCCTCGTAGGTAATCGTGATCGGGGCGGTTGATTCATCAACGTGGTCGTTGGCCTCTTCCGGCGGAATCACAATGGAATACTCATCCCCCGGCTGAACCAGGTCCACGGCCCACTTCGGTTCCCCGTTAATCAGCATTTGTCCGCCATGGTAAATTGCTACCTTCATCAGCGAGCTGGTTACCCCGCTCATCTTGAGTGCCGACCGCAACTTGCGCGGCGTCGCGTGGTCGTAGCGCCAGGTAAATTCCATTACTTACCACCACCGATAAAGGAGTCCTTGACCCGGTTCCAAAAGTTGGTGTGCCGGTAGCGGGCAAAGAAAATCCGTTTTTGTGAAACCTGGAAGGAAACTTCCATTAGGTGACGCTTGCCCTTTTCATTTTTTAAGCGAAGCTGTTCCCGGTCACAGGTCATCACATGGTCGTTAACGTCGCGCAGCCGGAGCATCAGTTTGGTATCGGCCCCGAAGATAATTGGCGACCCCAGCGTCCGGAAAACGCGGTTATTGAGCGAGGCCATTTCAGCTAGCTGGAAACCAACACTATTGGGGTCCATGATTGCCCCTCCAACCGACTTGTTGTAGGCAGTCGAACCGGTCGGGGTGGAGATACATAGGCCATCGCCCCGGAAGTTTTCAAATAACTGGTTGTTGATGTAAACGTCACAGACCATCGTCTTGGTAATGTTTCGAATGGTAGCTTCATTGAGGGCTACGAAGTTATCCACCGTGCCGTCCGAATAGCCCGCCCGCATATCCAGTAAGGGGTAGGAAACTGACTGGCCACTGTCCTGGACGAGGCTGTCCACCAGGTCGTCAATTTCAAAGTTGCGCCAGTCGGTATAAAAGCCCAGGTGGCCGGTGTGGATTCCCACGAAGCGGATCTGGTCAAGCTGGTCGATGTAGTGGTGAAAAGCGGACAATAAGGTCCCGTCACCGCCGATTGTGATTACCACTTCCGGGTGCTGGTCATCATAGGTAAGTCCTGCCCGTTCGATTTCCGCCCGTAAGAGTTTCGTTACCCGCTGTGACTCAGCAGTTTCGTTATTATAAATTCCAACTTTCATTTATTCCTGCTCCTTTGGCTTAGTTAAATCTTCGCCAGGCTGAGCCGTCTGGGTCGCCTTTTTGTATGAAAATAAGTTTTGGGCCTCCTGGATTTCTTCGCGAATTTCAGACATCTCATTGTCCAGGTGAAAGGCCGCCTCAGCAGCCCGTTGCAACCGGGCGGACAGTTCTTCCGGAAAGGCGCCCTGGTACTTGTAATTTAGCGAATGCTCAATCGTCGCCCAAAAGTTCATCGCCAGCGTCCGTACCTGGATTTCTGCTAAAATCCGCTTTTCACCGCTGATCAATTGAACCGGATACTCAATCACAATATGGTAAGAACGGTAGCCGCTGGGCTTAACGTTAGAAATGTAGTCCCGCTCCTCTAAAATCGTCATGTCGCTCCGTTGCCGCAGCAGGTCAACTACCTGGTAGATATCCTCAACGAATTGACACATGATCCGCAAGCCAGCAATGTCTTGCATATCCTGTTCGAGCCGGTCCGCCTGGACGTGCCGGCGCACCATTTTTTCCTTAATGCTTTCGACGGGCTTAACCCGTCCGGTGACGAACTCGATTGGTGAATGCTGCTCCTCGTCTTGGTACTGTTTCCGCATCCCCCGCAATTTTACCTTTAATTCATTAACGGCCTGTTGATATGGCAATAAGAAATGCTGCCAGTTTTCAATCATAATCTAGCCTCCAGTTAAATCTCGTTCCTATTTTAGCATACTTTATCCCTTTGATAGCCATTCTTCCCCTGAAAACAAATTGCTTTACAAACTGGGGGCAATTTGCAACAATAACAGGTGTTAAGCTTACTTAGTAATGATCGGAGGGGCAAGTAATGCTTGAGATTCACTTATTTGTGAACCCACTGGGGATGCGGTGTTTTCGCTGTGAAAATGATGTCCTCCGGGTTGATCAGAACCTACGCACTAAAATCAGTTACCAGTTCATTCCGGTATTCAATATGCAGACAATTACCGATACGATTCGACTTTACCACTTGGACGCTTGCAATCTGACCGTCCGGCAGGAAGTTTCCAAGGTTTTATACCAGGTAATCCTTGATTACAAGGCCGCCCTCTTCCAAGGTGGGCGGCGCGGACGGCGGTACCTGCTCTACTTGCAAGACGCCATGACTAAAGCCGGCTGGCACTATTCCGACCAGCTAGCCCAACAAATCGCTGCGAAAAGTGGGCTGGACCTCGAAATGTTCATGGAAGACCGGCATTCGGCAATCGCCCGGGACGCCTTCAAAAAGGACCAGGCGATCACCAACTCATTGGGCATCACTAAGCCAGCTACCGCAATCGTCTACGATACTAAGGAACCAGAGTACGGTTATTTAATGCCTGATTTCGACTACGAAACCCTAATCGAGTCCTACCACAACCACACCTTTAATCCCCAGCAGTCAGTAAAGGATTTTGCCAAACAGTACCATCCTTGCAGTCTCCGCGTAATTAAGAGCAACTAATTGAGTCAACTGAAAATAAAAGAAAGCACCGAAAATCGGCTGGCGAGCTGACTTTCGGTGCTTGACTTTTTTGTGGAGTCTCTCAGGGGCTTGCTGCGCGTCAGCATCATTATCTATAAAGCGGTTAAGAGGCTGAGTTAATTCCCAGCCCCTTTTTCATTCTATCTTAATATTGCAAGTGTTCATTCTTAAAGGCAACCCCCACCAGCTTCCCCAGTAATTCGGTCAGCTTGGTAGTTGCGATCCCAGCCAGCTGGTTGTTAGCAGCCGTCAATTGAGCAGCACTGGCGTTGCTGGCACACTCACGGTCAACTTGCCGTTGCACTGCCCGGGTTGCTGCCAGGACGTCATCAGCGCACTGCTCCACTAAGGGCTGGACCTGGCGGTAATGCTGGTCACCAACCGCCGCTAGGGTGTGGACGAGCCAGTACATCTCGCGAGGCGTATACTGCTTGCTAGTATCCCGATAGGCTGCCGGCGTGTCATTAACGTGAGCATAGAAAGGTACTAGGGCGTTAAAGGTGTTGGGGCCAAAGGCTAGCCAGTGAACCCCCACCAGCGGTTCTGGGACGTTATTCCGGAGCTGAAGGACATGCAGTTCCAAGTTCCGGTTTAAGGCAATCGAACGAAATGGGGCCTCCTCCTTAGCAGCAAAATGGTAGGGGTCATACGCTGTCCCCTGGTAGTGAGAACTCATTACCTGCTTGATGTCTTCAATCGTCAACCGGTGGTTCGGCGTACAAGCAAAGGGCAGGTCATTTGCGCCCGGTTGGCTGTCCGGGCGGCTGCCACCCAGTTGCTGCTGAACATACCACGCCCGCGGGTTGTTATAGACCCGGTCCTGGTTGCTGGCGCTGCCAAAGATCCGGCGGAAGTTGTACCCCGCCGGATCCGGGTTTAACTGGTTATCGTCAATCAGTTGCTGGAGGTCAGGCGCACACATCGTTTCAGCGGATGCGAAGTCAAAGTTGGCGATGTTCAGCCGGTTGGGCGCAATTACATACTGGTCATCAGGAACCCGGACGGCAGCCCAGTGGTGGCCACCAAGCGTTTCAAAGTACCACACCTCCCGTTGGTCACCAAAGGCAATCGCGTTCGCCTCGTAGGTCCCATACCGGGTCAGCAATTGCCCGAGTCGCTGAACCCCTGCCCGCGCTGATGAAATGTATGGCAGAACAAGGGTGAGAAAGTCCTCCTCCCCCAGGCCATCTTTATAATTATAAGGGTCAAGCGCGCGAATACGGGGGTTGGACGTAATCGTCTCCGTAGCCGTCATCGCGACATTTGCCGTATTAATACCGCCAGCGCCAAAAATCCCTGCTGAATCATCCGCGTCAGGCGTTGAGGTGTAACCGTACTGTGGAACTGGTAGGTCCAGTTTAAACGCACTGCCCTTACTAGCGTAGTGACGAGGTTGATCGGCTGGACTAATAAAAACAAACCGCTGCGGATCAAAGGCGTTGCCGTAATCCTCCTCTCGACAGACAATGGTCGAGCCGTCAATCGTGGCTTTTCGACCGGCTAATAGCATCGTGCAGGTATGTTTACTCATCTTTATCGCTCCTTTGCTAATAATTCTACCCGATTCTGGGCATGAATCATAGAGGCGGCAGCTAAACTCGCATTCTTAGCAGCAAGGTCTGCAAACCAGGACGGGTGGCAAAAGAGGACGTAGTGGTCACCGCATTGGCAAATTACCCGGGCCGCTAGCAGGTCCAAGGTAAATTTATTAATTACGGTTCCCCGAACGCTTGGTGGTGCGCAGGCGAAGTCTAGCCAGTAGGGCCGCCCACACTGCCAGAGCCAGTGTTGCCACTCAGCCGGCGACCAAGCTGTAAATAACGGCTGCGTCCGTAAGGCTAACAAAACGGCAATCCGCCAGTAGATCACCGCTACACGGGTGGTTGGCCAGGTCGGTACCAGGTCATGACACACCAGGGGACAGTGGGCTAGTGGCTGCCGAACCGTTTCATACGCGGTAGCTGTTAACCGCCGAACGAGGTCATTAGCTGAGCCGTTCCTGGTCAGGGCCAGGACCTGTTGCTGCAGCAACTTTGTCACCGGCGGCCGTCCCCTAACAAATGAACAGCGGCGAAAGCTCCGCCGATATTCAATCTGGCGACGCCTAGTGTTCCAATAGGGAACGGTCAGTTGGTCAGCAATAATCTGGGTAAATTGGGCCACCTTAGCGGCAGAGAGGTGGTGACGGTAGGGTTGACCAAGCAGCCAAACTGGCTTGATTCCCAGCTGATAATAACCCTCGTTTCGTGCTTGCAAGCGGGCTACCGTTAATGGGCTACACTGAAATTCAACCGCAACTAACCGCCGGTCCCGCCATACTAAAATATCTGGTCGCTGGTTAATCACTGGCAGGTAGACCTCCAAGCGGGGCCGTAAGCCCTGCACCTGAAAGTAGTTGAAAAGCTGCTGCTTGCCACGCAAGTGTTCACTGGTTTCCCCCTCACTAACAGCACAATCGGCGCCTGGACGGTGGGCAAAATGGGCCACCTTGCCCCTGCCACGGCGAAGGTACACGGGCTGATGGCAGGCCGGGCAATAGTAGCCATCACCAGCCGCGGCGTTTGCGGCCAATACTAACTCCTTCTTGTTCATCGCCACTAACAAAAAAATCCCCCCTCTTTAATAAAGACGGGAGATTTCGGTAATTATCTTTATTTAAAATAGTGGCGCACCGTGGTCAAGGCCGATTGGGACATAATTTTCTTCCCATGTTCCGCAAGGTAGTCGACCGATGTCGCGGTCGGGTTGCCATACTCATACGCCAGCGCCAAGTGGTTCTTAATTGCATTTTCGCTATTCGGTTCTTCGGTATCGTGAAGCGCTAAGTAATAGCTCTGTTGGTACTTGTAAAGTTCACTCACCAGGTCATCATCATCCTGGATTCGCGCGTAGTCGACGAGTTCCTCAAAGGACGGGAACTGGACCACTTGCCAGTGCGAAAAGCTGATTGCCTGGGGCTGCGCGTCACCATCCTGGTCAACCGTTGTCCGCCGGTCCTCCTGCTGCTTAGCGCGGGCCTGCATGATATTATTTTTAATGTACTGCGCAATTTGTTCGTTATTTTCACTATTGAGCTTTTCGTCACTGGAATTTTTGCTGATAAATAATTCCAGCCCGTTGCCAGTCGGCATTACCTGAAAGGTCACTGCGTCATTGTCGGCAAACTGGTGATCCGTGTCCACCTCTCGAAGGATACTATAAAAGAAATCCTCAATTTGTTGATGGTCGCCGAGCAGGTCCAGGATTGTGATTCCCCGGACATCCAGGTCATCGTTACTGATCAGGACCCGAATCGTATTTTCATTGATTCTTTCCATTTCCAAAGCCCAGCACCTCCTTAACAATAATTCCTTATATCTATTCTAAAGGTTTTCCAATAAAAGTAAAGTAATCTAAAACAGTGGCAACAAGGCAAGGATGCCCGTTGACCACTGCTGGTTTACTGTTAGATACTGTTTTGATTAAATCAGGTCAGCTTTCCGCTGTGCTTCTGCCAACTCAAGTTCCCGCACTTGACGTGGTAAGAACCGCCGAATTTCATCTTCGTTGTATCCCACCTGCAGGCGCTTGTCATCCATAATGATTGGGCGTCGCAACAAGCCTGGGTTCTCACTGCTCAGCTTGTAGAGAGCCTTCATCGGCAAGGCATTTAAGTCAACCTTCAGACTTTGGTATGCTTTGGAACGTTTCGAAATAATATCTTCAGTCCCATCTTCTGTCATTCGTAAAATATTTTTAATTTCATCAACTGATAAAGGATCAGAAAAAATATTGCGCTCCGTAAACGGAATGTCGTGTTCTTGCAACCAAGCACGCGCTTTGCGGCAAGAAGTACAACTTGGAGACGTATATAGAGTAACCATTAAGTAAAAGCCTCCTTCTTTTCTCTTTATGCAACATTCATCAGTATATATAATATTATACTATGTTCTATCTAGCGATAAAAGACTTCTCAAGAAATTCTTTAACTTTTTGTAAGTAAATAAACAAAGTCCAGATTTTTTTCTAATTGCCTCCGCAATTTGTACTATAATAGTAATTGACTATTATTATGAGGAGGAATTCCCGTGCTAACTAAACTCAGCTTTACATTTGGGTCCCACCAGATTCTCCAGGGAATTATTGATGACCACCCAGACCGCAAGTTTAAATTAATGCAAGCATCAACCCACAGCAACAAGCTGGCCCTGTTCGATCTATCAAATCAAAATCCAATTTTTAAAAATCCGGTAGTCCTAACCGTTCTTGACGAAACCATGGACAGTAACTACAACGGACTCTTTTATTACCAGTCTTTCCAGGTTAACGGTGACCGGCAGCAAGTTCTCTACAACAGCTTACAAAAAGTGATTGCTGACAAGCCTGCTGCGATGAATGCCGGTCTGATGACTTCCGTTGCCAATAAGGCGGAGAGTTCAACGCTGGTATTAATCACCGCCTGGGATAGCTTCGAAGATTTGACTGCTTGGAAAAAAAGTGATCCCTTCGCTAGTTTAACCAACTTTACTACTATGGGCTCTGATAATTACTACTATGATGAGGTTTACCGTTCCGTGCGGTAATTTTAATGCTGTGAACGGCAGCAAGCGGCTGTGTCTGGTTTTCTAACCAAACACAGCCGCTTTTTTTGCTACGCAGTTAGCCCTGTCAGCCGGTCGTACTGTAACATTATCAGTTTAAGCTGGTTAAGAGATTGAGCGTATTAGCGCTTCTCCCTAACCTCATTTTTTGTTTTAAACTAAAAAAGGTTGAGCAAACAACTCAACCTTTATGACGGTCCGTACGAGACTCGAACTCGTGATCTCATCCGTGACAGGGATGCGTCCTAAACCAACTAGACCAACGGACCAAAAATTGCGGGGGCTGGATTTGAACCAACGACCTCCGGGTTATGAGCCCGACGAGCTACCAGACTGCTCTACCCCGCGATAATAAAAGTGACCCGTGCGGGATTTGAACCCACGATACCAGCGTGAAAGGCTGGTGTCTTAACCACTTGACTAACGGGTCATAAACGGAGAATGAGGGATTCGAACCCTCGCGCCGCTTTCGCGACCTACACCCTTAGCAGGGGCGCCTCTTCAGCCAACTTGAGTAATTCTCCAATGGGCCTAAATGGACTTGAACCATCGACCTCACGCTTATCAGGCGTGCGCTCTAAACCAACTGAGCTATAGGCCCATATAGTAAAAGCGGGTAACGAGAATCGAACTCGCGACAACAGCTTGGAAGGCTGTGGTTTTACCACTAAACTATACCCGCATGATAAACAGATGGCGCGGGACGGAATCGAACCGCCGACACACGGAGCTTCAATCCGTTGCTCTACCAACTGAGCTACCGAGCCAAAACGGTCCGTACGAGACTCGAACTCGTGATCTCATCCGTGACAGGGATGCGTCCTAAACCAACTAGACCAACGGACCAAAAATTGCGGGGGCTGGATTTGAACCAACGACCTCCGGGTTATGAGCCCGACGAGCTACCAGACTGCTCTACCCCGCGATAATAATAAAAGGAGGATGAGGGATTCGAACCCTCGCGTCGCTCTCACGGCCTAGCGGTTTTCAAGACCGCCCCCTTCAGCCACTTGGGTAATCCTCCATATGTACAAAAACCAGATTCATCAGAGCAAATGCCCGATGGACCTTGTAGGACTCGAACCTACGACCGGGCGGTTATGAGCCGCTTGCTCTAACCAACTGAGCTAAAGGTCCAAAACAGCCAGTCAAATCGCGGCGGGGGGGATCGAACCCTCGACCTCCCGGGTATGAACCGGACGCTCTAGCCAGCTGAGCTACACCGCGAATGCTAATATATAAATATTAGAAATCGGGAAAACAGGATTCGAACCTGCGACCCCCTGGTCCCAAACCAGGTGCTCTACCAAGCTGAGCTATTTCCCGAAAATGCACCCAGAAGGAGTCGAACCTTCAACCTTCTGATTCGTAGTCAGACACTCTATCCAATTGCGCTATGGGTGCGTGTAAGTGCCGAGGACCGGGATCGAACCGGTACGGTTATCACTAACCGCGGGATTTTAAGTCCCGTGCGTCTGCCAATTCCGCCACCCCGGCATTATAGGAATTGACAAAGCGGAAGACGGGATTCGAACCCGCGACCCCCACCATGGCAAGGTGATGTTCTACCACTGAACTACTTCCGCATATTTAAGTGCCGACTAGAGGAGTCGAACCTCCGACCTTCTGTTTACAAGACAGATGCTCTACCAGCTAAGCTAAGTCGGCAAGTTTCCTTCGGTATTATACCAAACCGCTAGTCATTTGGCAATGAGCCGTGTGGGGATCGAACCCACGACCCTCTGATTAAAAGTCAGATGCTCTACCAACTGAGCTAACGGCTCATGAGCTAATGCTCAATGGAGGATACAGGGCTCGAACCTGTGACCCTCTGCTTGTAAGGCAGACGCTCTCCCAACTGAGCTAATCCTCCATAAACGCGTGGCAACGTCCTATCCTCGCAGGGAGCGATCCCCCAACTACTTTCGGCGTGTTGAAGCTTAACTTCTGTGTTCGGCATGGGAACAGGTGTATCCTTCAAGCCATCATCACCACACTTCATCTCTTCCGAGATGAGAGCTTGCGCTCTCAAAACTAAACAATATCTATCCCTTTCCAACAAACCTTTCCGCTTTGCCTTGGTTAAGTCCTCGACCGATTAGTAATGGTCCGCTCCATGCATCACTGCACTTCCACTTCCATCCTATCTACCACATCATCTTTGTGGGGTCTTACTTCCCCGAAGGGAATGGGAAATCTCATCTCGAGGCGAGTTTCACACTTAGATGCTTTCAGCGTTTATCTCGTCCATACATAGCTACCCAGCGATGCTCCTGGCGGAACAACTGGTACACCAGCGGTATGTCCATCCCGGTCCTCTCGTACTAAGGACAGGTCCTCTCAAATTTCCTACGCCCGCGACGGATAGGGACCGAACTGTCTCACGACGTTCTGAACCCAGCTCGCGTACCGCTTTAATGGGCGAACAGCCCAACCCTTGGGACCGACTACAGCCCCAGGATGCGATGAGCCGACATCGAGGTGCCAAACCTCCCCGTCGATGTGGACTCTTGGGGGAGATAAGCCTGTTATCCCCAGGGTAGCTTTTATCCGTTGAGCGATGGCCCTTCCATGCGGAACCACCGGATCACTAAGCCCGACTTTCGTCCCTGCTCGACCTGTCTGTCTCGCAGTCAAGCTCGCTTGTGCCTTTACACTCTCCGAATGATTTCCAACCATTCTGAGCGAACCTTTGGGCGCCTCCGTTACCTTTTGGGAGGCGACCGCCCCAGTCAAACTGCCCACCTGACACTGTCTCCCAGCACGTTCAGTGCTGCGGGTTAGAGTGGTCATAATGCAAGGGTAGTATCCCACCAGCGCCTCCAGCGAAACTAGCGTTCCGCTTTCTACGGCTCCTACCTATCCTGTACAAGCAGTACAAACACTCAATATCAAGCTACAGTAAAGCTCCATGGGGTCTTTCCGTCCTGTCGCGGGTACCCTGCATCTTCACAGGGATTTCAATTTCACCGAGTCTCTCGTTGAGACAGTGCCCAGATCGTTACGCCTTTCGTGCGGGTCGGAACTTACCCGACAAGGAATTTCGCTACCTTAGGACCGTTATAGTTACGGCCGCCGTTTACTGGGGCTTCAATTCTGAGCTTCGCCGAAGCTAACCCATCCTTTTAACCTTCCAGCACCGGGCAGGCGTCAGCCCCTATACTTCATCTTACGATTTTGCAGAAACCTGTGTTTTTGATAAACAGTCGCCTGGGCCTTTTCACTGCGGCTGGCCTTGCGACCAGCACCCCTTCTTCCGAAGTTACGGGGTCATTTTGCCGAGTTCCTTAACGAGAGTTCTCTCGCTCACCTTAGGATTCTCTCCTCGACTACCTGTGTCGGTTTGCGGTACGGGCAGTTGAATACTCACTAGAAGCTTTTCTCGGCAGTGTGACATCGGCGACTTCGTTACTTTAATTTCACTCCCCATCACAGCTTGTCAACTCGCAACTAAGCATTTGACTCAGTTACTGACTTACTGCTTGGCCGCACTCTTCCAATCGTGCGGTTCGCTTAGCCTCCTGCGTCCCTCCATCATTCAAACGCATTCAACTGGTACAGGAATCTCAACCTGTTAGCCATCGCTTACGCCTTTCGGCCTCGGCTTAGGTCCCGACTTACCCTGGGAGGACGAGCCTTCCCCAGGAAACCTTAGTCATTCGGTGGACAGGATTCTCACCTGTCTTTCGCTACTCATACCGGCATTCTCACTTCTAAGCGCTCCACCAGTCCTCACGGTCTGACTTCGCCGCCCTTAGAACGCTCTCCTATCACGTGCACGTAGTGCACATCCACAGTTTCGGTAATATGCTTAGCCCCGGTACATTTTCGGCGCAGGATCACTCGACTAGTGAGCTATTACGCACTCTTTAAATGGTGGCTGCTTCTGAGCCAACATCCTAGTTGTCTATGCAACTCCACATCCTTTTCCACTTAGCATATATTTAGGGACCTTAACTGGTGATCTGGGCTGTTCCCCTTTCGACGGTGGATCTTATCACTCATCGTCTGACTCCTGAGTATAAATCGATGGCATTCGGAGTTTATCTGAAGTTGGTAACCCATGACGGGCCCCTTGTCCAAACAGTAGCTCTACCTCCATGATTCTTTTCCTCAAGGCTCCCCCTAAAGAGATTTCGGAGAGAACCAGCTATCTCCAAGTTCGTTTGGAATTTCACCGCTACCCACACCTCATCCCAGCCATTTTCAACTGACACGGGTTCGGTCCTCCAGTGCGCTTTACCGCACCTTCAACCTGGACATGGGTAGGTCACCTGGTTTCGGGTCTATAACTACATACTTCATTCGCCCATTTAAGACTCGCTTTCGCTACGGCTCCGACTTTTCCGTCTTAACCTTGCATGCAATCATAACTCGCCGGTTCATTCTGCAAGAGGCACGCCGTCACCCTTTAACGGGCTCCGACTGCTTGTAGGCACATGGTTTCAGGAACTTTTTCACTCCCCTTCCGGGGTGCTTTTCACCTTTCCCTCACGGTACTGGTTCACTATCGGTCACTAGGTAGTATTTAGCCTTGCGAGATGGTCCTCGCTGCTTCCGACGGGGTTTCACGTGTCCCGCCGTACTCAGGATCCTGAACGGAGAATGTGACGTTTCGTCTACGGGGCTATCACCCTCTCTGGCACAGCTTCCCAGCTGTTGCGACTACGTCGCATCTTGGTAACTCCATTGTTCAGTCCTACAACCCCAGCAAGCAAGCTCACTGGTTTGGGCTCTTCCCCTTTCGCTCGCCGCTACTCAGGGAATCGATGTTTCTTTCTCTTCCTGCAGCTACTGAGATGTTTCAGTTCACTGCGTCTTCCCCCTGCTAGCTATAGATTCACTAGTCAGGTAACCAACGACTAAGCTGGTTGGGTTTCCCCATTCGGAAATCTCCGGATCAAAGTGTACTTACCACTCCCCGAAGCATATCGGTGTTTGTCCCGTCCTTCATCGGCTCCTAGTACCAAGGCATTCACCATGCGCCCTTCATAACTTAACCTTGATGATCACTTCGTGATCACCCTGATTAATTGAGTTAGCGATTATTTCGTTAATTAAACTCAAATAACGCGGTGTTCTCGGTTTATTGTTTTCAATAAAAAGAAATTAGATATTATTTAGTTTTCAAAGTACAAGCTCTGAGGGTAAACCCCTCAAAACTAAACAAAGTTTCAACTATGTGCAGGTTCCGTTTTATTCCTTAGAAAGGAGGTGATCCAGCCGCAGGTTCTCCTACGGCTACCTTGTTACGACTTCACCCCAGTCATCTGTCCCGCCTTAGGCGGCTCCCTCCAAATGGTTAGGCCACCGACTTTGGGCGTTACAAACTTCCATGGTGTGACGGGCGGTGTGTACAAGGCCCGGGAACGTATTCACCGCGGCATGCTGATCCGCGATTACTAGCGATTCCGACTTCGTGCAGTCGAGTTGCAGACTGCAGTCCGAACTGAGACCGGCTTTAAGAGATTTGCACACCCTCGCGGGTTAGCTGCTCGTTGTACCGGCCATTGTAGCACGTGTGTAGCCCAGGTCATAAGGGGCATGATGATCTGACGTCGTCCCCACCTTCCTCCGGTTTGTCACCGGCAGTCTCACTAGAGTGCCCAACTGAATGCTGGCAACTAGTAACAAGGGTTGCGCTCGTTGCGGGACTTAACCCAACATCTCACGACACGAGCTGACGACGACCATGCACCACCTGTCTTTGCGTCCCCGAAGGGAACGCCTCATCTCTGAGGTTGGCGCAAGATGTCAAGACCTGGTAAGGTTCTTCGCGTAGCTTCGAATTAAACCACATGCTCCACCGCTTGTGCGGGCCCCCGTCAATTCCTTTGAGTTTCAACCTTGCGGTCGTACTCCCCAGGCGGAGTGCTTAATGCGTTAGCTTCGGCACTGAAGGGCGGAAACCCTCCAACACCTAGCACTCATCGTTTACGGCATGGACTACCAGGGTATCTAATCCTGTTCGCTACCCATGCTTTCGAGCCTCAGCGTCAGTTGCAGACCAGACAGCCGCCTTCGCCACTGGTGTTCTTCCATATATCTACGCATTCCACCGCTACACATGGAGTTCCACTGTCCTCTTCTGCACTCAAGTCGCCCGGTTTCCGATGCACTTCTTCGGTTAAGCCGAAGGCTTTCACATCAGACCTAAACAACCGCCTGCGCTCGCTTTACGCCCAATAAATCCGGATAACGCTTGCCACCTACGTATTACCGCGGCTGCTGGCACGTAGTTAGCCGTGACTTTCTGGTTGGATACCGTCACTGCGTAAACAGTTACTCTTACGCACGTTCTTCTCCAACAACAGAGTTTTACGAGCCGAAACCCTTCTTCACTCACGCGGTGTTGCTCCATCAGGCTTGCGCCCATTGTGGAAGATTCCCTACTGCTGCCTCCCGTAGGAGTATGGACCGTGTCTCAGTTCCATTGTGGCCGATCAGTCTCTCAACTCGGCTATGCATCATCGCCTTGGTAAGCCGTTACCTTACCAACTAGCTAATGCACCGCGGGCCCATCCCAAAGTGATAGCCGAAACCATCTTTTATTGGAAAACCATGTGGTTTTCCAAGTTATGCGGTATTAGCACCTGTTTCCAAATGTTATCCCCCGCTTTAGGGCAGGTTGCCCACGTGTTACTCACCCGTCCGCCGCTCACTGGGAATCCAACGTCAAATCAGTGCAAGCACGTCATTTCTGTTGGGCCAGTGCGCTCGACTTGCATGTATTAGGCACACCGCCGGCGTTCATCCTGAGCCAGGATCAAACTCTCATATAAAATATAAGAACTTGAATAGCTCTATTTCAAATTAATTAAGCGAATTGACTTCGCAAATGTTTTTGCTTCAATCACCGAAGTGACCGAAGACCCTACACATTTGATTTGTCGAAACTTTGTTCAGTTTTCAAAGGTCTACCAAGCTGTCATCAGACAGCTTTTATATTTTATCACAGCTACCACTATCAAGTCAACAACTAATTTTAAGCAATTATTTGTTAGCTCTCAAACAAGCAGCTTAAATAATATATCATGCTGTCAAAACGATGTCAACGACTTTTTTCAAAGCTGCTTATTCCGTTTGACAACGTTAATTACTATACAAGAATTACCAATTACTGTCAACAACATTTTGAACCTTAGCTACTAGTCAAAAACACTAAATAATGAACGATCATTTAGTGTTTGCTCATTATCGTGGAACATCGGCTAAGTTTTAGCAACAATTCCACCAGACTCAGGGCCTAAAAGTGGACTGATAGCGAACTATTCGCCAAGTTCAAACATTTCAGATTTATTACGTTTATCCTAATATTGTCCCTGCTATCTTCACAAGGCGCAGATTTCCTGCTAAACTTCATCACTGTTAACTAGCTATAAGAAAAGGAGAATATCGTTGACTACACTGATCGACTTTATATTACATATCGACACGCACATCATCCAAATTGTAAATCAGTTTGGCGACTGGACTTACCTAATCCTGTTTGCAATTATCTTCATTGAAACTGGAGCGGTAATCATGCCGTTTCTTCCTGGGGATTCGTTGCTGTTTGCTGCCAGTGCGATTGCTGCTGACCCCCGTTATAACCTCAACATCTGGATTTTTGCCCTGCTTTTCTTAATCGCCTGCCTGGGTGGTGACTCACTGAACTTCTTAATCGGTCATAAAATCGGCAAGACTCTTTCTAATCACTCGCTCTTTGGCAAACTGATTAATAAAGAAAGTCTAGCAAAATCGGAAGCCTTCTTTGAGCGGCACGGTGCGCCCGCAATCATCCTTGCCCGGTTCATGCCAATCATTAGAACTTTTGCCCCCTTTGCTGCGGCAGGATCTGGCTTTCCATACCGCCGCTTTATCCCATACAGTATCACTGGTTGCTTAGCTTGGGTAATCCTTTGCTGTGGTTCAGGCTACTTCTTTGGAAACCTGCCCTTTGTTCAAGAACACTTCTCGGTAATTATTCTCGGGATTATCTTTGTAACCCTGCTCCCAGCAATTTTCGGTTTCCTAAAGTCGAAATTTGGTAAGTCCAGTGGCGAAGTGGAGGTATCCCCAGAGTACCGCGAGGAAGAAAAAGACTAAACTCACCCAAACTATAAACAGCTTTGTAAAAAAGCTCAGCGGCATCAGTAAAATAATCGGGTCCACCCGCGGATTCAACACCCAGTCCATCTTAGCAAAGAGCCAGTAATGGCTGGTAATGAACAAACTAGGAAAGTTAACCAGCATCATTGTCAAAATAACCGCTAAGATGCTCATCCCCCACGTTAACGGTGACAGCAACTGCCAAAGTTGTTGCCGCCGTTTTTCTTTTTGCAAAAGTATGCAAGCAGCTGACGTACTAACTACCATAACCAGCTCATTAAGCAGCAAGTAGCGTTTCACATCAGCAAAGTGGCCCCGTGCCGCAACGGTGAGCGGCATCCGCTCTAACACTAACCGGTTTCCTGGGAGCTCAAGGTAAGCAAGCAGCCGCCGGTAATCACTATTTATTCCGTTTCGACTGACTTGTAATGATCCAGGATGCGAAATGAACCATGGTGAAACATTAATCGTAATAAAAAGAGCAACACTAAACACGCTAATAATACATACTAGCGTAATCAGGATTGCTCTTCGACTAGTCAATCTGCCAATCATCTAAAGTCGCCACCGTATATGTCGGTTGAATCTCTTCTTGTTCAACTTCAGCTGGACGGGAAAGGCCCGTGTACACTAACAGGCTGTCCATTCCAACGTTAATTGCCGCCTGAATATCCGTATGGTAGTTATCCCCCACCATCACCGCATCAGCCGTAGTTAAACCAACTCGTTTTAATGCCATTTCCATAATAATTTTTTCGGGTTTGCCAATCATCAGCGGCTTTTGTTGGGTTGCGTACTCCACTAACTTAACAAGTGAGCCCGCTCCCGGAACCATCCCTCGTTCGTTAGGAAGGTTGCTATCAGCGTTCGTGCCAATAAACTTTGCACCGGCCCGAATCAATAGTACCGCCTTCTCCAGCTTTTCATAGGTAACATGGGAATCCAAGCCTACTACAACAAAGTCCGGATCCTGATCATCGTCCTTGAACCCCTTCGCAGCTAAAGCCTCTCGGAGGCCGCTTTCCCCCACTACGTATACCGACCGTCGTTCCCCGGCAACTTGGTCTAAGTAGTCAGCAGTTGCCAGTGCCGTTGTGTATATATTTTCAGGGCCCACGTTAATAGCATGGTTTTGGGCTAAGTTATCGGCAACAAATTGGGGTGACCTGGTACTGTTGTTCGTTACAAATAACACTTGCTTCCCGGCCGACTGGAGCCGTTTGATAAACCGGGCCGCGGCTGGAATCCGTTTTTTCCCCTTGTAGGTAGTGCCGTCGAGGTCAATAAAATATGCTTGGTAATTAGCGGTCATTACTAATCCTTGTCTCCTTGTTTCCGTGAGCGAATCACAAATTTTTGCTGGTGTTTTCCCGTTCGCACACGTTTAGCGTGCTGGTTGCGCCGGTGCTTAACAACTGGTTGATTAGCTTTCCGCCGCCGTTCTTTAATTGCCGGCTCCCGTGAGTGGCGTTTCCGTCGCCGATGCTGACGAGGGAGATGCACACTGTCATTATGGACAATAAAATAGGCACAACCGAAATTGCAGTCCTCATACAGGAAATCCTCAATTGTTTCAACACCATGTTCGGGATTATAAAGCGGATTTTGCCGGTCATAAAAGCCCGTTAACCGCAACTGTTCATATCCCCAGTCACCAACAATGTAGTCATACTTACTGAGGATATTGCTAAAACGCTTGGCAAATTCCTCACCATCAAAGGCGTGCCGGTACTCCTTCACGAGCTCATATGCATGCCCGTTCAGCTGGAAGTGCTTCTCATCCGTCGCTTCATAGTGATAAAGATCCGCTCGTTGCTCTTCCCGCTGGTCAATATAATCTTGAATTTTTGCCCGGTTCACCCTGTCACCTTCTTTTGGATTGATTTAACTCCTCTATCTTACACCATAAAGCTCATCGTTGCTTCTCCAAATCGACTGCCTTAGCGACAATCATTTGTTCAATTTCGGCAAAGTTTACGGGAGCGCCAAAAGCGGGCCGCGGGTTCAGGTAATCAAGTTCCGGCGCATCAATTCCCACATTAATATTTTCCTTTACCGGCACCGCATAGTGGTGAATATGCCCATGCAGGTTAATAATTTGCGGCGCAATTCCCAGCATCATTGGGTAGTGAGTCAAGTAGTACTGCCGGTGGTTGTACTTTAAAAGTACCCCCACATCATGAAATTCATACTTAGGGTGACCGTCAACCATAAAATTATGCGCGGCCAGGTACTTGAATAGGGCCCGGTTATCGTGGTTACCCTTCACCAGCACTAACCGCCCATGGAGTTGTCCTAGCACGTCGGCAACTGCTTCGTACGCCTTCCGCGGCGGCTTGGTAAAATAGAGGGCGATATCACCAAGGTGGTAAACAATATCGTGCTCACCAACCTTAGCATTCCAGTTATCAATAATCGTTTGGTTCATTGTCGCGACATCTGGAAATGGCCGCGGCGCAAACTTATCCACGCCCAGAAGCTCACTGTGAAAGAAATGCGTGTCAGCTGTTACAAATTGCATCAAACCACCCCTAAATTAGACAAAAGGCTGGGAAAAACGGTTCGTTTCTTCCCAGCCTCCATTTTAATTAACATTTTCGTATAGCCGGTAAATTCCCGGTCATAGTTTAAGCCTAGTTAGCTTCTTTTTTCAAGCGTTCGATATCGCGAACAATCATTAATTCTTCGTTAGTTGGGATCAACAGGGTCTTCACCTTAGCATCGGCAGCCGACAAATCCCGTTCAACGCCATGGCACTGGTTCTTTTCCTGGTCAATCTTGATGCCGAAGCAGTCCAGGTTGTCAGTAACAAGTTTCCGAACTGGGGCACTATTTTCACCAACACCAGCGGTGAAGACAATGGCGTCCACTCCGTCCATTTCGGCGATGTACGCACCAATGTAACGCTTGATTCGGTTGACGTAAATATCCAACGCCAATTGTGCCTTTTCATTTCCCTTATCAGCAGCGGCAAGGATGTCCCGCATGTCCGGTGATAATTCTGAAATTCCCAGTAACCCGGACTTGTGGTTCAAGGCATCAATCATTTCATCGGAGGATAACCCGGCCTTTCCTTCAACAAAAGCAACCAGTGAAGGGTCAACATCCCCGGAACGGGTTGCCATTGTAATCCCGGCCAGCGGCGTGAAGCCCATTGAAGTATCAAAGGACTTCCCATTCTTAACGGCCGTGATAGAAGCACCGGCACCAATGTGCATCGTAATCAGCTTGAGATCTTCCAATGGCTTCTTCAGCATCTTCGCAGCTTGGGTAGCAACATAGCGGTGGCTAGTACCATGGGCACCGTACTTCCGGGCACCGTACTTTTTGTACCATTCGTAAGGAATGCTGTAAAGCGCGTTCTTCTTCGGCATTTCCGCGTGGAATGATGTATCAAAAACAGCAATTGCGAATGCGTTTGGTAATGCCTTCCGGAAAGCCTTAATTCCCATCAGTTCAGCCGGATCATGCAGTGGGGCATATTCTGCTAAAGAATCAATTTTTGCAATTACGTCGTCGTCAATAATGGCAGAATCCTTAAAGTATTCACCACCGGCAACTACCCGGTGACCCACGGCGGTAATCTCATCGTAGTTCTTAACAATTCCCAAAGCAATCAGCTGATCAAGCAGGTACTTGATTGCGGCCCCGTGGTCAGCAAATGGTTGGTCGTCCTCGTGCTTTTGACCAGCATACTTAATCTTAGCATGACCCATCTTTTCTCCAATTCGCTCGATGGTTCCCTCAGCAACTACTTCCTCACTGGGCATATCAAAGAGCTTAAACTTTAATGTTGAGCTTCCGGCATTAACTGCAATTGATTTTGACATAAAACTGTCTCCTTTTATTAATTTAAGTTTGTCTGGACCCACTGGTCAATTTCCTGCATAAAGGCACTGAACTCCTGTGGCTTTTTAAACGATGGAAATTCGCCAAGGAGCACCTTGACCGCCTGCTTGCTCTTGCCACCATGACGTTGCAAGAGCAGGATGGCCTTTTGGGCATTCTGGTTGGCAAATAGCTCCGCCGGAAGGTTAATTAAACCTTGTAAGTAGCCGACAGAGTGCATCCACTGGATAAACGGTTGGGCTTCCTTCGTTTGGAAGAGGTTGCTTGGAACCAGGAACACACCAAAGCCCCCCGGCCGCAAGTAATTCATCGCTTGTTCAATCAAGAGGTGATGAACGTACGAATGACCCTTTTGAGCCCGGGTTTTATAGTTTTTGGTGTTCTGGTCCAGCGGATAATAGCCAATCGGCAAATCCGCCACCGCCAAGTCACATTCCGGAATATCCAGCGCATTAATCGCATCCTGGTGAAAAAGATCCACGTCTAATCCTTGGAGGGCTACACTAGCGCTTGCCACTTCCAGCATTGCCGAATCATTATCAATTCCGTAGCCATGAATTGGCTCAGCACTGGCTTGTTGGAGCTGGTTGATGATCGTCGTCAAAAGGTTACCAGTTCCGACGGCGGGGTCGAAAATCGTGGAAGGCCGATCAAGCTTACTGATCTTCTCAATCAAAAACGCCATTAAGAAGCCGATGGTATCTGGCGTCATCTGGTGGTTGGCCTGGATAGCGTCCTTACGAATCACCTTTAAAAAGCTCAGCTGAAGGACCTGACGAATGGTTTCAGCCGGAGCGTCTTTCAGGTGCATTTCCTGATAGAGCTTTTCTAGCTGCTCAACCGTTTTCTTGTCCGGCACCCCATCTTCAACCGCCACCCGGCCGTCAATCACGTTTTCCGCGTTTTCCAGCATGGCGTCAAGGTACGAACTCCGCAAAGCCGCTTGCAGGATTTCAGTCCCCTGATCAAAGAGTTCAAACAATTTCTGTGGTGTTTGTTGCAATGTCCCTGTCACCCCCTAATTAATGACAAACATTACATTAACAGTTTACCGATTCTCCGTTGCAAATTCAAGATAACGCTTTCCACTCACCGGATTTTCTGGCTTAAATTTTGACGTGCCCGGAGTACTAACTCATCGGTCAGCTGCTTCTCCAATTGATACTGAGTCGCATAATAGTGGTACTGAAAAATTAGTGTTATACAAATGCAGCTAAGTACCACTAGGCTGGTAATCATAACGTAGCCCTGGTGACGGTTACCGATCCTTTTCAAAGCAGACAACCCCTTCTAATTTTTGACCATTGGTTCGCACGACAGTAACATGAACCCGCTGACTATCTAACCGCTTAAAGGCACTCTGTTCGCCCCTAATATTACTAAAGATTGGCATATAGCCACCATTAGGCGCGCGGAGATACAAACGATCCCGCAGGCATAGTTCATAAATTCGCCGCTGGTTCAAGTCGCACAGTTCTAGCTGGTAACGCTCAGCCCGTTTGAGGGCGAACCGGTGGTCTGGCGATTCCAGCTCCTGGAGACAAATTATCCAGTCCGTAGCACGGTCCAAAGATGGCCGACTTGTCGTTCGAACCGCGGTTAAGGCATAGCCCGTTAACACTACCACCATGCTGGTCACCAGCAAGGACCCAATACATTCAACTAACGTGAAAGCCGACCGTTTCATAGTCGAATCACCAACCGTCCCTGATACCACACTGCGGCCTGATTAGAGCCCGCGACCGCGTGATAGCCAGCCCGGTCAATGACCGTCTGGCGATGTTGAATTCGGTAACCATCACTAGCCTCTTTTAGTAACCGGGCCGCGATCAGCTTAATTAAATGCTGCCGTTGTTGATAATGCAACTGGACTTGGCAGACTGCTAACGATCCCAAACCAATACTAATGATTAGGAGTGCTAAAATGCTATCCGTCATCACGAATGCCCTCGTCTTTTTTAACATCATATTCCCCCCGTGCCATCTGAATTACCAGGCGGTAGCGACACCGCCCACTCCGCGAATAAAACCGCTGGGTTGCGGGCTTTACGTAGCCACCCGCCTGCATTTCAATCGGCGAAAAGCGCTCGACCCGCATGGTTGCCGGAAGCGCTATC